>JAECQP010000016.1 GCA_015999745.1 Sphingobacteriia bacterium | reverse complement strand
AGCGCAAGCGCCTTATCGGAATACACTTTCACGTCCTTGACAAAGGCCACGATCTTTTTATTTTCCGGCTCCGCGTCGGTCATTTTACCGGAAGCCATAGCCATTGCATAGTTGGCATCGGCGCTATTCATATCTGCATCCAGCGCTCTTTTGGCAAAACCCAGCGCCGTTTCGAAATACAGTTTGCGGGTCTTCTTATCTTTCTCCTTCTCTCCCAGTAAAACGTTCAATTCGGAAACTTTCACCAGCGATTTCATATTTACCGGGGCAGTAACGAGGATCTGCTTGTATTTCTCCAATGCATCTCTTTCCTTCAGTTGTTTTTCCAGGTTATCGGCTTCCTTTAACTGAACCTGGAGATCCTGCGCACCAGCAACGGTCAGCAGCAGGAAAAAAAATACAGCCAGCAAAGGCTTTAACATCCGTCGCATATTAATCTCTGTTTAAAGTAAAAGATACTCCCAGCCTCCCTTCAAAATTTTCAATGGGCGCCCCCAGTTTATAAATAGACACAACCACATTTTCGGCCATTGAAAAACGATCCAGTACAGACATCGCTATTTCTGTGGCCAGGGTTTCCAGCAAAGGAGTGGCAACAGCCATCCGGTCTGCAACCAGTTCGTATACCAATACATAATTAATGGTATCATACAATTGATTAACCGGTAAGGAAACAGGGGTATAACTGATATCGATATTCACCTCAAAATGGTTACCCAGGATGGTTTCCTCTTCATATAACCCATGAAAGGCAAAGAACCGGAGATCGTGCAAATGAATCTGCATCATCACTATGCCAGTCCTTTAGCGGTTAGATAGCGTTCGGCATCCAGTGCAGCCATACAACCGCTTCCGGCAGCCGTAACGGCCTGACGATAGTTCTTATCCTGAACATCGCCCGCTGCAAAAACCCCTTCAATATTGGTTTTGGTGGTACCGGGCTGTGTAAGGATATAGCCTGTTCCATCCATATCGATCCATCCTTTAAAGATTTCGCTGTTGGGCTGGTGACCAATGGCAACGAAGAAACCACTGATCGGAATCACGGCCGTTTCACTGGTCTGTACATTTCTAATTCTTACCGCTTCCACTTTGTTTTCGCCAAGAATTTCGTCGGTTTCAGAATTCCAGTACACTTTAATATTCGGTGCATTCAACACACGCTCCTGCATTACTTTGCTGGCACGCATCTGGTCTCTGCGCACAATCATGTGTACGGTTGAACAAAGTTTGGAGAGATACAACGCTTCTTCAGCAGCGGTATCCCCTGCCCCTACAATGGCTACTTCCTTGCCTTTGAAGAAGAATCCGTCACAAACGGCACAGGCGCTCACCCCAAATCCGTTCAGGTGCTGCTCGCTTTTAAGGCCCAGCCATTTGGCTGAAGCTCCGGTACAAATGATCACTGCATCGGCATGGATTTCCTTTTCTTCGTCGATCCATACTTTATAAGGTTGTGTACTGAAGTCTACCTTGGTAGCAAGGCCATAGCGGATATCCGCTCCCATACGGGCAGCCTGCTTTTCAAAATGAATCATCATTTCAGGACCCTGAATTCCATCGGGATATCCGGGATAGTTTTCTACTTCTGTAGTAATGGTTAACTGACCGCCCGGCTGAATACCCTGGTACAAAACAGGTTTCATATTAGCCCTTGCAGCATAAATGGCAGCAGTATATCCTGCCGGTCCTGATCCTATAATCAATACATGTACTTTCTCTGTTGCTTCTTGTTCCATAGCTGTTTTTTAGTAGAACAAATGTATCATACACTTGCCTAATATGCGCTTTGTTTTTTCACAAACTGCTGTTATTTGGGGATAATAATCCTCCTGGTAAGCGGAGCGTATCCGCAAAACGCACCTAATGCACCGTTGCTGATGTTCCCCAATACCACACCCGGGTTGGAAAAAGGATTCCCGATAGACTGATAGGTGAATTCCCAGGTTCTCCAGAAATTGTAGGTGGCTTTATCTACATTGGCAAATTTCACGGAAACCGTATCTCCTTTTTGAAAGAATCCGTAGTTCTCCCGTTCAACCGGCAGGTTCTTATCCGTCCCTTTCAGAATATCAATGGAATAGGTTTTACCATCAATAATATTGTCGTCGTATACACTGTTATAACCCGGTAAATAACCTGCAGCATTCACTTTGGTGAAATAACGGATATAATCCCCCAGTCCGGGGGCATCGGTAATTTTGGCTGTCACCACCACAAAGCTGTCATTGGCCGGCCGGTTGGGAACAGGCTTATACCACAAAGAATCGATGACCCTTCTGATCATTGGAATTTTAGTGGAAGCCGTATAGGTTTTACCATCTGCCACAATCGTAAGTATATACGTTTTCCCAATGGCGCCGATAACGCCACCCGAAGGATCGGCCGGATCATTGCTATAGTAGAAATACCGGTAGCCACCGGGTAACCGGGTTTCAAAAAATTTTAACTGGCTGGATTGAACACCATCACTGATGGTAACGCTGGCATTCTTCACAAAACTGTTGTACAGTTCAGCCGTATCGATGGTCGAAAAATAGTTCAGCGAATTGGACAGCACCACTACCGGTGGATTACCCGCTTCAATCTGCGCATCCACTACCAGCTTGGGGCTTTGTTCCACCGGAACAATGGTAATATCCCGTTCGCACCCTGCAATGAGAACAGGCAATAATAAAAAAAATATGAGGCGGCTCTGTTTCATGAATCTTACAACAATTGAAACGGTACAAAGATCAACAAAAAACGCCCCTTTTTACAGAGGCGCTTCAAAAATGTCTTCAGCGATTTGAATGAGCCCTGTTATCCCAGATACGCTTTCAATGCATTGCTGTAACGCGCTTTCTGCAAACGCTTGATGGCACGTTCCTTAATCTGGCGAATACGCTCTTTGGTAAGATCGTATTTCATGCCAATCTGTTCAATGGTAACGCCGTTTTCACCATCCAGGCCAAAATAAGCATTTACGATTTCAGCTTCTCTCGGGCTCAATGATTTCAGTACGCGACGGATTTCTTCTCTCAGTGAATCCTTCATCACATCTTCGTCGGTATCGTCAGAACCTTCCAGCAAATCGCCCATGGCAACATCTTCTGCTTCGTGCACCGGTGCATCCAGTGAAGTATGACGGGTATTGCTCTGGAATATATTGTTGATCTCAGTTTCGCTCATTTCAAGGATCTCGGCCAGTTCTTCGGTAGAAGGCTCACGCTCGTGCTCCTGTTCAAAAGCCATATAGGCCTTATTGGCTTTATTGTAAGTTCCGATTTTATTTTGTGGTAAACGAACCAGCCTTCCCTGTTCGGCCAATGCCTGCAGAATGGACTGACGAATCCACCATACCGCATAAGAAATGAATTTGAACCCTTTTGTTTCATCAAAACGTTGAGCAGCCTTGATCAAACCGAGGTTGCCCTCATTAATCAGATCACTTAAAGAAAGACCCTGGTGTTGATATTGTTTGGCAACGGATACAACAAAACGGAGGTTTGCCTGAACCAGTTTATCCAATGCCCGCTGATCACCCATTTTAATTTTCTGCGCCAAAGTAGTTTCCTCTTCGGGGTTGATCATTGGGATTTTGGAAATTTCCTGTAAATACTTCTCTACTGCCTGCGAATCTCTGTTGGTAATCTGGGTAGCGATCTTGAGTTGCCTCATGTGTTGAATATTGCTTTTAAATATAACGAGAAAAGGCGCCAATTGTTATCAAAATCCGCAAATGGTATCCTTAAATCCTTCCAAACTTCTGGAAGCTAGCAAAATTACGATTTTTTGATGGCATTTTTGCCTTAAATGTTGAAAAAAATAAGCAGATTTGCAGCTATGATGATTGATTTTCGCTCAGATACGCTAACCAAACCCACCCCAGGTATGCTTGCAGCCATGCATGCCGCTAAAGTTGGAGATGATGTTTTTGGGGAAGACCCCACGGTAAATGAACTGGAAAGCCATAGTGCCGGAATTTTTGGCATGGAAGCGGCTATTTTCTGCCCCAGTGGAACCATGACTAATCAAATAGCAATTAAATGCCATACACAACCGGGGCAGGAAGTGATCTGTGACAGCCTTTCGCATGTATACCTGTATGAGGGTGGTGGAATTGCCAGCAATTCCGGGGCTTCTGTTCAACTTATCCAGGGCAATTATGGGCGGATCAGGGCGGAACAGGTACGGGCAGCCATTAACAACCCCAATGATATACACCGCCCCGTCAGCGCGCTGGTAAGCCTGGAAAATACCGCCAATCGTGGCGGCGGGTCATGCTATGACTTTGTTGATATTCAGTCAATTAAAGAGGTTTGCTCAAATAATAATTTAAAACTTCACCTGGATGGCGCCCGCATTTTTAATGCGTTGATCGCTAAAAAAGAAGATCCGTTGGATTATGGCAGAACCTTCGATTCCATCTCCGTTTGCCTGAGTAAGGGACTGGGAGCCCCTGTCGGCAGCGTACTGCTCGGAAACAGGGAGTTTATCCGCAAAGCCAGGAGGATCCGTAAAGCCCTGGGCGGTGGCATGCGCCAGGCAGGTTATATTGCCGCCGGAGCATTATATGCTTTAAAGCACCAGGTAAAAAGACTGGAAGAAGACCATTACCATGCACAGCTGATTGCTGCTGCACTGCGTGAAAAAGACTTTACAGGACAGCTCTACCCCGTAGAAACCAATATCATCCTGTTTGAAGTAACCGGCCGGTATACTGCCGGGCAGCTGGTAGAAGCGCTCGCCGAAAAAAATGTGCTGGCGATTGCCATGACCCCGGCCGTAGTGCGGATTGTGGTACACCTGGACATCAGTTCCGATATGGTTGCGCAAACCATTAGGGCAATTCAGTCCTTATAGGTATCTTTGCAGCCCAAAATTTGATGTTTTTAAGAGAAATTATGTTACCTAGAATCAATCCAACGAATACACAAGCCTGGTTTTTATTAAAAAAACATTACGAAGATGAGATGAGCCGCAGGCATATGAAAGACCTGTTTGCAGCAGACCCGGAGCGATTCCAGAAATTCTCACTTTGCCTGGACCAACTGGTTTTTGATTATTCAAAAAATATCATCAATCCCAAAACCCTGCAACTGTTGTTACAGCTGGCGGAAGAGTGCAAACTCCCGGAAGCCATCCACGAACTTTTTGCAGGCATCAAAATTAATGAAACAGAACAACGGCCTGTTCTGCATACGGCGCTGAGGAATTTTTCCGACACCCCTATCCTGGTAGATGGCAAGGACATTATGCCCAGGATCCGTAAAGTACAGGACCAGATGAAGGCTTTCTGCGAAGAAATCCACAACGGTAACCGGAAAGGATATACGGGTAAAAAGATCAGGTACATTGTTAACATTGGTATAGGCGGTAGTGACCTGGGGCCCGTAATGGTTACAGAAGCCCTGAAGCCTTACCAGGTCAATGGAATCACCGCCTATTTTGTAAGTAATATTGATGGAACGCATATTGCCGAAACACTCCGGAAAATCAAGCCGGAAGAAACCCTGTTCCTGGTGGCATCCAAAACCTTCACTACCCAGGAAACCATGACCAATGCCCATACGGCAAGAGCCTGGTTCCTGGAACATGCAAAGGATGAAAAGCATATTGCCAAACATTTTGCAGCCCTCAGCACCAACGAACCTGCGGTTACGGCATTTGGTATTGATAAGGCCAATATGTTCGAATTCTGGGACTGGGTGGGCGGCAGGTATTCCCTGTGGAGCGCCATCGGCTTATCCATTGCGCTGACCATTGGTTACAACAATTTTGAACTGCTGCTCAAAGGCGCTTCTATAGCCGATGAACATTTCCGCAAAGAAAAATTCGATAAAAATATTCCGGTTTTAATGGGACTGATCGGCATCTGGTATACCAATTTCTTTGGCGCACAGAGCGAAGCCATCCTCCCCTATGATCAATACATGCACCGTTTTGCCGCTTATTTCCAGCAGGGCAATATGGAGAGTAATGGTAAAAGCGTAGACAGAAATGGCAACCCGGTGAACTATGCAACCGGCCCGGTGATCTGGGGAGAACCCGGTACGAATGGCCAGCATGCTTTCTATCAACTGATTCACCAGGGCACCCTGATGATCCCCTGCGATTTTATTGCACCGGTCATCAGCCATAACCCCCTGGGAGACCACCATGCAAAATTGTTGTCGAACTTCTTTGCACAAACCGAGGCCCTGATGAACGGGAAGTCGGAGAATGAAGTGAAAGTGGAAGGAATGAAGGCGAATAAGAGCGATGACGACATTAAGAAGCTCACCCCTTTCAAAGTATTTGAAGGCAATAAGCCTACCAACTCTTTCCTGTTAAAAATGATCACCCCCGAATCGCTGGGTATGCTGATTGCACTATATGAGCACAAAATTTTTGTACAGGGTGTGATCTGGAATATTTTCAGTTTTGACCAGTGGGGTGTGGAACTGGGTAAACAAATGGCCAATAAGATTTTACCGGAACTACTGAACGATGAACCAGTGAAAGACCACGACAGCTCCACCAATGGACTGATCAACGCTTTCAGGAATTTCAGAAAGGATGCCTAATAATATGCAGGATATCAATATCAGACCCATACAGCCCGGAGACAATGCAGCCATCGCACTGATCATTCGGACAGCCCTTACCGAATTTGGTGCCAACAAACCGGGAACGGTATTTTACGATGACAGTACAGACCACTTGTTTGAGTTGTTTGCCGCCGAACCAAGGAGCGCTTATTATATTGCATTAAAAGGCAATGTGGTGGTGGGCGGAGCCGGGATCTACCCTACCGAAGGCTTACCGGAACATACCTGCGAGCTGGTTAAAATGTACCTGAACAAGGATGCCCGGGGAATGGGGCTGGGAAGAAAAATGATTGATCATTGCCTGGAACTTGCCAGGCAAAAAGGCTTTCATCAGGTATACCTGGAAACCATGCCCGAATTAAACAAGGCCGTAGCCGTTTATGAACAGTTTGGGTTCAGCTACCTGAGCGGACCAATGGGTAATACCGGGCACAATGGCTGCAATATCTGGATGTTGAAACAGCTTTAATTACCACAATTTAGTAGGACACCAATCACCCCATTTGTTTCCCAGGAGGAAGCCGATCAGGATCTCGTGTGTACCTTTACTTACCGTGTTGAGTTTGGAAGTTTGAATATCATAGGAATAGCCGATATTAATGGAGTGGTTCAGGTTTACCCCGGCCATTGCGGCAAATCCGTCTTTGTACCTGTAGGATGCACCCAGCCAGAGAATATCCTGGTACTGAAACTTGGTATTCACATCCACACCAATCGGCAGCGGGCTTACATAACGGATCAATGCAGAAGGCAGAAACGTAACATCTTCGGATAACTGCATCCGGTAACCACCGCTTAAAAAGAGGTGGGGCACCAGTTTCCCCCCGGTTAAAGAAACCGTATTGTCGGAGAAGGAGATATTTTGCGGAATAATCTGTTGTGCGGAAAATCCAAGGAAAAAATCTTTTGAATAGAGCCAGAGTCCTGCGCTGATATCAGGCTTCAACCGGTTCAGCATACCGCTCCCTGCCACAGCAGGGTCCACGGTGATATTACCAAAATCCAGCTTGGCAGCATCCAGGCTGATATTCGTAAAGCCTGCAGAGATACCGGCAGACAAATTGGTCCTGGGAGAAAGGCCGATATGATACGCATAAGTACCATAAGCCGCAAAACGATTCAACGGGCCCGTCTTATCATTGATGACCGTAAAGCCAACTCCATGGTGCGGTTCAGCCGCCTGGTAGTCGCGCCAGTAAGCGGTCCCCCTGGGATTCTCACCCCTTGCGCGAAAACTGGTGGCGGATTCCCTTTCGTAATCGCTTTTCTTCAACGGGCCATGAATGGTGAGATAAGTAGTTACCGGCGCATCCTGCAGACCCACCCACTGCATCCGGTGGCTGGCTTTCACATCCCAGTAATTTTCTATACCGGCAACAGCGGGGTTGATGATATAGCTGTTCATAATATACTGCGTGTAGTAAGGTCGCTGCTGTGCAGCAAGTCCGGTGAACATCCAACAAAATATCAACAATAACCTTCCTTTCATCATTACTTAATTATGGTAACTGATCCGCTGATGGTCTGCCGTCCATTTTTGGGGTTAATGATATAATAATATGTACCAATGGGCAGGGCCTTACCCTTATAGGTTCCATCCCATGGAACCGGGTAGTTGACGGATTGATACAGCAATTGACCATACCTGTCGTACACTTCCACCGTTGCATCCGGGTACCGGTCGAGGTAGCGGATCTGCCAGGTATCATGTACCCCGTCTCCATTGGGAGAAAATGCATTGGGCGGCATAGGCGGCTTCAATACTAAAATACTGATATTATCCGAAGCAACACAACCTCCGATACCGGTAACCTGCAAAGTATAGGTGATATCATCGGTAGCAGAGGTGACCGGAGACAATACATTATTGGCATCCAGATAGGTATCCGGCGTCCACAGATAGCTTACCGGGCTGTTGGCATACATAGAATCAGGCAATAGTGCAACAGAAGTCCCAAAGAACAACGTTTGCCTGTCTTTCAGATACACTTTAGGGTTAGGATGAACCGTAACGGGCGAAGTGGCCGTATCACTGGTACACCCATTTGCATTCACGAAGAAGAGCTTGATATTGTATACACCCGAATCGGGAAACAGTTTCACCGGGTTCATGAGCGTGGAACTACCCGCAGTTCCAAAATTCCAGTTCCAGGTTAAGGGAGCACTTGAAATACCATTACTAAGATTCTGAAAGTTAATGGATTCGCCTTCGCAGATCTGTGCGGAAGAAGTAGTAAAACTTGCTTTGGGTTGCGGGTAAACGCTGATGTTTTTCTCCATTGAACTCACACAGGTTCCGCCGGAATAAGCCAGTACCCGAATGGTATAGGTCTGGGCAGCAGGCAATTGAAGATCCTGGTAGGTATGGTGATACAATTTATCGGGCAGCGGATCCTCATCCACTTCCATTACAGCGGGTTGATTGGCATAGTCCCAAAATATTTCCAAACGGGTAATATTCCCAAAGTCTACGGACGATTTATTTTTGATCGTTATTGCTACCGGCTGGCAAACGGGCAATGTATTGGTTATTTCAAAATCTGCTTTGGGTGTGGAACCGTTTACATAGAAGGGCTGTGCAAGTGTATCTGCGCAGCCGGAAACGGCTGTTACTTCCAGCACGGCAGTATATTGTCCTGCTGCCGCATACACAATACTCGGATTCTTTACAGCAGTGGTGGAAGGAAGGCCGGAAGCAAAAGTCCATTTATAGATCAATTGAGCCGCAGTACCATCCGAAATAGTGCTCTCATTGGTAAATACCGCGGCGGCATCTGCCAGGCATACTTCCGGCGTCCTGAACGCAGCAACCGGTGTGGGTTTGATTGTTAACGGGGGAACCGGTTTATACGGATCACTGGCGCAGCCTGTATTGGTTTTTACCAGCAGGCTTACATCCTTTGCACCTTCCGAGTTGTACTGCCTGGTTTGCATGGCATTCGAGACAATGGTATCCTGGCCGGCGCCGTTATCGAAATTCCAGATCCAGGAAACCAGTTGATTGTTATTAGGACTGGCCGCCAGTGTAGACTGATCGGTAAACCGGATATCTGTGTTGAGGCAATTGGGGGCGCTGTAACTGAATTGGGCAACAGGCTTGTTAGATAATTCCAGTGTTTTGGTGGTGGTTGCCACACAGCCATAATCTGTAATGGAAGTCAGCTTTACCGAAGTGGTATAATTGCTGATGGGCAATACCGGGTTCTCCAGCGTAGAGGTAGTTCCGTTTCCAAATTCCCAGAGCCATCTGTATACGGGCCGGCCAAAGCCATTGGTTTCGTCGTTGAAACTTACATTGGTATTGATACACCCGGAAGACACTACGGAGAAATCTGCAACCGGCGGATCATTGACTATAATATTGTCGTTGATTTCCTGGTCGTTGTTGTTGCTGCAACCATCCGACTGCGGCACAGTGGTCGTAGCCGTAATGGTAACCGGGAAAGTACCGGTTTGGGTAAACTTGTAAGAATTGGGAATGAAGTATACATGATAGGTTCTTCCATTAGATACATAAGTAGAATCTGCCTGGCCGTTCACAGGTGTGTAAGTGTATGGCGAAGTACCCACCACATTCGGGTTATTTCCGAAATCCAGCACCAGCCTGGTTGCTTCGTAGGGAATTGATACAAATACTTTGAACGGTGTATTGGTACAGGTGGCCGAATACGTGATTCCACTACCGGCATAGTCGTTGCGGATATTGATGGGTGGGTTCAGGTCTACAATATTGGTACCGGCATTGTATCCGTAGCTCTCTGCATTGCCAAACCCATAGGCAATGGCGTTGAAACCGCTATCAGAATAAAGGGAGTGAGACATCCCGGACCCAACAGGAATCATGGCATATGAATAATTGGGATCACCAGGATGGGAGGTGAAGCTGTTGGCAGGAGGCAATGCATCATCCAGCCTGAAACTGCTTACCCCCTCCTTCTTGATGATGATATTAATATAACTCTGTGTAATGCCATACCGGGAAGCAGAATATAAAGTGATCTTATTAATGGTTTGTTCAACCGGGCTCAGGTAAATCATTTCAGGGTCACCTCCGCCGGAATTTCCCTCCTGTCCCTGCGTAGTACAATATTGCGCCACCAGGATAGGTTTATCTGATTCAATCAGGTTGGGCCTTGGCGAGCTAATACCGGTCATATCCCCGTTTTTAAACTGGTAATAAAATCCGTTGATCAGGGAACTTAAGGGTATCTGGTTTCCATTCAGTTTCACAATGGTGGTCGGGTCCTTCACACAAATCCGGTAGTAGTTGTTGGGCTGGGATCCGGTGGGTGCCGTTAGGTATCGCAAACCCCATGCATTGGAAGGGAATGCCTGGGCAAATAAATTGTCGGCGCTTCCATTGGCTATCTGGCCAAGATTGATTTTACCACTTCCCGAAAAAACCGCGATGGGCTTACAGCCCCCGGTTCCTCCTGTACTGATGGAACGGATCCTGGATCCTGTGAGATCGGCACCGGAATTACCCTGGGTACTCCCCATCACATTATATATCTGCCCTTTGTTCAATTTCACATTGGTAGCCTGATTTACCGGCAACCCATTCAGGTTATTATTGCTGGGCGTAATTTCTACCGTGGTATTATCTTCTGTAGCAACAATAAAGAAAAAAGAGTTTGACGCTGCCTCGTTGGAACGCTGGGTATAGTTCACTGAATAATAATCGCGACCAAGGGTATTGGTAGGAAAAAGAACGGACGCTCCGGAAACGCTTTGGTTATATATATGCGCATACGCTACGATGGCCCGGTCGCTGGTAATATGGATGCCGGTATTGAAAGTGCCCGGATCGGTAATTCTTGCATCCTGTGTGCCGGATTTGGGAATCGGATCTGAGATCGTAACCTGGTTGGCTGTAACGGAATAGGTCCGGGCATATCCCACTCCAGGAATTTCCACGGTAACATTGGCATTCTGATCGGAGGTGAAATACAGGATCATCTCCTGCTGGTTGATCACGTTGGCGCTTTGGGTGGGCGACATTCTTACATGGTACCCGTAGCCCAGCCAAAAGTCTTTTCCTTTGTTAGAAAACTCCTGTGCAATTAAACCCGACGCAAATGTAAACGCGAATAAACACAGGACAAATCTTTGGATTTTCATCAAAAAGCAGGGGCTAGGTAAAAGAGTCAAATTACGTATTGAAATTACCACAAGAAGTTGAATTACCTTCAAAAGATGCGTTAAAATTGAGGATCGTTGCTTCTTAATAAATTTAATCCGTTGGGGCCTGTACAGAACAACAAATCCAAAATGCTCATGTTGGGTATGAATCCGATCCGGTCTTCAAAAACCTGTGTATAACGAACCGGCTGTTCGCCCTCCTGGTAATTCCTCGGAAGTATCCGGTTCCGGGCATCTGTTACGCCCGGTTCAGGAATTTCCCGGTAAGCTCCGGTTAGCTCAATTTGAAGATCGGTCCTGAACTTTTTGAGCACCCAGTGCAGCAGTTCCAGATCAAGGTCCATTAAAAACGCAGGCCGTTTTTCCAGCAACCCAAAAAGCTCCTCCCGGTAATATTCAAAAAATGGCGCACGGTTATAACAGGCTTCCAGCGACCTGCAATGTTGCAGCACCCAGTTGTCGTGATAGGCAATTCTGACATCCTTCATCACCTGCCGCTGGTTCCTTCCTTTTTCGAGGGGAACCGATAAATGAATTAATCCATTGGCACCCGGTACAATGCAACGATTGCGGAAACTCATTTTGTGATAGTATTCGAATTGCTCAATTTTAACATATGTATGTTTAAACAAAATTTTATAGTAATTAATGCTTCCAAAGTATTGATTTTCAATTAATAACGGACTCATAAAATAATTTGTTTAACCTGCTGGATTTTAGCGTTGTTCCATCGCTGGCGGTGCTCAATTATACTACCAATAATAATCAATAAAAGCTGGTTATTGATTGATTATTAATTAATTATCAATTAATTTAAAAGCTAAAAAACTGAGCAGTCTTTTTTAAACTGAAATTTACACAAATCGCTAACAATTTTAGCATACAAGTTACAATAAATTCTCCTTATTTTGCAGGAAATAAAGCCCATTGCGTACCACCCTGCTCTCCGCGACCTTCTTACTGACAATCGTACTGATTGCAGCTTCCTGTACAAAACCCAAAGATTTTGAGTACCGGGATATACGTGATTTAAAAATAAACACACTGGGATTTAAACAGAGCTCCGTGAGCTTTGAACTGGTGTATTACAACCCGAACGGTTTTGGAGTGGACCTGAAAAAAATAGAAAGCGATGTGTATATAGACAGTTTATACCTGGGTAAGTTCCAGTTGGATACCCTGATGCACATCAACCGGATGAGCGAGTTCGTATTGCCCGCCACCATACAGGTAGACATGGCCAATATGCTGAAGAATTCGGCCAGGATGCTGTTGAAGAAAGAGGTACTGATCCAGGCTAAGGGTACCGTTAAAGCCGGTAAAGCAGGGGTGTTTAAATCCTTCCCTTTCAATTATGAAGGCAGGAAAAACCTGGGAATGTTCTAATCATGTTACCTGATCGGTGGTATATGGCAGGGTTGCTTGGGTTTCGGGCCTCCGCCATCCTCTGCCCGTTTACACACGGGTGGTAGTTTGCCATAGGATTCCGGGTTGGCTTTCTCTGTTTCCGTATCAAATCCTGCATTGTTGATGGCCGCACGAATGGCGGATTCATCTGTTCTATCGGGCCAGAACTGTACTTTAATTTCTCCTTGTAACAGATTGATTTTCCATTGAATCATACCGCTTTCCATATTCGCTTTGTTCTCCACCACCAGGTATTTCTCCAGCCGGTCCTTGCATTCCCAGCATTTCAGGTTAGCCGATTTGATGGTGACCCACTGCTGTTTAGGCATCTGGGCGGAAAGCTGCAGGCTGCAAAAGCAGAGCGCTGCAATGACCATGTATTTCATAAGTTGCGGTTATAATTGTTTCCGTTTAGCTTCCTGTCCAGCTCGCGGGGTCCTTACTCCATTCCAACAACAGGGCTTTTTCGGATTCACCCACGATCCCTCTTTCAACGGCCAGTTCAATCATGGTTGGATAGTTGGTCAGCGATTGGGTAACTACCCCCGCAGCATCAAATGCCTTTGCCGCCTGGTCAAAACCATAGTTGAAGATGGATACCATTCCCACAATTTCAACGCCGGCTGCCTTCAGCACGTCCACAACCTGCAAACTGCTTTTACCGGTAGAAATCAGATCTTCAATAACCAGCACACGCTGTCCTTTCGTAAAAGAGCCTTCAATCTGGTTACCCAGCCCGTGTTCCTTTGGTTTTGGGCGGACATACATCAATGGAAGTTTCAGCTGATCGGCCGCCATAGCACCCCAGGGAATTCCTGCAGTGGCCACTCCGGCCAACGCTTCAGCCTGTGGAAACTGTTCAAAAATTACATTGCAGAGTTCGCTCTTGATAAAATCGCGCACATACGGAAAGGACAATACCTTTCTGTTATCGCAATATATAGGGCTTTTCCAGCCACTGGCCCAGGTAAAAGGCTGTGAAGGGCTGAGTTTCACCGCTTCTACCTGCAAGAGTTTCTCTGCAACTGCTTTTTCGTTTGTCATGCTGCGAAAGTAAACCGATTTTTGAATTGGAAAATGAGAAAATTATTATAACTTTTGAGTCATGGATAAAAAACGAATTATTGCTGCAGGCGGGCTTGTTTTCAACGAACACAACGAGCTATTAATGATTCTCAGAAGAGGGTACTGGGACCTGCCCAAGGGCAAACTGGACAAGGGTGAAACTGTGGAAGCCTGCGCCATCCGTGAAGTGGAAGAAGAAACCGGGTTGCGGAATATTACGATGGGGAAATTTATTACCATCACTTTACATGAATACTTCGACACCTACCTCGATGAAGATGTGGTCAAGGAAAGTCACTGGTACCAGATGAAAGTGCAGGGGCCGCAGGAGTTGGTACCACAAACAGAAGAAGACATTATGATGATCAAATGGGTAAAAAGAGAATCCCTGCCCGAATACCTGAACAACACTTACCCCAATATCATTGAAGTGATCAGGATTTTCTATTCAACACAGCAACCGTAATCCGGCTGATGCACACCAGTTTTTCGTGCTCGTCGTAGATTTTGATTTCCCAAACCTGAGAACTGGCTCCCCTGTGAATGGGTTTGGTCATACCTGTTACATAGCCCGAACGGGCGCTTCTGATATGATTGGCATTGATCTCCTGCCCTACACAGATAAAGTGGTCCGGATCAACTGTCAACACTGCTGCCACGCTGCCCAGTGTTTCGGCCAGGGCAACGGATGCACCTCCATGTAATAAACCATAGGGTTGTTTGGTACGGTGGTCTACCGGCATGGTGGCTTTTAAATAATCCGGGCCAACCTCGGTAAAACAAATGCCCAGGTGTTCCCCCATTGTGTTTTTACCCATACCTTCAAAATCTTTCAGGGACAGGTCTTTCTTAAACCAGATATTCATGTGTGCAGTTTGAGCGTTAGAGGGAATTGATAACAGCCTGCGGAAGAAACGGTGATGCATCTCCCCCGTTCAGCAAAATATCCCTTACAATGGTAGATGCCACAGAAGTATATTTGGGCTCTCCTGTTAAGAAGATGGTTTCAATTTTATTATCGAGGGTTCTGTTGGCATCAGCGATGGTTTTTTCATATTCAAAATCACTTACATACCTGATGCCTCTTAAAATAAAGCGGGCGCCGATCTTTTCGCAATAATGAATGGTGAGTCCTTCGTACACCACACTCTCCACCTTGGGTTCGTCTTTGTAAATTTCTCGGAACCATTCCATTCGCTGCTCAGAACTGAACATGGGATTCTTGGAGGAATTGATACCGATACCCACTACTATTTTATCGAACAAAGGCAATGCCCTGTTAATGATATCGGTATGACCGAGCGTAACGGGATCAAATGTTCCGGGGAATAAACAGATGCGTTGCATAAATATGGCGGCTTTAATCGTTATTTGTTGGCGCAGGTTAGCTTTCTCTTCCTGCCAGTAAATACAATGCTGCCATTCTTACGGCAACACCATTCTCTACCTGGTTTAATATGATGGAATATGGACCGTCTGCCACATCACTGTCGAGCTCCACCCCTCTGTTGATGGGGCCCGGGTGCATGATGACAATGTCCTTTCCCAGGCGCTCCAGCATTTTTCTTTTGATTCCGTAGGCGAGGTTGTACTCTCTCAGCGAGGAGAACAATGGCTGGTTCTGGCGCTCCAGCTGAATACGCAGCACATTGGCTACATCACACCATTTCAGCGCTTCCTGCAGGTTGTAGGTTACCCTTACGCCCAATGCTTCCGAAATATATTTTGGAATTAAAGTGGGCGGGCCTGCTACCAGGATTTCCGCACCCATTTTCCTGAGCAGGTACATGTTGCTCAAAGCCACCCTGCTGTGCATGATGTCTCCAATAATGGCTACTTTCAATCCTTCCAGCCTGCCTAATCTCTCCCGCATCGAAAATGCGTCGAGCAGGGCCTGGGTAGGATGCTCGTTGATCCCGTCCCCTGCATTTACAATGGCGGCAGGTATATGTTTGGCCAAAAAGTGCGGCGCTCCGGATGCACTGTGCCGCATCACCACCATATCCACTTTCATGCTCAAAATATTATTCACGGTATCCAGCAGCGTTTCGCCCTTGGCGGCAGAAGAGCTGCTGGCGGTAAAGTTGAGTACATCTGCGGAGAGCCTTCTTTCCGCCAGTTCAAAAGACATTCTTGTTCTGGTAGAATTCTCGTAAAACAGGTTCACAATGGTAATGTCGCGCAGCGAGGGTACTTTCTTAACAGGCCTTTGTAATACTTCCTTGAATTGTTCAGCAGTAGAGAGAATCAGCTGAATATCCTCTTTAGTGAGGTCTTTGATACCAAGTAAGTGTTTGGTAGATAGTTTCATTAAAAATCAAAGATAATATATTACACTAAAACCACTTCGTCTTTTTCATCATTTTCACGCCAGTTCACTTTCACCTTATCCGAAACAATGGTATCGATGGCTTTGCCGGAAAAATCCGGCTGTATCGGCAGCTCCCTGCTGAACCTGCGGTCTATTAATACACAGAGGGATACTTTGGAAGGTCTGCCGAAATCGAGCAGTGCATCCAGTGCGGCCCGGATGGTCCTTCCTGTATACAGCACATCGTCTATCAGGATCACGGTTTTGCCCTCAATACTGAAATTGATATCGGTCTGGTTGGCTATATGTAAAGTTTTCCTAACATCATCCCGGTAAAAAGTAATATCGAGTTTTCCGTAGTGGATGGGCGCACCGGCAACCAGGATCTTCAGTTCTGCTACAATCCGGTCACTCAGAAAAATACCTCTTGGCTGCAGCCCAATGATGACGGCATTGGTGAGCCCCTGACTGTTTTCCAGAATCTGATGAGCCAGGCGCTTTACGGTAAGCGCAATTTGCTGTTCAGATAATATTGTCTTCAAAGTGGAAAATTTTACTAAAAATAAATGCTTTATTCCATACCAAAGCAGAATAATTAAATGGGTTCTGCTTTACTTTGCCGGTATGTTACTGCTGAAAGAACTGGAACTGGTGCAATTCAGGAACTACCTTTCTAAAAAATGGGTGTTCAGTGAAAGGATTGTTGGCATCTGCGGATTGAATGGCGCCGGAAAAACCAACCTGCTCGATGCCATTTATTACCTCGGATTTTCCAGAAGTTATTTTTCCGGAACCGATGCACAAAATGTGCGCCACGGCGATGCCGGCATGCGCCTCTCCGGCAACTACCTGCTAAATGACGAATCCACCAATATCACCTGTATACTCCGTGAAAACAACCGAAAGGAATTGTTGGTTAACAACGAGCAGTATAAAAAGATGAGCGACCATGTAGGGAAGTTCCCCTGTGTAATGATTGCTCCGGATGATGTAGACCTGATTACCGGCAGTGGTGAATCAAGACGCAAAATGATGGATACCATTTTATCGCAGACCAACCGCGGATACCTGATCCAGCTGATGGCGTATACCAAACTGATTCAGCAGCGAAACAGTTTGCTCAGGCAGGCGGAAAATGGCTCCCCCATCGATCACACCCTGCTGCATATTTTAAACGATCAACTGGTACAGTCGGGTGAATTCCTTCACCGGTGCAGGGTTGAATTTCTGCAACAGTATATTCCACTGGCCGGCTCCCTGTATACCGAAATCGCCGGCCAGTCCGACGGATTGGCCATGTATTACGACAGCCAGTTGAACGACAGTTCTTTTGCGGCATTACTGACAAGCAGTTTGCAAAAAGACCTGATACTGCAGAGAACAACTAAGGGAATACACCGTGACGATCTGCGCATAGAGCTGAATGCCCACCCGTTTAAACCGGAAGCCTCCCAGGGACAACGCAAGAGTCTTTTATTTGCACTGAAGCTGGCCGAATGGGAATACCTCAGGGAGAAGATTGGTGTTCCGCCCATTTTACTGCTGGATGATGTGTTTGAAAAACTGGATGAAAAAAGAATGTTCCAGTTGCTCTGCAGGGTCTGTAGCACTGCATATGGCCAGGTGTTTATTACGGACACACATGCCGACCGCCTGAAACTGCAGCTGCAGGAAACAGGCGCTGCTTTTCAACTGATTGAGTTATAAATTAGCCCTAACTTTGCCCCATGTCAGAAATGCATATTGGCGACGCACTGAAGGGCTTTATCCGCAAAAGCCATTTAAAGAACGGCATCCGCGCGGTTCAGATTGAAGAGGTCTGGGAAACGCTGATGGGCAAAACCATTGCCAAATACACAGAAAAGATTCAGATCATTCAGAAAAAATTGTTTATCCATACCAATGTGGGGCCGCTGAAAAACGAACTGCAATACCAGAAGCCCCAGATCATTGCAAGGGTGAATGAAGCATTTGGAGAAGAAATCATCAACGAAGTTATTATCCAGTAATTATCCGTTCAGGCGCACCCGCGGATCGATCCATCCATACAGCAGGTCTGCCAGCAGATTCACCAGCACAAAGAAGGTAGCAGTGAGTAACACACTTCCCATAACAACCGGGAAATCCAGTTTTTCCAATGCATCAACCGTTACTTTTCCAATCCCCTTCCAGCCAAAAATATACTCTACAAAAAATGCGCCCGCCAGTAATTCGGCAAACCATCCGGTAATGGCTGTTACAACCGGGTTCAGGGCGTTGCGCAGTGCATGCCGGAGCAACACAACACGTTTACTCAGTCCCTTGGCATAGGCCGTGCGGATATAATCCTGGTCCAGCACATCCAGCATGGCGCTCCTGGTAAGCTGGGTAATAATGGCCAGCGGTCTGATACCCAGGGTTAGCGCGGGAAGCACCAGGCTCTTTAACGAAAGTTGCCTGCCCAAAAAGGGATCCATATAAAACAGGCTGCCGGTCATTTGCAGCCCTGTAACATTGCTCCAGACAAATCCAAAAAAATACGCCAGCAGAATACCCATAAAAAAAGAGGGCGCCGATATACCCAGCACACTGGCAAATACGGCACTGGTATCCATCCAGGTATTTTGTTTAACAGCAGCCAGCACGCCCAGTGCAATGCCCACCACCGTAGCAAACAACATGGCAGCAAGCGCCAGTATCAATGTACCGGGCAGCGCTTCGTACAGCACGGTACCCACATCCTTTTTGGTTTGATAAGACCTGCGCAGGTAGGGCGCTTTAATAGCCAGTTTCTTTTCACCACCTATGAAAAAGCCTTTGAGCTTTTTTTCTTCAATTTCTGCTTTGCTGTGAATAGCTATGGGCGATACATCGTTTACATAATAGAGAAATTGTTTCCAGGTAGGTTGGTCGAGTGCAAGCTCTTTGCGGATATGCTGAATAGTAGCGCTGTCTCCTGTCTGGCCCAGTACCAGCCGCGCAGGATCACCAAAGCCCTGGAATAAAAAGAACACCACTACCACTACTCCTATAAGTACCAGTACGCCGTAGCCGATTTTTTTGGAGAGATAGCTGAGCAATGGAATTTATTTAACCAGATTACCTGCATCCAGGTAACTGTGTTTATTGATAATGGTGGCTCCCTGCATGAGGAAAAAAGTTGGTTTTACCCTGGCGGCTGTTTTAAGCACGGTAGCATCACAACTGAAGACCTGCATCTGCGGAAACTGTTCCTGCACTTTTGCGGCTTCGGAAGATACCAGGTAAACAGGCCATTGCTTTGCGTTGAATTGCGGCAGCAACCGGTCAAAGGCCGGCTTCCATTCCTGAATGTCTTTCCCATCCTGGATCAATACCAGTATGTATTTTCCGGGTTGCTGAAAAATGGCTTCGGTGGAATCGGCCTGCTGTAAGGTTTGCAAAGAAAAATCGGTGATGGCGGGTTTTAAACCGTTGCCGGGTTTTACCAAACGGTCTATCCGGTTGATGTATTCATAGGTAGAATCAAAATCGTCGGGGAAATTTGCCTGATCAAACCGCAGTTCCCTTCCATCTTTCTTATACAAAAATTCAATGGCGAAGCTGTCTGCAGTGGCTCCTGCGGGCATTTGCATCTGCTGCCGGATATCATTCCCTTTTTTATAAGGCAGGCAATCTACAAATGGAAGATGTTGCAACACATACCATTGTATAAAGAATCCAAAGAACACGGTTAGCCCCAGCAACACAGCCGCGGTTCTGCTACCGGTCAGCGGTTTAATCTGTGATTGATAAAACAGGAGTACCAGGATCAGCACCAGCAGTACCAGATCTTTCCCAAATGATTGTGCCGGTGTAATGGGCAGGCAGTCTCCAAAACAGCCACAGGCTTTGATTTTACCGGAGAACAATGCATACCCGGTCAGAAAAGTAAAAAATACAATCAGCAGCAGCAACAACCAACTGAAGATTTTAACCTGCCATCCAATGATGATGGCAATACCGGCCAGCACCTCAAATACATTCATCAGCACGGCAAACAGCAGCGCATAATCGTTCATTCCATGAAGATTACCGGCTTCAAAAAATTCCTGCATCTTATAGCTGAGCCCTGCGGGGTCATTGATCTTGATCAATCCCGAAAAGATAAACAGTAATCCAACCACCCATCTTACCACCAGGAGCAGATTCTTCATGCGTTATAATTTAGTGTTTTCCTTCTTCAATCAGGATCAATGCAAATGCCGCATAATTGATAATATCGACATAGTTGGCATCAATGCCTTCACTGATCAGTGTTTTTCCGTCGTTCTGTAAAATCTGCCGGATGCGCAACAGTTTTACCAGTATCAGGTCGGCAAAGCTTTCCTGGCTCATTGCTCTCCAGGCTTCGCCATAGTCGTGATTCTTAGACAACATAGTGTCCCTGGCAACCTTTACCTGTTGAGTATACAATACCGCAACCCGTTCCACATCCAGTTCCTCCACCGTTGAGTGGCCAATGCTGAGCTGGATCAGGCCAATGACAGCATAATTCAGGATTCCCTTGAACTCAGAAGGAATATCATCCCCTACTTTCTGGGTTTTCAGTTCCTGTATGGTTCTGATACGCAGGGCTTTGATGAATATCTGGTCAGCCACAGAAATAGTTCTGAGTACACGCCATGCCGTGCCATAGTCTTTGGTTTTCTTGATGAAAATATCATAACAGGATGCAATGGCTTTGTCGTACTGCTCGTTCGTATTCAACATTATTCTTCCTTCGTTTACTTCTTTGATAATATCTTTGAATCTGGTGCAATTTAACTGAATCAGGAGAATGTTTACACTTAACTGCAAAGGAAGTTTATGGACCATCCGTTTACCGGTGGTGATGGGCATCATCAATGCCACACCTGATTCTTTTTTCAGTAAGAGCAGGGCCACCGGACTGGAAGCAGCCGTGGCTACCGCCGCCCGGATGATCCGGGAAGGCGCCGCCATACTGGACATAGGCGGACAAAGTACCCGGCCGGACGCCGTTCTGGTGGGTGAAGCGGAAGAAATTGACCGGGTAGTTCCGGTGATCAGCGCTATTCACCAGGCTTTTCCCGGGATTGTTTTGTCGGTTGACACCTATTATCCTGCTGTTGCCAAAGCAGCCGTAGCAGCCGGCGCATCTCTTGTGAACGATATCAGCGGAGGGCGGTATGATGCGGATATGCTTCCAGCGGTAGCTGCGCTCAACGTGCCCTATATCCTCATGCACAGTACCGGTACGGCCGCAACCATGCACGAAAAATTGATTTCCGGCAATATTACCCTGGAAGTGGTCAATTACTTTAAAGAAAGACTGCAAGCCTGCACTGCAGCAGGTATTAAAGATGTGATCCTGGATCCGGGACTGGGCTTTGGTAAAACCATGGAGCAGAATTTTCAATTGCTCAAAGAATTAAACGGCCTGCAATTATTTCATCTGCCCGTTTTGCTGGGCATTTCCCGCAAAACCATGATTCACAAAACCCTGCAGATCACCCCGGAAGAATCGCTGAACGGCACCACCGTACTCAACACCATCGGGCTGTTGAATAAAGTGAATATCCTGCGGGTGCATGACGTGAAAGAAGCTGCTCAGGCAGTACAGCTGGTGAATGCATTACATCCCTAAAAGCCAACTGCCGGCCTGATCAGGGATCAAACCGGCAGTTTAGAAATCGGCAATCTATTCCATTAATGCTGTGGTGTTCCCTGGGGGCCCTGTGGCATCATTGGTAAAGTAGAACCTGGCGCTGCATTGGTTACATCCAGTACTTCAATATCAAAGATTAACGCAGCGTATGGAGGAATAACCGGAGCGCTGCCGTTGGGTCCGTAACCCAACAGGGCAGGAACAAATATCCGGCCTCTTCCGCCCTTGCCAAAGAAACGCAGCCCTTCGTCCAGTCCGCGGATCACACCGCCGCTTCCTATTACGATACTCAATGGCTGATTGTTAGGAGAATCCTTATCCATGTTGCCGTCAAATTTCTTACCGTTCAGGAAAGTGCCTCTGTATAATACAGATACCTGCTTGCCTGAATCTGCTTTCAGGGTTGCATCACCCGCATGGGTTACTTCTACAAACAGGCCTGAAGGGATTTCCTGTACCTTCGCGCCTTTCTTAGCGGCAAAATCTTTCAGTTCCTTTGTTTCTCTTACTTTTTCATTGTCCAGTTCTTTCTGGTAATCGGCCATCATCTGCTCTTCGCTGGCAAAAGTTTTAATCACTTCCACTTTACCGTTAATCAGATCTTTTTGTTTGAATATCTCATTGTATTCGAGCATGCCCATTTTTTTCAGGCTATCCACGTTCATAACAAAATCGATTTTATCGCCGGGAGCACACTTATCGATCAGCTCAATAAAACTGTGCTTCGCCATACGGCTGGTGTCTACCCTGAAGTATACAGGTACTCTTCCGAAAGAGCTGCTCAGTACAGAATCCTTTGCAGGAAGATTGTACGCTACGTTCATTTTCACAAACTGGCCCTGTTTCAACAATTCCTTGCTTCCGCCTTTCTCAATTTTATAAGCAAGCCCCGAAGGTGTTTTTTCATATTGATTACAACTTGCAAGCAATACAACCGCTGATAACAGCGGGATGGTGATTCTCCTCATTTTTAGATTTATTGTAGTTGATGTTTATATTGTTTTAATACTTCTTTAAAATCCCTCACGGTCTGATCCACAGAGTGGCTGCTTCTTCCACCAGCCGCATTGGCATGCCCCCCTCCTTCAAAATGGTTGCGGGCAAACTGGTTCACGTCAAAACTTCCCCTGCTTCTGAAACTCCATTTCCGCTCCTCATCCCGGTCTATCACAATAGCGCCGAATTTAATTCCCTGAATGGTCAGCAGGTAGTTCACCAACCCTTCCGTATCTCCGGTTTTAATATCGTACTTCTGCAGATCCTGCTTCGTAATATACATCAAAGCCGTATTATACTCATACAAAACTTCCATCCGGTTGGTCAGTGCAAACCCAATGAAACGAAGCCTGTTCTCTAAGAAATTATCATATATATGGTTGTGCACCTGGTCGTGCTCAAAGCCGGTTTCTTTTAACCGGGCAATCATACGGTGAACGGAAGCCGTAGTGGAAGGAAAGCGGAACGAGCCCGTATCGGTCATTACGCCTGTATACAAACAGGTGGCAATGTCTGCATTGATGCTGTTATCGTGCCCGGACGCAATAATAAAATCGTAAACCATTTCGCAGGTGGAACTTTTTCCGGTATCACTGATTCCAAAGGTGAAGGAATCAGCATCCGGCTGCTGGTGGTGGTCTATCAGTATTTTCACAGCGTCCGCATTGGCCAGGTGAATGGCCAGGTGTTTGGTCCGGTGAAAAATGTTGAAATCCAGGCAAAAAATCACTTCGGTTTCCGCCAGGATTTTCAGCGACTTCTCCTTATTCATTTCGAAATTGATGACCTGCTTCGTGCCTGGCATCCAGGCCAGGAAATCGGCCCAGTTGGTGGGAGAAATAACGGTTACATCATGGTTCAGTCCTTTCAGAAAATGATACAATCCCAATGCGGAACCCATTGCGTCGCCGTCGGGTTTCTGGTGCATGGTAATCACCACTTTGCGCGGTGTTGACAGGCTTGGGTAAAAAAGTGAGATATCTTGCATACGATGGCGGCAAAATTGGGGTATCTGTGCTAGTTAATCAAATCATTTTAGGCGTAAATGTTAAAAATACACTATTTGACTTGCTCCAAACCCCTGCTATTCCTTACTTTTGCCGCGAAATATAAATATATGAGCAACAGAACATTTACCATGATTAAGCCGGATGCAACCGCCAAAGGGCATACAGGAGCTATTTTGGATCAGATTTTGAAAGCGGGCTTCACCATTAAGGCCATGAAATGGATTCAATTGACCGAAAAACAGGCCGGCCTGTTTTATGATATTCACAGAGAAAGACCCTTCTTCCAGGAACTGGTAGATTTCATGAGCAGTGGTCCGATCGTGGCTGCCGTTCTGGAAAAAGACAACGCCGTTGCCGATTTCAGAACACTGATTGGCGCTACCAATCCGGCTCAGGCTGCTGAAGGTACCATCC
This sequence comes from Sphingobacteriia bacterium, assembly GCA_015999745.1. GTDB lineage: Bacteria > Bacteroidota > Bacteroidia > Chitinophagales > Chitinophagaceae > Sediminibacterium. Next base: position 43,899 of record JAECQP010000016.1, on the reverse strand, counting down.
GTAAGCGTTTTGCGGCTTCTATCGGCGAAAATGCCGTTCATGGAAGCGACAGCGATGAAAATGCAGTGATCGAAGCTGATTTCTTCTTCTCCAAACTGGAAAGATATTAATAGCGCACTCCGCTCCAATAAACGGAATCATTGAATTGTCCCGGTTATCCGCAGGAAACCGGGATTTTTTATGTCCGGATCCCTTAGTTATTAGTTAACTCCAGGCGCTCACTACAGCCGAAAATGGCAAAAAAATATAAGAAAATAATATTTTGCTAAAAAAATGACATATCTGTATATATGGCAAATAATAGAATATTTACTTTTCTAATCCAGTATCGTCTTATGGGTTATTTCTTTGATAACATTATCCAGTTCGTTGGCAGATTGCTCCAGGTAATCCAGGAAGGCATGCTCCTCCTCCTTTTCCACCATCCCGTTTTTAAACATGTTTACCAACCCCATCAGGCGGGCCAGCGGCGCCCGTACCAGGTGAGATTGGGCCCAGGCGATATCTCTTAATTGCTTGTTCTGTCTTTCCAGGTTCAGCAGGATCTGTTTCTGCAGGGTGATATCTTCAAGATAGCCATACCATACCACGTTACCAGCCTCATTTTCTTCGGGATGGTAAAACAGTTTCACCCAAATGGTTCCTCCCTTCGGCAGGTTCACCCTGAATTCCACATTCAGATCGGTCAGCGTCTCCAGGCTTTTAATATACATTTCATGAACGGCTTTCCGGTCTTCTTCCACCACCCAATCAGTGATCAGGTTGGGATTTTTCATAACATCGATGGTACTAAGCCCTTTATAAATATCCCGGATCCCTTTGCTGATAAAAGGTATTTCCACACTACCGCTTTTATCCGTCTCCATTTGGAGAATGGCAATCGGAATCATTTCGGTCAGTTTCTTCAATTGTTCATGGCTTCGAACCAGATCCGCTTCCAGCAGCCTCCGTACCGTGATATCCATCACCACGCCTATATGTTTAACCAGTATGCCATTTTCATCGGCATAGGTCTTACCGGATATAAACAGGTGTCTAAGTGCCCCATCTCTGCGGTACATCTTCACTTCAATGGGTTCAGTTAATCCGGGCGTACTGGCCGTTTTTTCATACCATTTCCGGTAGGCCTCCCGATAATCAGGATGAATCAGTTCAATGAACCGCTCCTTCTCCGGCTTAATACTGCCAGGCTTGTATTCCATGATCCGGTAAAACTCATCACTCCATATCCTGGAGCTGGACTGAAGATCTATTTCAATACTGCCAATATGGGCAATCCCTTCTTCCCTGTTTAACAGATCACCAATGCGCTGGATTCGTTTCTCCGCTTCCCTGACATGCGTCAAATCCTTGAAATAAGCGGCGCAATAAGTTTTTTGATCGATGGTGAATACACTGCCGGAAGTAATCAGTATTGGAATCTGCCGGCCGGATTTGTGTAATGCATGGCATTCAGCCGTATTGCCATGGGTCAAATCCGGTTCAATAAATTCTTTAAAGATTTTTGCTACCAGTTCTTTCTCTTCGGAAGGATGCAATAACAGGATATCCATTCCGATCAATTCAGTTCTGGTGTATCCCAATAATTCACACGCTTTGCTGTTAACATCCACCAGGCAACGGGTAGCTATATCCGCAATAAAGATCGGATCGCCTGCACCGGTGAACAATGCACTGTAACGTTGCTCATTCAGCCTGTTACTGAGTTCAATCTTTTTTACCTCGGTCACATCATGCACAAAAACCGTTAATCCATATACTTGCCCGTGCTGATCTACAATGGGCCCATACCGGTTTTCATAGATCCGGTTTACACCCGTTGCCAGTTCCAAATGTTGCGACAACATAAAATGCTCTCCGGCCAATGCTCTTTCAAAAATTTGTTTAAACATTTCTTTCAGGTGCCCGGGCACCAGTTCAAAAACGTTCTGACCAATGTAAATATCCTTACCCAATAAAGCTTGTACATGTTCATTGTATCCGTCGGTATAGGTACTTAAACAAAACTGTTTATCCAATGCAACAATATAAACATCTTTAGGGCTGTTAATAATCGATTTCAGCAATGCACTTCCCCTAATGGCCTCCTGGCGGCTTTGCTCCATTTCCTGTTCATATTGCTTCCTTTCCGTAATGTCCTGTATTACGCCAATCAGTTTTTCCGCCGCCTCTGTTTCATCAAAATAAGTAAGGCCAAGCGCGGAGAAAACTCTTTTAGAGCCATCCTTCCGCATCAGGTTGATTTCGATAGTACTCCGTTCAATCCGGTTCTGTATCAGTCCCTGGTACCATTGAACATATCTTTCCCGGTCTTCCGGGATCAATTGATCGAGGAAAACATTTATATCAGGCTTGATGCTGTCGGGCTCGTATCCCAGTAGCTTATAAAATCCCCAGCTCCAGATCCGTTCACCAGTTTTAGCATCAATCTCCACACTTCCGGTTTTTGCAGCCCTTTCCGCCTCATTCAGCAATGCATTGTTCCGCTCCTCTTTACGCTTGGCTGCAACCCGCTCTGAAATATCAGATATTATATTGGAAGTAAACAATGTGCCATGAATATCTGCAAAAATCACAGAGGCAATTTCACACCTAAAATGCGTTCCATCCTTTTTAATTCCGGTAAGCTCCCCCCTGATCCTCCCGAATTTGACCCTTTCCGCCAATTTCTGCTGCATACGTGGGCTGGACAAATCAAATAACCGGTCTCTGTGGATATGCCTGAACTCTTCTTCGGTATATCCAAAAAGATCAGTAGCTGCTTTATTCGACTCCAGGATCGTACCATCCGGCCTGGCAAGGAATATGGCAAATAAAGAATGACCGATGACAGCCCTGTATCTTCTTTCGCGATCTGCAATTTCATCGTTCAACAATTGTATACGTTCTTCCGAACGCCTTCTTTCTGTAACGTCCAGGCTCATGATCAGCCTGGCCTCTTCCCCTTCATAGTTGATATTATGCGCACTGATCTCAACATCAATCCGTGTACCGTCTTTTTTCAGATGCGACCATGCATCTTTGCTCATATAATAGCCTGGTGTATCCCTGTTTACATGCCTCAGTCTTTCCATGTCTTTCTCCTCACGGATATCATACGCCGTCATAGCGAGAAACTCCTCACGGCTATACCCATAATGATCAATGGCAGTCTGATTTACTGCAAGAAACTTCAGGCTGGGCAACGCTATTACCCACATAGGCAACGGACTGTTTTCGAAGAGGTTTTTGTATTTTTTTTCCGAATCGGCCAGTTGTTTTTCGGCCTGTTTCTCCCCACTTACAATGGCATCATCAGTTGAATTAACCATCCATGCAGAGCGTCCGTCAGGGGGCATTTTGCCTGTATTTGCACCCGCCCTGTTCCGGAATAGCTCCTGGCGTAACCGGCGAAACATCAGTACCACAAAAATGGCCAAAGCAATAAACAATAATATTCCGGCAATGGTGTATAGTGAGTTATAGAGGCCCCCGGACTGCCCCACCCAAAAGCGGTGTAACAAACCTGCCTCCACGTTTATCATTGACCAAACCGGTACAATTATTCTCATGGACATTATTTGGATGAGCGGCTGGGGGGGGGTATACACAAGTTAGTAAAAGAATATTGTTCCAAAAAATCCCCGACGCTTAATTTTTGCCCCTCTGCCCCCCTAATGCGGTTCGTTTCGCACCGGCACTACCAATACAGGAATCGGAGAATGCCGGATGATGTATTCAGCCGTACTACCCATTACAACATGGGATAAACCCGTTCTGCCGACTGTACCCATTACAATAACAGCAGCTTTGCTCTCAATGGCATAATTGATAATATCTTCTTTGGGGTCACCAATCATTACAACCACATTAATGGGCAAATCAGGATGTTTCGCTTTCACTTCCTGCAAAGTCTGCTCCGCAATGTATTTGCGCGACTCCCACTGATCAGTGAAATTAATACCGATATCCGCGGGAATATAATCCAGTCCCTTATTGATTATGGCAAGAAGGTCAACTTCCGCCTGTAATTTGCGGGCAAAGGTTAATCCGGTTTCAATGATAAGATCCCTGTCTTTGCTGAGATCAGTAGTAATGATTAACTTATTCATAAACTGCAGTTTAATATTTTTCAGCCATCGCACAGGTATAGTTACTCCAAATGCACGTCAATTTTTTCACCGGAATGTTTCTTATTATTTCTGATCAGCAGAATAATAGGAATACAAACCAGAATGGATAATCCTACTGTCCAAAACACATTGTTGTAGCTGACGATCGCCTGTTGCTTAAACAGGGATAAATCCATCACCTTATAGGCCAGTTGCCGGGCATCCTCTTTAAAATAGCCCAATGCGGCAAAGTTCTGTGTCAATCCATCCACCGTGTTCTGAAATTGATCATTGTAAACATTATAATGTTGCAAGAGGTAGTTGTCATTTTCTGCGTTCCGGTGAGTCAGGAATACGTTCATCACAGCAATGCCTACCGCTCCGCCCAATTGCCTGATCATATTACTGATGCCGGCACCCTGGGATAGATCAGCCCCCTTCAGCCCCTGCATGGCCAATACCATTACCGGGGACATCATGAATCCAATACCCAGTCCCCGCAGGATAAACGGCCAGAAGAAGTTTGTTTCTGAGGAATCGGGTGCAGAAAAACTCATCATGGTGGTAAAAGCAAAAATCATCACACCACCTGCAATCATAATCAGCTTGGGACTTATTCCCCTGTTCAGCATTTTTCCTACTACCGCCATGGAGAAAGCCGAAGCCAGCGCTCCCGAAATCAGGAAGTTACCGGTCATGGTTGCAGTCCATCCCAGCCCTACCTGTGCAAAAAGCGGGAATACAAATACCGTAGCCAGCAAAATAAGGCCTACAATAAAATTCAATATGGATCCCATGGCCAGGTTCCAGCTTTTGAGTAAACGGATATTGACTGCGGGGTGTTCAAACGTCCATTCTCTCCAGATGAATCCTACAAATCCCACTATGCTTAGGAGGGTGAACAGCAGAATCTCCTTACTCTCAAACCAGTCTTTGGCAGTGCCTTCTTCCAGCACATACTGCAAACAGCCGATCGCAAGGATCAGCAGGCCAATACCCGCCCAGTCTATTTTCTCTGGCTTCCTTGCCCCCAGCCGGTCTTTTACATAGGTCCAGGAAAGATAGGCAGCCATGATACCAATCGGGATATTGATGAAAAAGATCCAGTGCCAGGAATAGTTATCGGTTAAATAACCACCCAATGTGGGCCCGAATGTGGGCCCGAGGATCACGCCCATCCCAAATATGGCATTGGCTGTATTGATCTGTTCGGGCGGGTATGCTTCTACAATAATGGTTTGCGAAGTGGTCAGCAATGCACCGCCTCCGATTCCCTGAATAAATCTCCAGATAATCAGGGAGGTGAGTGAATCGGCTGTTCCGCAGAAAAAAGAAGCCACTGTAAAAATCAGGATGGATATGGTGAAGTAATTCCTTCTGCCAAACAAGTCGCTAAACATGCCCGCCAGCGGGATCATGATTACATTCGATATGGCATAAGAGGTTACCGCCCAGGCTATTTCGGTGGTGGTGGCGCCAATGCTTCCGCTGATCTCCCTGAGCGAAACGTTTACGATGGAGGTATCAATCAATTGCAGCAATGCCGCACTGATGGCCGTCAAAACCAGGATCGCCCGCTCTGTGCCAACCGGATATGGTGATAATTCTCTGGCTTGCATAATCAATTAATTTCTACATCTACAAAAGCACTCAGTCCCGGTGTGAGGTAATATTCTTTCTGCGCGGTGTTGTTTAACTTGATCCGAACAGGCACCCGCTGGGTTACTTTCACGAAATTTCCGGTGGCATTATCGGGTGGCAACAGGGCAAATTTTGCACCGGTAGCCCCACCCACCGACAAGATGGTTCCTGTCAGTTCCAGATCTTTATAGGCGTCCAGTTTCACCTTTACCTGCTGTCCGATCCTGATTTTGTTCATTTGGGTTTCCTTGAAATTGGCCACTATCCACAGATCATTGCTTTCAACGGCAGCGCAAAGCGGCTGTCCGTACTGCACCAATTGCCCCGCTTCCACATTTTTTTTAGATACTACTCCATCAAATGGCGCAACAATGGCTGTATACTTCAGTTGTGTCTCTGCCAGTTCCAACTCAGCCATTCTTTGCTGCACCAGCGCAGTGGCAACGCTGACCTGACCTTCCTGTGCGCGGGCGCTGGACTGTGTACTGGAAGCCTGTGTGGTTGCTGCCTGAAACTGACGCTGGGCCATTTCGTACATGGCAGCGGCGCTTTGATTTTCGGCGCGGGCGGCATCCAATTGTTGCGGCGTGGCAGCCCCTTCTCCAGCCATTTTCTCTATACGAACCAATTCCTTCTGCGACTTTATTAAACGCGCATATGACGCATTTATATTGGATTGCAGGGCTTTGGAATTGATGGAAGAAGCCGAGGCATTCTGCATTGCGGCCTGTGCAACCGATCTGGATACACCGGTTTGGGATTCGGCGCTTCTGAGCATTGCCCTGGCCTGCATTACTTTGGCCTTATAGTCCTTATCGTCTATGATGGCCAGCGTATCTCCTTTTTTAACCGGTTGGTTGTCTTCAAAACGAACCTCCAGTACATAACCCGATACAGCGGTTTTTACAGAAGTAATGGTGGCATCCAGTTGTGCATTGTCGGTGGTTACGTGATGCAGGCTCTTTGTATAGGCGCTGATCCCATAAACAACCAATGCAATCACCAGGACCGCAGCGATGATTAACTTTGTTCTATTTTTTTTATTGGGTACTGTTTCTTTTTCCATTTTACCTGATTAGAATTTAACTATGTTTATTAATTACCTGTCATGATATTGTATTGAGCCATAGAAATGGCCTGCTGAACCTTGTGCAGAATCATATTCAATTCAGCGGCATTGGTGGCATTCAGCTCCGTTAAGTATTCCGTTGAAGTGATCACGCCGTTTTCCAGCTGGCTGGCGGCGGCCCTGAGGATTTCCTTTCTTTTATGCACTATTTCCTGATCCTTACTGATCACGCGCGGATACTTTCCGATCTCTGTTTCTTTTTGCACCAGGGCCGTCTGCAGATTCAGGTTAAAAGTTTCCTGCTGGTTTTTCACCATCTCCTTATTGATATTGATCGTTTTTTCTTTATTCTTTTGCGTAACGGCATTATTGATATTCCAGCTGATTCCCGCACCTGCAATACCATAAGCCCGGAAGTCTACATTCAGGAAATTGTAACCGGGGCGTCCATAATATCCCTGCCCGTAAAGAAAAATTTTGGGTTTATTTTCTTTATCAAGTACCTGTTGCTGCAGGCCAAGCATATTCAATTCAGATTTGTACACTTCCAGTTCAGGCCTGTTCACCGTCTTTTGTAAACTGTCTGCTGCCGGCAATACAAACCGGTCATTGGAATGTATTTCGATACCGGACAAGAGGGATAACTCCCTGGTAAGTCCGGAAATAGCCGCATCAATATCCGTCATCTTCTGCTCCGTGGTCAGGATTTCCGATTCAAATACCAACTGGTTGCTTTTCAATACGGCTCCGTTGGCAACGCCAATTGCAATTTTCTTTTGCTGCGCTTCCAGTTCAGCCTTGCGGATCGCCAGCATTTTCCGGTTTTCCTGTTGCAGCAGGATATTTCCGAACACGTTAATGATCCTTTCTCTTACACGCTGGAACTCAGTGTTTACCTGGTGGACACTCAATGTGGTTTGGGATTGCTCCAATTCTTTTTTTGACTTTACCACGCCAAATTCTGTTAAGGGGAACCGGAGGTCAACACCCATGTTGTAATTATCCTTATGCTGCGTGGGTATTCCTGAAAAGCCAGGTACGCTGAAGGAAGTTACTTCACTCTGATAGGTAGCTTGCCCGGTAACATTTACCTGGGGATACAGGCCAATATTGAGAATCCGCTCATTTTCCTTTCCCAGGCGGATGGCCAGTTCTTTTTGCCTGTTTGCCGGATAATGCTGTTCCGCTTTCTGTATCAGTTCCTCCAATGAAACGGTTTGCTGCGCCCGAATACTGCTAAACAGCATCGCTAATCCAACACTTAATACGAATCGTCTGCTCATGTATACACTACTTTTTAATTGCATTGATAATAAAGGTTGCTGCTGCCCTGGCATACCCTTCCATCATTTCATGGTACTGTTTATCGGTTAACCGGAGCACTTTTTTGAACATCTGGTTATTGATGGCGGGAAAACAACAGATCGACTGGAGGAAGATGTACAATAACCTTGGATCTGTCTGCCTGATTTGATTGTCTGTGTTTAATTGCTCGAAATAAAGAATAAAACTGTTGGGCGATTTGGACTTTTTAAGCCTTTCCGAGAGCAGTTCCGGGTTTCGGTTGATTTCCCGGATAATGAAGAGCATGGTGCCTTTCTGAACAAACTCCAGCAAGTCGGTGGTGAACCGGTTTACTTTTTCCTCCCAGTTTAAACTATCGTCTTTCCAGGTATTCACCAGTGGAATGTACGCATTGAGCGCATCATCGAAAATGCGTTGAAACAGGTTGTCTTTGCTGCGAAAATGATAATGCAGCGAAGCCTTGCTGATTCCTGCAACATCTGCAATGACCTGCATCCGGGTGCCATTATAGCCCTTCCGTTCAAATTCGAGCCTGGCGGCCTGCAAAATTTTTTCCTCGGTAATGGTCGATTCATTCATGTCTGATCAATTGGTTTGACCAAATGGTCAGGAACAAAAATAACAAGAGAATCTGCCTTTAGCGCACTTTAAGGAAAATATAATCGGCGAAAACTGTTTTTGGCCGGACAGACACCAGCGCCAACAAAAAAAGGCTGCTCATTCGAGACAGCCTCTTGTACTTGTCGGGACGACAAGATTTGAACTTGCGACCCCACGCCCCCCAGACGTGTGCGCTACCGGGCTGCGCTACGTCCCGAAATAAGGCAGGATTTCAGTGCCCTGCGATCACTCCCGTGTCATTACGGGGTGCAAATATAGGGCTAAAAGAAATTTTCAGGTTATATTGCAGGAAATTTTCAATTTCTGCATGAACATTCTATTGAAGCAGGTACTGATTACCGATCCGAATTCCCCATTCAACGGTAAACTATTCGATATACTTATTGAAGAAAACAAGATCAGCAAAATTGCCGCACAACTCAACGATAAAGCCACTGTTGTAGTGGATGAACCCGGCCTGTCGGTATCTCCGGGATGGGTGGATATTTTTTCCCATTTCTGCGACCCCGGCTATGAATTCAAAGAAACATTACAAACCGGCGCTGACGCCGCTGCAGCCGGTGGCTATACCAGGGTTTTTACCCTGCCCAATACCAAACCGGTAACAGACAACAAATCGCTGGTGGAATACGCTGCCAGGCAATCTGCCGATTTTCCGGTATACATTCATCCAATCGGGGCTATCACCCGGAATGCGGAGGGCAAAGACCTGGCTGAGATGTATGATATGCTCCACAGCGGTGCAGTCGCTTTCTCCGACGGACTTCATCCCGTTCAATCCCCTGGCCTTTTCCTGAAAGCATTGCAATATGTGAAAGCATTCAACGGTGTACTGATCCAGGTACCGGTAGATAAGAGCATCGGAGCATCCGGCTTAATCAATGAAGGCATTATTTCTACCAGGCTGGGATTACCCGGTATGCCTTCCATTGCCGAAGAAAGTATTTTAAAAAGAGATATAGACCTGGCCCGTTACGCGGGTTCCAAAATTCACTTTACAGGTGTATCCACTTTACAGTCGCTGAACCTGATCCGCGAAGCGAAAAAAGAAGGACTGGATGTAACCTGCAGCGTCACTCCCTATCATTTGTTCTTTTGTGACGAAGACCTCCAGTCTTACGACACTTACTTAAAAGTAAACCCTCCTGTCCGTACCAAGGCAGATATGCTGGCACTGAGAGATGCCATAATTGACGGTACCGTAGATTGCATTGCTTCCCATCACCTGCCACAGGACTGGGATCACAAGATCTGCGAATTTGAATATGCTTCCTTTGGAATGACCGGCCTGGAAACTGCTTTCGCCGTGGTGAACCATCTGCTGGAACAACTGAGCAATGACAGAATGGTGGAATTATTCTCCCTGAACGCCCGTAATATTTTTAACCTTCCTGCGACCAATATCTCCGAAGGCGCTGCAGCAGAATTAACCCTGTACCGCCGGAATGAGCAAACGATCATGCAGAAAACAGATTTCAGGAGCAAATCTGCCAATAGCGCCTTTACGGACCGGGAGTTGAAAGGCAAAGTAAAAGGCATTGTCAACAAAGGGAAAATATACACCAATTAAACCATTTATATGAAAGTGAACATCATCAACGAGGGAGCTAAATTCGGTCTCATTTGCGGACTTATAGCAGTATTGCTCATGTTCGGAAGCTGGGCTGCCGGCATCCAGATCTTTACCTCCGTTCAGTTCTACGGAACCTTTGTTCCTTATATGATCGCCATACTTTTAATCGGGGGATTCAACCTGAGAAAGCAGAACGGCGGATTCCTTTCCTTTGGGGAAGCCCTGAAATTCAACTTTCTGGCTTATGCTGTTGCGGCCGTACTGGTGGCACTGTCTACCTATGTTTTATACAATATCATTGACAAGGAACTGACCCAGAAATCTGCGCAGATTGCATTGGAAAAGACCCGGCAGATCATGGAAAAAATGGGATCCAGCGAAGAAGATATTGAGAAAGCCCTGAAGAACTCTGCTGAAAGCATGAAAGAAACCGGGTTGGGTAAAATTTTCCTGGGTACCGGTTTGGGGCTGATCTGGGATTTTGTAAAAGCCATGTTGCTTTCTGTAATCATCCGTAAGGAACAAAAATTTGAAGACCAATAACCTGCATGAACCTATCTATTGTTATACCGCTTTTAAATGAAGAGGAATCGCTGCCGGAGCTTTGCACCTGGATTGAACGCGTGGTAACCAATCATCACCTTACGTATGAAGTGCTGCTGATAGACGATGGCAGTACCGATAACAGTTGGGAAGTGATCCGGAAAATTACTGCTGAAAACACAGCGTTCAAGGGCATTAAATTTCAGCGCAACTACGGAAAGTCCGCGGCCCTGAACGAAGGGTTCAAGGCGGCGCAGGGCAGTGTAGTGATTACAATGGATGCAGATATGCAGGATTCTCCGGATGAAATTCCGGCGCTCTACAAAATGATTAGCGAAGACGGGTACGATATGGTAAGCGGCTGGAAAAAAATCCGGTACGATAATACACTGACCAAGAATATCCCTTCCAAGCTCTTCAATGCGGTAGCCCGCGCCAGTTCCGGCATTCAGTTGAACGACTTCAACTGCGGACTGAAAGCCTACCGCAATAAAGTGGTGAAGTGCATTGAAGTATTTGGTGAAATGCACCGCTACATCCCTGTACTGGCCAAATGGAGCGGGTTCAGGAAGATCGGAGAAAAAGTAGTAGAGCATCGCCCCAGAAAATACGGCACCACCAAGTTTGGCTGGTCCAGGTTCATCAACGGTTTCCTTGACCTGGGTACCATTATGTTCCTGGGAAAATTCGGTAAGAAGCCCATGCAATTCTTTGGATTGTACGGAACCCTGTTCTTCCTGGTCGGCTTATTATCGAGCCTGTACCTGGTGATTGCCAAAATCATTGACCCCGAAATGGGCCTGACCAATAAGCCCTTTTTCTTCATTGCGCTGGCAACAATGGTGATTGGTATGCAACTGTTCCTGACAGGATTTGTTGCCGAGCTGGTTGTACGGAACGCCGCTGAAAGAAATGTGTACCTGGTTGAAGAGAAACTGGGGATTTAATTCGTTTATTAACCAACCCCATGAAGCAAGAACTGATACTTATCGGAACCACCTGGCCGTTCAGAGGCGGTGGTATTGCCTCATTCAATGAAAGGCTGGCGAGGGCTTTTCAGGAACAGGGATTCAAAGTGACCATTTATACATTCTCTTTGCAGTATCCTTCTTTTCTGTTTCCGGGCAAGTCCCAGTACAGCAATCTGTTGCCGCCGGAAGACCTGGATATCCATGTAACCATCAATACTGTCAACCCGCTCAACTGGATAAAGATGGGCAGGATCATCCGCAATCAACATGCGCCGATTGTGTTGGTCCGGTACTGGCTCCCCTTTATGGGCGCCTGCCTGGGAACCATTCTGCGGATAGTGAAGCAAAACAAGGTTTCCCGCATCATTTGCATTGCCGATAATATCATCCCGCATGAGAAAAGACCGGGCGACCGTACACTCACCAGGTACTTTGTTCAGCCAATCGATGGATTTATTACGCTAAGCAAAAAGGTTGCCGTTGACCTGAAGCAGTTCAGTTCTAAAAAAGTCATTACTGTTCCGCATCCTTTGTACGACCACTTTGGTGCGCAGATGAGTAAGCAGGATGCCCGCAAAAAATTAAAGCTCCCTGCCGAAGGGCGGTTCATCCTCTTCTTTGGGTTTATCAGGAAGTATAAAGGGCTGGATCTTTTGCTGCAGGCCCTGGCGATCCTGCAATACGAGCAAAAAAATGATCCTTCCTTCGAAGTCCCCAGGCTGATCATTGCCGGGGAATTTTATGAAGAGGAGAAAATCTATACCGACCTGATCAGCGAACTGGGTATCGGCCATTTGATTGATGCCTTCACCCATTTTATTCCGGATGATGAAGTTAAATATTACCTGAATGCCTGTGACTTTGTTATTCAGCCTTACAGGAATGCTACCCAGAGCGGGGTTACCCCCCTTGCCTATCATTTTGAAAAGCCCATGCTGGTAACCAATGTGGGGGCTTTACCGGATATGATCCTGGAAGATAAAAGCGGCATCGTAACCGAACCCACCGCTGAACAGATTGCCACAGGCATCAAAAAACTGTACGAATTAGGTGAGGAACATTTTTTGTTTCAACTTCGCAGTCAGAAGAAAAAATACAGTTGGGAACAACTGACATCCGCCATTGTATCCCTGGCTCAAAATATATAATCATGCGCAACCGTATTACATCCATCATTGGGGCTTCCATAGAAGTGAAGCAGGCTGTTTTAGCCGACCCCGCCATTCAGCAAACCCTGGAACAGGTTATTGATATTGTTACCACTTCTTTTAAAAACGGGCATAAGGTCATGTTCTGCGGCAATGGCGGAAGTGCCGCCGATGCACAGCATCTCGCTGCAGAATTCTCCGGTCGTTTTTACAAAAACAGGAGAGCACTGCCTTCCGACGCCCTGCATTGCAACACGTCTTATCTCACTGCAGTCGCCAACGATTACAGCTACGACGATATCTATGCAAGACTGGTGGAAGGCACTATGGAAAAAGGCGATGTGCTGATTGGTTTAACCACTTCCGGCAACTCTCCCAATATCCTTAAAGCTTTTGAAGCAGCCAGGGCAAAGGGTATTCAAACGGTTGGATTCACCGGTAGTACAGGAGGCAAATTAAAAGCCCTCTCCGACTTTTTGCTGAATGTTCCTTCCAATACCACCCCGCGGATCCAGGAGAGTCATATTTTACTGGGACATATTATTTGTGAACTGGTGGAAGACGCTTTATTCAGCTAGTATGTTGAGACTAAACCTGGTTACCCCCGACTGGACGCTGTTCCTGGACCGGGATGGCGTGATTAATCATGAAAAGGAAAATGACTACGTACTGAACTGGGGGGAATTCCGGTTCTATGAAGACAGCCTTACCGCCATTCCATTGTTAAACCGCTGCTTTCAGAAAACCGTGATCACCACCAACCAGAAAGGGGTGGGAAAAGGATTGATGACCCTGAACGATCTGAATACCATTCATGGCAACATGCTTCAATCCATTGAAGCGGCTGGCGGGCACATTGATAAGATTTATTTCTGTACCGACCTCGATGACGGGTCTCCCAACAGAAAACCCCAGCCGGGTATGGCTTACCAGGCGCAGATGGACTTTCCGGAGATCAGTTTTTCCAAAAGTATCATGGTAGGAAACCGGATGAGCGACATGAAATTTGGCAGAAATGCCGGCATGCACACCGTATACCTCGCTACGACCCACCCGGAAGCGCCCTTCCCCGATCCGCAGGTAGACCTGCGTTTTACAGACCTGCTTAGTTTTGCAGAAGCCTGTACCAGCATGTTCCACCGCTAATATCCGGTTTCGGCTTTAATGAAATGATAAAGTTCTGCAGGGGGTTAAAATTTGTGTTGTTTGAGTGTAAATTGCCTGAAGTAGTACCTGATAACTGATCACATGAAAAAACAAATCATCCTCTTCCTGCTCCTTGCACTCATAACAGGCGCCCATGCCCAAACAAAGGCAGACCGGGTGAAGCTGAATGAAATGGAGCAAAGCCTCAGTGTATATGCCCACAACATTCTGAATGCGGATGATGTGGAAGACCGGTTGAGGGCAGATAGTTTTTTTACGAGAAACCTGGTTCAGGCGCTGAAACTGCCTTACTCCTTTCACCATCCGTTTGATTCGCTGAAAACCATCTCCAGGATTTACGCTCCCGACAGCAGTTTCAGAATCATTACCTGGCAACTGATGAAAGATTTTTCCTACTACCGGTACAAGGGCGCCATACAACTCAACACCAAAGACGGTTCCCTGAAACTGATTCCCCTGTATGATGGCACCGACTTTACAGACAATCCCGTGGATTCCGTCCGAAGCAACCAAAACTGGATTGGTGCAGTGTATTACAATATCATTCTGAAGAAATACAACAACAAGAATTATTATACCCTTTTAGGCTACGACGAAAACGATGCGCGAAGTACCAAAAAGTGGATTGAGGTATTGACCTTCGACCAGCAGAGCCGGCCTGTATTTGGCGGACGTTATTTCAGCTATCCCAACGACCCCATCAAACCGGCGCAACCTGCCTACCGCTTTTGCCTGGAGTTCAAGAAAGATGCGAATGCAAAAATGAACTATGACCCCGAACTGGACCTGATCATTTTTGCCAAACTGGTGAGTGAAACCGGTGAGATCAGCAAAAAGCATACCCTGGTTCCTTACGGCACCATCGAGGGCTTTCAGTGGCAAATGGGTAAATGGGTATACATTCCCGCCACAAAATTAAATACAGTGCATTAATCCAGCTTCAGTACAGCCAGGAAGGCTTCCTGTGGAATTTCCACATTACCGATCTGGCGCATGCGTTTCTTACCCTCTTTCTGTTTTTCCAGCAACTTACGTTTACGGCTGATATCACCGCCATAACATTTGGCCGTTACATCTTTACGAATAGCGCTGATGTTTTCACGGGCAATCACTTTTGCACCAATAGCAGCCTGGATGGCAATCTGGAACTGCTGACGGGGCAGTAATTCTTTTAATTTCTCGCAGAGTTTTCTTCCGAAATCGGTGGCACGGCTTCTGTGAATCAATGCACTGAGCGCATCCACTTTTTCATTGTTCAGCAGGATATCCATCTTCACAATATCGGCTTCGCGGTTATCGATCGGTGAATAGTCGAAGGAAGCATATCCACGGGTGGTGCTTTTCAGTTTATCATAAAAATCGAATACAATCTCGGTCAGCGGCATTTCAAAAATGAGTTCTACCCTGGTTGGAGTAAGGTAACTCTGGTTGATCAGGATACCGCGTTTACCCAAACAAAGGGTCATGATATTGCCGATATAATCGGGCAGGGTAATGATCTGCGCTTTGATGAACGGCTCTTCGATGCGGTCTATTTTAACAGGATCTGGCATTTCAACAGGGTTGTTCACCTGGATTTTTTCCCCCCTGGTGGTATACGCATTGAAGCTAACGTTCGGAACAGTAGTGATCACGGTCTGGTTAAACTCTCGTTCCAGCCTTTCCTGGATGATTTCCATGTGCAGGAGGCCGAGAAATCCGCAACGGAATCCAAAGCCCAGGGCCTGTGAGGTTTCCAGTTCAAAAGTAAGCGAAGCATCGTTCAGTTGCAGTTTGTCCATGCAATCCCGCAGTTCCTCAAACTCATCGGTGTTTACCGGGAAAATCCCTGCAAATACCATGGGTTTCACTTCCTCAAATCCATGAATCATTTCACCCGGGTTATTGGCCAGTGTAAGGGTATCTCCTACTTTTACCTCCCTGGCATTTTTGATGCCGGTAATAATATAACCCACATCCCCTGCCCTCACTTCATCCTTAGGAGTCATATTGAGTTTTAATACCCCCACTTCATCTGCTATATAGTCATTTCCCGTAGCTACAAAACGAATCTTGTCGCCTCTTTTTAAAGTACCGTTCATAATGCGGTAATAAATAATAATACCGCGAAAACTATTGTACACACTGTCGAAGATCAGTGCCTGCAAAGGCGCATCCACACTGCCTTCCGGAGGCGGTATTCTTTCAACAATGGCTTGTAAAATCTCTTCAATACCAATACCGGATTTACCGCTGGCCAGCAGAATATCTTCCTGCTTGCAGCCAATCAGATCAATGATCTGATCCGTTACTTCCGGAATCTTGGCGCCATCCATATCAATTTTGTTGATCACCGGAATGATTTCCAGGTCGTTATCGATGGCCAGGTAAAGGTTGCTGATAGTTTGCGCCTGGATACCCTGGGAAGCATCCACCAGCAGCAGGGCGCCTTCGCAGGCGGCCAGTGCACGGCTCACTTCGTAGCTGAAGTCCACGTGTCCGGGTGTATCGATCAGGTTCAGTACATATTCAACTCCCTTGTGCTTATAATTAATCTGAATAGCGTGGCTCTTGATGGTAATGCCTTTCTCCCGCTCCAGGTCCATATCATCCAATACCTGGTTCATCATATCGCGCTCCCCGATGGTTTTGGTATGCTCCAGCAGCCTGTCTGCCAGGGTACTTTTACCATGATCAATATGGGCGATAATACAAAAATTCCGAATCTGCTTCATAAGGCGGCAAAGATAGGCCGTATGGGTATATGGCGCTAAATTTGCACCCATGATGTTTACCGAAACCGGAATTGATGTAAAAAAAGCGGCTGAATTGCTCCGAAAAGAGGAATTGGTGGCCATCCCAACCGAAACCGTTTACGGGCTGGCGGGCAATGCACTCAGCGAAACCGCAGTGGCAAAGATTTATGCCGCCAAGAACCGGCCTGCTTTTAACCCACTGATCCTGCATGTTTCGGGAATCGACCAGATTGAACGATATGCAATAGCCGATGCCCATAGCCTCCGGATAGCCGGCGCCCTGATGCCAGGCCCCATCACCCTGCTCCTGCCCAAAAAAGATACGGTTCCGGATCTTACCACTGCCGGAAGCGATAAGGTGGCCATCCGTATTCCAAACCACCCCCTTACCCTGGCGCTGTTGAAACAACTGGATTTTCCTTTGGCGGCGCCCAGCGCCAATCCTTCGGGCTATATCAGCCCCACCACGGCAGCGCATGTGCAGGAAGGCCTGCATGGGAAGATTGCTTATATACTGGACGGAGGACCTGCCAGCATCGGGCTGGAGTCTACCATTTGCGAGGTATCCGGCCATAGAATCCTGTTACACAGGGCAGGAGGCATTACCGCTGCTGCATTAACAGAAATCACCGGGCTGGAAGTGGCGTTGCCCGAAGCAACGCATGGGCCGCATACTCCCGGACAGCTGAAAAGCCACTATGCCCCCAACACCCCTTTGTTCAGGGGAAATATTGAAGGCCTGATCGGGCATTATCCGGACAAGAAAATTGCGGTGATCAGTTTCAGTAAAAGTTATGCAGACCGGCCGCAAGTGAGCAGTTATGTGTTATCCCCTTCGGGCAATCTGGCCGAAGCCGCCAATAAACTGTTTGCCACTTTGAGGGAGGTGGATGCGCAACAGTTCGATGTGATTTTAACAGAGGTATTTCCGGAAGAAGGAATCGGGCCTGCCATCAACGACCGTTTAGACAGGGCCCAATTTCTCCATAAATAAAATAATCTCGGCCCGCCTTATTGAAGGGCGTTGATGATGGCGACAAATTCATCGGCCACCAGTGAAGCGCCGCCCACCAGTCCGCCATCCACATCGGGCTGGGTAAACAATTCTACCGCATTGGCTGCTTTTACACTGCCCCCGTACAAAATGGAAATGGCATCGGCTGTTTCCTTATTGTATGCCCCGGCAATGTCTCCGCGGATGAACGCGTGCATTTCCTGCGCCTGGGCGCTGCTGGCGGTTTTACCTGTACCAATGGCCCAAATGGGTTCATAGGCAATCACCACTTTGCGCAGTTGATCGGCTGTTAAATGATACAGGGATTCCTTCAGTTGTTTGGCAACATATTCGTTTTGTATACCTGCTTCGCGAACAGCCAAAGGTTCGCCGCAGCAGAAGATCGGTGTAATATTATTTTCCAGGCAGATATTGATTTTTTCGGCCAGGAATGCATTGCTTTCATTGAAATATTCGCGGCGCTCGGAATGCCCCAGTACCACATAATGTACACCCAGGGAACTCAGCATGTCTACGGAAATTTCTCCGGTATAAGCGCCGCTTTTTTTGCTGTGACAGTTTTGTGCCGCTACATACACATTTTCCTTGTTCCGCAGTTTTTGCTGAGCCATTGCCAGGTAAGGCGCAGGGATGGCAAAGATTACCTGCTGGTTTTCTTTCAGGGAATGAGGCTGGTTGATAATATCATCGAGCAGTTGCTCTCCCTGTTGTAAGGTCAGGTTCATTTTCCAGTTCGCTGCTGCAATTTGCTTTCTCATACTCATTTGATTCTTGATTGCTTTTGTTTTATAAAGAGGAATGAAAGATATGTTTTAGTACCTGAATTTCCGCATCGGAGATTTTTTTACCTTTCATATACTTCCAGTTATTGATATCATTTACGGCCGCTTCAATATTGTATTTTTTTCCCCCGGTTCCCCAACTGAAACTGGTAATGATCCTGGGCAACAGACCAGCGCCAAACACATTGCAACAAAGACCAATCACCGAACCCGTGTTCACGGAGCTGTTGATGGCAAGCCGGGAATAATCGCCCATGATCACGCCGCATTTCTGGCCCACTACCACAGATTCACCCACTCCCATCACCCATACTTTAATATCTCCCGCAGAATTTTTCAGGTTGCTGTTAGAGCTGCCCGCGCCAAAATTGCACCATTCACCTACCACAGAATCGCCCAGGTAACCGTCGTGCGCTTTATTGGAGTAACCCATCAGGATGGAGTTCTTGATTTCTCCCCCGCCCATACAGTATGGTCCCAGCGTAGTGGCGCCATACACCCTGCTGTTCATCTTCAGTACAGAATGATTACCCAGCACAAAAGGTCCGCGAACGGTAGTTCCCTCCATAATCTCCGCATGTTTTCCGATATAGATGGGGCCGGTGCCGGAGTTGAGGGTACAGAATTCCAGTTTGGCTCCTTCCTCAATAAAAATATCCGCCTGTTGTACCAGTTGTACCGTAGGGGAAACGGGCTGCGACTTCCGGCCCCTGGTGACCAGTTTAAAATCTTCGCGGATCATAGCTTCGTTCAACTGCATCAGTTCCCAGGGGTATTCGATCCTGGATACAGAACCCGCAGGAAGGATTTCCTCAAAAAAGGATTCGGCTGTTGCTGCACTGAAAGCAGTGAAAGATATTCCGGATTTACCCGCCACCAGGCCGCCGTTCCCGGCAAGCGCCTGCCCGGGTTTCAATTGCTGAATGGCGGCTACCAACTGTTCGGTTGGAATGACCGAAGCATCAATCCAGGTATAAATTCCTGGTTCAGGAACCGGGTACAATCCCTGCAGGTACTCCGCAGTATGTACAAATGCTTCTTCCCGGAGCAACAATGTCCATCGCTCTTTGATTGTCAGGATTCCAAACCTGAAATCGGCAATGGCTTTGGTCAGGGATAACGGAGACAAACTGTCCCTGGAAATATTGTCGAATAATATGAATGCCATACACAAATGTATTGCATATTCGCAATAATGAATTCTCCTTACCTTGCATGCTCAAACCTCGAAAATTAAGTAACTATGAGCATTGGTACTTTCTCCTATCCGCAACCGTCAAATGAACCTGTTTTAGCTTATGCACCGGGCAGTCCGGAAAAAGCAGGGCTGAAGAAAGCATTGGCCGATCTGAAGAAAAAGCAAATCGATATTCCGATGTATATCGGCGGCAAACAGGTTCGTACCGAAAAGAAAGTAGCCATTCATCCTCCGCACGAGTTGAACCATGTGCTGGGATATTTTAATGCCGGGGGCGAAAACCATGCACAACTGGCGGTTGCCGCGGCCTTACAGGCCAAAGAAAAATGGGCGGCCATGAGTTGGGAAAGCCGTGCACATATTTTTCTGAAAGCGGCTGATCTGCTGGCTACCAAATACCGTTACCAGATGGTAGCAGCCACCATGCTCGGACAAAGTAAGAACCCGTTTCAATCCGAGATCGACAGCGCCTGCGAACTGATCGATTTCCTGCGGTACAATGTTCATTTTTTAAGCGAGATCTATAAACAGCAGCCCGCTTCCTCAACCGGCGTTCATAACCGAATGGAATGGCGTCCGCTGGAAGGATTTGTACTGGCAGTAACGCCGTTCAACTTCACGGCCATCGGCGGTAACCTCCCTACTTCAGCCGCCATGTGCGGCAACGTAGTAGTTTGGAAGCCGGCCAATACACAAATCTATTCTGCCCAGTTGTTCATGCGGATCCTGCGGGAAGCGGGTCTGCCCGACGGCGTCATTAACCTGGTATATGTAGACGGCCCTACCATCGGTAAAGTATGTTTTGGGCACAGAGATTTTGCAGGGGTGCATTTTACCGGATCAACCGGCGTATTCAACAGTATGTGGAAAGTGATTGGCGAAAACATGGGCCTTTATAAATCCTACCCCAGAATTGTGGGCGAAACCGGGGGTAAAGACTTTGTGATCGCGCACCAGTCTGCCGATGTAGATGCCGTGGTTACTGCACTGGCCAGGGGCGCTTTTGAATTCCAGGGACAAAAATGTTCCGCCGCTTCCAGGGCCTATATCCCCGGTAATATGGCTGAAGAGGTTAAACGCAAACTGGTAGCTGCCGTTCAGTCCATGAAAATGGGTACGGTAGAAGATTTTACCAATTTTGTGAATGCTGTGATCGACGAAAAGGCCTACAACAGCATTACCCGTTATATTATTAACGCTAAGAAAAACAAAAAGGCGAAAATCCTGACCGGAGGTAATTTCAGCAAAACCAAGGGCTATTTCATTGAGCCGACCATCATTGAAACAAAGGATCCGAAGTCTGTTACCATGTGCGAGGAGATTTTTGGACCGGTGCTGACCATTTACGTGTACAAGGCCGACCAATACGAGAAAACCCTTGCGCTGCTCGACGGAACCTCCAACTATGCCCTTACAGGAGCCGTTCTGGCCCGGGACAGGGCAGCCATTGAACTGGCTACCAATAAGCTCAGGAATGCCGCAGGCAACTTCTATATCAACGATAAACCAACCGGCGCCGTGGTGGGCCAGCAGCCTTTCGGAGGAGCCCGGGCATCCGGAACCAACGACAAGGCCGGAAGCATGCTGAACCTCTACAGGTGGCTGAGCGCAAGAACTATTAAAGAAACTTATAATCCACCAACCCATTACGGGTATCCGTTTTTGCTGGAGGCCTAGCGATCGCCTGTTTACTATCGACATTAACCCCTATATTTGCCCCTCAAATTTTTGAACAGTGCCGACAAAATTTTCTAAAGAAACTTACCTTTATTGGTATGAGCTGATGCAGCTCATTCGTCAGTTCGAATTAAAGTCTGAAGAGATGTATAAAATGGCCGGAAAGATCCGTGGATTTTTTCATGCCTATATTGGCCAGGAAGCGATCGCTGCCGGCTGTATGACCGCCACTTCTCCCGACGATCCGTTTATCACTGCCTACCGTGATCATGGTCTGGCATTGGCAAAAGGTGTTTCAGCCAACGCATGTATGGCGGAACTCTACGGTAAAGCAACCGGTTGTTCAAAAGGTAAGGGAGGAAGTATGCACTTCTTCAGCCTGGAGCATAAATTCTTTGGCGGACACGGTATTGTAGGCGCCCAGATCGGTACCGGAGCAGGGCTGGCTTTTGCAGAGAAATACAGGGGCACACAGAATGTGGTGCTTTGCTATTTTGGGGATGGTGCCGCCCGCCAGGGCATGCTGCACGAAACCTTTAACCTGGCGATGCTCTGGAAGCTGCCTGTCATCTTCATTTGCGAGAACAACAACTACGCAATGGGCACCTCCATTTCCAGAACAAGTAATGTAATTGATATTTATAAACTGGCCGATGCCTATGATATGCCTGCTGATAAAGTGGATGGTATGAATCCTGAGTCTGTGCATGATTCAGTGGCAAGAGCGGTAAAAAGAGCCAAAGAGGGTGATGGTCCTACCCTCCTCGAAATGAAGACCTATCGATACAAGGGCCACTCCGTATCCGATCCGCAGAAATACCGCTCCAAGGAAGAAGTGGATGAGTACAAAGACCAGGATCCGATCATTAAAGTAGCCAATACCATTCTGGAGAATGCCTTCGCTACCAAAGAAGACCTTCAGGCGATTGATCAGAAAATACTGGCCATTGTGGATGAATCCGTACGTTTTGCGGAAGAAAGTCCATGGCCTGCCGATGACGAATTGCTGAAAGATGTTTACATTGATCAGCATTATCCATTTATTACAGACTAACCAACAAACGAATAAACAATTACAATGAGCCAAAAACACGAAAGTGCAGTTGAAGCAACAGCAGTGCAGGTAAAACCAGCATCTACCTGGAAGAAAATCCAAAAACCGGTACTGGGCGTTCTTGCCGCAGTAGTTTTAGTTGGCGGTGGATGGGTTGCCTACCAGGAATATGTGATGAAGCCCAAAGAAGAAAAAGCAGCCGAAGCCTTATACAAGGCTGAACAATATTTTGCCATGGACTCTTCCAGACTGGTACTGAACGGCGACGGTCAGGCCAAGGGGGTTCTGAGCGTAATCAGCAATTTCAGCGGAACAAAATCTGCTAACCTGGCTCATTACTACGCCGGTATCAGCTACCTGAAACTGGGTGAGTATGAAAATGCAGTGAAACACCTGAAGGATTTCTCCACCGATGCGCACCAGATTCAGTTGCTGGCATTGGGTTGCCTGGGTGATGCTTACTCCGAGCTGAAAAAGAACGATGAAGCAATCGCCGCTTACAAAAAAGCTGCTTCTGTTTTTGAAAAAGACGAGAACAACTCTTCCGAATATCTTTTCCGTGCTGCCCTCCTACTGGAAGTTACCGGCAAAACCGGGGAAGCGCTGGAACTGTACAAAGAACTGAAAACGAAATTCCCTAAAACCGATAAAGGATTCCAGGCGGATAAATATATCTACCGGCTCAGCATCGAAAAAAATGACCTGACTGCTCAATAATGGCAACTAAAGGAAATATTACTTTAAACAAAGGCATCCCTGTTATAGAGGATGCCTTTGTTGTTATCGTTAAAACGGAGTGGAACAGCCATATCATCAATGCACTGGAAAAAGGAGTTAAAAAAATCCTGAAAGCAAACGGCGCCAGCTCAAAAACCATTACGGTTCCGGGGGCCTTTGAACTGCCTTTTGCCGTAAAGAGTCATTATGCCTATTCTAAAAAAATGCCGGATGCCTATATTACCCTGGGCACCATTATCCAGGGCGACACCCCGCATTTTGATTATGTATGCAAAGCCGTAACGGATGGCGTACTGCAACTGAACCTGGCCATCGACGTGCCGGTTATCTTTGGCGTGCTGACCGTTCTGAACGAGGAGCAGGCCATGGAAAGAATTGGCGGCAAACATGGTCATAAAGGCGAAGAAGCTGCCATTACCGCGCTTAAAATGATTGCCCTGAACCGTTCTTTTAAATAACTTTCCTGATCATGACTGTACAGATTTTTGTTCCCTGTTTTATAGACCAGCTTTATCCGGATGTTGCTTTCAATATGGTGAAAGTGCTGGAGAAAGCGGGCTGCACCGTGAAGTACAACAAGAACCAGACCTGTTGCGGGCAGCCGGCCTTTAATGCCGGTTTTCATGGTGAAGCCAAAGAGGTTTGTACCAAGTTTCTCAGAGACTTTGAGGGCACGGAATATATTGTAGCCCCCAGTGCCAGCTGTGTGGGGTTTGTAAAGAACTACTACCACCAGTTATTCGAGAACTCTGCCTATAAAAGCCAGGCCGAAAAAACGGCCGGCCGCATATATGAATTCTCCGATTTCCTGGTGAATGTTTTACAGCAGGATCATTTTGGCGCCAGCCTGAAAGGCAAAGCCACTTATCATGATAGCTGTGCGGCGCTCAGGGAATGTCACCTGAAAGCGGAGCCCCGGCAATTGCTCAGCAAGGTTGCGGGATTGGAACTGATCGAAATGAATGATGTGGAAACCTGTTGCGGATTCGGCGGAACATTTGCTGTAAAGTTTGAACCCATCAGTACCGCTATGGGCGACCAGAAAATCACCCATGCAGCGGCTACCGGCGCCGAATACCTGATCAGCACCGATATGAGTTGCCTCATGCACATAGACGGATGCGCCAAACACAAAGGCACAGAACTGAAAGTGATGCACCTGGCCGATGTACTGGCCAGCGGCTGGTAATCCTGCACATGTAACCGGCTATTCCCCTACCACCCATTCATAATCCAGCTGGCGTTTTTCCAGGTTGGCGGCAATGACACGGATCGATATTTTATCGCCCATTTTAAAGGTTCTTCCGCTCCTGCGGCCTACCAGGCTGTATTCGCTCTCCACCAGCCTGAAATCGTCAAATTCGCTCAGTCCTACAATACTGACAAGGCCCTCACATTTATGTTCTACCGTTTCTACAAAGAGGCCGAAACTGGTAACGCCGCTCACCACTCCTTCAAACACATTGCCCACATGCGATTTCATGAACTCTACCTGTTTGTATTTATTACCGGCGCGTTCACACTCCATGGCAGCTCTTTCGCGCTCACTGGTATGCCGGCATTTCTCCTCCATTTTCTTATCAATCACCGGCTTTCCAACAAGCACGGATTCCAGTACACGGTGCGCCAATATATCCGGATACCGGCGTATGGGAGAAGTAAAATGACAATAATTTTCGAAGCCTAAACCATAGTGGCCGATATTCTCTGTTTTGTAAACAGCCTTAGCCATGGTACGGATGCCCAATTGTTCCAGCACATGCTGTTCCGGTTTTCCGTGCGCATCCGCCAGCATGGTGTTGAAACTTTTTGCGATTGCTTCCGGGCTGGATACATCAAATTGATGGCCGTATTTCTTGGCATATTGAATAAACGGCGTCAGTTTTTCTTCGTCCGGTTCATCGTGTATCCGGTATGGGAATGGTATGGGTTTCTTATTGATACTTTGTTTGGACACATTCTCTGCCACCGTTCTATTGGCCAGCAGCATGAATTCTTCGATCAGTTGATGCGATTCCTTACTTTCTTTTACAATAATGCCGATGGGTGTTCCTTTTTCATCCAGTTGAAACCGCACTTCCTGGGAAGAAAAGTTGATGGCCCCATTGGCAAAACGCTTCTTGCGGAATTTCTGCGCAATATCATTCAGCAAAAGAATCACTTCATCGTGTTTGCCTTTTTTGGTTTCAATGATCTCCTGCACATCTTCATAGGTATACCGGTGATCGGAATGGATCACGGTACGGCCTAACCAATACTGTTTAATATCTCCTTTCCCGTTTATCTGAAAAATAGCAGAGAAGGTAAGTTTATCCTCATTCGGGCGAAGTGAACAGAGTTCATTGGAAATCTTTTCCGGAAGCATCGGGTTAACCCTGTCTGGCAGGTAAACCGAGGTAGCACGTTTATAGGCCTCTGCATCCAGCTCCGTATCGGGCTGTACATAATGGCTCACGTCTGCAATGTGTACGCCAATCTCATATTTATCATCCCCCAGTTTCCTGAATGAAATGGCATCATCGAAGTCTTTGGCATCCACCGGATCGATGGTAAAAGTGAGTATTTCCCGGCAATCCCTTCTTTTGCCGATTTCTTCTGCATCAATGATTTCGGGAATCCTGGCAGCCTCTTCCATTACATCATCCGGGAAACTCAGCGGGAAACCGGCTTCTGCAAGAATCTCTTTCATGGCGCCGTCATGCTCATTGTCTGCCAGTAATACACTAACCACCGCACCCACCGGTTTTTTATCTTCCTTATCCCATTTCACCAGCCGCACAATCACTCTTTCTTTGTGTTTTGCACCGTTCAGCTCATTCATCGGAATATAGAGATCGGGCATGGGTTTATCGGTATCGGGCACAAAAAAAGCATGGTGCGCAGAAAGCTGTATATGGCCTACAAATTCCGTTTGTTTTCTGCTGACCACTTCGGCAATCTTGCCTTCTTTCTTTCCGGTACGTGCATTTTCCTTGATGATCTTAACCCTTACGGTATCACCATGCAATGCAGTGGAAAAGTCGTTGGGGCGAACCAGTACATCGCCCGACTGGTCTTCTACCACCACATAGCCCATTCCGGAACGGGTAACATCCAGTTTTCCTTTTATCGTTTGAACGGCAATGGATTTTGCCTTTTGTTTTTGTTTTGATTTTGTTTTTGTTTTTTTGGTATTCATGATTCGGGATTAAAAGAGAAATGACGGATAAAATTTACCAGTATTTCGTCGAATTGTGGTCCCTCGTCAAAAAGAAAACGATGACGGATAGGGATTACATATAAAGGCACCTGTGTTAATTGTTCCCTGAACTTTATCAACCTGACCGCGTCTTTCTCTGTTGTTAATATTAATTTGTCTTTTGCCGGTATGGCATTGAATTTTTCCCTGATCTCTTTGAGATCATCGATGGAAAAAATATGGTGATCGGAATAATCCTGCTGATAATATGCATGCGTGTTGTGCAGCAGGTAATCCTTTAATGGTTTTGGGTTGGCGATGCCGCAAACCAGCAGCACTTCATCTTCCTGTGTAATAATGCATTTCTCCGCCACATCGCAGATATGATAGGGAATCCCATATTGAATGGTTGTAAAGAATACCCGCTGGGCGGGCAATGGTTTCAGTTCACGCAGGATACCCGCCTTCTTTTCCTCGGAAAGATCGGCGGGGCATTTCGTCACCACAATGATATTGGCTCTTTTTGCCGAAACCCGTTCATCCCGCAGATCACCGGTAGGCAGAAAAAAATCGTTGGTGTATAAATTGCTAAATTCAGTCAGCAGTATATTAAACCCTGCCCGAACGGATCTGTGCTGGAAGGCATCATCCAGTATAATAGCCTGCAATTCGGGATGATCCTGCAATAAATGCGGAATAGCCACAATTCTCTCTTCCCCGACAGCTACGGCAATATTGGGATGTTTCAGGTAAAACTGCATGGGCTCATCGCCAATTTCGAGCGCAGTTGTATTTGAATCTGCCAGTGCATATCCCCTGGTTTTTCTTTTGTATCCCCTGCTCAGTGTAGCAATCCTGAACTCGGGGCTCAACAGATTGGCCAGGTATTCTACCATCGGGGATTTGCCTGTTCCCCCTACAGCGAGGTTTCCAACGCAAATGACCGGGAAATTAAACTGTGCGGAAGCAAGCCATTTTTTATCGAACATCCTGTTCCTGATGATTACGATAATCCCGTAGAGGATAGCGATCGGCAGGAGCAATACACGAAAGGATTTTAAAAAAAGGGTATTAAAATTCATAAATATGCTGCGGGGTGAGTCCTATGGTTAAAGGTATATCAAATTCATGGGTATCGGCAATTGCCCCGATAGGATCGAAATAGGAAAGCCCTACCACAACAGCGTCCTCCCTGCATTGGGCCAGGAAACGATCGTAATATCCCTTCCCATATCCCAGGCGGTATCCCTGCCGGTCAAATACCAGTAAGGGAACCAGGATCATATCGATATGGAGCGGCGCAAAAACCGAACCGGATTCAGGCTCGGTAATACCCCAGTTACTTGTTTCGTAAACAGTGTTTTCATCAATCAGTATGGCATCCATGGTATCCTTCCCGTTTACCTTGGGATAAAGAATGTTCAACCCGGGAATCATGTGACGCAGATAGCCGGAAAAAAGGTGCGTATTGGGCTCTACCTGGTGTTGCATGGGCCAGTAAGTCATAAAACTTTGTACCCCGGAAAAATTGAGCTGCTGAAACTGAAGGAGCAATAAATCATCCAGCCGGAGCTTATGCGCAGGCGAAAGTTCATTGCGCTTTTTTTTGTATTCAATTCTGAGTGCGGTTTTGTTCATATGACTAAGCAATTATTGCTTTCAGGGCCGCCCTGATTCCCGATGCAGCCCCGGCCACAGTTGCTTTATTGATTGATGAAAGTGCAGGAACGGCAGCGATGGCTTTATAACCGCTCCATTGTACCACCTGTTGCTGGTACTCAGCGGAAGCTCCGGTAAAAAACCAGCCCAGTACATCCATTTGATTGGATCTGCAAAAAGCGGCTGTAAGCAATGAGTGATTGATGCTACCGGGATACTCCCTGTTCACCAGGATCACTTTTGCATCGAGTAATTTAATGAAATCTGCCACAAACAGTTTTTCCTGCAGAGGAGTCAGTAACCCTTCATTGCCTTCAATAACCAGTATTTTGCCGGGGTGATTGGATTGAATATCCTGTGATGCCTGAAAGAGTTTCAACAGCTCTATTTCAACGCCTTCTCTGCTGGCCGCGGTGTGCGGTGATGCCGTTGCCTTAAACTTGTATAGTTCGGGATGAATCCGGGTGATGTTGTTGCTGATCAGATCAGCTACTTTTTCTTTGTCGGTTCCGCTTTCAACACCTGCCTGAACCGGTTTCCAGTAATCTGCTTCCAATGCTTCGGCAATGAATGCCGAAACAAAGGTCTTTCCTACCTCAGTACCTATGCCAGTTATAAAAATCGGTTGATTCATACTGCAAAATACCGAAAGGATAAGCAAATCGGTACATTTCCGGGAACAATCGGTTGATTTTCCGAAATGTAACTGCACTGTAAAAGCCCTGCCGGGTTTCTACTACATTAGAAGTTGGATTTAAAACGGAGGTTGGCTGATTTTTTCATGTTCTGAATTTTCCAGAGATCCACAGCGCAGAAGCTTTTAGTAGCCTCCTGGGCGTTGTCCCCGGTAAGTTCAGTTGCCAAAGTTTCTTTTACTTCATGTGTTAATTCGTTCAAATGTTGCCTGTCTATTTGTACAATAGAGGGCATGATTTCGCCTTTCATTGCTAAGCTTTTTTAAATTAAAAAATATTCCTGAGCCGGTAGTAAGTAATGATTTTCAACCGTTGGGGGGTGTTTGGTGTCCCTGTCTACCGTAAGATGATATCAACTATATTGCTCAAATGCGCCGCAAAGATACAGCTCTTATATTTCACAAAAAAATAATACTGCTAAGGAAATGTTAATTCACTGCTTGTCCTTTTACAAAATCTGCTATGAGGTAACTGATGAGTTTTCCGGTGCCAGGATCTTTTCTTCCGTCGGATAATTGCACCGCACCCTCACAAATGTGCAGGTAGGCTACTTTGGAATCTGCCGCAACAAAATTGAGGTACTGGCGTGCATGAAGGGGTGAAATACCAACAGGGCTTTGCGCACTGCTCAGTGCATTGGCAATGCCATCCAGATCCAGCTCAATGCCACAAAGTGTGTCTTCTGTAAAAGCGGTGGCCAGCCCAACTGACTGTAAAAAGGTTCGCTTCTCATGTACAAAAATATCTTCGAATGTAATGCAGTCTATAAAGGGGTTATTGACCATATCCATCCATACATTCTGCGGAATATAATTCTCATGAATCCCGATCACAAAATATTTTTCGAGGTAGCCATCTGCTTCTGCGTAGCTGAATCCGTTACCACTGTGCCTGCCTTCCATCGGGCGAAAATCGGCATGCGCATCGAGGTTGATGGCATTGATCTGCGCAATCGGAATTACGCCGGCTTTGTAAAACCCTTTGGCCGCACCTTTGATGCAGGGATAGGAATTATTGTGTCCGCCTCCAACTACCAGCGGGATTTTCCGGTTCTGGGTAATCAGGTGGATGATCTGCTCTACTGCTGCATCCACCGTATTCACAGCATGCCTTAATGCGGCCGTTTTTTCATCGGCGTCCAATGCATTGGATTCGATCACCTGTTCTATTGTAGAAAAATCAAAGTGGCCCAGCAATAAGATATTGCTTCCCTCCAGAAAATCATTACTCTGAATGTTCAGGAAAGCATGCAAAAAAGACAGCCATGCAGAATCTGTTCCTCCAATGCCGCCATTGGCCTTCACACCCAAATCTTCAGGTATACCCAGCAGCACATAGTCTGCAGAAGACTGTTGCAGGGAGGCTTCCAGCTGATACGGGTTCCTGATCACCTGAATCCGCTCTCCCAACTTGGTTTCGAAGCGGCGGATTTTGGTAAGCCCCAATACATCTTCCTTGTTGTACACCTTTAAATAATTCATAGAAAGTATTTAATGAACGAGAACTACAACTAAATATAATTAAATAAACGCACCATTGATCATCACTTTATGAATCAGGTTCGTTCCAAAGGCATACGGCAGGTAGTTTACAGAAGGAATGGGCTGCGTAAAAATCAGGTTGGCTTTCTTACCCACCGTGATACTGCCCACAGTATCACCCAGTTCCATGGCATAAGCGCCATTGATGGTGGCGGCATTGATGGCTTCCGCAGGCAGCAACTTCATTTGAATACAACTGAGCGATACCACAAAATTCATATTACCGCTGGGGCTTGATCCGGGATTAAAATCGGAAGCCAATGCTATGGCAGCATTGGCATTGATCAGTTCCCTGGCCGGCTGAAAAGGCATTCTTAAAAAGAATGCAGCGGTGGGAAGCAATGTACCAATGGTATCTGCACCCGAAAGCGCATCGATGGCCGAAGCGTTCATCGATTCAAGGTGATCTACGGAAACCGCTCCCAGCTCCACTCCCAGCTCTGCCCCGCCCGATGCATGCAACTGGTTGGCATGGATCTTTGGTTTCAGTCCGTATTGCATACCCGCCCTGCAGATCGTTTCTGTTTCTTCCACACTAAAGAAGCCCTCCTCGCAAAACACATCAATATAATCGGCCAGCCCTTCCCGGGCAATGGCAGGAAGCATTTCATTGAGGATGAGCCGGATATATCCTTCGTGATCATCCTTATAAGCAAGCGGATAAGTATGCGCACCCAGGAAACTGGCTTTTACCGGAATTGGTGCAGTTGCTTTCAGGCGGCGGATCACCCGCAGCATTTTAAGTTCATTATTGGTATCCAACCCATAACCGCTTTTGATTTCAATGGCGCCCGTTCCCAAACGCATCAGGGATTGCAAACGATTCCATGCGGCATCGTATAAAGCATCTTCACTCATGGTGGCCAGTTTGCGGGCAGAATTGAGTATGCCTCCCCCTTTTGCAGCAATGGCTGCATAGCTCAGCCCGTTGATTTTATCTACAAACTCTTCCTCCCGGCTTGCGGCAAAAACAAGATGAGTATGGCTGTCGCACCAGGCAGGCAATACCGTAGCGCCACCTGCATCAATAATGGTCCAGTCCCTGCCTCCCGGAACCGGTTCCGACATACTGCCATACCCGGTAATACAGCCGTTTTCGATGGTCAGCCAGGCATTATTGATCATCGGAAGCTCAGCCAGTTCATTTCCCCGCAAAACCTTTGACCGGGTTCTTGTGTTAACCAGTTGTGCAATATGATTGACCAGTATTTTCATATTGGGAAATTACGCTGTTAATTGCTTATAAACACGCTATTTTCGGATATGCTTACCACCCTCACTGTTGTTCGTTATCCCCCATGGATGGGCTGGGCCGGTTTTTTATCCATGGCCCTGTTCCGGATTCCGCTTTGGTTCAGGCGTTCCATCCCCTTCTGGAAACTGATGGGATCCGGCAGAAACGGCACGTTCAGCAAAATGCCGGATTGGCGGCAATGGGCCGTATTGATGGTACACCAGAACGCTGTGCAAATGGAGAAAGACATGCCGGCATTCTTCAACAAATGGTGGTTGGTTTTTCATTGTGAAAAATGGACGCTGACCATGGAGGCGATTGAGGGGCATGGTTTATGGGACGGACTGCCTGCTTTTGGAGAGTTGCCCCGCCAAAGCAACTATGAGGGCCCTGTAGGGATACTGACCAGGGCTACCATCCGTTTAGCAAAACTGAAAAGTTTCTGGAGCCATGTAGACGGAGTTGCTGCAAATATGGCCGATGCCAGGGGCCTGGTAACTTCCCTGGGAATAGGTGAAGCACCCTGGATCAAACAGGCCACATTCAGCATTTGGGAAAGCAGGGATGCCATGAAAGATTTTGCTTACCGGATGAAGGAACATGCCGAAGTGATCCGGAAAACAAAAGCGGACAACTGGTATAGCGAAGAAATGTTCATAAGGTTCAGAATACTGCATTCCGAAGGCAGTTTACAAGGAAAATTGCCTTTTCAAATAAAACCTTACTTTGCAGAAGCATTATGAACCATTGTTCAACCATATCTTTCTTAACCGCTCACTTTGCATGGATGTACAGGGGACTGAATTCCATGCCCGATCATTGAGTACCGTATTAGCCCTTTAAAAATTAATTGCCGGCAGCAATTAGAGAACAGTAAACAGCAATAGTGATGCAACCCTGCTTTGCACTTTCGATCCAATGATCTTTTGGTGATGCGGTTTGGTTCAGGCGCTTTGGTGTTGCCATCCATTTTTCAACTCAACAACGCAAAGAATTCTATGAAAGTTTCAGTAACTTCAGAAATAGGCACGCTCAAAAGATTATTGGTACACAGCCCCGACAGTGGTTTGGGTAAAGTGGTTCCCTCCAAGGCCCAGGACTGGTTGTTCGAAGACATTGTACACCTCGATACCATCCGTAAAAACGAATACGATTACTACACTAAAATCCTGTTGTATTTTCTGGACCCGGCAAAAATCAGGGGTCGCTTAGCCGAGATTGATCACCCGGAATCCAAAAGAAATTTCTACAAGCCTGAACATGAAGATTTTTTTAAATCGGATAAAGTCATCGAGCTGCAATGGCTGCTGGCAGAAATACTGGCCGACAGCAACATCCGCCTGAAGCTGGTGGCATCTGTGTGCGCCATTGAAGGCTGTACCTACCAATTGCAAAAAGCACTGATGGAATACGACGCTGCAGAACTGGCAAAGACCTTTATTTCAGGAACATCCAGGGATAAACAACTGATCTTTGCGCCCATCCCAAATTTTATTTTCACCAGGGATATCGGCATTACCATCAAAGACCATGTGTTGCTGAACAAACCTGCCAAGAAAGCCAGGACCCGGGAAGCGCTGCTGGCGCGGTATATTTTCTTTAACCACGCTTTCTTCAGTGATTACCGGGATAAAGTCATAGAACTATCCGATACCAGCCATCATTTCCTATTACCGAAAGAAGACGATGAACGCAAGATCACCCTGGAAGGAGGCGATATCATGGTTGTGAGCGACAAGCACCTGGTAGTCGGCGTGAGTGAACGGACTTCGTCTGAGGCGGCGGTGAAAATCACCAACAAAATGTTTGAAATGGGATTGATGGACAAAGTGACCATCGTTAAAATTCCGAAGAAGAGAGACTACATGCATATTGACACTGTTTTTACGCAGGTGAAAAGAGATGTATGGGTAATGCTGGGTAATTTTTCGCGCAAGGCTGTGAAGCACGAAGATGAAACTGCCGTGGAAAGAATACTCGAAATTAAAAAAGAAGAAAAAATTAAAATATTGCAGTTTCATCGCAGTAACCCGGAGAACCCGGTTTCATTCGAGAGCCTCGAAGACCTGCTGATTGATATCAGCAGAAATGACCTGAACTGCCGCAACGAAGTGCGGTTCATTTATTCGGGGAATAATGAATTTCCTTACAGCGCCCGGGAACAGTGGACCGATTCCTGCAACCTGCTGGCATTAAAAGAGGGCGTGGTATTGGGTTACGACAGAAATGACAAAACAACCGAAGCCTTCCGGCAGGCAGGATTCAATATTGTAGAGGTAAAAGATCTCCTGCAACAACTGGAAGATGGAACCACCACCACCGCATCTATTGAAAATACCTTTATCCTGATGCCATCGGCAGAATTATCGAGAGCAAGGGGCGGATTCCATTGCATGAGTATGCCTCTTTGGCGCGAACCCATTGAACTATAAAAAACAGTACCATGCAACACAGCGCTCATTTATTAATGATACAGCCGGTTCGGTTTGAGTACAACACGCAAACGGCGGTAAACAACAGTTTTCAAACAGCCACTGATGCAAGGGGCAATGAAGTGCAGCAAAAAGCGCAGCAGGAATTTGATGCCTTTATTGAATTATTAAGGGCCCATGACATTGATATAACCGTAGTGAAAGACACGGCAATACCCCATACCCCCGATTCCGTATTTCCCAATAACTGGATCTCCTTTCATGATCCGGGGATCATCTGCCTCTACCCCATGTTTGCCCCCAACAGAAGACAGGAGCGCAAACAAACCGTACTGGATGCCATTGCAGCAAAGTTCCGGGTACAGGAACAGATTGATTTTACGTGGCACGAAGCCGGCAACCGGTTTTTAGAAGGAACCGGAAGTATGGTACTGGACAGGGATCATAAGATCGCATATGCCTGCCTCTCTCCCCGCACCGACCTTACCGTACTACAGGACTTCTGCAGCAGGATGGGGTATACACCGGTGGCTTTTCATTCGGCAGACGCCGGCGGGCAGCCCATCTATCATACCAATGTAATGATGTGTGTGGCGGACGCCTATGCCATTATTTGTATGGAAGCCATCCCCGATCCTGCTGAACAAAACAGGGTAAAGGAATCGCTCCGGCAAACCGGCAAAACCCTGATTGAAATCAGCATGGATCAGCTGAATCATTTTGCGGGAAACATGCTGCAGGTGCATAACCGGAAGGGAGAAAAAATGCTGGTAATGTCTTCGCAGGCATACCGCTCGCTAACAACCGGACAGCTCAACGCCATTGAACAGTTCAACCCGCTGCTCCATTCGGATATTACTACCATCGAAACCAATGGCGGCGGAAGCGCCCGGTGTATGATGGCCGAAATATTTCTGCCGCTGAAATAATGCAGGCGATACCGCTATACAACAAAACTTTTCCGGACGCCCTCTTCAAAAGAAAGGGGTCGGTAATTTAATTCACGAATGGCTTTGTCGATTTTTAACCCGGATTTCCTGGAACGGCGAACAGGCTCCGGAAAACTATCGCTGTTTACTTCCACAATCAATGATTCATTGAGACCAAGTACACGTGCTACCGTGAGCGCCATGCTGTAAGGAGAGAGAATATCTTTTCCGGCAAGATGGTATACCCCCTGTTTTTTTTGAACCATGATCTGTTCAATTCCTTTACAGATATCGTTGGCATAAGTGGGCGTTCTCAACTGGTCGCTCACTACTTTGATGGTATTGCCAGCCTGCAGGTTTTGCTGTACCCATTGAATAAAACCCGGCCGCATCCCCCCCCATTGTGTACCATAAATAAAAACCGGGCGCACAATGGTATAAGTGCCTGCATGTTGCCGGACCAGTTTTTCTCCCATCAATTTGGATTCCCCGTAAAAATTGAGCGGGTCGGGTTGATCTTCTTCCGCATGCGGGCCGTTTTCTCCAAAAATAAAATCGGTGGAGAGGTAAATAAAATGACTGGAACCTTTTTTAGCAGCTTCCGCCAGGTTCCCGGTTGCAGTAGCATTGTGCAGTATGCAGGCATCCCGGTGATGGTGGCATTCATCGGGTTTACTCATAGCCGCCACATGCACAATCACATCCGGCTGAACATCAGTTAAATAAGTATTCACCGAACTAAAATCCGTCAGTTCAAGGTTGGTATAATGAATTCCTTCCACAGGAGGAATGCGTCTCGCTCCCCTTGAAACCGCATAGCAGTCAAATCCCTTACCTGCCAGGTAAATACAAAGATGTTGCGCAAAAAAACCATTGGCTCCGGTCACTACTACTTTCATGATACAATGCTACGAAAAAACTTAACCTTGGTTACAAATGGTCATTAGTTTTCAAATCCTTACATTTGAAACTCCGTGTACTCCTTACACATTTATTTTTTGTAATATGTACACTTGTAGTTTAACTGAGAATCGAAATTGACAATGGCAGAAAAAAAAGTTACTAGAATCGGTGTACTGACCTCCGGTGGCGACGCACCGGGTATGAATGCCGCGATCAGGGCGGTGGTAAGAACCGGTCTGTATCATGGTTTGGAAATGTTTGGGATAATGCGCGGATACAGCGGAATGATTGATGATGACATTATTCCTATGGACTCCCGTTCAGTTGCCAATATTATTCAGCGTGGCGGTACTATCTTAAAAACGGCAAGAAGTGCGGAATTTCTTGAACATGCCGGTCGTAAACTTGCATACGAAAACCTGAAGAAAAGGGGCATTAATGGCCTGGTGATCATTGGAGGGGACGGAAGTTTTAAAGGCGCCCAGAAATTCAGCAATGAATTTGACATACCCTGTATCGGTTTACCCGGTACTATTGATAAAGATATTGCCGGAAGTGATTTCACCATCGGTTTTGACACCGCTGTAAACACCGCGGTAGAAGCCATCGACAAAATCCGGGACACTGCGGATGCGCACGATCGTTTATTCATTGTGGAAGTGATGGGCAGAGACGCCGGTTATATTGCTTTGCACAGTGGAATAGCCACCGGGGCGGAAAATATTCTGATTCCGGAAACAGCAACAGATATAGAAGCGCTGATTCATTCTTTATCCGAAAAGGAAAAAAGAAAGAAACTGGTAAACCTGGTGGTAGTGGCCGAGGGGGAAAAATTTGGCGGAGCCAATGAGATTGCTGCCATTGTAAAACAGCGTTTACCCAAGGCAGATATCCGTGTTTGTATTCTCGGGCATATTCAACGTGGTGGTTCCCCCTCCTGTTTAGACAGGCTCATTGCCAGCAGAATGGGCTATGCAGCGGTTGATTGCCTGATTAACGGTACACATAATGTGATGGTGGGCATTTTAAACAATACCCTGCACTATACCCCGCTGGATCATGCGGTAAAAGCAAAAGACAAAATTTCAGAAGACTGGTTGAGAATTGTGAAAATTCTGGCCAGCTAAATAATCAACCCTACTTAACAGTAAACCCTAACACAGATACATATCATGTCAAAAAACCTAGACAAATACCTGCACAAGCACATGGACAAGGAAGCAGGTGTACAACACGTTTCTCATAAAACTAAAATTGTTGCTACTGTTGGACCGGCATGCGACACCTACGAAAAACTGCTGGAACTGGTTAAAGCCGGCGTTAACGTATTCCGTTTGAACTTTTCCCATGGCAATCATGAAGATAAACTGGCTATTATTCAGCATATCAGAAATATCAACAGCACACAGCCCTATAACATCGCCATCCTGGCCGATCTGCAGGGACCTAAACTGCGTGTTGGTGAAATAGCCAACAATGCGCTGGAAGTAAAGGCAGGTGATATACTCACTTTTACCAACGAAAAATGCGTGGGTACCCTGGAAAAAATTTACGTTTCCTATCCTAACCTCGCAGGCGATGTTACCATTGGCAATATCATCCTGATAGACGATGGCAAACTGGAAGTAAAAGTTTGCGGTATCGAAAAGAACGGTGATGTAAAAGTGCAGGTTACGTTAGGCGGCATACTGTCTTCCAAGAAAGGAATCAATCTGCCCGACACAAAAATATCCTTACCGGCGCTTACAGAGAAAGATCTGGCCGACCTGGAATTCATCATTGAGCAACAATGCGACTGGGTGGCTTTAAGCTTTGTAAGAAGCGTGAAAGACATCGTTATATTAAGAAGCAAGCTGGATGAAAAACACAGCAAGACCAAAATCATTGCTAAAATTGAAAAGCCCGAAGCCCTTGTGAATATTAGGGAAATCATCCTGGAAAGCGATGGTATCATGGTAGCCCGCGGAGACCTCGGTGTTGAACTTCCGGTAGAAAAAATCCCTTTAATCCAGAAAGAGCTGATCCGTAAATGTATTCACCGTGCCAAGCCTGTCATTGTTGCTACCCAGATGATGGAAAGCATGATGGAACGGGTGAAGCCCAACCGTAGTGAAATCACCGATGTGGCCAATGCAGTGCTGGAAGGCGCTGATGCAGTAATGCTCAGCGGAGAAACCGCAGCGGGGAACTATCCTACCCTGGTGGTGGAAACCATGCGTAAAATCATTGCTGAAGTAGAGAAAAAAGAATATCGCTACAACCGTTCCGAAGATCTCAAGCCACAGCCACACTCCCCTTCTTTCCACAGTGATGCTATTTGCTACAATGCCTGCAAAATGTCTGAAGACGTTGAAGCCAGTGCATTGATCGGTATGACCCAAAGCGGCTATACCGCCTTCATGCTGAGCAGTTACAGACCTTCTTCTCCTTTGTATATTTTCACCAAGGAAAGATCACTGGTAAACCAACTGAGCCTGAGCTGGGGCGTAAGAGCATTCTATTATTCGGAGGAAGAAAGCCTGGATAATATTATTTCCGATCAGATCGATATTTTAAAAGAAAGAGGGTTTGTAAAACCAGGAGATGTGGTGATCAACACAGGAAGTACGCCTGTATCATTGCACCTGCCTACCAACCTCATCAAATTAACCAAGGTGAGCTAAATGTTCATCCATATACTTTTAAAAAAGATTCTCCATTCGGGGAATCTTTTTTAATTTCAGGCATCGCGAAAAGCCTCACCAGCATCACAAACCCGCAAAACAAATGCGTTTATTTGCAGGTTTGACCGGATTTTCGCCCATTTTTTCTTAAAACAAGCTTAATTTAGCCGAACAAAATGAAAGTACAGATGGTAGATTCATTCGAAAAAATTGACGTAAAAATTTGTAACAATGCAAAAGAAGGGTCGTTATGGGTTGCCGCACAGGTAGCCGGTCTGATCCGTGAAAAACTGGCAAAGGGTGAAAAATGTGTGCTGGGCCTGGCAACAGGCTCCACTCCTATTGCCATGTATGCCGAACTCGTGAGAATGCACAAAGCAGGCGAACTCAGTTTTAAGCATGTAATCAGTTTTAACCTGGATGAGTATTACCCGATCGACAAGGATGCATATCAGAGTTACTGGAGCTTTATGCACCGCCATCTGTTTAACCATGTAGATATTGATCCTGCCAATATTCATCTGCCTAATGGAAATGCACCAAAGGAAGAGATGCGGAAATTCTGTACGGCCTACGAACAAGCCATTGCTGATGCAGGCGGCCTGGACTTACAAATCCTTGGAATCGGCCAAAACGGCCATATCGGGTTCAATGAACCCGGCTCCAGTATTCTGTCCAAAACAAGACTGGTAAACCTCGACAACGGCACCCGGATTGCCAATTCCTATGAATTCCCCAGTATATCCAAAGTACCAAGGCTAGCCGTAACAATGGGTATCAGCACCATCCTGCAGTCTAAGAAAATCCTGCTGATGGCCTGGGGCAATAAAGCCGGCATTGTAGCAAAATCTGTGGAAGGAAATGTTACAGAAAGCATCCCGGCCAGCATATTGCAACAGCACGGTAACTGTACCTTTGTAATAGACAAAGCTGCATCCACCGAACTGACCCGCATTAAATCTCCCTGGTTAACCGGAGAATGCACCTGGAGTAAGGCAATGGTGAAACGTGCCGTAGTGAACCTGGCGCTCAAACTGAATAAATCTGTACTCAGCCTTACCGAACTGGATTATACCGAAAACGGTTTATCCGATTTGCTGGTAGAAAAAGGCGATGCCTATGAAATTAACCTACAGGTTTTCTATATGCTGCGCGACAGCATCACCGGCTGGCCGGCAGGAAAACCCAATGCGGTAATCCATGCCCACCCCGAACGCAGTGAACCCTACCCCAAAAAGTGCCT
Source organism: Sphingobacteriia bacterium (assembly GCA_015999745.1). Classification (GTDB taxonomy): domain Bacteria; phylum Bacteroidota; class Bacteroidia; order Chitinophagales; family Chitinophagaceae; genus Sediminibacterium. Next base: position 4,094 of record JAECQP010000016.1, on the reverse strand, counting down.
GATTTTTTCTCCACACCCCGATGATGATATCATCAGTATGGGTGGAACATTCATGCGCCTGCACGATCAGGGTAACGAAGTGCATGTGGCGTATCAAACCAGCGGCAACATTGCAGTATCCGATGAATTTGTAACCCGTTTTATTGATTTTGCCGTAGGGTTCGAAGAAATGTTCGGGATAGACAACAGCAAGAGCCGCGAACAACTTCAGGCCGCGCGTGACTTTATAGCCACCAAGCAAAAAGATCAGTCCGATACAAAAGAGATCCGCGATATCAAAGGCCTGATCCGCAGAGGTGAAGCAAAAGCCACCTGCAGATATGTAGGACTTACCGAAGACCGTTGCCATTTTATGAACCTGCCTTTTTATGAAACAGGTGTCGTAGAAAAGAAACCATTGGGCGAAGAAGATATTCAGCTCACCATGGACCTGCTCCGCAAAATACAACCACACCAGGTATATTGCGCCGGGGACCTTGCCGATCCGCACGGCACTCATAAAGTTTGCCTGGAAGCTGTATTTGAAGCAATGAAGCGGCTCAAAGCTGCCGGAGAACCATGGGTAAAAGACTGCTGGGTTTGGTTGTACAAAGGCGCATGGCAGGAATGGGATATTGCCGAAATTGAAATGGCCATTCCAATGAGCCCCGACCAGGTAAAAAAGAAACGCTTTGGCATTTTTATTCACCAGTCTCAGAAAGATGCTGTTCCTTTCCAGGGAGCAGACAGCCGTGAGTTCTGGCAGCGTGCCGAAGAGAGAAATGCCAATACCGCCGATTTGTATGCAGCCCTTGGTTTAACCAAGTATGCAGCAATGGAGGCTTTTGTACGCTGGCATTACTAAGGCTTGCCTGAAATAAAACAATGTTGCTGGCATTGGCATGTATGAACGGATATATACCCGTTACATCATTCCGCATTAAATGCTATAGTCCATAATACAGCGTAATATTGCCCACCTGCTGCGCATAAGTACCTTTGAATTCTGCAGTGCGCAGTTTTTCTGAGAAGCTGAATCCAAAGCGTTTGTGGGAAAGCATAAATCCATATTCGTACTGCATTACAAACCGGCTGATACTGTCTTTACTGATCACATAAGGAGATGAACGATGGCTAAAGAACCCTCCCTGTAATGTGGCATCATCCATCACTGCGGTACCATTCAACTTCATAAAAAGGTAAAACTGAAATGCCTTCCGGTTTTCATTACCTGCTTTCTTCGGGTTGTAGACAGGACGTTCATACTTACTGAAATACCCATTGAATATCCCTGCGCGGAACTGAACACCCAAACCGATATTGTTAACCAATGTACCGGCGTTGGCAGCCAGGTTTCCTATAACTTCCAGATTGGGTGTAGGGTTAAACAGCAGATGCTCATACAGGATACCATAGTTGATGATGACATCCGTCTTGATCTGGTTATCCCATCCCAAAGGTTTCTGGTAATTGATGAGCCCGTGAAAAATGCTCTGTGCATCCCCTGCAAATGAATACTTTCCGATAATGCCCAGGCTGAGCCCGGTAGTAAGCTTCTGTTTCTTTTCCATGCTGGCGGAAACCAGTGTATGCGTAGCGTATGTAATTCCACAGTAAGGCCGCTCGCCGTACTGGATCGTTGTTCTGTCAATTTCATTGGGTGTATAAATATTCTGGGAAATCCCTATTCCGTAAAGATTGTCCGCATCATTCCCAGGTACTTTCATGAGCAGGTTCGAAGGAAAGCGGGGCGTCTTTTTTTTGGAATAATACATTTCAAATTTCAACCCGCTGGTATAGGCCCGGTCCGTGCCTTCTCCCCTGAAGTTGAGGAAATCATTATCCTCCGATAACTTCATAAACTGAAGTTCATTGTTTTTCTGAGCTGTTCCGGCAATACGGAACAAGAGGCAGAAGCCTGTGAAAGCAGCAATTCTGCAACAAAGAAAAAATCGGTTCATGATATCAGATGCTTACAGGTCTTTTCCCATTCGCATGTTAAATTTACGGTTTTACTGTAACATTGCAGAATGGGAATGACGATCGGAGAAACCTGGAGCGGATATTGGAAAAACAAATCCTTCAGGGTGAAATTTATTACTGGAATTGTATTGCTGGCGCTCTTAATACCACTATTTCCGGTATTTTTTGAATATATTGAAAAACGGGAAGGTTATCAATTGGACGACTACCTGCTGGGCCGCCTGGAACCCGTTAATGTATCGGTACTCACCTTTTTAATCATCTGGGGTATGATCGCTTTTACCATCTATCGGTGTATGAAGGATCCTGATATGTTTTTATTGCTGATCTGGTCCTATACCCTGCTTTGTTTTGGGCGGATCCTGAGCATTTACCTGGTTCCGCTGGATCCGCCAAAAGGATTGATTGAATTGAAAGACCCGTTGAGTGGTATCTTTTACGGAAGCCAGATGGTTACCAAAGACCTGTTCTTTTCCGGTCACACGGCCACCCTGTTCACCATGTTCCTTTGTTTAAAAAACAGAACGGATAAAGCCATATTACTGGTTGCTTCGTTTGTGATCGGGATACTGGTATTGATTCAGCATGTACACTATACACTGGATGTATTGTCGGCATTTCTGTTCTCCTATTTATTTTACAGGATCGCCAAAAGATTATTGCAGCTCGATTTTAGCTAACAGCCTCTATAATCTTATTCAGGAAGTTCTGCATCAGCCTGCTTTTTTTCACCAGCCCGTTGAACAGCAGAATGCCCGCAATAGCACAAACAATACCTGCAATTACATCCAGCACGTAATGATGGCTGGTGTAAACTGCCGAAAACCAGATTCCGAACATGACTGCTGCAAAAAACAGGTTAAGCCAGCCGGCCTTACTCCTGATACCGTAATATAAAACCACCAGCGGATAGGATGAATGCAAAGAAGGCATGGCGGCAAATACATTGGAACTCTTTTCGTACAGGCCCTTGAAGATGGTTACATTGAAGTACGCATCAAATCGTATCAGGCCTGCCGTATTTCCTTTGGTTCCCGGAATAAAATCAAATCCGTACCGCTGCACATACCATGGTGGGGCGGCAGGATAAACATAATACAGGCAGAAACCCAGCAGGTTCACCAACAGGAAAGTGAGGGAAAAATAGAAGAATAATCTGCGATTCTTAAAGAACAGAAAAGCGCCGAAGATCAATGGAACCGGAATCCAGCTCAGGTAAAAAAAGCCGGTTAACACATCCAGGAAAGAATTGTGGTTTTTTAACCAGTATTCGTTGGGAGTAATCAGTGTTCCGTGATCATCCAATCCAAAGAAAGCTTTTTCCTTCAGGTAAAGGCTTCCAATATGCACATCATTGTAGAGGTAGTTGGGGAACGCCTTCATGTAATCGAAGATGATCCAGAATACAATGAATACAGAAAACCCAAGTATGAATTTCCGGGTAACAGCAGATAAGAAGTAGCACCCGGAAAACAAAGCTACCAGCAACAGTTGTTCCTGTTTGTATCCGATCAGGAAATAAGACAATACCAGGTAGCCAATGCTAAGCAGCAGCACCAGTAATATATTTTTCCGGTCGAGGGTTTCTTTTTGATCAATAGAATCAGGCAGCATCTTCATGAACGGTTTTCTGGTCAGGGCTTGAATCTTTCTATAATGTATTTTCCGGTAGCCACATCAGTACCGCGACGTTCAATATACGCTACGTTGGGTTTAAACAGCGTGCCTCCCGGATCAATTCGTATAAATACCCTGTTCAACTCTGCATTCCGGCGATTGATCAGTGTATACATTCTATAACTATTGCCCGTTGGTGATTTTCGCAGGTACAACTCTTTTTTCTTGTAGGCTACCAGTTGAATGGTATAGCTTTCATCCTTGTTTTTTTCGGACATGGTGCCATACGCAAATGCCTTTTGAATAAAATTCAGTTCCTTCCGCATCCCTCCTTCCGGGTAACGGATCCAGAATACTTTTACCGGGGTAGACTCATCCAGTTTTCCCGCAGCATTTACATTCAGTGCATAAATCACTGTATTGGTATTGGTGGTCCGCTGCAGATAGAACAACTGGTTTTTGATGTTTGCCGGAACAGGGAAAGTATCCTGCGGTTCCACTACCTCTTTTTCAGA
>JAECQP010000015.1 GCA_015999745.1 Sphingobacteriia bacterium | reverse complement strand
TTAACAACCAGGTGCTTGTTATTTGTTGTAACTTAACAGTACACAAAATTTTCCACTTTAAAAAGAATAGTATGAAAAAGAACTGGAAAAAAGAAGATAATGCAGCTGACAAAAGCAAGCTTCCGGAGAGTATGAAATATACATCTGATCAGGATATTTATAATAGGGAAAAGAAGGAGCAGTTTAACGATGACTTACAATCCGACCAGCACCCTCTGCACAAATCACAACACTTACCCGAAGATGAACTGGATCTGCCCGGTGCAGAGCTGGATGATGAACAGGAGATTCTGGGGGAAGAAGATGAGGAAAACAATTACTACAGCCTGGGTGGAGATAATCACAATAACCTGGATGAAAATGAATAACTGTTATTTGTGAAATATCCTGCATTACTGCTGATTGTTATTTTATTGGTTACGCTGCAAGGCGCAGGCCAGGATTCATCGCAGGTACACCGTAAAATTCCGATAGATGCCAAACGATGGTATCAGCTCACCAATGTATCCACAGGGTTGCAGCAATTGTTTGATGGAGACTTCAGCGCCAATGTGCAAACCGGCTACGGAAAAATCATAGAGCCATACGAAGCGTATTACCCGATCCAGCCCGGCGAGTTCATGCAGATCGACAGTATTCGTATGTTCGACTGGCAGGGGAGCAGCACATTGCCGATGGAAGTTTTCATCATCGACAGCAACTGGAACAGAAAACGTATTGCCAGCTTTAGTGGCAGCCAATACAATGAATGGGTAGGTCCCTATCCCGATAGAACCAGTACCATTCAACTGGATACGGCCATCCGGGATATCCGTTACCTGCTGATCCGCACCGGGGATCTGTTTCCAACAGAACTGGAATTGTATGGTTATTACAAAAGCCCTGCAGCAATAGCGCCGAAGGTTCGGGAAAAGATACCGCTGGGTCAATATTTTGGCGTGAACGCCTATGAATGGGATTTTGCAGATGGCGCCACCAATCCATACAAAATAGATTCAGCCAGGTATGCGGCGGTGAAAAATTTCACCGCTGTAAGACATTATATGGATTGGCAGAAACTGGAGAATACGAATGGAAGCTACACGTACAGCCCAACCCGAATGGGCGGCTGGAACTACGATACCATTTACCAACAATGCAAAACGGACGGTATCACCGTACTGGCCTGTTTAAAAACCATACCCGACTGGATGCAGGCTACTTATCCGGATAGTTTACGGGATGCTGAAAATACGCCGGTGAAGTACGGTGCGGATTTTACCGATCCGGCATCTTATACCGATCAGGCCAGGGTAGCCTTCCAATACATAGCGCGATATGGAAACAACCGATTGGTAGACCCTGCATTGCTTAGTGTGAACGGCACACCCAGGTGGAGCGGGGACCCGGTGAACACCGTGCGGATCGGGCTGGGATTGATACAATACATCGAATGCGACAACGAACGTGATAAATGGTGGAAGGGAAGAAAGGGATATCAAACAGGAAGAGAATATGCCGCCAATCTCTCCGCATTTTACGACGGACATAAAAATACCCTGGGAGCAGGCGTGGGCGTAAAAAATGCGGACACATCGGTGAAAGTGGTTATGGCCGGAACAGCGTTGGCCAATACCGATTATTTCCGTGGCATGATCGACTGGTGCAAAGAGTTCAGGGGATATAAGCCGGATGGCTCGGTAAATCTCTGCTGGGATGTGGTCAATTATCACCTGTATACACTCGATACGGCTAAACAGCGCGGTGTAGCGCCGGAAAAAATTTCCACGGGAGGTAGGGCCGATTCGCTCGCTACAGCATTTATACAAGCGGCACATCGGTACCTGAACGATATGCCGATATGGATCACAGAAACCGGATACGATGTGCATCCGCAAAGCCCCGGAAAAGTCATAGCTATCGGAAATAAAACTGCACTGGAAACACAGGGCGACTGGATTCTGCGTTCTGCATTATTGTATGCGAGAGCGGGATTGAACAAAGTGTTCTTTTATCAACTGAGAGATGATGCGCCCACCTACGGAGGCCTCTATGCCACCAGCGGATTAATCAATGAAAACGGAACACGCAGGCCTGCGGCGGATTATATCCGGCAGGTGCAACAGCAATTTGGCCAATACAGCTATACTAAAACATTGAGCGCAGATCCGCAGGTAGATCAGTATGCTTACAACGACAGCACCCAGATGTATGTATTATACATCCCCGATGAAACAGGCAGAACCGGAGCGTATACCCTGGACCTGGGAACGGCCGACTCTGCCTATATCTATACGCCCACCATCGGGTCGGATACGCTTGTACTGACGCGGCAAAAAAACAACGCCGGAAAAATTTCCCTGACCCTTACCGAAACACCGGTGTTTGTAACGGGCAAAGGGATCGGCAGTGATACCACCGTTCAGCCGCCGCCGGTAACCGGAAGCATCCGGCTCTATCCCAATCCGGCCACCAGTACCATTACCCTCAGCGGCTTAACCCCCGGCGTAAAAAACCAGATCCGTTTGTATAGTGTGGATGGCAGAATCCTCCAAACAGCAGAGACCAGCGCAGCGCAACATGTCATGCATATCATCACACTGATCCCCGAACTTTATTTTGTACAGGTGCAGACCGGTTCCACCCGGTCCGTGCTGGCGTTTATCAAGGGGAAATAGGTACGAATTAGCCTTGAACTGCCCCCGGCAGGGAGCAGTTACCCTGATTCTGTGACATGAAACCGGGAAAAATGCCCTAATTATATGACATGAAATTTAAAAAAAAGCCCTAATTTTGTGACATGTTCGAACGGGGCATGCCGGAAATCGTTGCGCATTATTCCGAGCACAAAGACCTGGTAGCGCTCAACGCAATTTATGAATCCTTACTTGTATCCTACCTCGATGATGTGGAGAAATATGCGCAACACCCATCACAGGTAGATTATATAAGACATGCCATCCGTTCCAGTTTTGCAGAACCTTCCTTATTACCTGGTATCGCAGATAGAAAAATACCTGGAATGGATAGAGGGGCAGATTGGCCGATAATGAAAGCAATTCTCAGGGAGAGTTGTATTTTGTATCCTCAAACAGCCTATATGAAACAGCTTACCGCCCTGCTTTTCCTGATCGTTTGCATTGCCTCTGCACCTCCGCGTAAGAAAACAGTGGTGGTATGGCAACCCTCGCACCAGACCAATACCGGTAAAAATTTCAGCGAAGCAGCCGTTTGTAATGGCATTGCCGAAGCAGCCATAGCCAGCGCGCCACGCATGAAGGAATACAAAGTATGGAGCCTGGGAAGAACTGATGTACACAATGCAGACAGTGGCAGTAACACTGTAGTTGCACATACCTCAGCCTTAGTAGATGGTAAGATTTCGGGGTATGCATGGGAAGTAAAACAATCCAATAAAGAGAAGCCGGATGTATTTATAGCGGTACATAACAATGGAGGCACCCGCCGCCATGCAGTTTGGGGGTATATCCATTATGGAGATGCCCATGAGGCGGAGAACCGCGACCTGGCAGCTACATTGATTGCGTCCATAGCTGCTGCAACTACCCTGGAAAATCGCGGCGTATTGCTGGACAGCAGCACCGGCCGCAATGATTACCGATGCGCCAGTACCGGAAAATTATCATTCTATAGCCTGGATGAACATGTGAATACAGCCCCCATTCGTGTACTGCTGGAGATAGGCGATAACGGTGTCAGCTACGATTTTCTCCGCGATCCCGCCAACCAGCAAAAGATCGGCGAAGCCATCAAGAAAGGCTTGGCTCAATGGCTGGAAAAGAGGACGCCGGCCATATAATATATTAGGTTATTTTATTGATTCTTTTATATTGTGTACTTATTGCAAGCATTTCCCCCGAACATGCAATGCTTATCCTCAACGGATTGGGCATTGACTTACCCTATTGGTGGAACTAAGGTGGCGTGAGTGTGGGTGGGGGCTGAGATGGTGGAAAAATTACCCGGTAGGCTTACGTAGGTTTTAAGTAGATTTTCCAAAGGACAGTAGTTTTTGCATTTAATTGTTGCAGACCATTTTATGAAATCAAAATATTTTCTCATATTCTTCACAGTCAGCCTTTTGATTTCAGCTTGTGCCGAAAAGTCAAAAAAAGTCATAGTAACAGATGTGGCCTTAGAAACAATAGAGGCTGACGAAAGTTTCATCGAACCACCACCACCGCCTTCTCTACATTTTTCAGAAACATTGACCTTAAAAGGATGCTTTTTAAAATTCAGTAGTAAGGAGCATCCTAAATCAACCGACACCGCTTATAACTTTGGGCTTTATAAAATAAATAAGCATTACGTTGCCTTTTTTATTGACGCTAAGTTATACAAAAAGAATGCGCAAGAGTGGATGATTAAAAAAGGTACGGACTATATTGACAAATATTATCCACTGTCAAATGATGAATTCGTAGATTTAAGTTGGGGACAAGTGTTAACTAAAATCAGATCAGAATTAAAAGAATTTATTAAGACAGAGCAATTTAAAAATTCTTCTTTGGGGAAAGCAAAATCTATAACACTACGTTTTGATGATGCTGTATTTTTTAAAATAAAATAAGCCTCTCTTTAGTGACCAAAGCGAGCAGTGGAACCATTTAAATCAATAGACAATAATACATATCTATACTTGAAAACTGTAGGAATTATGATAAGGGCTTCTTCAAATAAAACAACTGCAAGAGTTGCCGGAGTATTGTACCTGTTCGTAGTATTGACAGGAATTTCAAGCTTAATGTATGCGCCTTCCAAACCCATTTTTCTGCTCAATACATCATTAACTTATCAAAATATTGCTTCATCTGAACTGCTTTTTGGACTTTGGATTGTAGGCGGGTTACTGTGCTATACTGTTTTTCTTTTTTTACCGCTTGTGCTTTACAAGTTATTAAGCCCAATTGATGAAAACTATGCTAAACTTATGGCGCTTTTAGGGGTAATGAGCGTGCCTGTGTTTTTCTTGAATGCCTAATCAATTTAGCATACTTTCACTTGTTAACGGAACAACCAATCACTATAGCTTTTACACGATTATTGAAAATGGAAAAGATACTTTTTGATTACATAGAAAATTATATTCAGCTTTCTGATGCGGAAAAGCAGATTATCACAGATTTGAGCCTTATAAAACCTTACAAAAGAGGTAGTGTATTGTTAGAGGAAGGCAAGAAGTCGAATGACAGCTATTTTGTTTTAAAAGGCTGTTTGAGGTGTTACTATTTAAAAGATGGCGAAGAAAAAACCACTGAGTTTTATACTGAATTGCAGAGTCTGTCTCCGCTCTGTGTTTTAGACGGTTCCAGCTCGCAGTATTATATATCCTGTGTAGAAGACACCGTGCTGCTGGTTTCTAATCCGGAAGCTGAACAAGAGGCATTTGCAAAGTTTCCGAAATTTGAAATGATGTGCAGGGTACTCTCCGAAAAATTAGCCGCCAAAACCCAGGCCGATTTTGACAATTTCAAAACCTCCAATCCCGAAGAACGCTATCTCTCTTTACTGGAAACCCGGCCTCAGCTTTTGCAGCGGGTGCCACAGCATCAGTTGGCCAGTTACCTGGGTATTACGCCCCAATCGCTCAGCAGGTTGCGTGGCAGGCTGGTAAGAAAATAGCCGTTTTTATATTACTTAACAATAGTGAACGGTTTGAGCCTGACCGACTCCATAATATTGCAAAAAACATTTGTGATTATTATGAAAGGGAAAATCTTTTTATTTCTGTTAGTGTGCATTGTTGCTATATCCGCTGCACAGGCACAAAGATCTTCACAGGATAGCCTCCATAGAAAATTCTTCATTGGCAGCACATTCTTTTTGCTGGGCAATTTTGATACTAAAAACCCTCCGGGTTTTGCCCAACTCAATTTTGGCTACCGCATAAATGCTAAAAACGCCGTTTCCATCGAATTGAAAACCTGGAAATATGCCTGGCCCCTCGGCATTCCTTATGGTCAATCGCAACTGGCCCCTGAAGAAAAATTTCCCGGTCATATCAGAGAAAACGGATTTGCTTTTGCCTATCAGCATTTTTGGTACAATGGTTTGTATACCGGTATTCACGTGATGAATGCCTGGCAGTCTTTTGTAAACACAGATGGTAAGAAAATAGACAACGGCTTCCAGATTTTCAACACCTACCGGCTTGGTTATCAGATTCCACTGTTTAAAAATCGCTTCTTTATTGAACCGTCATTGGCCGTTACGCACCGTCCTTATCATACCGAAATGCCTCAGGCGTTTAAAGTGCTTGATGATAAGTGGTCGAAATTCTTTTTTGCTGAACCAGGGCTGCATTTTGGTGTGAATTTTTAAAATTCAGCAGTATGCCACTGATGAAAGCTGCCAGGATTTCACCTTAGCGAAATAGCAGCGGCCAACAGGTCTGTGGATACCGGACGTAAAAAACGCAATGTTGTCGTAACGATGACATAATTTATTGCCTTTAGTTAACGGGTTGGGTTCACCCGAATGATATTTTTACCAATAATTCAACACTAAATGAAATAGATCAAATTTTCCCTTCTGCGCTCTGCTGGTAAACAATGTTATAGCGCAATCTGTCGATAAGCCAATTGAAAAAATAATCCTATCCGAATTCAAAGACCAATCTATTTGGTTTCTAAGAACGCCTGTCCAATGGCCGTTACCTCTTCGGCTGTATTGGAAAGTATCACAACACCCAGTTGCCGATCCTTAACGAAGCCGACAAACGAGCGGAACCCACCAGTACCACCTGAATGATGCCAATAGATTTGATCATTCAATTGTTTCACCCGCCATCCCAGAGCCATAGTATTATCTGAGCTTCGAAATGTAATTTGATGTGTAAGTAAAATGGCTTTGTCCAGCGAAGTATGCAGCTGTCCGAGTTGCGCTTGTGTATAACGAATCATATCATTCAACGTAGAACGGATGGCGCCCGAGCCCTGCAGTGATGCAAGATTCCATGGTGCGGTTGGTTCGCCGCTTTCATTATAGCCCTGTGCAAAACGAACACTATCCTTTGGGGTCAGTTCAATACGGGTATCTTTCATTTGAAGCGGATGGCAAATCTTCGCAACGATCAATTGCTCAAAACTCATCTTCGCTTTTTGAGCGAGAATACATCCTAAAACACCTGCGCCGAAATTGGAATAAGAGAACCTGGTTCCCGGAAGACTTGTGGGTTGATAGGTTTGTAAAAAACGATACAACGAATCCTTCCCATAGTGGCGGTAAGGGTCAACAGGGTTTACGTTGCCTTTAAAAATATTATCCGGCAAACGGGGAAAGCCCGATGTATGATTCGCAAGATGTTGGAGGGTAATAGCGGTCGTTTGATAGCGCAGCGGAGGAATAAAGTTGGGAAGATATTTGTTGATGGGGTCATGCAGTTGCATGTTCTTTTGCACCACTTCCCTTGCCAGCAGCAATGAAGTAAATGTTTTCGTTACTGATCCAATCTCAAAAATAGTTTTCTTTGGATCGGGCAGGCTATTACTTCTTTTCTTCGTCTCTCCATAGCTATAGCGGTAAATCTTGCCATTTTTCAGTATGGCAACAACTAATCCTGTAGTATGCGATTGCTGGATATATGGCCGCACCAGTTTTTCCACCAGGCTGTCAGTTGATGTGCGGAGAGGGTTGTTGCTTTGAACAGGGTAGTTTTTTGTACCTTTCACTATAGGCATCGCTTTGAAATCAAAGCGACTAATTTTGTCCTCTTTATCCAGCTGTAAAGAAAACAACTGCGTCAGTTTTTCAAAACGGACGGTATAAACCATACTGCTATCTGTTGATACCTTCGCCTTCATATCTAACCATTTCCCCGCTTTCGCATAAAACTTATTGGTGCCCTCTGTAAATTTTACGGCACTCATCCTGTTCTGATAAGCAGAAGATGTAAGTGCATACATGTTTGCGGGATCCTGGGTATTATAAGCAGCCTGTACCAGTTTACTTACGGAATCGTAACTTAACGACCGATCCTGCGCAGAAGTATAGCTTACGACTACACTGGTTATTATAACAAATGCGATGCGTAGTAAATGGGTTTGCATAAACGGATAAGATTTGAATGAAGATCGAAGATAGATGGAAAGTTTTAACTTCCTTATCGAGAATTTTTGCATAATACTGCGTCGTTTGCAGGTTCTTATGCCAAGCATTTTACTTACGCGCTCAATCGGCACGCCGTTAGGTAGTGTTACGGTTGTTGCAAATGTATGTCTGGCTATATGGAAAGTCAGTTGCTTTTGATCTTACATACATCAGCAATCTCTTTCAGGTAGGTATTTGCTTTTTTGACTAGAAGGTATTGGTAACAACTGAATACAAACATATCCCGAACATAAACCAGTTGTTCAATTGTAAATTCCTTTTCTTCCGGATTTTTCAATCCTCTTGCTTCTGCACCTTTAGCGGTGTGCACAGGTGACTTTTTGAATCCCATTCAAAAGGAGATACAGATTTACTGATTCGGTTATTTTGTCAGCTTGTTTTTAAATTCGGTTGGCAAACTTATTAAACAGTGTTGTTAACCGAATTGCTACCGAATGGAATTGCAGAAAATGGGATATAATCGCAGTATTTAAGCAGAAAAGCCACTTAAAACTTGTGCTTTAAGTGGCTTTTCGAATTGTTTGTAGTTCTCTCAGCGGACCGGACGGGACTCGAACCCGCGACCTCCGCCGTGACAGGGCGGCATTCTAACCAACTGAACTACCGATCCGTTCCTCATTTGACCCGTACAGGTCATTTTTGGGATGGCAAAGATAAGGGGAAATACCTTTTTCAAACAAATCTTTTCAAAAAAAAAAGCAATCCCTATTTTTACCGTCTCAATCATACAAAATGCCTCAATACCCCAACAGACAGTTTCTGGATTTTGAAAAGCCCATTAAGGAACTTTACGAGCAGATTGATGATACTAAAAAACTGGCCGAAAAGAATCCGAAGATAGATTATACAGCTACACTGAAACAACTGGAAGACTCCATTATAGATAAACGCAGGGAAACTACGGAACAACTTACACCCTGGCAGCGCGTTCAGTTAAGCCGTCATCCGGACAGGCCGTATACCCTTAAATACATTGAGAAAATGTGTACCAACTTTGTGGAACTGCACGGCGATCGCAATGTAAAAGATGATAAAGCCATGGTAGGCGGTTTTGCGCAACTGGATGGAGAAACAGTTATGATTCTGGGCCAGCAGAAAGGGGTGAATACGAAAATGCGCCAATTACGCAATTTCGGTATGGCTAACCCGGAAGGCTACAGAAAGGCGCTTCGCCTGATGCGCCTGGCCGAAAAATTCAACAAACCGGTTATTGCACTGATAGACACTCCGGGAGCATTCCCCGGCCCTGAAGCGGAAGAACGCGGACAGGGAGAAGCCATTGCCCGCAACATCTATGAAATGATTCGCCTGAAAGTTCCGGTGATCATTGTAATCATTGGCGAGGGCGCCAGTGGCGGGGCACTTGGTATTGGCGTTGGCGATAAGGTATTGATGATGGAGAACACCTGGTATACGGTGATCTCTCCCGAAAACTGCAGCTCCATTTTATGGCGCAGTTGGGAAAAGAAAGAAGTGGCGGCTGAACAGTTGAAACTCACAGCCAAAGACATGAAAGGCTTTGGTTTGGTAGACGAAATTGTAGAAGAACCTGCCGGCGGTGCACACTGGGATTACCAGGCTGCTGCCGACATATTAAAGAGCAGTATTAAAAAGGCGCTTGAAGAGGTCAAACATAAGGCTTCGGCCGAAAGAATTAATGACCGAATCGAAAAATATGGCAAAATGGGATTCTGGGAAGAATTGCCAGCCTAAACAGCAAACTTTAATATTCATCTTTCTAAATTGGCTATATGTCAGTTCAACAACAATTAAGGGGTACCGGCGTGGCCCTTGTTACCCCGTTTACACCCCATAATACCATCGATTTTGATGCACTCGGAAAAGTAATTGAATCCATGATTACCGGCGGGGTGGAATACCTTGTTTCCCTGGGTACCACGGCTGAAACGCCTGTGTTAACCAATCCTGAGAAAAAAGATATCCTGGAATTTACCTACGAAAAAGCAGCTGGCCGGGTGCCTGTTGTAGTGGGCATCGGCGGTAATGACACAGCCGACCTGATCCATGATCTTACACATTTTCCGCTGGAGAAAGCCACTGCCATCCTCAGCGCTTCTCCTTATTATAATAAACCATCCCAGGAAGGCATTTACCAGCACTACAAAATGATTGCTGCCGTGTCGCCCAAACCGATCATCCTGTACAATGTTCCCGGAAGAACCGGTCGTAATATGGCCACTTCCACCACTTTAAGACTGGCCAATGATGTGGAAAATATTATTGGTATCAAAGAAGCCAGCGGCGATATGGCCCAGTGCATGCAGATCCTGCGCGATAAACCCAAAGGGTTCCTTGTTGTAAGCGGTGACGATGCCCTGGCCTTACCTCAACTGGCCTGTGGTATGGAAGGCGTGATCAGCGTGGCGGCCAATGCCTTCCCCAAAACCTTTGGGGATATGGTCAGGCACTGCCTGCTCCACAATTTTGAAGCGGCCAAACAGCTTAATGACGGCCTGATAGATGCCTATAACCTGATGTTTGAGGAGAACAACCCGGCCGGGGTAAAAGCCTTCATGGCCGAACAGGGGCTGATTCAGAATTATCTCCGCATGCCGAATGTTCCGCTGAGCCAGTCCATCCACGATAAGATCAAACAATACCTGGCCCTTTAAGATGGTTCAGCCGGTTCTTCGGCCTGTATTTTTTAAACGGTATTCACCTTCTAATCATTAGTTTTATCTTCATCCCGAATGCTAAAATGCTGATTATGGCGAAAGGTTTTTTTGGGCTGCTGTTTGCTTGCCTGTTATGGAACACTGCTGTGGCGCAAACGCCGCCGGAATATCCCAGTGCAACTATTTATGCGCAGTTGAAAAAGCTGGGCGTATTGGGTAGTGTATTGTATGTAGCGGCGCATCCCGACGACGAGAACAATAGTTTTCTACCCTACCTGGCCAAAGAAAAAAACTACCGGACGGCCTATCTCTGCCTTACCCGGGGTGATGGCGGGCAAAACCTGATTGGCCCTGAGCAGGGGATTGAACTTGGCCTGATCAGAACGCAGGAACTGATTGCTGCCCGCAGGGTGGATGGTTCCGAACAGTATTTCAGCAGCGCCTATGAGTTCGGGTTCAGCAAAACGGCGGAGGAAACCCTGAATATCTGGAACCGGGAGAAAGTGCTGGCCGATATGGTTTGGGTGATCCGCAAATTCCAGCCTGATATCATCATCAACCGTTTTCCGGGTAACTCCCTGGCGGGCCATGGTAATCATGCCGCTTCTGCCATCTTATCGCAGGAAGCTTTTACGGCTGCTGCCGATCCCAACCGCTTCCCCGAACAGTTGAAACTGGGCGTGGAGCCCTGGCAGGCAAAAAGGCTTTTATGGAATACCTATAATTTCGGAAGCCTGAATACCACCCGCCCGGATCAGCTCAAACTGGATGCAGGCGGCTTCAATGTTTTGTTGGGCAAAAGCTATGGCGAAATTGGCGGTGAAGCCAGGAGCATGCACAAGAGCCAGGGAGAGGGCCGTCCGCGCCGCAAAGGCCCCGTATACGAGTATTTTGCTACCATGGCCGGCGACACCGCCCGCAAAGACCTGATGGAGGGTGTGGTTGCCGATTGGTCGCGGATTCCGCGGGGGGGTATGACCATGCAAACTGCCGTGGAAGCCATCATTAAAAATTATGAATTTGAACATCCGGAGAAATCGGTTGCTCCATTATTTGATCTCTACAAGCAATTGCAGCAGTTGAATGACAAGGGGAACTGGTGGTTCAAAAAGAAACAGGAAATAGAAGAACTGATCCTTGCCTGCAGTGGTGTGGTGGCGGAAGCCACTACAGAAGTGGAATATGCTGTTCCCGGAGAAAAATTAGCAGTCAATCTTTTTGTGAATAAACGCAACCCGTCCGATCTGCAACTGGACCAGGTGCTGTTGAATACGGCGGCGGAGCAATCCTTCGATACCAGTTTGCTTATTCGCACTGCACCCAATACCAACTTTAGTTTTGTGAAGCAGTTTACAGTTGAACCCGGGAAACCTTTTTCACAACCTTACTGGCTGGCCAAACCCATGGACGGCATTGGTAATTTCCATATCAGCGATCAGCAATTGGTGGGCAATGCGGAGTCTGCTCCTCCGTACTCAGCCCGTTTAGTTTTCAGCATGAACGGAATCAGCTTCATGGTAAACCGCCCGGTGCAGTATAAATATATAGACCCGGTGCGGGGAGAAGTTTATCAGCCCCTGAATGTGATTACACCGGTGGTGGTGTCGCTGAACAAAGATGTGGTACTTACCAATGTTGAATTATTGGGTAAAGGAAAACAAACAGCCGGTTCATTGCTGTTACAGTATAAACTTAATTTCAGTGCAGCCGCATTGCCGGTAACTATTCGCATCATGGATGCGGAGAAAGCGCTGGTTACAAAAGATACCATCCTCCAGGCGGAAGCAGGGGCTGTTTATGCCTATCCGGTCGACCTGCGCAGCATAACAGGATCGGTGAAGCCTGCCAGGATTTCGGCAGAAGTGGAATATACCCTGAACGGGAGAAAACATGTATTCACCCATTACCTGAAAATCATCAAATACGATCATATTCCGTCCATTAATTATTTCTACAAAGACAATGTGACCCTGGTGAACGAAAAAATAGTAACCGTTCCTAAGAAAGTAGGTTACATTATTGGTGCGGGTGACCTGGTTCCGGAAGCCTTGGAGCAATTGGGTTACCCGGTAGACTTTCTGAAAGAAACGGATCTCAACGATCTTCAACTAAAAAAATACGATGCCATTGTAGTGGGTATCCGTGCATTCAATATGCATGAATGGCTTAGCGCCAAGAACGATGTGCTGAATCGTTTTGTGGAGCAGGGCGGTCACCTGGTTGTGCAATACCTCAAGAGCAACCAGGTGGGCGATCAAAAAGTGAAAGTGGGTCCTTATCCTTTCAGCATGAGCGGAATCCGCGTTACAGAGGAAAATGCGAAAGTGAATTTCCTGCTGCCGGGCCATTCCCTGCTGAACTTTCCCAACAAAATCTCCGCTAAGGATTTTGAAGGATGGGTGCAGGAGAGAAGCACCTACCAGGCCAATCCCATTGCAGCGCCTTATGAGGCTCTCCTGGGCATGAACGACACCGGCGAAAAAGAAACCAACGGTAGTTTGGTGACAGCCAGGTATGGTAAGGGTAATATCACTTATCTTAGTCTGGTATTGTTCCGTCAACTGCCCGCAGGTGTTCCTGGTTCTTATCGTTTACTGGCGAACCTGGTCGGGTTGCCTGCGGCCAAATAAATAGTATGCAACCCAGAAAGAAAATCAGTTTTTTTACCCTTGTGGTGATTGGTGTAGCGATCGGTTTTTTTATTAAGAATGTAAAAATCGGCTTGATCATTGGCCTGGGACTCGGCTTACTGGCCGGCGGACTCATGAGCGCTAAATCTAAATAAATGAATCAGAAAGTTCCCTTGTTCGGTTCCTGGAAAAGATGGTACTTCTTTGTACTGGCTTTCCTGCTTGTACTGATTGTTTTTTTTACCTGGCTTACAAAATATTTTGCATGAGTAAACTAGACTGGACGGTACTGGTGGTAACACTGGTGGGGATTGTTGCCTATGGACTGTACAAGAGCAGAACCAGTAAAAACCTGGAAGGCTATTTTCTGAGCAACCGTACCATGCCCTGGTACCTCGTGCTGTTGAGTATCATGGGTACGCAGGCGAGTGCGATTACTTTTTTGTCTGCTCCCGGGCAGGCGTTTACCGACGGAATGCGTTTTGTACAGTATTATTTTGGGCTGCCCATTGCCATGGTGGTACTCTGCGTAACTTTTGTGCCCCTGTTCAGTAAGCTGAAAGTTTTTACAGCCTATGAATTCCTGGAACAACGCTTTGATGTAAAAACAAGGGTATTTACTTCCGCACTGTTCCTGCTGTCGCGCGGGTTGTCTACCGGTATCAGCATTTATGCGCCTTCCATTATTCTTTCCTCCCTCATGGGCTGGGATATTTTCTATACCAATATCGTCATGGGTGGGGTATTGATTGTATACACGGTGACCGGTGGCGCCAAAGCAGTGGCCTATACGCAGCAGTTGCAGCTCCTGATTATTTTTATCGGCATGTTCATTGCAGGCTACCTGATTGTAACGCATCTTCCGGCCAATGTAGGCTTTGCCGATGCCCTCTCTATCAGCGGCGCTTCGGGTAAACTGAACATCATCACAACCGGTATCACTGAAAACGGGTTCGACTGGAAAGACCAGTACAATATCATCAGCGGGGTCATTGGCGGCTTCTTTCTGGCCCTCTCTTATTTTGGAACAGACCAGTCGCAGGTGGGCCGGTACCTTACGGCAAAAGATGAAACCGAAAGCAAGATTGGCCTGCTCATGAACGGGCTGGTGAAAGTGCCGATGCAGTTCCTGATTTTATTATTGGGTGCGCTGTTGTTTACCTTTTATCAGTTCAATCCTTCCCCGGTTTTCTTTAACAGGGCCGTGGAAGAAAAAGCCATGGCTACTCCGTACAGGGATTCCCTGCTGAGTATTAAATACCGCTTTGAGGAAAAGCAAATGAACCAGCAGGCCAACAGCCAGTTGTATGTGATCAAAAAGCAGGATCAGTACAAAGACAGTATTGCTGCCGGTAACGCGGAATTAAACCAGTTGAAATCCAGCTATAAAACCATCATTAAAAAAGCAGTACCCGGCGGTGATGTGAACGATACCAACTATATCTTTCTCCGCTTTGTGGTAGATTTTTTACCTGCCGGTTTGGTAGGGCTGCTCATTGCCATTATTTTCCTGGCTGCATGGGGCTCCATTGCTGCTGCATTGAATTCGCTGGCCTCCTGTACCATGGTCGATTTTCATTGCAGGTTCAGCAAACCCGGCACTGCGGAGGATGAAGTGCAAAAGGATGCGCGTGAATATAAAATCTCCCGGTACTACACTTTTGCATGGGGCGTGTTCTGTGTTATTACAGCGCAGTTTGCCAGCGGTATGGGTAGCCTGATTGAGGCAGTGAATATATTGGGCTCGCTTTTTTATGGGGTGATCCTGGGTATTTTCCTGGTGGCGTTTTACATGAAAAAAATCCAGGGAAATGCGGTGTTCCGGGCGGCCGTTGTTGGAGAAATATTTGTAATTACGCTCTTCCTGCTCGACAAGTACAATATCATCGGACTGGGCTTCTTATGGCTGAATGTGGCGGGTGCGCTTGCGGTCGTTTTTCTGAGTTGGTGTTTCTCTTTTTTTAGAAGATAAACAGTACCTTCCTGTTTAGATTTTAGATGCGCAATAGATGATTACAAAATTCAGTACCGTTGCATGGGCCGAAAAAGCCGTCATGTACGAAGTTAATATCCGCCAGTATACCCCCGAAGGAACTTTCAATGCTTTTGCCGAACATCTTCCCCGTTTAAAGGAAATGGGTGTTAACCTCTTATGGCTGATGCCCATTACCCCCATCAGTGTTATGAAACGGCAGGGTACGCTGGGAAGCTATTATGCCTGTAGCAGCTACACGGCCATTAACCCGGAATTTGGAACGCTGGAGGACTTCAAGCGCCTTGTTAAAAAAGCGCATCAGTTGGGTTTTAAACTGATGATAGACTGGGTGGCCAATCACACCGGTTGGGATCATCCCTGGACGGTGGAGCACCCGGAATGGATGATGCGGGATGAAGCAGGAAACTTTACCGAGAAGAATGGATGGGAAGATGTGATTGACCTGGATTTTGATGTGCCCGAAATGCGCCAGGAGTTGATCGATGCCATGCGGTATTGGGTTTATGAATGTGATATTGATGGATTTCGCTGCGATATGGCGCATCTGGTGCCGCTCGATTTCTGGCAACAGGCCCGTTTGAGTTGTGAACTGATTAAGCCTTTATGCTGGCTGGCTGAATGTGAAGTGGTAGACTATCACCAGGTATTTGATATTACGTATGCATGGTGGTGGATGCATGAAACCGAAGAATATACCAAAGGCAGGGGCAGTTTGCACGAGATTAGAAATGTGCTGCATGCTTATTCGCAGTATCCCAAAAATGCCATCAAACTATACTTTACTTCCAACCACGATGAAAACAGCTGGAATGGTACTGAACTGGAAAAATATGGTATCGCTGCCAAAGCCTGGGCGGTATTCTGCTTTACCTGGCATGGGATGCCTATGATTTACAGCGGTCAGGAAACTATGAACCAAAAGCGATTGCAATTTTTTGAGAAAGACCAGATTGAATGGGAAGCTACCCCGGTACTGCATCATTTTTATCAGGCACTGGCCGGGTTGCGCAACCGCAATGCAGCCATTTATGCCGGTGAGTCATTCATACTGCCTACCGGGCACAGTGATCAACTGGGCGCTTTCTTGCGCAGGAAAGGAAACGACCTGGTGCTGGTGTTACTGAATGTTTCCACCCAGGGGAAGATCTCCATTACGGTTGATCATGAATGGCTGAAAGGGACATTTAAAAATATCTTCAGTGGCGTTGAATTTGATTTTCACCACAAGGAAAGTTTTGAACTGCAGGCAGGGGAGTACCTGGTGTATGAAAAACTGAACCACTAAAAAAACCGCATGCATTGCATGCGGTTTTTGAATATGCTTTTCTGATCTGTTAATCTTCCGTGATGCGCAATGGATAAGTATACCTGCCTTCAAAGCCGGGATAGAATCCATCCAGCCGGATATTACCACTCTTGATCACAGACAGTGCTTCTTTCAATTCGTCCAGGTTGTTAATGTCTTTTCCATTTACACCTGTGATTACGAAGCCATCTTCCATTCTGCTCTTGCTCAGCAATCCGCTGCCTACTTTCTTCACCACAACACCACCTGTTACTTCGTTGGCTGTCGCTATTTTCTTATCGAGGTTCACCAGTTCTCCGCCCAGTTTTTCCAGGAGGCTGCTGTTTTTTACAATATCCGTATTGCCTGCCTTATTTTTTAAAGTAATGTTTACCATGGTTTCCTTCCCGCCACGTTTATAGTGTACGGTCACTTTATCTCCGGGCTTATACCTTGCAACCTGCTCCTGTAATTCAGCGCCGCTGGTTACGGTTACCCCATTGATCCTGGTGATCAGGTCTCCTTTCTTCAGGCCCGCCGCTGCTGCTGCGCCACCTTCGGGGATGCTGAGCGTAAACACACCCTCACCTTCTTTAAAGGAAGCGCCTACTTCTTTTTCCAGCGCTCTTTTTTCATCATCACTCAGGTTGTCTTTTGGATAACTGATACCGATATAAGCACGTTGAACGGTCCCGAATTTTACAATATCCGTAACGATCTTCTTCACCATATTCACCGGAATGGCATAAGAGTATCCTGCATAGGATCCGGTAGGGGAGGCAATGGCAGAGTTGATACCGATCAGTTCTCCGTTGATATTAATCAGTGCGCCGCCGCTGTTGCCCGGGTTCACCGCGGCATCGGTCTGGATGAAGGATTCTACAGGACTGTTGCCCTGCCTGTCGTTGATACCGATGGATCTTGATTTGGCGCTGATGATACCGGCTGTTACAGTTACATCGAGGTTGAAGGGATAACCGATGGCCAGTACCCATTGTCCCAGTTTGGCTTCATCACTGTTCCCATACACCATATAAGGGAATGCTTTTCCTTCAATTTTAATCACAGCCAGATCGCTGCTGGGATCCTGTCCTACCAGTGTGGCTTTGTATGATTTTTTATTGGCAAGGGTTACATTGATTTCGTCGGAACCATCAATCACGTGGTTATTGGTTACGATGTAACCGTCTTCCGTAATCAGCACACCGCTACCGCTGGCCCTCTGCTCGGGCTGAACCCTTGGGCCGCCTCCGAAGAAATCGCCGAAATCATCCCCAAAAAAATCGGAGAATGGATTTCTCTGACGCTGCTGCTGATTGCCTGAAATTTGTTTGGCTTTTGTCCGGGTCTTAATGTGCACAACCGCTGGCGTGGCGCTGGCTGCGGCTGCAGTAAAATCAACTGCGTTACCGGCTGCAGATTTGTCAAAAAAACCGGCATAGTTTACGGGGAGTTTTCCCGCTTCCTGAATGCCCGCCTGCTGGTGTTCTACGTATCGGCCGTAGCCCCATACACTGGCCAGTGCTGTAGTGGCGCTGATTGCCACAATTGCTAAACCATTTTTCCAATTCATAGTGCTAAGGTTATTTTTAGTAAAGTAGGCAAATTTTATGCCTTTCGGGTAACAAATAAACGAAGCTGATGAATTGACAGTTCACCCCCGGCACCATTTAACAAATGTTTTTAGAATTTGTCCGGGGTGCCCGTTCTGCCGTTATTCCGTCTTAGTTGCCCAGCTCCTGTAAAAAAGCCATCGTGTCTACCCCGTCGGGGTAATCGGTGAGGCCGGGTTGTTGTGCTTTTCCGAATGGGGTGTAGTCATGCCCCACCACGCATTGAATAGCGTCATTGCCGGTGAGTAATGCTTCCGCTGCTGCCCGGCTGGAATAAGTGGCATAATGCAGCTGGCTTACGGGAGAGAATGGAGATTCATTTTGGGCAAGGACCACCGTATCATTGTTCATGTAGTATTTGCCTGCCATAATCAGCAATGCCAGGTGATAGTCATAATTGTGTTTGTACTTGTGGTACTCCATGAAGTGCGCATACTTTTTTAAGGCATCCAGAAGAGGAACAAAGTCATAGTTTTCCGGCACCAGTAACTGGGTGATATTTCTGCAACCCAGTCCAAAATACAGCATCACATCATCGGCCAGTAAGTCCAGTTCTTCCGTGGTTTCCTTGCCATCCAGTATAGCTACGGAAGTGCGGTTCTTCCGGATGATATTCGGAAATTTACCAAAGTAATAGTCAAAGTACCTGCCCGAATTATTGCTGCCGGTGGCAATATAGGCATCGCAGTTGTTCAGCCTTTCGGCAAAGGAGATATGGTTCTGGATGGTTACCTCCCATTCATAGAGCTTTTTAACCAGGTATTTTACCAGGATTTCATCCTTGGAAGAGGGCTTGATAACGGCAGTATGGCCGCTGATAAACACGCAGAGCAGGTCGTGAAAGCCCACCAGGGGGATATTGCCGGCCATAACGATCCCGATTGTTTTCGGATTGGTCCTTTCCCCGGGCACCCCATAAGCCTTTGCCCACTGCTCCAGGGCTGTTTTATCCAGGAATCCGGTAACGATATTTTTTACGGAAATCTCAATGAATTCGGGGATAAACCACTGGTTTTCGCGGTAGGCACGCTCTTTGGTTTCCTCCCATACGGGGTCCCCGCTCAAAAAATATTCCTTTAATCGTAACAATAATGCAATTCGTTCTTGTAAAGTCATCGGTCAGCCGTATTTTTGTATTAGCAAATGTAAATTCACTCAACCAACAAACCCATTTTCTATGGCAATCAAAATTACAGACGAATGTATCAATTGTGGGGCTTGCGAACCAGAATGTCCCAATAACGCCATTTATGAAGGTGGTGTAGAATGGTCTATCGCTGATGGAACCACTGTAAAAGGTAGTTTTACCCTTCTGGACGGAACCCAGGTGGACGCGGGAGACCGTTTAGCGCCGCTGAGCTCGGATACCTATTATATCACTCCGAATAAATGTACAGAATGCCAGGGCTTCCACGAAGAACCTCAGTGTGCAGCCGTTTGTCCGGTTGATTGCTGTGTTCCGGACGATCAGTACCAGGAAACTGTTGATCAGTTGATGGCGAAAAAGGGCAAATTGCACGATTAATGCACAAGCAATTGTGCGGAACTTTTTCGGCTAAAACGCTTGCAATTACTGAAATAAGTTTCTACCTTACTATCAATTAACTGTTGCCCCCAAAGGCAACTCCTTTAACGGTGGGTGATATTTCCCGCCAACGTGAGGGGAAGGAATGAGGAATTTCTTCCCTTTTTTATTTGCTTTATAACAGTTCATTCCCCGGCCTTTATACCCTTCTTCTTATATTTGTTGAACAACAGATGATATGAAGAAAAAAATTGCATTGGTAACAGGTGGTTTGAGCGGAGAAGCGCAGATCAGTTATAAAAGCGCCGTTACGGTTGGAAGTAATCTCGACAGAAACAAGTTTGATGTTTATAAAATTGATATCAACCCTACCGGCTGGTGGTATGTGGATGAAGAGGGTATACAGACCCCGGTATGGAGAGAAGATTTTTCCATTCAGGTGAAAGGACAGAAAATCAATTTTGATGTTGCGTTGCTTTGCATCCACGGTACTCCCGGCGAAGATGGTAAACTGCAGGGTTATTTTGATATGATTGGCCTGCCCTATACCAGTTGCGACGCTGCTACATCGGCGCTGACCATGAACAAGCGTTTTACCGTTGCAGTTGCTGCCTTTGGTGGAATCAATGTGGCAAAATCCATGCACCTGTTTAAGCATACCCCTGTTGCTGCTGAAACCATTTTGCAGCAACTCAGGCTCCCGCTGTTTGTGAAGCCCAATAGCGGCGGAAGCAGTATTGGTATGAGTAAAGTTACAGAGGCGAATGCCCTGCAACCCGCGCTGGAAAAGGCGTTCAACGAAGATGCGCAATTGCTGGTGGAAGAGTTTATCAGCGGTCGCGAATTTACGATTGGTGTGTTCAGGCAGGGGGCCAATATTACGGTGCTCCCGATCACTGAAATCAGCACCCAAAATGAATTCTTTGATTTTGAGGCCAAATACCAGGGCAAGAGTGTGGAAACTACGCCTGCAATACTGGATGATAAAATGAAATCAGGGTTAAGCCAGGCGGCGGTGAAAGTATACGAAATGCTGAACTGCAGGGGGGTAGTGCGCATCGACTTTATCTACGATACCGTGCAGCAAAAACCTTTTATGCTGGAAGTAAATACGGTGCCCGGACAAAGCGAGGCTTCCGTAATACCGCAGCAGGTTAAAGCCATGGGTATGAGCCTGACCGATTTTTATACTGCAGTAGTAGAACAGGCATTTGCTTAACTTCAATTAAACTTTAAAACAGCCCTGTGTTTAAATTTATAACGGCAAAACCACTTTGGGTAAATATATTGACAGGACTGGGTTTGATCCTGGTGCTGATCCTTTTGTTTTTTGGTTCCCTGGAATGGCTTACCGGGTATGGTAAATACGAAAAGGTACCTTCCGTTACGGGTCAGCATATCCTGGCTGCCCAGAAAATCCTGGAAGATAAAGGCTTTGAAATCATCATTCAGGACTCCGTATATATTGATACCGTTGCCAGACAGGCCGTGGTTCGCCAGTCTCCGGAAGCGGATGCCATGGTGAAGCAAGGCAGGACTATTTACCTGACGGTGAACAGGGTGATACCTCCCCAGGTGGAAATGCCCAACCTGGCCGGGTTCTCTATCAAGAGTGCAGAAATGTATTTGCAAAGCCTGGGTTTAAAACTGGGTTATGTTACGTATAAGCCCGATATCGCGCGCAATGCGGTACTGGAGCAACTGATCAATGATGAGCCGGTAAAACCGGGAACAAAGATTCCTATCGGATCAGTGATTAATTTTGTATTGGGCAGCGGGGTTGGAACAAGTGAGCTGGATGTGCCGGATCTGGTTGGTCAGCGCCTGGCCGATGCGCGCGCTTTCCTGGCAACCATTAGTATAAATATCGGATCTATTATAGCAGTTGGCCCGATCAGCGATTCAGCGGCTGCATTTGTGATTAAGCAGAACCCCGATCTGTTCTCCGGAGCGCTCGGGCCTGCGGGTGAGAAACTGCCGAACAAAATTCACCAGGGGCAGATGATGGATTTGTACATCAGTGAAACCGCCCCTGTAAAAGATACCATCAGAACACCAATCATACAATAAATACCATTTATGCAAACCATTACTGTTGAAGAATTAAAAGCAAAGCTTGACGCCGGGGAAGTATTTAACCTCATTGATGTAAGAGAACCTCATGAGCATGCCGAGTTTAATGTAGGCGGATTATTACTGCCGCTGGGCAAAGTACAAACCATGCAGATAGATGAGATAGATGCTATGAAAGATGAGCCGGTATATGTGTATTGCAGAAGTGGTAACAGAAGTGGCCAAGCCTGCCTGATCCTTGATACGCTTGGATTTAAGGACACCATCAATGTAACCGGCGGTATGTTGGCCTGGAAAGAAAAATTCCCGCAGTAGTCTTCGTTACCACTCGTCAATCATTTACTGTTAATTAACAAATAATTGCAGGGTCGGAATTATTTCCGGCCTTTTTTTGTAACGGAATTATTACTTCCCCCGTTTCAAGACTATATGCTTATGAATCGTTTATTAGGAACTGCTTTGTTGTTATTGATCATGTTGAAGGTGAACGCGGGTACCATTTCCGGCACCATTCGCTCCGCTGCAGACCGGCAGCCACTCCCGTTTTCCTCTGTTTTGGTGAAGGGCAGCACCAAGGGGGGTTCGGCCAACGGCAAAGGATTTTATCAACTGCAGCTCGATCCGGGTGAATACATTCTAATCGGGCAGTTCATCGGATATGGATCTGTTGAACAAAAGATCAAAGTGGGTAGGGAACCGCAGCAAATTGATTTTGAACTGCGGCCGCAACAATATAGCCTGACGGATGTGGCCGTTCGTGCCGGTGGCGAAGATCCCGCTTATGCCATCATCCGGAAAGCCATAACGTTGCGCGAATCGCACCTGCGGGAAATTAAACAATTCACCTGCAATGTGTACATCAAAGGACAAATGCAGTTGAGGGATTACCCCGGCAAATTATTTGGGCAGAAAGTGGATTTTGAAGACGGGGATACCAGCAAGCGAAAAATGATTTTTCTTTCGGAAACAGTGGCCCGTTACTCGATGCAGGAACCGGATCAGCGGAAAGTGGAAGTGATCTCCACCAAAGTCAGCGGCAGGAGTGATGGCTTTGGTCTTGGTAGTCCCCAGATCATTTCCTTCTATGATAACATCATTAATGTGGGCAACAGTCTGAATCCAAGAGGATTCATTTCTCCCATTGCAGACAATGCCCTCAACTATTACCGCTACAAATTTGAAGGCACTTATTTTGAGTTTGGCCGCGAAGTGAGCCGGATTAAAGTAACGCCCAAAAGAACCTATGAGCCTTTGTTTACGGGCTATATTCATATCACCGAAAATGACTGGAGAATTCAGTCGGTTGATTTGAAATTACTGAAGGCGCAACAGCTTCAGTTGCTCGATACGCTGGCCATAAAACAAAACTATGTTCCCGCAGGAAATTACTGGGTGATCAAAAACCAGGTGATTTATCCGGCCGGTAAATTTCTGGGCTTTGATTTCTTCGGCAACTTTTTGCAGGTCTACGATGGATTTGATCTGACCCCTTCTTTTAAACCAAAGTATTTCGGTAACACGGTGCTGAAGTATTTCGACAGCTCCAATAAAAAAACAGCCGCCTATTGGGACAGCATTCGTCCGCTGCCTTTGTTAACCGAAGAAGCCCGCGATTACCGGAAAAAAGACAGCCTGGAGCAGGTTCGGAAAGACCCGCGCTACCTCGATTCGCTCGACCGGGTCCGGAATAAGATCAGCCTCGCCGGTTTATTGTTCACCGGTGAAACCATCAGCAGGCAAAAGAAAAAATTGACCATCGGTTTTCCGTCGCTGCTGCGTTCCTTCAATTACAATACGGTGGAAGGCGGTGTGCTGCATTTTACACCCACGGTTCGGAAGGAGTTGGGAGGAGGCAATACGCTGTCCGTGATTCCCGACCTTCGGTATGGTTTTGCCAACCGGCATTTCAATCCCTCGCTGACTGCCTCTCTTCAATTTGGCAGCAAATATTTACAGCGCATCTCCGTTTCGGGTGGAAGAAAAATGCTGCAATTCAACAATGCAGGCCCGGTAAGCGACAGGATCAATACCCTGTATACTTTATTGGGCGAATACAATTACCAGAAACTGTATGAAGCTGCTTTTTTTCAGGCAAGCTATAGCAGTGGCATCGGCAATGGATTCAACATCAGCGGAAGTTTTGAGTTCCAGGACAGGAACCCGCTGGAGAACCTGCCGGATATGGTTTCCTGGAAAAATGACCCCAACCGTGAATTCACGCCCAACTATCCAACAGAAATAACCTCCGTGAACATGCTTCGTCATCAGGCCGCTTCTCTTACGCTTGGACTGAGCTGGAGGCCGGGTTCGCGCTATATTGAAATGCCCGGCCGGAAAATCAATATCGGTTCCGGCTGGCCACTGTTTACCGCTTCAATGACTCAGGGAATCTCCGGACTATTGGGCAGTGATGTGGAGTATACCCGGTGGCGGGCCGGCGTAAGCGACGAGTTAAACCTGAAATTACTGGGCAAACTGAATTACCGGCTTTCGGTGGGAGGATTTCTCAGCGCTAAGCAGGTATTCATTCCCGATTACCAGCATTTTGAGGGCAACCAGACCCTGCTGGCTTCTACGGCTTTGAACAGTTTTCAACTGGCTCCTTATTACCGGTACAGCAACAGCGCCAACTTCAGCGCTGCAGGCCATGTGGAATACCACCTGAACGGGCTCATCAGCAATAAAATTCCGGGATTCAGAAAGCTCAACTGGTTCTTCGTAACCGGCGCAAACGCACTGCACATCAGCAATGCGAACAACTACCTGGAATGTTTCTTTGGATTGGAGAACATCCTTAAAGTATTGCGGGTAGACTTTGTTCAGGGCTTCGAAAAAGGAGGGGCCCGGCCCACCGGTTTCCGTATTGCTGCGCCATTGTTCAGATAATTTGTACCTTTGCTCCGAATTTTGGCTGCCCTGCAAGCAGCTCCATTGTTTAACGGAACATAGGCTCCGCTTATGTCTGAAATTTATTTTTATGGCAGTATTGCACAACCGTGTCTCCAACGAGGAGCTCAAGGAAAGGTTAAAGAATGAACCTTTCAAAAGAACCACCATCAGTTTCTATCGGTATTTCCCCATTCAGAACCCGCAGCATTTCAGGGATGACTTGTATAAGACCTTCAATGCCCTGCAGGTATTTGGCCGGATCTATGTAGCCCATGAAGGTATCAATGCCCAGATCAGTGTACCCACACACCATTTGGACGCATTCAAAGCGGCCATTGACGCTATGGATGGATTGAAAGACCTCCGGTTGAATATTGCCGTAGAAGATCCGGACGGGTTGAACGACGAACTGCAACAGGGAAAAAGTTTCTGGGTATTAAAGATCAAAGTGCGGGAGAAAATTGTGGCGGATGGCATCGACGATCCTTCTTTCTCTATGGAACGTAAAGGCAGGTATGTGAATGCTGCTGAAATGAATCAACTGCTCAGTGATCCGGATACCGTAGTGGTGGATATGCGTAATCATTATGAATTTGAAGTAGGACATTTTCAGAACGCCGTGGAAATTCCTTCCGACACTTTCCGCGAGCAGTTGCCCATGGCCGTTGATATGCTGAAAGGAAAAGAACAGAAGAACATCATTATGTATTGCACCGGCGGCATTCGTTGCGAAAAAGCCAGTGCCTATATGCTGCACCAGGGTTTTGATAAAGTGTACCACCTGGAAGGAGGAATCATCAATTACGCCAAACAAATCAAAGAGCAGGAATTGCCTGCCCGGTTCATCGGGAAGAACTTTGTATTTGATGATCGGTTGGGTGAGCGCATTACCGAAGATGTGATTGCACATTGCCACCAGTGCGGCAAACCCTGCGATACGCATACCAACTGCAAGAACGATGGTTGTCACCTCCTGTTTATTCAGTGTGCGGACTGCGCTGCCGAATTCAATGGCTGTTGCAGCGTGGAATGCAAAGACACCATACATATGCCCAAAGAAAGGCAGGAAGCCATTCGAAAAGGAATCGACAAAGGCAGAAATATCTTCAACAAAAGCAGTGCAAGGCTAAGGCCCCGGCTGGGAAGGGATTAGAAGGATATGGCGCTTACCTGATCAGGTCCTTCAGTGCCGCAACAATCCGCTGATCGGTTTCTTCTTCTGTAAGATCGATGGGTGCAAATTTTTCGCCGATTACTTTTTCATATAGTTCTATGTAGCGTTGGCTGATGGTATTCACCCATTCATCGGTCATTTCAGGAACAATCTGGCCTTCCTTGCCCATGAAATTGTTTTCGATCAGCCATTCTCTTACAAATTCCTTGCTGAGTTGTTTCTGCCGCTCGCCTGTTTGCTGGCGTTCGGCAAATCCATCGGCATAAAAATAGCGGGAAGAATCGGGGGTATGAATTTCGTCCATCAGGTAAATCTGGTCGCCGATTTTTCCGAACTCATATTTGGTGTCGGCCAGGATCAAACCTCTCTCCGCGGCGATGGATTTTCCCCGTTCAAATAATTGCAGTGCGTATTTCTCCAGGATTGCCCAGTCTGCTGCACTGGCCAGTCCGCCGGCAATAATATCGGCTTTGGATATGTCTTCATCATGTCCTTCTGCCGCTTTGGTAGAAGGGGTGATCAGGGGGGTGGGAAAGAAGTCATTTTCCTTCAGCCCATCCGGCATGGTCTCGCCGCAAAGGATTCTTTTGCCAGACTGGTAGGTTCTCCAGGCATGGCCCACCAGGTTTCCCCTTACCACCATTTCAATCTTAAATGGGCTGCACTTCCTGCCAATGGATACTTGGGGGGCGGGGGTGCTGCGCAGCCAGTTAGGGCAGATATCTGCAGTTTTATTCAGCATATATGCTGCAATCTGGTTCAGTACCTGTCCTTTATATGGGATCGTTCTGGGAAGGATTACATCAAAGGCAGAGATCCTGTTGCTGGCAATCATCACCAGCCATTGATCCTGAATAGTGTATACATCTCGTACTTTCCCTTTATAAAAAGCGGTTTGCTGTGGGTAATTCTTTGCTGCCATTCAACAAAATTAAATCCCTATTCACCGAAAAAATCGGCACAACACTTTTTTTTCTCCACAAACCGCCTGAAACACAATAAATTAAATTTTTGCAGAACTTAACAAAACATTATTTTGCCCTATATTACAACCATAATTTATACCAAAATACGCCATTATGAGAAGATCACTCTCCCAACTCGGGTTGTTTATGCTTGTGACCATGCTGAGCATTTCAGCTGTTGCACAACAATCAACAACCGTTTCCGGTAGTGTTAAAAACGGCAAAACGAAAGAAGTTCTTTCTGCCGTTTCCGTATCCATTAAAGGGGGTACTGCCGGAACTTACACAGACGATAAGGGAAATTTTAAATTTTCCACTGTTCAGAAATTACCGTTTACCCTGATTATTTCCTCCGTGGGCTATGCTGCCAAGGAAGTGACAGTGAAAGGCAACAATGAAAATTTAGTAGTTGAACTGGAAACCTCTTTTACCCTGGGCGATGAAATTGTGGTTTCTGCATCCAGGGTGCCGGAGCGGATCCTGGAGTCGCCTGTTTCCATTGAAAGACTCAGCGCTACTGCTATCCGCAACGCACCTGCTGCCAATTACTACGATATGATTGGTACGCTGAAAGGCGTAGACGTGGTTTCTGCCAGCTTAACTTTTACCAGCATCGGTACCCGCGGTTTTAACTCCAGCGGTAATACCCGTTTAAACCAGATCGTAGACGGAATGGACAACCAGGCGCCTGGTTTGAACTTCCCGGTAGGTAGCGTAATTGGTTTAACTGAACTGGATGTAGACAATATTGAATTATTACAAGGAGCTTCTTCTGCATTGTATGGGCCGGGTGGTACCAACGGTACTTTACTGATCAACAGTAAGAACCCGTTCAAATACCAGGGACTGAGCTTCCAGATTAAGCAGGGAGCCAACCATGTAGACAGCAAACAGCGTTCAAGAGCGCCTTATTACGACTGGAGCCTTCGCTGGGCTAAAAAAGTAAGTGAGAAATTTGCTTATAAGATCAATGCGCAGTTCATTCAGGCGCAGGACTGGCTGGCCAACAATACCAGCAACTATCTCCGTGCGCCTTTATCTGCCAGCCCTAACGGAAATGTGATTGGCGGAACAAGAATGACCGATCCAAACTATGATGGTGTAAATATATATGGCGATGAAACCAACGCTGATCTGCGTGGCGCTTTTGCCAATCTGATTGCAACTACTCCTTTTCTGGGTGTGTTACCTGTAGGTACTTTCCCTGGAATCACAACACCTGTACCGATTCCTACTGCAGGTGTTGTAAGTTATTACGCCAACAGACCTACCTATGTTTCCAGAACCGGTTACAACGAAAACCAGGTAGTGGATCCAACCACCCTCAATGTTAAACTGGGTGGTGCGTTACACTATAAAATCAATGATAAAATTGAAACCATCCTGGCGGGTTACTGGGGTTATGGTAATACCGTTTATACCGGTAGCGACCGTTATGCCCTGAAAGACCTGAAAATGGCTCAGTACAAACTGGAGTTCAAAGCCAAGAATTGGTATGTAAGAGCGTATGTTACCCGCGAAAACTCCGGTAACGCATATAATGCAACGGTTACTACCCGTTTATTCAACGAAGCCTGGAAGCCCAGCGCTACCCAATGGTATCCCCAGTTTGTAGCTGCTACCGTTGGTAGCCAGACAAGCGGCGCACTGGGTACCTGGTTGGGTGCGCTCGGACCTGCCTATGGCGCTGGTCTTGGTGCTGGCTTAACTCCAACTGCTGCACTGGCTGCTGCACAGAATGCTGCCGCCGCCGCTGTGGCAACCAACAATATTGCCATTTTGAATGCTGCCCGTTCTGTAGCCGATATTGGCCGTCCTGTTGGATTTGTTGGCAACAACCCGCTGTTTAAATCAGTGGCCAGCACGCCTATTTCCAATGGCGGTGGTTTGTTTGTTGATAAAACAGGCCTGAACACCCTGGAAGGTCAGTACAACCTGACTGATGATTTGGGTCTGGCTTCTTCCGGTACCGATATTATGATTGGAGGTAACGTTCGTCAGTATGTACTGGATTCAAAAGGAACCCTGTTTGCTGATACTGCCGGTGTGATCAAAATCACTGAAACCGGTGGTTATATCCAGGTTTCTCAGAAATTACTGGGCGATCGTTTGAAAGTAACTGCTTCCGGCCGTTATGATAAGAACTCCAACTTCAAAGGCCGTTTCACTCCAAGAGTATCTGCTGTGGTAAAACTGGCTCAGGATCATAACCTGCGTTTATCTTACCAGTCTGCTTACCGTTTCCCAACAACACAGAATCAGTGGATCAACCTGTCTGTTGGTGGTGGTACCCGCTTAATGGGTGGTGTTCCTCAACTGAGAGACGGATACAACTTTTCCGGCAACCCTGCGTACAGCTTAGCCAGCGTACAGGCATTTGGTGCAAGCGCACTGGCAGGAGCTCCAAACCCTGCCCTGTTACAGGTGCAACAGTTTGATGAGTTCAAGCCTGAGTCTACCACTTCATTTGAAGTTGGTTACAAAGGCCTGATCGCTAAAAGATTATTGATTGATATTTACGGATACTGGGCTAACTACGAAAACTTTCTCTCTGGTGTTACCGTTATTCAGCAAAGAACCGGCATTCCTGCCAGCCTGCTGAACCTGCTGGATGCCAATAAGCGGATTGCTTACAGCATTTCTGTGAACGCTCCGGGTAAAGTGAAAGTAAGCGGATGGGGTGCATCTGCTGAGTACCTGTTCCCTAAGAACTACTCTCTGAACGCCAATGTATACTCTGATGTAATCGGAGACCTGCCTGCGGGATTTGTATCTTACTTCAACACGCCTAAGTATCGTTTTAATGCCGGATTCAGTAACTCCGGATTCGGAAAAGAGAATCGCTTTGGATTCAATGTTACTTATAAGTGGGTGGATGGTTTCTACTACGAAGGAACCTTCGCTGTAGGAAATATACCTTCTTATTCTACATTTGATGCGCAGGTGAACTACAAACTCCTTAAATCCAAATCTATTATTAAACTGGGTGGCTCCAACATCCTGAACAAGTACTACACCAATGGTTATGGTAACGTTCAGATCGGTGGATTGTACTATCTGAGCTTTGGCTGGAACGTATTTTAATATATATAATTGGATTAATAAGTATTCTCTGTCCCTCCCCGGTTTCCGGGGAGGGATTTTTTCGTTTTATATGTCTTAAACTTCTATTTTTGTGCACATTTTAAAATGACTGATTATGCGATCTATTGCTTTTAGAGAAGCCCTTCGTGAGGCGATGAATGAAGAGATGAGAAGAGATGAGCGGGTTTTCCTGATGGGAGAAGAAGTGGCTGAATACAATGGTGCTTATAAAGTGAGCCAGGGTATGCTGGCTGAATTCGGCGCCAAGCGGGTAATTGATACCCCGATTGCGGAGCTGGGATTCACTGCTGTAGCCGTTGGCGCTGCACAAAATGGCCTGCGCCCGGTTGTTGAATTTATGACCTGGAACTTTGCTGTACTGGCCATGGACCAGATTCTGAATACTGCTTCCAAAATGCTGGCGATGAGTGGTGGGCAGATCGGTTGCCCGATCGTATTCAGGGGCCCGAACGGTAGCGCCGGTCAGTTGGGTGCGCAACACTCCACCGCCTTTGAAAGCTATTATGCCAATATTCCCGGCCTGAAAGTAATTTCTCCTTCCAATGGCTACGATGCCAAAGGGTTGCTGAAACAAGCCATCCGTTACGAAGAAGATCCTGTGATGTTTATGGAAAGTGAAGTGATGTACGGAGACAAATCGGATGTTCCCGATGAAGAATATTATATCCCGATCGGTAAGGCTGATGTGAAGAAGCAGGGCCGCGATGTAACCATTGTGTCTTTCAACAAAATGATGAAAGTGGCGCTGGGTGCAGCCGCAGAACTGGAAAAGGAAGGTATTAGCGCCGAAGTAATTGACCTGAGAACCATTCGCCCGCTCGACTGGATGACCATCCTGGAAAGCGTTAAGAAAACCAATCGCCTGGTGATTGTGGAAGAACAATGGCCATTTGCCTCCGTTTCTTCTGAAATCAGCTACCGCATTCAGAAAGAAGGTTTTGATTACCTCGATGCACCGATCAGAAGAATTACCAGCGCCGATGCGCCGATGCACTATGCACCTAACCTGACTGCGCTTGCTATTCCTGATGTAAGCAGAACGGTGATGCTGGTGAAGGAAGTGATGTACATGAAAAAATAATTGTGTTTAAAATTATACCGGTATTCATAGCCTGTGCAACAACACCGTTAATGGGTTGGGCACAGGCTTCTTTATTTACCGCACCTGCCGACACTACATTAAAGGAAGTGGTGGTTACTGTTTTCAACAGCAATATGCGCTGGAAAGAAGCGCCTGCGGCGGTGGCTGTTTTATCTGCCAGGGAGCTGCAGCAATTAAGCCCGGTTTCCTTTGTTCCGGTAATGAATACGGTACCCGGCGTGCGCATGGAAGAACGTTCTCCCGGCAGCTATCGTTTATCGCTCAGGGGTAGCCTGCTTCGTTCCCCTTTTGGCGTCAGGAACATTAAAGTGTACTGGAATGAAATTCCGCTGACCGATGCAACGGGCAACACCTACCTGAACCTGCTGGACCTTCAACAGGTAAGCCAGGTAGAAATTGCCAAAGGACCCGCTGCCAGCGTATATGGAGCCGGAACAGGCGGCGCTGTATTGTTTAACCAGCCCCTTGCGTTTGCTGATACAACTGCCAACCGTTTCACCCTGGGTATTACCGCCGGTTCATACGGGCTTAATCAGCAACAGGGGGAATGGTTGTACGCAAACCGCCGTTTCAGTTCCTCCCTTCAGGTAAACCGTTTGCAATCCAATGGATACAGGGACCAGTCGGCCCTGCTTAAATCGGGATTGGTTTGGCAAACGGCCTTCCAAAGCAACAGGCACCGATTGAATACCCTGTTCTTTTATACCGATCTCTCGTATGGCACACCAGGAGGCATCACTGCTGCCCAGATGCAGTTGAATCCGCGGCTCTCAAGGCAACCGGTCGGTGGGTTACCGGGTGCTTTGGAACAGAAAGCCGCCATTTATAATCAAACGGCATTCGGGGCTGTCAGGCACCATTATCGCATCAATGCAAAATTGTTCCTGAAAGATTTTATCTCCCTGAGCAGTACCTGGTTTACCAATCCATTCATCACCAATTACGAAAAAAGAAAGGAGCTGAATATCAATATGGGGCTGCAACTGGACTATCAGCCCTTTGCCGCAATTCCGCAATTACAGTGGATCAATGGGATGGAATGGACGATCAATGAAGCATCCATCAACAACTACGATAACAAGGGTGGTATCGCCGGTTCCATTCAATACGGCGATATGATTTACAGCC
This sequence comes from Sphingobacteriia bacterium, assembly GCA_015999745.1. Taxonomy (GTDB): domain Bacteria; phylum Bacteroidota; class Bacteroidia; order Chitinophagales; family Chitinophagaceae; genus Sediminibacterium. The sequence continues at coordinate 37,383 of JAECQP010000015.1, read as the reverse complement.
GGCAGGGATTTTTCTTTTCACAACTCAAACTGCCCCTGGGTAGCCGGCTTGCCGCCACACTGGGATTCAGTATGAACCACCAGGCGTATACCTACAAACGGCTTACGGATCCGCAACCGGTTTTTCAGCAAAGAACCATCAATGCCTCTTTTGTTCCAAGGCTGGCATTGTCTTATAGGCTGAACAACCAGGTGCAGCTCTATGCCATTGCTGCCGAAGGGTTCTCTTCGCCCAGCCTTGCGGAACTGCGTCCTTCCGACGGCAATTTCTATCCTTTCCTGAATGCAGAAAGAGGCTGGAATACAGAAGCCGGTATCAAAGGATTTCTGTTGCAGAACAAATTCAGTTTTGATCTTGCGTATTACCGGTTCCTCCTCAATAATGCCATTGTAAGAAGAACAGATGCCGCCGGGGCCGAATATTTTGTAAATGCAGGGAAAGTGCTGCAGCAGGGCATGGAACTGCTGCTGAAATACAGGCTTTATCAAAACGATCATTCTTTTGTACAATCGGTGATGCTGAGCAACAGCTTCAGTTATCAGCCTTATCGCTTTAAGGAGTACCAGCAGGGTTCTGTTAACTTTAACGGTAACCGGCTTACCGGCGTTCCTGAAAAAGTGAATGTACTGGGCATTGCCTTGCTTGCAAAGAAAGGATGGTACATCACTGCTGTGCTGAATACCACCGGTTCCATTCCGCTGAATGACGCCAATACCGTGATTGCCGGTTCCTGTGAATTGCTGCAGGCTAAGCTGGGCAAATCCTTTGTTTGCAAGCGAATCCGTGCAGAGGTATTCATTGGAGGTGATAACCTCCTGAACCAGCAATACAGCCTCGGAAACGACATCAATGCATTCGGCAACCGTTATTTTAACCCCGCACCGGCAAGAAACTGGTATGGAGGTATCCGTTTCGGATTGCATTGATTAACTTAGCGGACAACTTTTTTATATGCCAGCCATTTTAATCATTGATGATGAACGTGCCATCCGGAATGTGTTAAAGGACATTTTGGGGAATGAGGGCTACCAGGTGGATGAAGCTGCCGATGGAGAAGAAGGATTTAAAAAGCTGAAGGCAGGTAGTTTTGATGCAGTGCTCTGCGATATCAAAATGCCCAAACTGGATGGTATTGAATTTTTGCAAAAAGCAAAAGAAGCTGCGCCTGATGTTCCGGTGATCATGATCAGCGGGCATGGTAATATTGAAACCGCGGTAGACGCTGTTAAAAAAGGCGCCTACGATTATATTTCCAAACCACCGGATCTGAACAGGCTGCTGATTACCATCCGCAATGCCCTCGACAGAACCATGCTGGTGCAGGAAACCAAAGTGCTGAAAAAGAAAGTACCCGGGGTGCAGGAAATCATTGGAGAAAGCGCTCCGGTCAATAAGATCAGGGAAACCATTGAGAAAGTAGCGCCCACAGACGCCAGGGTGCTGATCACCGGCGAAAACGGGAGCGGCAAGGAACTGGTTGCCAGGTGGCTGCATGAAAAAAGCAGCCGGTCTGCTTCTCCCATTGTAGAAGTGAACTGTGCGGCCATTCCGGGAGAACTCATAGAGAGTGAGCTCTTTGGCCACGAAAAAGGGTCTTTCACTTCTGCCATCAAACAACGTATCGGGAAATTTGAGCAGGCCAGTGGCGGCACCCTTTTCCTGGATGAAATAGGGGATATGAGCCTGGGGGCGCAGGCCAAGGTACTCCGCGCTTTGCAGGAAGGAAAAATTACCCGGGTTGGAGGCGACAAGGAAATCAATGTGGATGTTCGCGTGATTGCCGCTACCAATAAGGATCTGCTGCAGGAGGTGGAAGCCAGGAACTTCAGGCTGGATCTTTACCACCGGTTGGGGGTTATCCTGATTCATGTGCCCTCATTGAACGAACGCAGGGAGGATATTCCACTGTTGGTTGATCATTTTCTGACAGATATTGCCATGGAATACAGGCAGGCCAAAAAGCATATTGCGGGGAAGGCGCTGGAAGCCCTGCAACAGCATAACTGGACCGGAAACATACGGGAACTCAGGAATGTGGTGGAACGTCTGGTGATCCTGTCTGGTAAGGAAATTACCGCAGAAGATGTGAAAAGCTATATTTAGCAAAACTTTTTAATCAGTAATAGCTACATTATAAACGGATTGGATATTTTTATTCTTAATAAATCAATACTATGGGTCTTTTGCTTTTTATTATTGGCGCCATCGGCTGGCACGTTGGAATGTATGGAATGTTTAAAAAAGCCGGAATAGAACCCTGGAAGGCCCTTATTCCTTTCTACAATACCTGGCTGATTGTTGAAAAAATGCATATCAGAAAGATCTGGTTCTGGCTGCAGCTGATTCCGATTGCCGGTCAGTTCATTACCATCTGGATTACCATTATTTTTTCCATGGGCTTTAAAAAAGTATCCCTGCCTGCACATACAGCCGTGGTACTTTTCCCGTTCCTCTATTTTCCTTACCTGGGATTTTCGCAGAAAGAAAAATGGTATGGCCCCGAGTCTTTAAAATTATACTATAAACCTGCTTCCCGGGAATGGATTGATGCGGGTGTATTTGCAGTTGTTGCCGCCACCCTCATCAGGGCCTTTGTATTTGAAGCCTATGTGATTCCTACGGAGAGTATGGAAAAAACTTTGCTGGTGAATGATTTCCTGTTCGTGAGCAAAATGTCTTACGGACCCAGGGTTCCGCAAACACCGCTGTCTTTCCCTTTTGTGCACAATACCATGCCTTTTTCACTGACCACCCCTTCTTATATTAAGGAGGTGCAGTTGCCTTATAAAAGATTGCCTGCATTAACAGAAGTGAAAAGGAATGATGCCGTTGTGTTTAATTTTCCGGCAGGCGATACCATCATCAACCTGCCCGACTTCGGAAGCAAGATTACCTATTACGAAGTTTTGAGGAGCCAGTTCAAAGGCAACAGGGAAGCTTTGCAGGCGGAGTACCCCATCCTGGTGCATCCAATGGATAAGACCGACAATTATATTAAACGTTGTGTAGGTGTTCCCGGCGATCTGATCCAGGTTAAAAATGCCGAACTGTACGTGAACAATCAGTCTGCATATGTTTCTGCAGGAGAGCAAACAGAATACATTGCTACTACCAATGGTACCGGATTCCCCGATGAATTCCTGGAGCAAGAATTGGGGATTGATCCGGTTGATACCAAACAACAGTTTTCTCAGGGCCCCGATCGGTCTACCTATGTATTTAATATGACTGCCGCTGAAGCGGAGAAAGTAAGGAAGCAGCCGAATGTGGTTTCCCTCGTTAAATATGTAGACACGCATGCAGGCTTTGTTTTCCCGAATGATGAAGCCAACTACCCCTGGACCATTGATAATTATGGCCCGGTAAAAATTCCTAAAAAAGGAGAGCCCATTCCGGTTAATGCCACTACCATTGAATTGTACAGAAGACTGATTACTGTTTACGAAAAAAATACCCTCGAAGAGAAGGATGGTAAATTCATCATCAACGGAAAAGAAGTTACCAGCTATACACCTCAGCTAAACTATTACTGGATGATGGGCGACAACCGGCACAGAAGCCAGGACAGCCGTTTCTGGGGTTTTGTGCCCGAAACACATATTGTGGGTAAAGCATCCATGATCTGGTTCAGTTGGGAAAAAGGCCCGCGCTGGAAAAGGATCTTTAACATGATCAAATAAAATATTTCGTATCTTAACTGACCGAAAGGGTCCTCCTTACACTAGTTTGGAGGACTTTTTTGTCTAAACAGGTTTTGACTATGCAGCAGAAAGAGGTTCGTTTTGTGTATGACATTTATCATTCTATTGAAGCGCTGAATAAAGCGGATGCCACTTTACTGGAGCAGGCAAGAAAAAATACGGACACAGCATACGCGCCTTATTCAGAATTTCAGGTTGGTGCAGCAGCCTTGCTGGCCAATGGCGAAATAGTGAATGGCAGCAACCAGGAAAATGCGAGTACGCCGGTTGGGCTTTGCGCGGAGCGGGTATTGCTCTCCGCCATTTCATCGATCTATCCCAATACGGCCATTGAAACCATTGCCATCAGTTTTCACAACAGGAAGGCGGCCAGTGATCACCCGATTTCTCCCTGTGGAATTTGCCGGCAAACAATTATGGAATACCAAACCCGATTGAATCACCCGATTCGTTTAATCCTGAGTGGGATGGAAGGCGAAGTATTTATTGTGCCAGACGCCGCTATGTTATTGCCGCTGCGGTTTACCAGCGACGATATGAAGTAAGCCGGTTGCCGGTTAAGCGCCAGCTGTTTTTATTGATTTGTTCACCGAAAACAACATGGATATCATTGCCGTTGCAATGAAGTAAATGATCAACAGGTAGGGGGTGCCCGTAAAGAGTTTACCGGCGCCAAACCAGTCCCCGGTTTGGTACAGTAAGGCAAGCCCCAGCGCCGATTTGGCCAGTTCCCAGACCCATGCGTATGGATTCCGGTCCATTAATTCTGTATAAGCGTATACAAACAGAAATACAAATGCGCCATAGTAGAAAATGCCCGGACTGCCGATTGTTGCAATATTGCCAAAGAGATAAGAAATAAACGCGATCAGTAATACAAACTGAATCCAGACCCATGCCGTAAAACCTTTGGTTGATTGGGTGTCGTATTTCTGAAAATGATAGGGGTCTTCAATTTTGTACACCGGGTATTTGGCCGCAGCGTCTGCAGGTCTCCATCCCGTAGGCATGAACCAGATCCGGAATTTATCTTTGATGTTTTGGGTATGCCAGGCATCTTTGATCATAAGCCAGATATGCATGAAGTTGATCTTGATCGGGTTCCAGGTTCTCACCGGCCTGGTGATTCCGTATACTGCTTTTACGTAGGGCAATTCTTCCTGGAACGTACCAAACCATTTGTCCCAGAAAATAAAGATCTGACCGTAATTTTTATCGAGGTATTCCGGATTGATGGCATGGTGTACCCGGTGATGTGAGGGGGTAACAATGATCTTTTCCAACCAGCCCATTTTGTTGATATGCTGTGTATGGTACCAGAACTGTGCAAACAGGTGAAGCGGCGCCACTACTGCAATTACCTGGGCAGGAACCCCCAGTAATGCTGCCGGCAGTAAAAAAATAGTAAATAGCCGGAAGAAAGTAGAAATGCTCTGGCGCAGGGCGCAGGCCAGGTTATAATCCTCGCTGCTGTGGTGAATCAGGTGTGCGTTCCAGAAGAAATTGATTTCATGATCTATGCGGTGCACCATGTATCCGGTGAGATCAAGCGCCATGAAAGCAATGCAATAAGCCGCAACAGAGGTTTGCACATGATAGATGGCCAGGTGTGTTACCATCCATTCGTAGCTGACCAGAACAATACTGAGCCCCAATACATCCTTGGTGGAATTGGTGATCCCAGAAGTAAGGCTGGAGATCATGTCCATTGTCCGTACCGTTTCATTTCCTTTTCGCCAGCCCCACCATTTTTCCAGTACAACCAATACCAGGAATAAGGGCATCGCAATCAGCAGTATTTTCCCATATGTTTCCATTGCAGCAATCTTATATTACTAAGTTATGCAGAAAGCGGGTATAACCCGAATTGTGGAACAGGGAGATTCCGCTTTTTAAGTATTTTTATAAAAAATACCAATTGGTAGTGATATGAATGTAACAGTAATCGGCGGAGGGGTAGTAGGATTAAGCAGCGCTTATTATTTGAGGGAGCAGGGATGCGAGGTAACGGTGATCGATAAGGAAAACTTTCTGAACAATTGTTCATATGGTAATGCGGGCTATATCTGCCCAAGCCACTTTGTTCCACTGGCCACTCCGGGCATTGTAAAACAAGGAATCAAATGGATGGGAGACCCCAGGAGTCCCTTTTATGTGCAGCCCCGTTTAGACTGGAACCTCATTAAGTGGGGATTGAAGTTTATGAAAGTGGCTAAACCGGGAAATGTGGAGCTTGCCGCGATTCCGTTGAGAGATATCGCCATCATCAGCCAGAAAATGTATGAGGAATGGACCCGGATTCCGGGCTTTGAGTTTGCCTATGAACACAAAGGCCTGCTGGAAGTATTTCAAACCGATGCGGGAGAAGAAAAATGCCGGCACCTGCTGGAGAAAGCCCACGAACTGGGGCTGAGCGATACGGTATTGCTGAATCACCATGAATTGCAGGCGCTGGAACCGCAGACCAGGATCAATGCCAGGGGAGCGCTTTTCTTTAAGTGTGATGCGCATTTGTACCCCAATAAACTGATGGCGGGCTTATTGAAGCAATTGCAGCAGATGGGCGTTCGCTTCATTAAGGAAGAGGAAGTGACCGGCTTCGACAAAAAGGGCAAACAAATTACTGCCGTCAAAACCGATAAGAACATTTACACCACTGATGCGGTAGTGCTGGCTTCAGGTTCCTGGAGCCGCGAACTGGCCGCCAAATTAAATCTTGACCTGCTGCTTATGCCGGGCAGGGGGTATTCCGTTACATTGGAAAATTCGCCCTATAAACTGAATCATCCGGCTGTATTGGTGGAAGGCCGCGCCGCATTAACCCCGATGGATGGCAATAAGATCCGTTTCGGAGGTACTATGGAAATTACCTCTACCAAAACACCTCCCAGGATGAACAGGGTAGAGGGCCTGCTGCAGGCGGTTAAAAGATTCTATCCCGAATTTGATGTGCCCCTTCCTGCTGCAGACAAGATCTGGTATGGTTTCAGGCCCTGTTCGGCAGATGGCCTGCCCTATTTGGGCAAGTCTTACAAGTGGGATAACCTGGTGATCGCAACCGGTCATTCCATGATCGGTATGAGCCTGGGAGCAGGTACCGGTAAACTGGTAAGTGAGGTATTGCTGGAAAAAACACTGAGCATGGACATACGTCCGTTTGATCCGGACCGGTTTAATTAAGCGAATACCTGTTGAAATAGTATAAATGGCTGGGTTAGCCTGAATGAATTTGTATTTTTACTGCCTATATGGATTGTACCACCACTTTTTTGCCTTATGAAGGCACAGGATATTTTTCAAAGATTACTGCCGACTATTTAAAGCAGGCCGATACACTTCGTCCGTTTTATCAATATACTCCTGATCTGGAAGGGATCCGTCAATCCCTGGAGGCGAGAAAAAAAACAGCTACTGACCGGAACCTGCTTGTGAGCGCTTTGCACGAACAATACAGCGGGCTGGAAATATCTCCCAAAGTTAAAGCCAATATTGAACTGCTGGCGGCACCCAATACATTCACCATTACCACTGCACACCAGCCCAATATATTTACCGGGCCGCTGTATTTTATCTATAAGATCATGCACGCGGTAAAGCTGGCGGAAGAGCTGGCGGAAAGCTTCACCGGAGCGCGCTTTGTACCAGTGTACTATATGGGTAGCGAAGACGCGGATCTGGACGAACTGGGCTTTGTGAATGTGGGCGGGCAAAAACTGGTATGGGACACAAAGCAAACCGGCGCTGTAGGAAGAATGAAGGTAGACAAGGCCTTTCTGAAGATCATTCAAAACATAGAGGGCCAGGTAGCTGTATTGCCAAAGGGAGCTGCGCTGGTTGAATTATTCAGGTTGTGTTACACGGAAGGAAAGTTGATTCAGCAGGCAACGCTGGAACTGGTGAACCGTTTGTTTGCAGACTATGGAGTAGTGGTAGTGATACCGGATCATGCGGGACTAAAATCCGCATTCACCGGTACGGTGACCCGGGAACTGACCCGGCAGTTTTCTCATGAGGCGGTTGTGCAAACTGTACAGGCATTGTCTCAGCACTATAAAGTGCAGGCAGCCGGCAGGACCATCAATTTATTTTATCTCATCAATGATAAGCGGGAGAGGATAGAACCCGAGGGTGATCATTTCACTGTTCAGGCGCTTCAGCTTCGTTTTACGCAGGAAGAAATTTTGCAGGAATTGCAGCAACATCCTGAAAGGTTCAGCCCCAATGTAATTCTGCGTGGTGTGTTCCAGGAAACGATCCTGCCCAATGTGGCATTTATTGGAGGTGGGGGAGAACTGGCTTACTGGCTGGAACTTAAAAAAGTATTTGAAGCGGCCGGTGTTCCTTATCCGGTGTTGCTACTCAGAAACTCTTTTCTTTTTGTAGAGAAAGAACAACAGCAGCGCCTGGAAAAACTGGCCATGCGGCAGCAGGATCTTTTTACCGATACCACTGCTTACATCAATGCACTGGTAAAATCCAGTACGGCCAATCAACTGGAACTGACCAATGAACTGCAGGAAGCCACTGTATTCTATCAAAAACTGGAAAGCCTGGCAGGAGCCATCGACAACAGCCTCACCGATCATGTGGCGGCGCTGAAAGTAAAGGCCCTGAAAAAACTGGAGGAACTGGAAAAGAAAATGCTCCGCGCTGAGAAGGATAAATTCGAAACCACTATCCGGCAAATCACCGCTATAAAAGCGGCGCTGTTTCCCGGGAATAACCTCCAGGAAAGAACCGATAATTTTGCCCTGTTCTACAGCAAATACGGAACTGAATGGATGGATGTCATCTATCGTTCCTCCAAAGGATTACAGCAGGAGTTTGGCGTTATTTACGCCAGCTAAATTACACGGGCTGCTGACCGGCAGCAACAAAATTAAAGCGTACCTCCGCCTGGCTTTTTAGGCATCACTGTTTTGGGCTTCTCCGCCGGTTTGTTGGCTGGGGTGCCTGGCTTTTTAGGATCTTTCGGATCTGCAGGCTTCTTCGATTCTTCTATAATGAACTGCGATTCAGCGCCCATTTCCTCCGGCTTGATGTCTTTCGGAATTTCGTAGTCGCTGGAGGTTCCGGTTCCCATGTCTTCTCCCTCACCACCTAATACCGGTGATGTTCCATTGATGTAATCGATATTGATATCATTACTCATTACTTCGGGCTTGATGAAGGTTAGCCTGGTATCGATTCCACAGTTGGGATCGGATGCCGCTTTGTCGAAGAAATAAGCCCAGATTGGCATGGCAGCCCTTCCGCCTTCCCCGTTCTTACTGTTGAAACGGATGAAGCGGTCGTCGCAACCAACCCAGCCGCCTGCAAGATATTGTGGCGTATATCCAATAAACCATGCATCGCTGTTATCGTTGGTAGTACCTGTTTTACCGGCAATCTCCATACCTCCCGGCGGATCATACTGCCAGATGCCTGCACCGGTACCATTGATCATTACGCCCTGCATCATCCTGATGACAGAGTAAGCCGTCACATCGCTGATGACTTCCTTTCGCTGTGGGGTGAAGGTAGCCAGTACATTTCCGTTTCTGTCTTCGATGCGGGTGATGTACATGGGTTTGGCATTAAAACCTCTGCCGGGGAACATGCTGTATCCCTGCATCATTTCGAAGAGGGAAATTTCCGTAGCGCCCAATGCAATGGAAGGATAGGGTTCAACTTTACTGGTGAAGTCGCATTTTTTCAGGAACTCCACAAAACGCTTTGCGCCGTTATTGGCGGTATTATCGAGTTGTTTTAAAATATAGGCAGATGCACAGTTTCTCGATTTGGCCAGCGCCAGCGCCATCGGCATGGTGCCACCCGTGCAGGTTTTAGGCGTATTGGGTACCATCCCAAAACTGCCGAAGCTTTGTTGAACGTCCTGCACTTCCGTATTGGGAGTAAAGCCGGCTTCTTCAATGGCAAGGCTGTACAATAAAGGTTTGATGGTAGAACCCACCTGGCGTTTGGTATTGATATTCGCGTGATCGTATTTGAATGTTTTAAAGTCAACACCGCCCACCCATGCTTTGATCTGGCCATTCAGCGGATCCATCACCATGAATCCCGCCTGCAGCATCTGGCGATGGTATTTGATGGAATCAAGCGGGGTCATCAGCGTATCCTTCCCCCGGTTGGGGTTCCATGCAAATACACGCATCTGCACCTTTTGATTGAAAGTTGCCCTGGTTTCCTCATCGCTCAACCCTTCTTTTTTCAGGTTTTTCCAGCGATCGGTTTGTTTTATGATGCCGTCCAGTACATTTTCGAAACCGTTCCACGCCGTACCTTTTTTAATGTTATCCTGTGTGTTCAGCAGCTTCTGCATGTAGCTGATATGCTTGGCCACCGCTTCCTCTGCATAGAGCTGCATCCGCGGATTGATGGTGGTATAAATTTTTAAACCATCCCTGTACAGATCATATGCATCTCCATTGTTCTTTTTATGTTCCTTGCACCACTTCTTCATTTCCTCGCCCAGCACCATTCTGAAATATGGTCCAAGACCAGTGGTTTCATCCAGCTTCTTGTAGTTCAGTTCAATGGGCTGACGTTTCAGTATATCGGCTTCCGCAGCATCGAGGTATTTATTTCTCACCATCTGGTTCAACACGGTATTTCTCCTGTCGAGCGCCAGTTTCGGATTCCTTCTTGGATTATAAAGGGTAGCGCCTTTCAGCATACCAATCAATACGGCAGCCTCTTCCACATTCAAACGGTCAGGCTCTTTCTGGAAGAATGTTTTGGCTGCATTCCTGATACCATACACATTATCGCCATAAGCAACGGTGTTCAGGTATAAAGTGATGATTTCTTCCTTGGTAAAATGCCTTTCCAGTTTCACCGCAATAATGCCTTCCTTCAATTTCTGTAAACCTCTCAGTATAAAACTCTTGGTGCTCCAGTTTTCGGTGAACAGGTTCTTGGCCGTTTGCATGGTGATGGTACTGGCGCCACCTTCGCTTCCCAGGTAAAGAAAAGCACGGGCCAGGGACCTGGCATCAATACCGCTGTGGTCATAGAAACGTTCGTCTTCAGTAGCCACCAGCGCATTGATTACGTGTTTGCTGATGTCTTTGTATTTAACGTTGATCCGGTCTTCAATATAATATTTACCCATCAGGGTGCCATCCTCTGCATATACCTGGCTTGCCAGGGAAGCGGAAGGGTTTTCAATATCATCCAAATCGGGCATACTGCCGATCCAGCCAAAATTGAGCATCAACAAGAGCAGGATTACAAATGCAAAACCTCCAAAAAAAATCCGCCAAAAAATCCTAACTGGTCTGGTCATAGTGAGTTTCAAATAATAGGGATAAAGCTAATCAAGAGTTTTGGGATAGCGATCACAAAATGGTTAAAATTTGTCCGGGAAGAGCTGGTGCAGAAATTCCTGGTAAGCGGCAGGATCTTTCTTACGGCGCAACAGTTCCAGATTGGCCGGGCTCACCATGCTGTACCGGTACTTATCTGCGGTAAGCCAGGGCAGGATCCGGGAAGGCGTTACAGGCCTTGTTTTATCTATATAAGTCACCGCTTCCGCTGGATTTTTAAATGGTCCGATCAGCATTAAATGAACGGTATCATTCAAAGGAACAGCGCTCAGCGCAATGGGCTGGTTGTAATATTGTTCGCGGTTAAATCTGTTAAAGGCATTTTTCCCTTCGCTGATGAATACAGGATCCACCCGGTTCAGCAGCAGGGCAACATACTGCGAATCGGTGGTAATAAAACGATAGCTTTCCGGAGCTTTGATGGTTACCGGCGGTGCCATTGCAGGCAGGTTCACCGGCGCCGCAATTTTTTGCGGAGCGGAGCGGGCAATGGAATCGGGCCTTGGCAATTCCACCTTCGAAGTGTTGGTATTGTTCAGATCCACATTGCGGGTGACGTACTCAACAGGCCGTTCAATATCCAGGTTGGTGAGATAGGATTCAATTTCTTTTCTTCTTTTCAATACGTCCGCCATCGTAGCGGCTTTTGCAGCCATGGCAGAGGTTGGGAATAATCCAATGATGTTTTGCAGGCGATCAATGGCAATACTGTCCTGCTGCATTTTGGTATAATAAATGGATTCGATGTAGAGTAATTGCGGTGTCCAGTAGTTTTTACCAAACTGCCGGTCGGCCTGCACTTTTTGTTCTTTGGCCCTTTCGAAATTTCCCTCCAGGAAAGAGCGGTAAACAGCTTCGTAAGCCTGTTCTGCAGCGCCGGATTTATTTTTAGCAGGAACCACCGTCAGTTTTTTGGTGAACTTGCCGGCAGGATATTGCACCGACATTGTTTTAATGAGGGAGTCCGCTTTTTTGTATTCCCCTGTTTTATTGTAACAATCATTTAGACGGAACAACAATTCCTCGGAAGCAGGCATGCCTGGGAAGCGCTTCAGTATTTCCTCATAGGCATCGATGGCGGCAGGATAGTTCTGCAAATAAAACTGGAACCTGTACCCGTTGCTCAGCAGGACATTCCTGATTTTCTGATTGGATGCCTGAAGCGCAATTGTATCCATCGGTAAATCTGCCAGGAGGGAAGCGAGGTTGAGTTCCTTTGCTCCCGTAGCTTTTGCCGCCGCATCCGCCGGCTGTTCCGGCATATCGGGTGTGGTAGTGAAAGAGCGGTCAATCGCAGATTGCCTGCGCCAGCTGTCGATATTGGGACGGTTGCCCCACCTGGCTTTGAAATCACTCAGTCCTTTGGCTTTCAGCGAACTGCTGCTGAAATAAAAATCGTTTCCGGATGGTTTAAACAAATCGTCGGCAGCCACAGGAAGATTACCACCATAGTTGGTTTCGGATTCTGTTTCCTTTAGTCCCTGTTCTTTGCGTAGTTTTTTCAGTAATGCTTTCAGGTAGTTGGTTCTTGCTTCCAATGGCATGGCTGCAATCAGCTGTACACTATCTTCGTGCCGGATCAACCGGATATTGGCGGCAATGGTATCTAATGGTATTCTTCGGTCATTCACTATTTTCTGCGCGGGTTCTTTCAGCAGCGAAACCTGTATGCTGTCGTAGTAGCCGGCGGCGTTCACATATTTTTTGGCAGTATAGCTTATATCGGCCAGCATCAGCAGGCTCTGTTGCTTTCCTGCATCATTGCTTTCGGCATGCTGAATGCTTTTTAATAACCATTTTTCAGCGCCTTCATCATTTTTTCGCTTCAGTTCCAGTTCGGCAGCGGCATAATAAATAATATCCCGGTAGCCCTGGTATTTATCTCTCCGGGCCATGGCAAGCAACTGGTTGAGGTTTTCCAGTAATGCGTTGGGTTTGGTGGCCGCCGAAAGACTTACCACCCTTAATCGGGCATATATTTCCAGGAGAGGGTCCCTGCTGTGTTGGATGGCCTGCCCGTACATTTTTACTGCAGTGCTGTCTTTACCGGATTGTTCCAGTAACTGTGCAGCAAGGTATTCCCAACGGGCCCTTTCTGTTTTGTTGTCTGTATTGTCCAGGGCCCTGATCAGGTAAAATGCGGCACTGTCGCCAGCCTGTTTGCTGTACTGCAGATAGGCTTCCATTTCGTACCAGCCGGTTTTTAAACGTGCCGGGAACAATTTGTCGGAACGGATGATTTCCAGCAGGGCCTCTGCCTCTGTCAGTTTTTTCTGTTCAATATAATTTCTTACCTGCCACAGGAAGCTCTCGTTCCGGGAAGGTGGTTTGGAAGAAATTTTTTTCCAGAAATTTCTTTTTTCGTTGGATGAAATGGTGAAGATTCCATTGGTGTTGCTGGCATTACTTCCAATGGGGATATCATATCCGTCGTCCTTGGGTGCATAGGCATAGTTGATATAGGCAAATACCATGGCCGCAGAATCAAAATCCTTTCTGTGCAGGTATCCCTTACCCATCAAAAGATAAAACCGGTCTACCCAATCGCTTCTGAGATCATGCAGCAGAATGCCTGCAGTGCATTTGTAGATCACGGAATCAATTGGTCCCTTTGCCGTTTCTTCGAGGCTGTAGTTATAAAAAGGGAGGAGCTGTGTGTAATCTTCCTTATGGTTCGCCTTGGCGCTTGCAATGATGTTTTCCAGCCTGGCATTGGCATTGAAGTAATAATTGTACTGGCTAACGGTATTGTTGTACAGCCTTTTGGGGACACTGAATTTTTTATTTCCTGTTTTTTCAGATGCAAGTTGCCGGCTCTGAAATTTATCCGGCTTCTTCAGCTCAATTGTTGTGTTGGGCTGCGATTGGGCCGTAAAGCGCCAACCCGTAGCAAGCAGGATCAGGCAAAAGGAATAAAAAAAAGTTTTTCTGTACATAAAATCGCTTAAAATTACAGTTATTTCTCCTCTATAACAGCAGAAAACCGCTTCAATCGTTACCTTTAACCTGTTTTTAGATTATGGATAAAATTAACCCGGAAAGCACATTTAAGCGGCTGAGGAATACCTACCGGCTGGTGATCATGAACGATGATACTTATGAGGAAATGCTCACGGTGCGTTTGTCTCGTTTAAGTGTATACATCGGGCTCAGCACCGTCTTTGTATTTCTGGTGGGGCTTACCATTGCGCTGATTGCCTTCACCCCGCTGAAATATTATATACCCGGTTACGGAACCAGGGAAAGCCGTACCGCGCTTCAATTGCTGAAAATCCGTACCGATTCCCTGGAGCAGGCGATCCACTACAAGGAACAATACATCGAAGGCGTAAAAAAAGTACTCTCCGGCGATGTAAAGACGCAACTGGATACCGTGCCGTTGGCAATGCCTAAAGTAGAATCTTCCAACGATTAACCGATCGCTTTATCTCAAGATTATGTTCAAAGAAAAAAAGAAACTGCTTTTGCCCCTGCTGGTGCTGATGATACTGGTCAATACCGTTGCAGTCCTGTTTGGCAGTGCAATGCAGCAGGCGCATATAGACGGCAGGGTGATTATTGCCGCCAACACACTCCTGTTTATCATCTGTGCATCCAGCCTGTATATGCAGATCCAGTCGATGAATAATACCAATCCCCATGCCATGGTGCGTGGTGTAATGGGTTCTGTGGTGCTGAAATTATTTGTACTGGGCACCGCTGCTTTCATTTATCTCTATGCTGCAGGCGAAAACAAAAGCGTGAACGCACTGTTCATCAGCATGGGCCTTTATATTGTGTACACCTGGCTGGAAGTGCGTATTGCCATGCGTTTAAATCCACCTAAACATGGCGGCAACTGAGCATCCCCTAAAGGAACTGGCCCGCTTTTTACCGGAGGGGAGTTTTGACCAGGTGGTGAGTATTCTTCATTTATACAAAGTTCATCTTACCATTGCAAGGGAACGTAAATCTGTATTGGGCGATTACCGGCATGCACACCAGGGAAACAATCACCGCATCAGTGTGAACGGTAACCTGAATCAATATGAATTCCTGATTACCCTTTTGCATGAGCTGGCGCATTTGCTCACTTTTGAGCAATACGGCAACCGGGTGGAATCACATGGAAAAGAATGGAAACATCTATACGGCAGGTTGCTGGCTTCATTTATTGAAATGAGTATATTTCCGCCCGATGTGGAACAGGTGCTTAAAAAAACATTGCATTCCCCGGCAGCCACCGCCAATGGTGAAACCGCGCTGCTTACGGTGCTCCGCAAATACAATCAAAACAACCGGGAGGGGTATCATCTTTTATCGGTACTGCCCGAGGGCGCCTTGTTCATGACCGATAACGGAAAAATATTTCGCAAGGGTGTGCTTCGCAGAAAGCGCTATGCCTGTGTGGAGTTGCGCACCGGCCTTCAATACACTGTCAGCGCAATCACAGAAGTTCGCGTGGTAGAGATCACTAAATTTCAATAAGGATACCGGATCGCTTTTTGACCTGCAAAAAAAAAATCCATAGCAGGAATTGGTCTCCGCTATGGACTTTGTAAATTTTTATGCTTTAATCAGGCTACAGCCTGTTTCACCAGCGCAGCGGCTTCGCTCAACTGAATGGCAGACTGAACCTTCAGGCCGCTTTCGTCGATGAGCTTCTTGGCTTCAACAGCATTGGTACCCTGTAAGCGAACAATAATCGGAATATTGATATTGCCCAGCTTGTTGTACGCTTCAATCACACCTGCAGCAACACGGTCGCATCTTACGATACCACCAAAGATGTTGATGAGGATGGCTTTTACGTTTGGATCCTTCATGATGATGCGGAATCCTGCTTCTACTGTTTGTGCATTCGCAGTACCGCCTACATCCAGGAAGTTGGCAGGCTCACCACCGCTCAATTTGATCATATCCATGGTAGCCATTGCCAAACCGGCGCCGTTTACCATGCAACCTACGTTACCGTCCAGCTTCACAAAGTTCAGGTTGTACTGACCAGCTTCTACTTCTGTAGGATCTTCTTCGGAAACATCTCTTAAAGCGGCCACATCAGGATGACGCATCAGTGCGTTATCGTCGATGTTCATCTTACAGTCTACCGCAATGATTTTTTCGTCACTGGTTTTGAACAATGGGTTGATTTCGAGCATACCGCAATCCAGTCCTACATAAGCTTTGTACAGGTTGGTTACAAATTTTACGCAGTTCTTGAATGCTTCACCGCTCAGGCCCAGGTTAAAGGCAATTTTTCTTGCCTGGAATCCCTGTAAACCACCGGCAGGGTGTACCCATTCTTTAAATATTTTTTCAGGGGTATTATGCGCCACTTCTTCAATGTCCATACCACCTTCTGTGCTGTACATTACTACATTCATTCCTTTAGCACGATCCAGCAGGATAGAGAGGTAAAACTCTTTTACCGGGTTGGGACCGGGATAGTAAACGTCCTGTGCAATCAGGATCTTACTCACTTTCTTACCTGCAGGGCCGGTTTGAATGGTTACCAGTGTGCCTCCAAGGATATTTTTGGCAATATTGGTAATATCTTCTGCGCTTTTAGCTACAGCAACGCCACGCTGCTCGGTTCCCTCAATTTTACCCTTACCGCGTCCTCCGGCGTGTATCTGGGCTTTCACTACGGCAAAATTATTGCCGGTTTGTGTTTTAATTTGGCGATAAGCCTCCTCAGCTGCCATTACGGTATCCACCGCAATACCCTCCTGGGTGGGGACATTGTATTTACTGAGTAATTCTTTGGCCTGGTACTCATGCAGATTCATAATCGGAACAATTTTTGCGAAGATAAGCGAAACCGAAATGCGGAATTAATACTTTTTAAATTGTTGTTGTAACATTAATTTCTTATTTTTGTTTTGTCATTATCAAACTAAACAAATTAAACACCATGAAAAAAATTGTTTTTGCGCTGTTGGGAACAGCATTTTTAACCGGTCTGTATGCTTTCACTCCAGTTAAATCTGTGAAGGAAGTGGTAACCTATTCAGTAGACGCTGCAAAAAGCCGTGTTGACTGGGTGGGTTCTAAGAAAAATGATTTCCACACAGGTTTCTTTACTGTTAAGAGTGGTTCTGTACAGGTTGACGGTGGTAAGTTAACCGGCGGTGAATTTGTGATTGATCTGGCTAACGTAAAAGTAACGGATGGCGCCGGTGAAAAACTGGCCGGACACCTGAAGTCTGCAGACTTCTTTGATGTGGCTAAGTTTAGTGAAGCTACTTACAAAATCACCGGTGTTACTTACACTGACGAAAACACGGCTACCATCAACGGAACACTGAACCTGAAAGGCGCTGCTTTGCCGGTAAGTTTTACTGCCGCTATCCGCAGTGCAGACGAAAAAGGTTTTTTTGCGGAAGCTTTCTTCAGCCTCGACAGAACCCTGTTTGGCGTTAACTACGGCGTAGGTAATGTGGCTAAAGATGTACAGATTGCTGTTCACCTGTACGGTAAGAAGTAATTTCTATTACCCCCAATAAAAGGAAAGTCCTGTTTTGGCAATTGCCGAACAGGACTTTCTGATTTAATATGGTTGATCGGTTAAAGATAGCGCTCCTCGATTACTTGTTTGTGGTGCAGCATATGGCCGAATATAATGAACCCGATACCATTGGCTGTTGCCCGGTATCCGCTGGCGGTTCCGGCATTGTTCAGTTGTGCTTCGGTAAATGATTGCAGTAACAGATCGGTCGATTTTCGAAGGGCAATGAATTCTTCCTTCAGGGAATCAAAACTTCTGGCAGATGCATTGGCACTGGCTGCATAATCGTTCTCTTCAAATCCGGGAAGGGGTGTGCTGTCGTTGCGGGCAATTCTCAGGATCCTGTAGCTCATGATCCGCTCGGTATCAATTATGTGCTGTAAGAGGTCCTTCAGGCTCCATTTACCGGCTTCGTACCGGTAATCGGCTTTCTCTCCGGGCAGATTGCTGTAGAAACTGATCAGTGGCCTGGCATATTTTTCAATAACCTGTTGCAGGTTATCTGCGTCTACTCTGTTTACATAATTTTCGTAATAGTGTCCGTAATCTCCGGGCTGTGGTCTGGCCATTATTTCTTTGTTTTTATGGGTTTGCCAATCGGTTTCTGGGGTGTTTTGGATACAGCGGCGGTATGGAAGCTATTGGCAATATTTACTGCATTGTATGCATTGATGATTCCCCCGCTTTTGCATAGATCACTGAAGGAGAGCGGATCGCCCTTAATACCCGGTTTGATACAGGGAATCATTGCATCCGGCCTGGATACAGACAGCTCTATGATCCGCTTTACCTCCACGGCGCTGAGCCCGGGATAATAGGAGCGGAGCATGGCCGCCAGCCCGGATACGATCGGCGTTGCCATACTGGTGCCTTTTAAATTACCGTATTGATTGCCGCCGGGTATGGTAGAGTATATTTTTACACCCGGAGCAAAAACATCCACCGTTTCTTTTCCGTAATTGCTGAAATCAGCGGCAATGCTGTTGCTAAGTTTAATATCGCTGCTGGCGCCAACGGTAATGAAGTTGGAAGCCCTTGTTTTCCACTGTTCCAGCCAGGGGCTTGGATAGTTTTCGCTTACATCAATATCTTCTGCATCGTTGCCGGATGCATGTACCAGTAAAACATCCTGTTGTTCTGCATAACGAACGGCGCTGTCTACCCAGTTTTTTTCGGGCGAGTAGGATTTCCCGAAACTCATGTTGATTACTTTGGCGCCATTGTCTACCGCATACCGGATGGCCAGGGCTACATCCTTATCATACTCATCTCCGTCCGGCACTACCCGCAGCATCATGATTTTTACCAGGTCTGCCACTCCATCCACACCCAGATTATTGTTGCGCTGTGCTCCTATAATACCTGATACATGGGTTCCATGCATTGGCCCGGGACCCATCACATCGTTGTTGCCGTAAAAACGATCGGAGAAATTGTAATAATTGTCCTGAACAATTTCCGCCCTGTAGTTATAGGGCGCTTTTTCTTTCGACTCAAAACTGCTTTTCTTTCCTTCAATGTATTCTTCCAGTTCTCCGAGTGTACTGGTATTCTTTTCTTCGGGATCTATTCCCATCATTTTGATACAGGTGAGGTAACCGATTTTGGCATCACGCCCTGTTTTGGTAATGGGGTTAAATTTTTCGAGCTGTTCACAGGTGTATTCCTCCCTGGCCATTTCCTGGCGGATGATTTTGTCATGCCTGCGCATGGCTTTTGCGGTCAATTCTATGAACATTACATCCATCTGTTCTTCCTGGCTGAAATTCATGCCTGCTGCGGCTTTCATCCAGATATGGTAGTTTTCTGCTTCTTTTTTGCTGAGTTGATTGGTATCTATCGTTTTTCCGGCGAACTGGTCTTTCCAGCGATGGTATACCCTGGCTTTTTCATCTGCTGCTTTCTTAATACTTCTGCCGTCTTTTCCACCCAGGAAATTCCATCCGTATATATCATCGATATATCCGTTTTTATCATCGTCAATGCCGTTGCCGGGAATCTCTTTTGGGTTGCGCCAGAGATTTTTTTTCAGGTCTTCGTGGGTAGTGTCTACCCCTGAATCCAGTACAGCTACGATCACTGTTTGCGGATTTTTGTTTTTAGCCTGAAGAAACTGGTAGGCTTTGTTTAAACTGATCCCGTAAAAGGAATCCTTTGCCGAGTCCAGCAAATGCCATCCTTTAGGAGCTTCGGATTGTGCAAAAACAGTGTATGTGCATGCAACTATTAACAGCAATGAAAAGGCAAGTCCACGAATCATTTTTGGGTAAATTTTCTATCTCTACAAATTTGAGGAATCATTTGGATAAAAAACACCCAATATAAACCTTTTATGAAAATGTTATGTCCGGATTATGATCAGATTGCAAATTAAATGTTAAAGCAGACCAACGCATGCAGCTATTCCTCCAGGTTGCGGTGCTGGCTGTAAGTGCGCCATTTCTCAATAACCTGCTGCATATCATCGGGTACCGGCGACTCAAAGAAAATTTCCTGTTCCGTAACAGGGTGGATAAAGCCCAGGGTTTTGGCATGCAGCGCGCAGCGGTTGCAGATGCTAAAACAGTTGTCTACAAACTGCTTGTACCTGGAATAGATCGTACCCTTTAAAATTTTGTCGCCCCCATACTCCCAGTCGTTGAACAGGGTGTGGCCGATATGTTTCATATGTACCCTGATCTGGTGGGTTCTGCCTGTTTCCAGTATGCATTCTACCAACGTTACATAGTTAAATCTTTCCAATACCTTATAGTGGGTGATGGCATGTTTACCGGTTTCTCCGTCGGGGTAGGCATCAAACATTTTACGGAAATAACGATGCCGTGCAATATGGGCATTTACCGTTCCCTCGTCTTCTTCAATATTGCCCCAGACCAGCGCTACATATTTTCGCTTTACGGTATGGCTGAAGAACTGTTTGGCCAGGTGGGCTGCCGCTCCGCCGGTTTTTGCAACAACGATCAGGCCGGTGGTATTCTTGTCGATGCGGTGTACCAGGCCAAACCGGGGAAGGTTTTCTTCGTCAATGGCCGGATTCTGCTGGCGGAGATAATAGGCTACACCGTTCAGTAAAGTGCCGCTGAAATTGCCCACGCCCGGGTGTACCACCATATTGGCGGGTTTATTGATCACCATCAGGGCGGCATCTTCATACACAATATTCAGCGGAATATTTTCCTCTTTCAGGATGGTATGATCGGGGTTGATCAGGCTCATGACCACTATTTCATCCCCCGGTTTAATCTTATAATTGCTTTTAACGGCCTTCCCGTTCACGGTCAGAAAACCGGCTTCGATACCCTGCTGTATTTTGTTGCGGGTAGAGCCTTCCATATGCATTTGCACCCATTTGTCTATCCGGAAAGGTTCCTGGCCTCTGTCTACAACAAATGTTTTTTTCTCGTAAAGGTTCTCCGACTGTTCTTCAGAGAGCAATTCTGTGTCTACCTGCATACTGCAAAAGTATCGTATTTTCGTGCCATGCAACAACAAGTACTATTCGAAGACCTGGGTGCAAAACAATACAAAGAAGTATGGGACTACCAGGAGCGTTTGCTGAAGCAGAATGCAGACATCAAACTGCTGTTCCGCTATACCAGCGATGTAAAGGCGCCGGAGCGTGAATTGCCCACCTCCAGCCATCTGTTGTTTGTGGAACATCCGCCCGTATATACCCTGGGTAAAAGCGGCAAGGAGGAGCATGTACTGATCGGTGAGCAGGAAAGGGCACAAAAGGGCATTGAATATTATCACATCAACCGGGGAGGAGATATCACTTTTCATGGTCCCGGGCAGCTGGTGGGATACCCGATTCTGGACCTGGAGAAGTTCAGGACAGACCTGGGCTGGTACCTCCGTACACTGGAGGAAGTGATCATTCAGACCATGGCGGAATATGGATTAAAGGGAGAGCGAAGCCCGGGAGAAACCGGTGTGTGGATGGATGCGCATATAAAAGGAAAGGAGCGGAAAATCTGTGCCATGGGCATAAAATGCAGCCGGTGGATTACCATGCATGGGTTCGCTTTTAATGTAAATACCGATCTGGATTATTTCAATCATATCATCCCCTGCGGGATCCAGAACAAAGCGGTAACCTCTCTGCAACAGGAGCTGGGGCATCCGGTGGATATGGACGAAGTGAAATACCGGATAAAGAAGCATTTTGAACAACTGTTCAATTGTGTACTGGTCAGCCACTAACCTGTCTGCATTGGCCTGGCACTACTGAATATAAAACCTGTTTTGTTCCAGCAGTAACCCGTTCTCAAGCAACTCAAAGTTGAACCAGCCGGAATGCAGGAAATTTACTTTCTCCACAATCAGTTCGGTTTCCCGGATGTGTTCAATGATGAAAAGAATACTGCCATTCGTATCATAAATAATCAGCTTGTACCTGTTAATGGCTGCTTTGGGTAAAGCAATGACCAGGTAACCCCTGGCATCGGTATACACAAATTTGGAGGGCTTCTTGTTCAGGAAGGGATTTTCCGGAACAACTATTTTAGGGGGAAGGATACTGTCTTTTTTTACCACAGGAGCAGCCGGTTTGGGAACTGCTTTAGGTACTACTGCCGCAGCTTTCTGCGCCTTCACCACAGGGGTAAAGAAAAAACCACCTCCCTCCATGGTTACAAAAATCCGGTAAAACACATTGCCGGAATGCGGGGCGGTATGGTCGGTGAATCCGTTTTCTTCCAGCTCCGGTTTTTTGGCAGACAGTATGGTTCTGAAATTTTGAAGACTGTCGGTTGAGCGTTGAACAGCCAACTGAACCGCCTGCCGGTAAGGATTATTCCAACTGATTTTATGGAGACCTGCGGATAATTCAATCACCGAAAAACGAAGCGATTGCTGAGGTGCGGTCACTGTTTGTGCTGTTCCTGTTTGTGCAGCGAACAGGCAAAAAAATATTCCCCAATGGGCAATTGACGCTTTCATTGCAGCAAATATACTGGGAGCCCATTAATAATAATGCCGGGCTATTGTTAATAAATCAATCTGCCTTGCGGTAGCGATTCATTTCCCTGCAGTCCCCCGCTGTGAATGACCAATATACGGCTACCCGAAGGAAAATATGCTTTCCGGATCAGGTCGGATACCCCGAATAATAATTTGCCGGTATACACGATATCTGTAGGAATATTTTCCTGCCGGAAGAGATGGTTCATGAATTCAACCAGCTCGGGCGGGTGTTTGGCATAACCGCCAAAATGATAATTATGCAGGAAGGTATAATTGTGGCTGCGTTCCGTATCCGTCAGCAGGGCTTCCACTTCTGCCTGAAGAGAATGATGATTTTTCAACACACTGATGCCGGTTATCCGTTGGTGTGGTAAGCTGCCCTTGATACATCCCGCCATCATTGTACCCGTACCGGTTGCACAGAGAATATCTGTATACAGGGCATGATCCGTTGTTTGAAGTATGGTGGTTGCTCCTTCAGCACCCTTCATACCATATCCGCCTTCGCCGATCCAGTACCAGTTTGGCTGATGGAATCCTTCCTGTAACTGCGCTTTGTTTTTGTATGCATCGCGGCTTACAAAAATGAGTTGCATACCATAGAAGATGGCTGCTTTCAGTGTATGGGAGAGGGTGGCGGGTTCTTCGCCCCTGATAATGCCCACTGATTGCAGCCCGGCGCTTTTGCAGGCATAGGCCATGGCCACAATATGGTTGGAATAAGCCCCGCCAAAACTGGCGATGATCTTTTTTTGCAGTGCCATGGCATCTTCCAGGTAATACCTTAGCTTGAACCACTTATTCCCGCTCACTACGGGATGCAATTGGTCCAGTCTTAGCAGGTCCGTCTGGATCCGGTCATTGCTCCAGCCGGTGATTGGTTGGGTGGTAATATTTTTCAAGGCATCCTGCATCTGGTGTAAAGGGGAATGATTTATGAATTAACTTTGTAATCTGTAAAAGTACACTATGAAACCAACTCTTGTGATTTTAGCCGCGGGAATGGCCAGCAGATATGGAAGCATGAAGCAGATTCAGTCATTTGGACCAGCTGGCGAAACAATAATGGATTATTCAATCTACGATGCAATACGGGCCGGATTCGGTAAAGTGGTATTCATTATCAGGGAAGAATTTGCTGAGCAGTTTAAATCGATATTTGAACCCAAGCTGAAGGGTAAAATTGCAACAGATTATGTATACCAGCACCTGCTGGATTTTACCGATGGTTATTCGGTTCCTGCTGAAAGGGCAAAGCCCTGGGGTACGGCCCATGCGGTGCTCTGCTGCAAGGGTAAAGTAAATGAACCCTTTGCCGTGATCAATGCCGATGATTATTATGGCAGCGATGCGTTTGTGAAAGCGGTGCAGTTTCTGAAAGAAGCCTGCAATGAACAAACCTATGCATTGGTTGGATACGAACTCCAGAAAACCCTGAGCGAGAACGGAAGCGTAAGCCGCGGCGTATGCGCTGCAGATGCTTCTCAGAATCTGAGCAGTATCACGGAGCGCACCAAAATTTATAAGAAAGGAGACGGCGTGGTATACGAAGATGAAGCGGGCGAACATCCACTGGCCATGAACAGTTTGGTAAGCATGAACTATTTCTGCTTTGCAGCCGGTTTCATTGATTTATGCGAAGAGCTGTTTAAAACATTCCTCGCCAGCCATGGCCAGGAACTGAAATCTGAATTTTACATTCCATTTGCGGCCAATGAATTTATTCAGCAGGGCAAGGGAGTGGTAAAAGTATTGCCGACCGAAGCACAATGGTTTGGGGTAACCTATAAGGAAGATGCTCCGGCTGTACAGGCCTCTATTAATGCACTGGTTGCAAAGGGTGTCTATCCTGAATCGCTCTGGGGCTAACAGCTTCGAAGCTTATTTGCCGTAGGCTTTTACATAGTAAACATAGTCTTCCACTTTGTTGATCTGCGCCTTTCTGCCTTCCCCTTTCAGGGTAGACCTGGTGGGGAGTTTCAGTTTTTCAAAAGCGGTATCATTCTTTTTCAGATCATTCACCACCGTGTAGATGCTTTTGGATTTCACTGCAAAAGCTACGCCATCGGCCTGTGCCTGACGGGTACTCAGGATTCCGATTACATCTCCATTCTGGTTGAATACAGGCGCTCCGGAGTTACCGGGGTTAGCGCTGATCTGGATCTGGTAAGACAATGAGTCTCCGTTGAAACCGGATTTGGCGCTGAGGTAACCCATGCCGTATACGATCTCATTCCGGGGGTACCCCAGCGTAAAGATTTCTTCGCCAAGGTCTGCATTACTCTTCTGAATACTATAAGGAATGGATTTGACAGGGCTGTATTCCTCATCGGTGATCTTTAGGATGGCCAGGTCTTTCTGCTCGTCTATATGAACAATAGAAGATTTGAATTCTTTGCCCTTACTGTTGATAACAATGGCTCCGGTGCCCCTTAGAACGTGTGCGTTGGTGATGATATAACCCTTGGTATCGATCAGGAATCCGGAACCGCCGCTCAGTAAACGGGCGTTTAGCGGGATCTTGCTTTTTACTTCATTAATAATGGATCCCTGGTATTGCTGGCTTTCTTTAACCTCCTCCAGGTCTTTACCCAGTTGCTGTAACTTGGGATCGTTCACCGTAGAAGAGAAATAAACGGCCAGACCGCTGATGAACAGCGCAATTACACCACCTACAGATGCGGCAATGGCGGTGACTTTTTTGTATTTATTCCAGAATTGGATCACTTTGCCCCTGGTAGGGATTTCGCCCCCTTCATTCAGGTCGCCTCTCTCCAGCAGATAGGTGTGAACATTGTGCAGGGTATGCTTGATATTGGTATGGGCAATGTATGCGTCCATCTGGTGCAGGAACATATTGTGTTCCACCACCATCTGGTCTACTTCGGGTGTGTTTTTGCGAAGCGTTTCAAAGTATTCCCGCTCCTCAGTATCCATCTCCCCGTTGAGATACCGCTCTACCGCGTCTAGTAATAAAATATCATCCATAATAGTTACTCCCCGATATTATATTGCGAGAAGAATAATTTCTTCAGCCGCATTAAACATTTGTATTTTTGGTTTTTGGCATTATCTGCATTGGTGTAACCGAATTCCTGCGCCAGTGCATTCATGTCCATCTTTTTGAGATAATACCCTTCCAACAAACTCTTACAAGGTTCACCAAGGCTGTTTAAAGCCCTGTCCATAATTGCGAATTCTACATTTCTCTTTTCGTGCGCCTCCATGTCTTCCGCTACTGCTACCGTTTCTTCCATGCTATCAACCTGTGTTGTATAGCGGCCCAGTTGTTGTAACCGTTTGAGCCAAAGTCGTCTGCAGATAGAGTAGATGTACGTTTTAATCTGACAGGTTAAAACAAATGATTCGGTCTGTGCTTTCTCGTACAGGGCAATCATTGCTTCCTGAAATATGTCCCTGGCTTCGTCGTACGACCCATTGTTGTTCAAAATGAACGATTGGACCATATTAAAGTTTTCTTTATATATAGTCTCAATGGCCTTTGAATCGTTATTAGCCAATCCTTTCAATAATGCTTGTTCGTTCGTATCGCCTTTCACTATCTGTGATTTTAATACTCGAGAGGTGTTAAAAGTAACCCAAAGTACCCCTAAAAATTTTTTAAAAAAAATCCGGGGAGGCAGGGTTACCTTTTTGATCATTCGGGTATAAACACCAAATCATTCAAAATTAAAAAAAACAAAAAATGAAAAAGCTGTTATTCGTTTTAGCATTAGGCGCTTTCGTAGCCTGCAAATCTGGTGAGAACACTGAAGTTAAAGCTGATTCTGCTGCTGCAACCGTAGATACTGCTGCTGCAACTGTAGACACTGCTGCTGCAACCGTAGATACTGCAAAAGCTGCAGTTGATACAACTGTTAAGAAGTAATTCGAACGTTCTACTGGTGAACATGATCCGGTGAATCCTGCTTGCGGACCGAACAGTAGACTGAAAAATTTTCATATGGCAAGCAATCGTTAGAGGCCGCTCCGTTTCCACGGAGGGGCTTTTTTTTTATCAGGTAATAGCGCATAAATCCCTTTCAGGGTATGCGTTTGAACAATCAACCGGGAAAGAAAAACTAACGATCCTTAGTTTAGAAAGTAAAAAAAGTTTTTTTTACTTTCTGATCATTAACTATATTTGATCATCATGCAAACATTCAACAACCCGTTTTATTTTTTCTTTTATTTCTACTTTAGAATAAGTAGCCGGGTCCAGTTTGCAAAAGCGTAAAACTTTTTAAAAGTCAAAATATGGTCCCGGTTAATTCCGGGATTTTTTTTTGCCGCCCGTCCTGCGGAACCCGGATCAACCCGGGAAAATGGATAACAAACATATGCCTACAAAAAAAACAACTGAAGCTGAATTGGCCGCTAAGCCTACACCCGGGGCCGATGGCATTTGCATACAGGGATACGAGGGATGTTTTCATCAGGTAGCTGCCAGGCAGTTTTTTGGTAAACAGGTAAACGTGATTCCCTGTGCATCATTCAGAGACCTGGTAAGGATTGCGTCCGATGCCACACAGTCTGCGGGAGCGGTGATGGCTATTGAAAATTCCATTGCAGGAAGCATTCTTCCAAACTATAACCTCCTGCAAAAATCCAGCCTCAAAGTGATAGGGGAAGTATACCTCTCCATCAGCCAGAACCTGATGGTCAACAGAGGGGTTCAGTTGAAAGACATCAAAGAAGTACACAGCCATCCGATGGCTATTCTACAGTGCCTGGATTTCCTGGAAAAGAACAACTGGAAACTGATTGAAACGGAAGATACTGCATTGAGTGCAAAAAATGTACAGCAATATAAAAGCAAACATATTGCTGCCATCGCCAGTAAACTGGCTGCGGAATTGTTTGATCTGGATGTAATTGCTCCGGATATTCAGACACAGAAAACCAATATCACCCGGTTCCTGATTCTGAAAAGAACAAAAGATGTGGTGGAGATCCCCGGAGCTGATAAAGCTTCCCTCTACTTCCAGACCAATCACTCAAAAGGGATACTGGCGCAGGTCTTGACTACCATTGCCAGGGCAGACGTTAACCTCAGCAAATTGCAGAGCATGCCAATTCCTGGTAGCAGGTTCAAGTATGGATTTTATGCCGACATGGAATTTGAGCAAAAAAAGCAATTGGAAACCGTGTTGAAATCAATGGAAGCATTAACCAATAACATGAAATTTTTTGGTGTTTATAAAAAAGGAAAACTGGTAAAAGGATAAGCTATGCAGATCGAGAAAGCAAAAAGATTGTCCGGGATCGGGGAATATTATTTTTCTCAGAAACTCCGTGAAATCGATACCCTGAATCAACAGGGTAAAAATATTATCAATCTTGGTATTGGAAGCCCGGATTTACCCCCGCACCCTTCTGTAATAGAAGTATTGCAGCAGGAAGCAGCCAAGCCCAATGTTCATGCATATCAATCCTATAAAGGATCTCCCATACTCCGGAAAGCGATTGCGAAATGGTATGCCGACTGGTACAGTGTGGAATTAAACCCAGATACCGAAATCCTGCCGCTGATTGGCAGCAAGGAAGGGATCATGCATATCTGTATGACCTACCTGAACGAAGGTGACCAGGTCTTGATCCCCAATCCGGGTTATCCCACTTACAGCAGTGCGGTGAAACTGGCGGGGGGTGTTCCGGTTTATGTTGAACTGACTGAAGGCAACGGATGGGAACCGGATTTTGAAGCGCTGGAAAAAACAGATTTATCCAAAGTGAAACTGATGTGGGTGAACTACCCGCAGATGCCCACCGGTAAACTACCCTCCACTCAACTCTTTGAACGGCTTGTTGCATTCGGCATCAAACACCGGATACTGATCTGCCACGATAACCCCTACAGTTTTATACTGAACGATCATCCACAGAGTTTACTGGCTGTGCCGGGTGCAAAGGAAGTGGTGATAGAGTTGAACTCACTCAGCAAGAGCCAAAATATGGCCGGCTGGAGGGTTGGAATGATTTGTGCTGCTAAGGAAAGAGTGGATGAGATTCTCACTTTCAAAAGCAATATGGACAGTGGTATGTTTCTTCCTCTGCAACTGGCGGCGGCAACTGCACTTGGCCTGGGCAAAGACTGGTATGATTCTGTAAATACAGTTTACCGGCAACGGAGGGAGAAAGTATTTGAATTACTGGATGTGCTGAACTGCAGTTATTCCAAAGACCAGGTGGGCATGTTCGTTTGGGCTAAAGTGCCCGCAGGTGTAAAAGACGGATACGAACTCAGCGACCGCATTTTGTACAACCACCATGTGTTTATTACGCCGGGTGGAATCTTTGGAACAGCCGGAAACGGTTATATCCGGGTAAGTTTATGCGGAAGCATTGAAAAATTTGAAGCAGCAATCAGGAGCGTAAAGATTTAATGAATAATTATGACAATTGCAGTAATAGGTGTTGGTTTGATAGGAGGTTCCATGGCGCTGACATTGAAGGAAAAAGGCCTGGTAAACAGGGTGATTGGTGTAGACGCCAATCCGGAACATGCTAAACAGGCTGTAGAACTGGGGCTGGTAGACGAATGTGCCACACTGGAAAAAGCCGTGGATGAATCGGATATTGTACTGCTGGCTACCCCCATTGGCGCTGCGGAAAAATTGCTGCCGGTTATACTGGACCGGGTGCAGCAACAGGTGGTGTTTGATGTGGGTTCTACCAAAAACAGCATTTGCGCCGCTATTGTGAACCATCCGAACCGGAAACGGTTTGTGGCAACACACCCTATGTGGGGTACGGAAAACAGCGGTCCTGCCGCCGCGGTGAAAGACGCTTTTGCCAAAAAAGCAACGGTTATCTGCAATAAAGAAGAAAGTGATGCGGATGCAGTTGCACTGGTGGAAAAAATATACGGGTTACTGAATATGCATATTCTGTACATGAATGCGGCAGATCACGATATGCATGTGGCGTATATTAGTCATATTTCTCATATAACTTCTTTTGCGCTTGCGAATACGGTTTTGGAGAAAGAGAGGGAAGAAGATGCCATTTTTGAGCTGGCCAGCGGTGGTTTTGAGAGTACAGTACGGTTGGCAAAAAGTAATCCGGACATGTGGGTGCCCATTTTTATGCAGAACAGGGACAATGTACTGGACGTATTGAACGAGTTAATCGTTCAATTAAGGAAATTTAAATCCTGTCTGGAAAAAGAGAATTACACGTATTTGGAAGAATTGATTAAAAAAGCAAACGGAATCAGGCGGATCCTGAAGTAAAAAAACGAGCAAAGCTATATATAGAGTACCTTTGCGCAAATTTTAAATTAAATGATGACATTCGAAGGGTTGGGAATTGATGAGAGATTGATTCGTGCAACCACAGAGTTGGGGTATGTGAACCCAACCGCAATTCAAGAACAAGCGATACCGGTTTTATTAAGCGGTACCACAGATTTTATCGGTTTGGCGCAAACCGGAACAGGAAAAACAGCAGCATTTGGCTTACCGCTGCTTCATGTAATTGATGCAGCGGCGAAATATCCCCAGGCACTGGTGGTATGTCCTACCCGTGAACTTTGCCTGCAGATTGTAAAAGAGATAGAACTCTTTAAGAAATACATGACCGGCGTTTCTGTTGTGGCAGTGTATGGAGGTTCCTCCATCGGCCTGCAGATCCGCGACCTGAAAAGAGGCGTACAGATTGTAGTGGCTACCCCGGGAAGATTGATTGATCTGATCGAGCGAAAAGCAATCAATCTGGAGCAGATCAAATATGTGGTATTGGATGAGGCCGATGAAATGCTGAACATGGGATTCCAGGATGATATTGAATTCATTCTGAAGAATACCCCTCAGCGGGACAGTACCTGGTTGTTCAGTGCAACCATGCCACCGGAAATACGAAAAGTGAGCAAACGCTATATGAAGGATCCGAAGGAAGTTACTGTTGGTAAAGTGAATATGGCCAACAAGAGCATTGACCACCAGTATTATCTCACTACCGCGCAGCACCGTTATGAAACACTGAAGCGGATCATCGACTTTAATCCTGGTATCTATGGGATCATTTTTACCAGAACCAAGATAGATGCACAGGAGATTTCCGAGAAGCTGACCAGGGAGGGATATGATATTGATGCCTTGCACGGAGACCTTACACAGGGGCAACGTGATAAAGTAATGGGGCAGTTCCGCGATAAGAGCCTTCAGTTGCTGATTGCGACCGACGTTGCGGCAAGGGGGATTGATGTACAGGGTATTACCCATGTAATCAACTATGAACTGCCGGATGATGTGGAAGTATATACCCACCGTAGCGGCCGTACCGGCCGTGCCGGGAACCAGGGGATCTGTATTTCCATTATTCATGCCAAGGAAGCCTATAAGCTGAAGCAGATTGAGAGGATTAATAATTCTCAGTTTCATAAGCTGGATATTCCTTCCGGGAAAGATGTTTGCCGGAAGCAGTTCTTCCATTTTATGGACAAGTTGCTGAGCACTGATATCAGCCATGGCGATTATGAAACCTATGTGCCGATGCTTGCAGAGCGATTTGCAGATGTAAGTAAGGAAGATGTACTGAAGAGAGTGGCTGCCATGGAGTTTGACCGATTCCTGAAATACTATGAAAATGCAGAAGACCTGAACCTGCGCGATAAGGGCAGGAGAGAACCTGCTGAAAGGGGCGGAGACAGAAGCAGTACCAGGGAAAGGGACGGAGGCAGAGGCGATGGCAGAAAGGAATACAGCAGAGGCGGCAGCGGCGGCGGTTACAGCAGATTGTTTGTGAACCTCGGAACCAAGGATGGTTTCTTCAAAGCCAGTTTCCTGCAGTTCATCCTGGATATGAGCGATCTGAAAAAAGAAGCACTCGGCAGAATTGATATGAAAGATATGAACAGTTGGATTGAAATTGAAAAAGGAGCTGCGCAGCAAATGATCCGTTCCCTGGATGGTAAGAACTACAAGGGAAGAAGGATCAGAATGAACGATGCAGACAGCGGAGGAAGAAGATAGTTTTAAAATAACAAAGAACAACTTTTATGGAACAGACCCTTCAACAGGCAGTTGACATTAAGCAACTGCTGACCAAGAGACCGCTGATTATTTCCGGTCCATGCAGTGCAGAAACAGAAGAACAGGTGATGCAGACTGCTATACGGCTTGCTGCAACAGGCAAGGTGGATATCCTGCGTGCAGGAATCTGGAAGCCAAGAACACGCCCCGGCAGTTTTGAAGGTGTGGGAACAAAGGGATTGCCCTGGCTTCAGCAGGCGCGTAAAGCGACAGGGCTTCCTGTAGCAATAGAGGTAGCAACCGGTAAACAGGTGGAAGATGCATTGCATTTTGGTGTGGATGTATTATGGATTGGGGCACGTACTACCGTAAACCCATTCAGTGTTCAGGATGTAGCAGATGCACTGAAAGGTGTGGATGTGCCTGTGCTGATTAAAAACCCGATTAACCCCGATCTGGAATTATGGATTGGCGCGGTTGAGCGGGTTGCAAAAGCAGGCATCCAAAACATCGGCCTGATTCACCGTGGATTCAGTTCTTATGGAAATACGGAATACCGGAATGCCCCCATGTGGCACCTGGCAATTGAAATGAAGCGACGTAACCCGGGTATGCTGATGATAAACGATCCTTCACATATCTGCGGTAGAAGGGATATCCTGGCGGCTGTGGCACAGAAGGCGATTGACCTTGATTTTGATGGGCTGATCATTGAAAGTCATATTGATCCCGATAATGCATGGAGCGATGCCAAGCAACAGGTAACCCCTGAGCGCCTGGCTGAAATGCTCAACAGCATTAAATGGAGAAAAGAAGATATCAATTCTGAGGAGCTGCATGCGCAAATGGAAAAAATGCGTTCACAGATCAACCACCTGGATGATGAACTGATGCAGTTACTGGGTCAGCGCATGAAAGTGGCAGAGCAAATTGGCCAATACAAAAAGGACAATAATATCACCATATTGCAAACCAACCGCTGGAATGAAATTCTGGAAAGGGCTTTTGTTAAAGGCGAGCAACTGGGACTGGGTAAGGAATTTATTACCAAGTATTTTGATGCGGTGCATATGGAAAGTATCAATCACCAGAACAAGATCATGAATTCATAGTATGCAGAAGAAGACTATTTCATTTTCTACCAGGCAAACTGCTTTCTATTTTGACGCTGAATTTTCTCATCTGGAAAAACTGGTTTCAAAAGAGAAAGCAGTTATCATCACCGATGAACATCTTTTTGATGCCCATAAAAGAAAGCTCAGGGGCTGGAATACCATTGTACTCAAACCCGGAGAGCAATTTAAAGTGCAGCAAACGGTAGATGTAGTGGTTGATCAGTTGATTGCACTTGGCGCCGACCGCCAGTCTGTACTGGTGGGTTTTGGCGGAGGGGTGATTACGGATATCACCGGTTATGTGGCTGGCATTTATATGCGCGGT
Source organism: Sphingobacteriia bacterium (assembly GCA_015999745.1). Taxonomy (GTDB): domain Bacteria; phylum Bacteroidota; class Bacteroidia; order Chitinophagales; family Chitinophagaceae; genus Sediminibacterium. The sequence goes on along the minus strand of JAECQP010000015.1, from coordinate 4,487 downwards.
ATCGAATTCGGTTTTGTTCCAACTTCCATACTTGCAATGGTAGATGCAGCCATCGGCGGTAAGAACGGAATTGATGTAGGTGTTTATAAAAACATGGTAGGGCTGATCAGGCAACCATCCTTTCTATTATACGATTATACACTGTTGAAAACCTTGCCATTGAATGAATGGCAGAACGGATTTGCAGAAATCATCAAACATGCTGCCATCAAAGATGCGGTTATGTTTAAAGAACTGGAATCCAACAGCCTGGCAAAATACCGGAAGGACAAAATACTCCTGGCCAAACTGGTCCAACGCAATGCTTTGATCAAAATCAAAGTAGTGGTGAACGATGAGTTTGAAAAAGGAGAACGCAAACTGCTGAACTTCGGACACACACTTGGGCATGCCATTGAAAACATGTACGAACTAAGTCATGGGCAGGCCATCAGTATTGGAATGACCTATGCTGCACTGATGTCTAAAGAATTGAAGTTCTTCACCGGCGCAGACCAGTTGATTGCGCTGCTGAATAAATACGGACTGCCAACCGTGGTGGAATTTGATGCAAAGAAAGCATTCAAAGTGTTGCTCAAAGACAAGAAGAAAGAAAATGTTTCCATCAACTATATTCTTCTCCAGAAAATAGGCAAGGGGGTAATACAACCCTTACTCCTGGTTCAACTTCAGGACATATTCAGGAAATTTTAAAAAATAAGCGGAATAGGCGGCTATGAATGTGATCATCTATCCATCTGATATTCGGGGAAATATCCGTGCGGCTGCCGGAAAAAGCAGCATGCAGCGCGCCTGTGCTGCAGCATTGCTGCGCAAAGGCCTAACCCGTATTATTAATCCGGGCAACAGCAACGACGACCTGGCGGCTGTTGGCGTGATTCAGAAACTGGGCGCAACCATACAGTACGATGCCAATGGAGACCTGTTGATCAGTTCCCGCGGCATTGATCCGGTATCCGGCGAAATGAACTGCGGGGAAAGCGGGCTGGGTATCAGAATGTTCACTCCACTGGCCGCGCTGAGTAACAGGGAGTTGACTGTAAACGGAACCGGAAGCTTACAAACAAGGCCCATGCATTTCTTTGATGAGGTATTTCCCAAACTGGGCGTAAAGATTCAGTCTAACGAAGGTAAACTTCCGCTCAGGATACAAGGACCATTAACACCGGCCAATATTGACATAGACGGCTCATTGAGTTCGCAGTTCCTCACCGGGTTACTCATGGCCTACGGTGCAGCCGGAGCAAAGGATGTAGCCATTCGGGTAAAAGACCTGAAGAGTAAACCTTATATAGACCTCACGCTCCGGATCATGCAACATTTTGGATGGGATGTGGAGAATGATCAATATGAAACCTTCCGGTTTAAAGGAAATACCGGTAAGGTGGAGTCTTCCGAAGGAAGCCTGATGACCTATCAGGTAGAGGGCGACTGGAGTGGCGCAGCATTCCTGCTGGTAGCGGGAGCGATTGCCGGCGAGATAGTAGTAGAAGGATTGGATTTGTTTTCCACTCAGGCCGATAAAGCCATCCTGCAGGCATTGAGCAGTGCAGGTTGTGCACTTTCCATCCGCGAAAAATTCATCCAGGTAGGGCCATTGCCATTAAAAGCATTTCATTTTAATGCAACCGATTGCCCGGATTTGTTTCCGCCACTGGTGGCCCTGGCAAGTTATTGCGAAGGAACAACGGTGATAGAAGGCGTTAACCGGCTTGCGCACAAGGAAAGTGACCGGGGGTTGACCTTACAGGAAGAGTTTGGTAAATTGGGGGTTGAAATTGAGCTTCAGGATAACCTGATGCTGGTGAAGGGACATGCGGCAGGGGCGGTGCAAAGCGCAACGGTACATTCCCGTCACGATCACCGGATAGCCATGGCCTGTGCCATCGCAGCGCTGAAGGCTCACGGGCCTGTTCAGATTGAAGCCGCGGATGCCATTAATAAATCTTACCCTGATTTTTACAGGCATTTGCAACAATTGGGTGTAAAGGTGGAAGGATTGCATTAATTTGAGTCCCCTTAACCCCAACGGAATAAGATAAAACCATTAAACGAATCAAGTGAACTCACTCGGACAATTATTCAGGATACATATTTTCGGCGAATCACACGGCGAAAGTGTAGGCATTGTGATTGATGGCTGTCCTGCCGGATTGCCCATCAGTGAAGCAGATTTTACAGAAGATATTGAAAGAAGAAAAGGCGGTGTCCAAAAAGGAACCACTCCCCGGAAAGAAGACGATCTGCCCATTTTTAAAAGCGGCATCTTTAATGACAAAACCACCGGGGCGCCCATCACGATATTATTTGAAAACAACAATACCCGCAGTGGTGATTATGAAAAACAGCGGGCGGTTCCAAGACCCGGCCATGCCGACTTTACCGCAAATGTGAAATATGGCGGGCATGAAGATTTCAGAGGGGGCGGACATTTCAGCGGCAGGTTAACGGTTTGCCTGGTAGCAGCCGGGGTGATTGCAAAAAAAATACTGGCCACCGCTGATATTAAAGCAGTGGCAAAAATTACGGAGATCGGTGGGGAAACAGATCCGGAGAAAGGCCTGGAAAAAGCCATCGAAGCCAAAGACAGTGTGGGTGGAATAGTGGAATGCACCGTAACCGGTTTGCCGGTTGGGCTGGGAGAACATTTCTTTGATTCAGTAGAATCACTGATCAGCCATGCCGTATTCGCCATTCCCGCCGTTCGTGGAATTGAATTTGGTACCGGCTTTGCCGCAGCCAGCATGTTTGGGGTAGAACACAATGACCCGATTGCAGATGCAAGCGGAAAAACCACCACCAACCATGCCGGAGGGGTAGTAGGGGGCATTACCAACGGGAACGACCTGGTTTACCGGATTGCCGTCAAACCAACTTCATCCACCCCCAAAGAGCAGGTTTCCTGGAACCGGGAAACCAACCAGACAGAAACGTTCTCAGTAAAAGGCAGGCACGACCTGTGCATAGCACTAAGGGTTCCGGTTATACTGGAGGCGGTGACTGCAATAATTATGACCGATTTGATGTTATTAGAGCAGCGCATTAAAAGAATTATTTAAATGACAACCATGAATTCAGACTATATATATCATATCACTACCCGGAAAGCCTGGGAAGAAGCACAACAAAAAGGTCAATATGAAGCCGATACCCTTGAAACAGAAGGTTTTATGCATTGCAGTACCGAGGACCAGGTTCCCGGTGTATTGCAAAGGTATTATGCCGGAAAAACAGGCCTGGTTAAGCTGAAAATTGAAAAAGAAAAGATAGACAGGCCCCTTGTTTTTGAGCTGGCCGGTTCTATTGACGAGGTATTTCCCCATATACACGGTGCTTTAAACCTCAACGCAGTGGTGGAAGTGACTGATGTCGCCTGATAAAAGTCTCCTTATTTGATTGTTGATTATCAATCTGTTGTAAAAAACATCTAATTAAACTTAATATACGATGCCCTTTGGCATAGTATTTGGTAATAGCCCCCGTATTCATTCGGGGCCAATACGCCAATATCCATTTTATGGGTTATATTGATGTGAGGCCGGATTTTTAAATTAAGTTTATATTTAATATGTTTAGATTCCTCTTTCTTCTTTTCTCTGTTGGAACGCTGTACCTGGTACCAGCGCAGCCCGATAGTGGGATGAAGGCGGAACTTACAGATACGGTCATTACGGTAAACAGAGATACCATTCCACTTGCTACAGACTCCCTGAAAATAGCAGATTCTTCAAAAATCCTGGCAGACTCCGGTACTGTTGCTTCCGATTCCGTGGTATTAACCGGTAAAGTGATTACGGGTATCGCCAGCTTTTATAGTGCCCGACTGGACGGTACCAAAACGGCTACCGGTGAAATTTACCGCAACAAGAAGTTTACAGGAGCCAGTAACAACCTGAAACTCAATACATGGGTACGGGTAACCAACCTGAGAAACGGTAAAACGGTGGTAGTCAGAATCAATGACCGGATGCATCCGAACATGAAAAGAAAGGGGCGGGTGATCGATTTGAGTCGCATTGCCGCCCAAAAGCTCGATTTTATGTCCAGGGGGCTGACAAAAGTGAAACTCGAGGTCATAGAAAAGCCCTTAAATCAATAAAAATTATTAAAAAGATAAACTTATCTTAATTTTCTAAAGTCAAATTCTAGCTGTATTTTCGCACCAATTAATAAAAAACTGATTATGAAGAAATTTCTATTTTCTTTAATAGTTGTTGGTTTTGCGCTATCTGCGTCAGCCCAAACTCCTACAAGTTATAAGAAAAGGCCAAGTTTAGGCATCTCTTTTTTTCTGAATGATATGTATACTGCTGAAAGAATCAGTAAAACATCTCTTTCCAGCGTGTTAAGGGATAACAAATGGGCGAAAGGTACAGAAATGACCCCGGGTCTGAGTGTACAGTATGTAAACGGACTTACTGAGCACGTAGATTTCATGGGAAGCCTGGCAGGTACTTTTACAAAATATTCATTTTATCCAAAATCAG
>JAECQP010000014.1 GCA_015999745.1 Sphingobacteriia bacterium | reverse complement strand
CATGAGCGAAGAAAAAAAACTGACCGAACAGGAACGTCTGCAACTGATTGCAGACATGATCAAAAAAGCAAAGGGAAGCTATCACGACACAGGGATAGGATCGCTTTTATGGGGGAGTGTTGTAAGCATTGCTTCTTTTGTAACCTATTTACAAAGCGTTTACAAGTTTAGTATCGGCTTCGATATCTGGTTCATTGTTGTGGCAGCAATCGTTCCGCAGATATGGATTGCCGCTCGCGAAAAAAAACATACTCGTGCCAAACAGTACGATGATGACACCGTTAATGCAGTGTGGCTGGTTTTCGGTATTACCATATTCGGGCTCAGTTTTTACCAGGCAGTGATTCCAGATGCTACTACCCGGTTGATCCATTCTCATGGATGGGAACTGATAAAGCGGTACACCGACGGCTCAAAACCAGAAGAAATAGTAAAACCCTTTGCCCCCAGCCTCTATTCCATCTACCTGCTTCTTTATGCATTTCCTACACTGGTGACCGGTATTGTAAAAAAATTCCGTCCCATGGTGGTGGGAGCACTGCTGAGTTATATTATGTTTATCATATCTTGTTTTACAGCCACAAACTATGATATGCTGCTCGGTGCATTTACTGCAATTGTTTGCTGGTTTATTCCCGGAATCATATTAAGAAGAAAATACCTGGCTGGAAGGGCTGCTGCCAATGTTTAAAGAATTAGATCCCATATTACATTCTCAGTTGCGATTGGCGGTAATGAGCTTGCTCATTGGCGTGAAAGAAGCGGATTTTACGTTTATCCGCGAAAAAACCAATGCCACCGCCGGCAACCTCAGCGTGCAGGTGCAAAAACTGCGGGACGCCGGATATATAGATGTGGTGAAACAATTCAAAGACAATTATCCGCAAACCACCTGTAAAATAACTCCGGGGGGTATAAAGGCATTTGAAGCATATGTTAAAACCCTGCAGGAATACCTGAAAACAGGTACATAACGCTGGGGTTTAAGCTATCAGAATACTTCCACCGACCAGGTTCTGTTGAACTGTTCGCCCGGAAAGAGCAGGTTAACCCCTTCTTTATTCCTGATATTTCCCGTGCTGTCTACTGCATCTGCAATACCGCACCATGGCTCAATACAAACAAAGTCGGCATCTTTTGCACTCCAGATCCCCATGTAAGGAAATTTGTTGTATTTCAAGGTGAACCCATGCCCTGTTTTGTTGTTGTGCAACGAAATGGCAGTCGAATTCAATCCCTTAAATACAAGGGCGTCTCCGTAAAACAATGCTTTGGTCAATTTGATCCGGTCGTTGTTGTGAAAGAACGGTACCGGTTCTTTTTTGATCAGCCCTTCGGGCGATAATGGCCATTGCCCGGTTGTTTCTTTGGCATCGAACTGCAGGTAATAGTCTTCAAATCCGGTACCTTCTACCAGTGGTACCCTGAAGGCCGGGTGGGCGCCCACCGAAAAAAACATAGGCTTGATGTCAATATTAGTAACCTGGTAGTGACAACTCAGCACATTCCGGTCGATGGTATAGGTTATGGTAAAGCGAAATAAAAAAGGATATTGCTGTTGCGTGGTTTCGTTGGCATCCAGTGTAAAACTGAGGCCGTCCGAAGTGTTGGCCGTTAAGGTAAACGGCAGGTCTCTGGCAAACCCATGCCTGCCAAGCTGGTAGGGTGTGCCATTATAAGTATAGGTGTTGTTTTTAAGCCCGCCCACAATCGGAAACAGCACAGGACTCTTCTTACCCCAGAATGCAGGATCCCCGTTCCAGAGATACTCCAGGCCGTTGTCTTTATTGAAAATGCTTTGTAATTCGGCACCTTTCTGCGCCACACGAATGCGCAGGTGGCTATTCTCGAGTTGCATCATGGTATTCTCCTATCCTTCGTTTTCTTCAATTCGTTCATCAACCGCATTGGCCAACATTCTGGCGCTGATTTTTTTCAGCGGGTTCTGCCTCATTTCGGCATAACCAAAACGCTTGCGGATAATTTCCAGGCATTCAAATGTAGCAGCAAGGAATGAGCTGTGATCTGCATTTCCTTTTCCTGCTATGTCAAATGCCGTTCCATGATCGGGGCTTGTTCTTACCACCGGTAACCCTGCGGTATAGTTCACGCCTTCTCCGATTGCCAGCGACTTGAATGGGATCAGTCCCTGGTCGTGGTACATGGCCAATACGGCATCAAACTTTTCGTATTGGCCTCTTGCAAAAAATGCATCGGCGCTGTACGGGCCAAATACCAGCATGGAATTTCTGGCCTCCCTGATGACCGGTTTAATGATTTCTTCTTCCTGTTTGCCGATCAGTCCTTCATCGCCTGCATGCGGATTCAATCCCAGCACGGCGATCCTGGGTTTATCTATGCCAAAGTCTTTTTGTAAACTGCTGTTCATGATCTTCAGTTTACTCAGGATATTTTCGCGGGTAATATGTTTGGAAATATCTTCTACCGTTACGTGTTCTGTAACCAGCCCCACGCGCATGTTTTCCGCAACCAGTAACATCACTACATCAGATACATTGAAGTAGGCTTTGAAATAGGGTGTATGGCCGCTGTAATTGAATGTTTCGGATTGGATGTTTTTTTTATGGATCGGCGCGGTTACCAGGCCCTGTATATGCCCTTCTTTGAGCGCCTGGGTGGCTTCCTGCAGGGAAAGGAGCGCATACTTTCCGCCCGTTTCGTTGAGCTGTCCGGGTGTAATGGCCACTTCTTCCTCCCAAACATTGAAAATATTCACCTGTTTTGGGTTGATGCGGTTGTATTCCCGGATGCTGGTATAATTGAAATTGGAATCGGGCAGGCTTTTTCTGTAGAAATTGAGTGTCTTATTGCTCGCAAACACAACCGGGGTGCACAGATCCAGCAATCGCTGATCGGAAAGTGTTTTAATAATCAGTTCCATTCCAATGCCATTCAGGTCTCCGCAACTGAAGCCAATTACCGGTCTTTGCAATTCATTACTCATCGGTCTTTATTTAGGATGCGAAAATACTACTTTTGCAGGCATGCAATATACGCTCAAAAAATCGCTGGGTCAGCATTTCCTCACAGATGAGAAAGTCTGCACCCAAATACTGTCTGCCTTGCAGGAAGACCCCTTTGAGCAGTTGCTGGAAGTAGGCCCCGGGGGTGGCGCGCTCACCAGGTTCCTGATTCCGCTGAAAGGGATTCGTTTTAAGGCAGTGGAACTGGATGCGGAGAAAGTACTGTACCTGAAGCATACTTACCCCATACTCAACGATAAGATCATTGAAGGGAGCATCCTGGATATTGCTGTGCCTTTTGAAGGCCCCTTCACCCTGATCGGTAACTTCCCCTATAATATCTCTACCCAGATTGTTTTCCGGGTACTGGAATGGAAAGACCAGGTGCCGGTGATGATTGGCATGTTTCAGAAGGAAGTGGCGGAACGTATTGTGTCAAAACCCCACACCAAAGTGTATGGAATCCTGAGTGTACTGGTGCAGGCTTTTTATGAAGCGGAGTACCTGTTTGATGTGCCTCCCGGAAGTTTCAACCCTCCTCCGAAAGTAACCAGCGGCGTAATCCGTTTAAGAAGAAAGGCTGCTTCAGTTCCAATGAAATCGGAACGGGCCTTTTTTACCCTGGTAAAGGCGGCCTTTAACCAGCGCAGGAAAATGTTGCGAAATCCACTCAAACCTTTTTTTGAAGCAGCCGTATTGCAGGAAGAAATTTTTACCAAAAGGGCGGAACAGCTAACGGTGGAAGACTTTGCCGCATTAACTTTCCGAATGGGGCAGCAGAATACCGGCGCCGCAAATAACAGCTTATGAAACAGAAAATAATCATTACCGCAAAAGCACATCCCTGGTTACAGGAGCGCATGCTGCAGAGTGGATATGAAGTAGTGTATGAACCCGCTATTAGCTATGAACAGCTCAGGGAACAGATTGCTGACGTTACTGGCCTGGTAGTTACGACCAGGCTGAAGATTGATGCAACCATGATTGATGCTGCAAAGCAACTGAAGTGGATCGGCAGACTGGGCAGCGGCATGGAGCTGATTGATACCACCTATGCCATTTCAAAGGGTATTCAATGTGAAAGCAGCCCGGAAGGCAACCGCAATGCGGTAGGTGAGCATGCACTGGGTTTATTGCTGAACCTGATGAACAGGATCAATTCCAGTTATGCGGAAGTGAAGAACGGGCAGTGGTTAAGAGACGAGAACCGGGGCGATGAACTGAGCGGGAAAACTGTGGGAATTATTGGCTATGGCAATACCGGAAGCGCTTTTGCCAAATTACTGGGCTCTTTTGATGTAATGGTACTGGCCTACGACAAGTATAAATCCGGTTTCGCCGATCACCATGTGCGTGAAGCCGGCCCGGAACAGATTTTCCGTTATGCCGACGTGGTGAGCCTCCACCTGCCGCTTACGGCGGAAACCCATCATTATGCCAACGATGCATTCTTCAACGCTTTTGAAAATGCCCCATATTTCCTGAATACCTGCAGGGGTAAGGTTACAGATACCAATGCCCTGATCGATGCCCTGGAGAGCGGAAAGGTCCGGGCAGCCGGGTTGGATGTGCTGGAGAATGAAAAACCGGCTGATTATACCCCGGAAGAACAGTTGCAACTGAACCGTTTAACCACTCTTCCGCAAGTGATTATTACCCCTCATATAGCCGGATACAGCCAGGAAGCTTACCTGAAAATGGCGGAAATTTTAGCCAAAAAATTAGGTATTTAGGCGCCGTATGGCGTATTTTCAGTACCTTTATGAATATGCAACGCCGCAGTCAAATGTGGCGTTGTATTTTTTTTATCACCTATAAAGCATGAGTATGAGCGAGAATATTATGTATGTTACGAAAGAGACATTTGAAAAAATGCGTGAAGACCTGCATCGTATGAAGTCCGTGGATCGCCCCGCTGCCTCCAGAGCAATAGCGGAAGCAAGGGAGAAAGGAGACTTGAAAGAAAACGCCGAATACGATGCGGCCAAAGAGGCTCAGGGCATGCTTGAAGCAAAAATCAAGCAACTGGAGGGATTCATTGCCAACGCTAAGATTGTGGATACCAGCACCATCGATACCAGTAAAGTAACCATATTGACCAGGGTAACCATCACCAATATGGCTACCAAAAAAACAGTTACCTATCAGATTGTGGGTGAAAAGGAAGCAGATCTGAAAGCGGGGAAAATTTCTGTGGGATCTCCGATCGGCAAGGGACTGATGGGAAAGGTAAAAGGAGATGTGGCCGAGATCCAGGCGCCGAATGGTGTTATGAAATTTAAAGTGGAAGACATAACCGTATAAATTATGACTATTTTTTCCAAAATCATTGCCGGCGAAATACCCTCTTATAAGATTGCAGAGAATGAACATTTCTTTGCTTTCCTGGATATATTTCCCCTGGTAAAAGGACATGTACTGGTGGTACCCAGGGTAGAAACAGATTGTTTCTTTGACCTCAGCGGCAAGGATCTTTCCGGGATCCTGGTATTTGCGCAGCCTATTGCAAAAGCCATAGAAAGGGCATTTCCCTGCAACCGTTGCGGCTTAAGCGTGGTAGGACTGGAAGTGCCGCACGCACACCTGCACCTGGTTCCGATCAACAGTGCAGACGATCTGAACTTTAACAGGCCGAAGCTCCAACTTTCTGCCGACGAACTGAAAGCGGTTCAGCAGGCAATCCTGAAAGAATTGGCGTAATTGATACCATTGTTTTATCCTTTTACCCTGGAAGGGTTCCGGGTAATGAATGCTCCCCATCCCTCCGATTTTTTTCCCGGTTTTTTAGCGCTGCTGGTACTGGATTTGGGAACCGGGGCAGAAAGCTGGTAATGATGGCAGAGCGCTACGGATAAGGCATCTGTGGCATCATAGTGCGCTGGTTTTTCGCTGATCTTCAGGATGGTCTGAAGCATTTTCCATACCTGGTCCTTATCGGCGTTGCCGTTCCCGGTAATAGATTGTTTTACCTTCCGGGGAGCATATTCCGTAACAGGAACCCTGGCCTGCATGGCCGCGGCAATAGCCACTCCCTGAGCCCTTCCCAGCTTCAGCATACTCTGCACATTCTTTCCAAAGAAGGGGGCTTCAATAGCGAAGGAACTGGGCTTGTACGTTTTAATCAATGTGGAAATTTGGGTATGAATCATTTCCAGCCGGGCATAAATATCTTTTTCCTTTGTGAGTTTCAGTACATCCATTGCCAGTACGGAAGGCTTACCCTTGCTTATTCCGAGGAGGGCATAGCCCATTAGCTGGGTGCCCGGGTCAATTCCCAGTATTACGGCATCATATTTCATTTGCACGGTGAAAATAAGCATTTATAAACTCTCTAAAAATCCTGGTTGATACTGACCTATCTTTGTATAAACCCTTCTCTTGAATAAGCGGCAAAAAAATATACTGAACTATGTTATAGGGCCGGTTTTATTTGTATGGCTGTCTTATTCCATCTATCATCAGATAGAACACCAGGCCGATGTGCAGCAATCCTGGAATATGATCCTTGCTGCGTTTTATGAACAGGGTAGCTGGAAATTATACACAGTGATCGGGCTGATGCTGGTGAACTGGGGCATTGAGGCCAGAAAATGGCAGTTGCAGGTAAAGGGCATTGAATCCATTTCCTTTATGAGTGCGTTTCGGGCAATCCTGGCCGGTCAGGCACTGGGATTTAATACAGTCAACCGGATCGGAGAATCTGCCGGAAGGGCCGCTTTTCTGGAAGACGGAAACCGGATCCGGGGAGTAGTGCTCTCCTTTGTGGGAAGTATGGCCCAGATCATTGTCACCTTTATGATGGGAGCAGTTTCGCTCTGGTATATGCGAATGCATATCCTGGAAGGGCCACAGCAATTGCAGGGCCTGTCTGCATTCTGGCTCGACGGATTGATCTATGTCATTGCAATCGGTATCATCCTGTTTACCCTTGCTTATTTCAGACTGGCAGGATTGATAGAACTGCTGGAAAAAATTCCCCTTGTAGCCAAAAACCGTTTTTTTGTGGAGAAACTGGAAGACTTCCACTGGAAGGAACTGACCCGGATTCTCCTGCTCTCTTTTGAGCGCTATCTGGTATTTATTGTGCAGTATGTTTTATTGCTGGATATGTTTCATGTGCAGGTGAACTGGCTGGATGCAGCCGCCCTGGTTGGCGTTATGTTTCTGGTGCTGGCCATTGTTCCTACCATTGCACTGGCAGAACTGGGATTCAGGGGAAAGGTAAGCCTCTTATTGTTTGGGGTGGTGAGCAGTAATTCGGTAGGCATCATTGCAACCGCTGCGGGAATCTGGTTAATTAACTTAATCCTGCCTGCTATTGCAGGTAGTTTGTTTATATTGGGTGTGAGAATATTCAGAAACAATAAATGATCAAACAGTGAAAAAATTATTACTGCTGTTACTGATTTTGCCGGGAACCATTTCTCTTTCTGCAGGGGATGATTTTTGTGGTCTCCGGAACTCCGCTTTCCAGGAAGGCGAAAGCGTAAGCTATAATGTTTTCTATTCTGTGATAGGCCTGTATGTAAATGCAGGTACGGCCAATTTTTCGGTTGGAGTGGAAAAGCTGGGGCATAAGCCGGTTTATCATGTAACGGGGGTAGGGACATCCAACAGCAGCTACGACTGGATTTTTAAAGTGCGGGATAAGTATGAAACCTTTATAGATACCAACACGTTGCAACCCCTTAAATTTTTAAGGAACGTGGAGGAAGGAGGATACAAGATCAATGAGAATGTAACCTTCAATAAGGATCAGCATATCGCCATCACAACCAAGGGTGTTGTAAAAGTTCCTGCCTGTGTGCAGGATGTGTTAAGCTCTATTTACTATGCTAGGAATATCGATTTTTCCAAATACAAAATGGATGATAAGATCCCTTTTACCATGTTTCTCGATAATGAAATATACAATCTCTATATCAAGTACCTGGGTAAGGAGGAAATCAAAACCAAGTATGGAAAATTCAGGGCCATTAAGTTCAAACCACTGCTGGTAAAGGGAACCATTTTTTCCGGTGGCGAAAAAATGACCGTGTGGGTTACCGATGATGCCAACCATGTTCCGCTTCGTATAGAAAGCCCGATCGTGATTGGCAGTATTAAAGTGGATATGATGGGATACAAGAATCTCCGTTATCCCATGAGCTCGCTGATTTCTTTCCGTTAGCCGGATTGCTTTAAAGGGCGTTCAGTTGAAAGGTATCTTTCACCCGGATACCCTTTTCTGTTTGCTGAACCGTACAGCATTCATTTACCGGGTCGTGTTCAAAAAACAAAACATAATCGTTTTCGGCAGCTTCCTGCAGGAAAGATTTTTTTTCTTTCAGTGTGGTCAGCGGAAACATGTCATACCCCATAATATAGGGCAGGGGAATATGCGCAACAGAGGGAAGGAGATCGGCCATATATACAATGGTTCTTCCTTTGTAGGAAATCTGTGGCAACATCATTTCGCCGGTATGACCATTTACAAACCGGATGCGGATTCCGTCGGCAAAATCGGTGGAACCCAGTAAGTTGTTGCTGTCAAAATCAGCAGGAGGTGTGCCTGCCATTTTTAAACGGCCGCTCTCCTGTATGGGTATAATATTTTCTTTTAAAAAGGAAGCTTTTTCCCTGTCGTTGGGGCGGGTGGCCCATTCCCAATGTTTGGCGTTGCTCCAGAAATTTGCATTGGGGAAGGCCGGAACAAGCTGATCGCCCACTCTTTCAATGGTTCCTCCGCAATGATCAAAATGGAGGTGGGTATGAAATACATCGGTGATATCATTCCTGCTGAAGCCATGCGCGGCCAGCGAACCATCGAGGGTGTCGTTTCCATTCAGGTAATAGTGCCCGAAAAATTTGGCATCCTGTTTATTACCCATACCCGTATCTACCAGGATCAGCCGGTCGTTGGTTTGGATCAGCAGGCTTCTTAATGCCCAGTTGCAGAGATTGTTTTCATCTGCGGGGTTGAGTTTATTCCAGAGGCTTTTGGGAACCACGCCGAACATGGCGCCGCCATCCAGTTTAAAATAGCCGGTATTGATGCTATAAAGTTTCATGTTTGTAGATCTTTTTTTGAAGAACAGCAGCGGTATACAATATGATCAGGCCCAGTATAAAAAATACCACCAGCGCCAGTACTGCGTTTCGCTGAGAGCCAGTGAATTCGTTGATATAGCCAAAGCAGAACATACCTATTACAATAGAAATTTTTTCTGTTACATCGTAGAAGCTGAAGAAAGAAGTAGTATCCCTTGTTTCAGGCATCAGTTTGGCATAGGTGCTTCGGCTCAGCGCTTGTATTCCGCCCATTACAAAACCAACCAGCGCCGCCAGTCCGTAAAAAGGAAAAATTCCGTTCCTGGGCAGGTAATAGCCGATCACACAAAGTATAATCCATACCGATACGGTTAGCATCAGCGCCCTGAAATTGCCCTGTTTCCTGGAAAGCAATGCAATGGCATATGCCCCCGGAATGGCAATCAGTTGAATGATCAGGATGGCGATGATCAGGTTGGTGGTAGGAATGTTCAGTTCGCTTTTTCCATAGAGCGTTGCCACCAGCATAACGGTTTGCACGCCCATATTGTAAAAGAAAAAAGCAAACAGAAACCTTTTCAGTACCGGCATATGTTTTACCTGTTGCCAGACCTTATTGAGTTCCTTGTATCCCTTGGTGAAAATATTGGTGTTGTTGTCGTTTCCGATTGGGATACTATTGGGCAGTCTTCTCAGGGCAAACTGTCCAAATCCCCACCACCAGATTCCTACCAGCAGGAAAGAAATCTGGGAGGCTTTACCTACCGTAATGCCAAAACTGTCCGGGGACAGCACAAACACAAAACAGATGATCTGTAAAATCATACTGCCGGTATAGCCCATGGCATATCCTTTGGCGCTGACCCGGTCCCGGTCTTCGGGTGCGGCAATTTCGGGGAGAAATGAATTGTAAAACACAAGGCTGTTCCAGAATCCGATGCAGGCGAATACCAGGCAGAGCAACCCAAACAGCAGATTATGCTTATCGAAAAAGTACATGGAAGAGCAGGCGAGGCTTCCTATGGTGCAGAAGAAAAACAGGAACTTTTTCTTGTTGCCCTTGTAGTCTGCAATGGAAGAAAGAATAGGAGAGCTGAGGGCCACCAGGATAAAGGCAACCGACAGTGCATAATTGTACAGGGATGTATTTACAAACGACCTTCCAAAAAGTATAACAGTATCTACGGGGGTATTTTCGTCCCCGTCTCCGGTAACGGCTTCGTAATAGGCCGGGAAGATAGTGGATGTAATGACCAGGTTGTAAGCGCTGTTAGCCCAGTCGTACATGGCCCATCCGTTAATGACTTTTTTGCTGGCGGTTTTCATTGGAGGAATTTACTTTAAATGTCCGGTATAAATCAGTGTGAGCAGGATCAGCCCCACCACCACTCTGTACCAGCCAAAAAAGCGGAATCCGTGCTTTTGTAAAAAGCCGATAAAGAAGCGGATAGCCAGCATGGCAACAATGAATGCCACTACATTGCCAACGCCCAGCAGTACCAGGTTGCTTTTGGTAGTTAAGAGTTCAGGGGTTTCTTTGAATGCTTTGAGTAATTTATAACCGGTTGCAGCAGCCATGGTAGGTACTGCAAGAAAAAAAGAGAATTCAGCGGCAAGGCTCCTGGTTAGTTTCTGCTGCATACCTCCGATAATGCTGGAGGCGCTTCTGCTGATACCCGGAATCATGGCAATACACTGCCAGATACCAATTACAAAGGCCCTGGTATAACTAATGTCTTCTTCTTTTTCGATGGTATGCGTTTTAAACAGGGAATCGATAAAGATCAGGATAAAGCCACCCACTAACATGGTGATGGAAACAGTTAAGGGGCTTTCCAGTAGTGCATCAATCTTGTCATCGAAAATATATCCAAGCACCAGCGCAGGTACAACCGCAATCAACAGCTTTACATAAAACTTCCAGTGATTCAACGGAAAGAACTTTTTAAAGTACAGCACTATTACAGAAAGGATCGCTCCCAACTGAATGGCAATTTCAAACAGTTTGGTGAAATCATCTTTGGCAATTCCCATGAATGAACTGGCAATGATCATATGTCCTGTGGAAGAGATAGGGAGAAACTCGGTGATTCCTTCAATAATAGCAATAACAATGGCTTCAAAAATAGTCATGTCTGTGATTGGATTAAGAACAATTCGGAATTAAATATAAAGGTTATAGCGGAATGCCCGGAACAAAAAAAAGCGGTCTTTTAGTGCCGCTTCTCCAGATATCGTATTAAGGTGTTGCTGCCCGGAATCAGGCTGTTTTCCTGCTTTTTTTGAAAATGGCATACACTTCTACCAGTAAGCCCAAGACAATCAGGGCAGGTGCAACAGTGATGCGAACAGTGCCATATACTTCATTGGTGTCAAAAACATTGGGGTCCGCACTTTTACCACCGCTCATCAGTACCATGCCTAACGCAATAATTACGGCGCCAATGATCATCCAGGTATAATTTTCTTTTGCAAAAAGAGAAGTGTCTTTATTGGTTTCGTTGCTCATTATAGTTTCGTTTACAGATTGAATGATTGGATATGATAAAGATTAATATAGCTCGTCCAGTTTCATTTTGAGGTATTTCAATACGCTCCGGTAGGTACTCAGTACGGAAATGCCGACACCCAGCACAATCAGTCCGCCGAAGAGGAGGAGGGTGTGCTCCAGGTTCCGGATGGCTTTTAACTGCGGGAACTGGCTTTCGGCCCAGCCGATCAGTGTAAAGAGCAGCACAATTGCAATGGCCGAACTGATTAACCCGTTGATGAGCGCCCGGATATTCAGCGGTTTGGCAATAAACCC
Organism: Sphingobacteriia bacterium; assembly: GCA_015999745.1. GTDB lineage: Bacteria > Bacteroidota > Bacteroidia > Chitinophagales > Chitinophagaceae > Sediminibacterium. The sequence goes on along the minus strand of JAECQP010000014.1, from coordinate 58,614 downwards.
CCTGGTAGCCCCCACCATTTGCATGGTTTTAATCAGGAAACGGTTGCTGAACATGGCCAGGCGGATGGTGTTATCAATGCTGAATATTACAATGAGGCTGAGAATAATGGCTACCACCAGAAAGATCAGCCCTATTTTGGACGCCCTTTCATTAAGGTTGTTCACCAGGGTCTGGGGATATTGCAGATCCGTGATCTGGTTTCCATAGGCGGCCATAAGGTCGCCGGAAATCTTTACCAGGCTGTCTTTATTTACATATTCGGCCCTGGCGTAAAAATCAATACTCTCCGGAAGCGGGTTTACATCCAGAATTTTCGCCCAGTCTTCGTTGTTTTCCTTGTTCCAGATTTGCTGTGCATTGTTTTTATCTACATATACAACGTCTTTTGCATATGGCTTGGAGGCAATAAATTGTTGAATCTGGCCAATGGTGTCCTTGTTGAGGGTACGGAGGTAGGCGCTAAGCCGAATGTCTTCCTTAAAGGCGTTCCCCACCGAATTAAGATTCAGGAAGAACCAGCCCATAATGCCCATGATCAGCAATACCAGGGAAACTCCCACGATGGTATAAATATAATTGGGCTTACTTCTTTTCAATGTAGATTTTCCTGTTCCCGCCATGAGTTGATTACTGTTTATAGGTCTGACCGGGGGAGCAATGGTCAATTGACGCCGGCCTGTTCACAAATGTAGGGTTTTGATGGCTAATGACTTACATTTGCAGCCACTAAAACGCTTATTTATCCAATGAAATTAGGAGATTCAACGGAGCATGGCGTTAAGGAAATGTAAATATACCCATCCCGTCAAACATAAATTTCTTTCGGAGGCCGCTAACATGGACTATCAATTCAGATCAATTGAACAAAAATGGCAGGAGCACTGGAAATCTACCAATGCCTACCAGGTAAGCAATGACAGCAATAAACCTAAATTCTATGTGCTGGACATGTTCCCTTATCCAAGTGGTGCGGGGTTACACGTAGGACATCCGCTGGGCTATATTGCTTCTGATATTTTCAGCCGTTTCAAAAGACTCAGGGGATTCAATGTGTTACACCCGATGGGGTATGATGCATTTGGGTTGCCTGCCGAGCAATATGCAATAGAGCATGGGGTTCATCCGGCCGTAAGTACGGTACAAAATATAGAAAATTTCAGAAAGCAGCTCGACAATATCGGGTTCTGCTTCGACTGGAGCCGGGAAGTAAGAACCTGTGAGCCGGGATACTATAAGTGGACCCAATGGATTTTCCTGCAATTATTCGGCGCTTTCTTTAACCGGCATACCCGGAAAGCGGAAAGCATTGATGTGCTGATCAGCAGTTTTGAAAAAGAAGGGAATGCCGTGTATGTATGCCCTGCTAACGATAAGCTGGTATTTACCGCCGCTGAATGGAAGCAATTCTCCGAAAAGGAGCAGCAGGATATTTTAATGCATTACCGGCTGGCGTTTTGCGGCCATGGCGAAGTGAACTGGTGCGAGGCGCTGGGAACTGTTTTAGCCAACGATGAAGTGGTCAACGGGGTAAGTGAACGCGGGGGGCATCCGGTGGTAAAGAAGAAGCTCCGTCAATGGTATCTCCGGATTACAGAATATGCAGACCGGCTGATCAGCGGGCTCGATCAGATTGAATTCAGCGAAGCTATGCGCGAAATGCAGACCAACTGGATTGGTAAGAGCTATGGTGCGGAAATTGATTTTGCCATTGAAGGAAAGGCTGACCGCAAACTTACTGTATATACCACCAGGCCCGACACCATTTTTGGAGTGGATTTTATGGTGGTTGCACCGGAGCATGAGCTGATTGCCCCAATCAGTTCCGCAGAACAGAAAGCCGCTGTGGAAGCGTACATTGCTTATGTAAACAGCAGGAGCGACCGTGAACGCCAGGCGGAGAAAAAAATCACCGGTTGCTTTACAGGCGCTTATGCCATCAATCCTTTTAACGGAAAACAAATTCCGATCTGGATTTCGGAATATGTACTGGCCGGGTACGGAACCGGCGCCATCATGGCTGTTCCATGCGGTGATGACCGCGACTTTAAATTTGCGAATCATTTTAATATTCCGATCACCAATATCATTGGCGCACATTACAACGGAACGGAAGCCAATGCCACCAAAGATGTACCGCTTACCAACAGTGATTTCCTGAATGGGGTGATCATGCGTGATGCCATAGAAATCGTGATTGATAAACTGGCGGCAATGGGCATTGGTAAAAAGAAAGTGAATTATAAAATGCGTGATGCTGCATTCAGCAGGCAGCGCTATTGGGGAGAGCCTTTCCCGATCACATGGAAAGACGGAATTGCCTATCCGCTTTCTGAGCAGGAACTGCCGTTGTTGTTGCCCGAGGTAGACAGTTACAGCCCCGGTCCGGAAGGAGAGGGACCGCTTGCCAATATCAAAGCCTGGACAGATTGTAGCCTGGAAACCAATACCATGCCCGGTTATGCCGGCAGCAGCTGGTATTTCCTGCGCTATATGGATCCGCACAACAGCTCCACTTTCTGTGACAGAAAAGTAAGCGACTACTGGAACCAGGTAGACCTTTATATTGGAGGTACAGAGCATGCCGTAGGGCACTTGCTTTATAGCCGGATGTGGACAAAAGCCCTCTATGATCTGGGGCATATCGGTTTTGATGAGCCTTTCCGCAAACTGCTCAACCAGGGAATGATCCAGGGAAGCAGCCGTTTTGTATATCGCGATAAAAACAACAGTAACCTGTTCATTTCTGCAGGCCTGACAGATCAATACGATACACACCCGATACATGTAGACGTCAATTTTGTAGACGGGTACGAACTGGATCTGGAAGCCTTTAAACAATGGCGCAATGGCGAACATGCCCATGCGGAGTTTGTACTGGAAAACGGCAAATACATCTGCGGTGCAGAAGTGGAGAAAATGTCGAAGTCTAAGTTCAATACGGTTAACCCGGACATATTGGTGGAGAAATTCGGCGCAGATACATTCCGGATGTACGAAATGTTCCTGGGCCCCGTTGAACAAAGCAAACCCTGGGATACCAAAGGGATTGAAGGGGTTCACCGTTTCCTGAAAAAACTCTGGCGTTTGTTCTACGATGAAGTAAAAGGAAAACAGTGGAATGAAGAGAAAGCCACAGCAGCAGAACTGAAAGTATTGCACCGCACTATTAAGAAAATTGAAGATGATACGGAACGATACAGCTTCAATACCGCGGTGAGTACCTTTATGATTTGTGTGAACGAGTTGAGCGACCTGAAGTGTAATAAGAAAGAAATCCTGGAGCAATTACTGATCCTGCTTGCCCCTTACGCGCCGCATATCAGCGAAGAACTCTGGCAGGCGCTGGGTCATTCGGGCTCCATACTGGATGCCACTTTCCCGGCGTTCAATGCAGATTATGTTGCAGAGTCTTCCAAGGAATATCCGGTAAGTATTAACGGTAAAGTAAGAACCAATATCCATCTTCCGCTGGATGCAAGTCAGGAATCGGTGCAGGAGACTGTACTGGCCAATATGCTTGTTCAGAAATGGATGGATGGCAAACCGCTGAAAAAATTCATATTCGTAAAAGGAAAAATGATCAATGTCGTTATATAAATCCGCCCTCGTCATCGCGCTTGGTTTGTCGTTAACGGCATCTGCCGGGGACAGTATACCCAGGTCTCCCAGAATGGTGATCCGTAATTTCATCAACCCCGATTCTCTCCCGTTGATGAACCTGAAGATCGTGCCGATCCCAATCCTTACTTCCTCTCCGGAAACAGGGGTGCGGTTTGGCGGAGCGCTGGAATATTTTTTCAATGCCAAAGAAAAACGCGACCAGTCTGAGGCGCGCGGATCGTATATGCATGGCCAGTTAACCTACAGCACCAAAGGACAGTTTGAAATGAAAGGCTCCTGGCAGGTTTTTTCGAAGGGAGAACGTTTTGTATTCAGAGGTTCTGCCGGGTATACCACTTTCTCCGACCGCTTCTGGGGATTGGGGAATCAAACCCTTCCGGAAAACAATTATTATTCGCAGGATTACAGCAGAATCTTCCTGGAAAGCAGAACATACCGCCTGCTGAGGAATCAGTGGTACGTAGGCCTGAAGCTGGATTACAGCAATACATACAATGTAAATGTAGACAAGCCCCTCGACCCGGTGAGTGCGGCAGTACCGGGCATCCTGGGCAGCAAATCACTGGGTTTGGGGCCTGCAGTATTGTACGAAGGCCGGGATTATCCGTTCAGCGCCCGCAAGGGGAGTTTTGCGGAAGTATATTTTACACACAGTTTTCCCATCAGCGGAGACCAGTATGAATTTGATACATGGTTTGTTGACCTGCGTAAATATTATCCGCTGGGTAAAGAGAACACGCTTGCTTTCCAGTTTGCCACACAAAACAGTACCGGAAATATCCCGCTTCGCGAAATGCCCAGGATGGGCGGCGCTTTGCTGATGCGGGGCTATTTTACCGGAAGATACCGCGATCAGTCTTATACTGCTGCGCAGGCAGAGTTCCGCTATCATATCTGGAGATGGGTTTATGGCGCTGCGTTTGCGTCTGCAGGGGTAGTGGATCAGTCGATCAGCCGATATCAATTAGATCAAACGCGATATGCCGGCGGGCTTGGGCTTCGTTTTTTGGTGAATAAGAAGAACCGGATGTTTGTAAGGGTGGATTATGCCCGCAACAGCACTTCCGGCGGCGCCTATTACCTGCGGCTGCACGAGGCATTCTAAGTTTTATCATCGGTTAATTGGTATATTCATGCTCCAAAATTTTGTGTATGAATAAATTCCTCTTAGGTGTTGCGATGCTGGCAACGGTATCGGGTGTACAGGCGCAGACCAAAAAAATAGAGACTGCCGACCTGTTAGCCAACAGGCTTCCGGCCAATTTTAAAAATGATTTACCGGTTGTGCTCAAGTGGCTGGACGACGAAAAAGTAATCCTGAAACAAAAGATTCATCCGGACTCCGCTGCAAAGGATTATGTGATGGAGGTGAAATCGGGAAAGCTTACAGAAGCAACTGCCGAACAGATGAAAGGCGCCGTTCCTCCAGTTAAATCGGTTTCTGTTAAAAACAATGACCTGTTTTATAAAAACGGCTCTGTTGAAAAACAGATCACTTTTGATAAGGCCGGGGAACTCAATCCTACTTTCTCTCCCGACAGTGTGTACATTGCCTTTACCCGTAACAATGATCTTTATACCTATAACCTGGTTACTGATAAGGAAACCCGGTTAACCCATGATGGCAGCAGTACCACACTGAATGGTTATGCCAGTTGGGTATACTGGGAAGAGATCTTTGGACGTGCTACCCGTTTTCGTGCATTCTGGTGGAATCCCAACAGCAGGCAACTGGCCTATATGCATTTTGACGAAAGCATGGTTCCGATGTTCCCGATCTACAACAGCGATGGTCAGCATGGATTTGTGGAAGAAACCCGCTATCCAAAATCCGGAGATAAGAATCCGGAGGTGAAACTGGGATTTGTTGCTGCAGACGGAGGCAACACTACCTGGTCCGATTTCAACGAAAAGGATGATCAGTATTTCGGCTGGCCTGTTTGGCGCAATGATGGCAGTACCCTGCTGGTGCAATGGATTAACAGGGGGCAGGATCACTTAAAGATTTTTGATGTAAACCCTGCTACCGGCGCCAAAAAAATCATGTATGAAGAACAACAGAAAACCTGGGTAGACCTGGAAGACAAGGCTGGCGGCAGATTTACATTCTTGCAATCCAGGCCGGCGTTCATCCTGGAAAGCGATAAAACCGGCTGGAACCACCTCTACCTGCACAACAACGACGGCACACTGATCAACGCCATTACTTCCGGCAATTTTACGGTGTTGAGTACACTGCTGATCGATGAAAAGAACAGCATGGTTTATTTTACGGCAAGAGGCAAAGAGAACACTGCAAGAATTGATCTCTACAGCGTAAAGCTCAACGGTAGCGACCTGAAGCGCCTGAGCTTTGGCGAGTTTAACCACAGTTCCGTTAGTCTTTCTCCCAATGGAAAATATTTTATCACCACGTATAGCAATACCGGCACCCCTGCTAAAATGAGTTTACTGGATACAAAGGGAAAACTGATCAGGCAACTGGGGGATGCAAAGGGTAGTGCAATGGATCAGTATGCACTGGCAAAAACAGAATTGATCCGCATCAAAAGCGAAGATGGTTTATTTGAGCTGCCTGCTGTAGTGACCTGGCCGGCCAATATGGACCCCAACAAAAAATACCCGATGCTGGTGAGCATTTACGGAGGCCCCAATGCCGGAACGGTATGGGATGGATGGAACTGGAATGCCAACAGGCAGTTTTATGCAGAAGAAGGAGTGATCCAGGTGGCGTTTGATCACAGGGCCAGCGGACATTTTGGGAAAGTGGGTGTGAACTATATGCACCGCAACCTGGGCTACTGGGAAATGAAGGATTATATGGCAATGGCTAAATGGTTTATTGAGAAAGGATATGCGGATCCTGCTAAGATTGCCATCACCGGATTCAGCTATGGCGGATACATGAGCGCCTATGCGTTGACCTATGGGTCTTCCGTGTTTACACACGGAATGGCAGGAGGTTCTGTGGTAGACTGGCGTTTGTACGACAGTCATTACACGGAAAAATTCATGGATACCCCTGCAGAAAACCCGGAAGGCTACAAGACCAGCAGCGTATTGAGTTATGTTGATAAATACAAGGGTATGTTGCAGATCGTGCATGGGACCATGGACGACAATGTGCATATGCAGAACAGCATACAGCTGATTGGCGCTTTACAGGACAAAGGAAAGGATTTTGAATTCATGCTTTATCCCGGTGGAAGACATGGCTGGAGAAACCTGCGGGAGCGCAGCAATCACTTCGAGAACCTGAAAACCAAATTCATTTATAAGTATCTGTTGGGGAAAGCGGTTCCTAAAGGAATATTGAGGTAAGCAGAGATAGAGATATGCAAAAAAATCCCGGTCATGATAAGTGACCGGGATTTTTTATAGGATCGGTTCAATAATGATCCTGTTACAAGATCATTTGTACTTATTTTTTAATGGTTTTCAGCATTTCTTTCACTGCTGCTTCCAGTTGTGTGTCTTTACCATTGATCAATGCTTCGTATGGAAGCGTTACTTTGATATCAGGCTCTACCTGCAGGTTTTCTGTAGGCCTGTTTTCCTTACCGATGGTGGCAATCATGGGGATACCGAATACGATGCTCGGGTCTATCTGACCTTCCCACCATACGGCAGTTCCGGTTCCGGCAACAGGCATACCCACCAGTTTGCCAACGCCATTCTGCTTATAGATGTAAGGGAAGATAAAGGCATCACTGTAATTGCTCTCGCTCATCAGTACAATGCTTGGTTTCTGCCATCTGTTCGCCGGCTCTCCTGCGGATACACGGTGGCCCTGTGGTGCAAAGTCCAGATATCTTTTGCCGCTCAGGAACGTATTGAGGTCGTCGTGCAACCATCCGCCGCCGTTGAAACGGGTATCTACAATCAGGGCTTCCTTCTTCAGGTTTTTGCCCATTACGTCATCCAGCACGGTTCTGAAACTTCCGTCGTCCATGGAACGAACATGCACATAACCCACTTTTCCGCCACTGAGTTCATCGGTGAGTTTTCTCATTTTGTTTACCCAGCGTTTGTACATCAGGTTAGACTCAGCGCCTGCAGTAATCGGTTTCACGGTTTCTTCCGGGCGTGTACCTGCAGCAGGATCATAGAGATTCAATAATACATTCTTGCCAGCTTTTCTATTGAGCAAACTGGCCCAGTCTACATCGTTGCTGATGGTTTCTCCATCAATTTTTTCGATGATCTGACCGGCTTTTATTTTGCTGCCGGCCTTGTCGAAAGGTCCGCCGGCAATGACTTCTGTAATCTTCAATCCATTTCCGGTAAAGGTTTCATCGTACAGGAGGCCCAATGCAGCCGTAACATCCCCACCCTGTGCGGAAGCATTGTATCTTCCACCTGTATGGGATGCATTCAACTCTCCAAGTAATTCGCTCAGTAATTCCTGGAAATCGTAGTTGTTGTTGATATGCGGCAGGAACCGGACATAATTGTTTTTGTACATCTCCCAGTCAATTCCATGAATGGCAGGGTCGTAGAATTTTTTCTTTACCTGTCTCCAGGCATGTTCAAAAATGTAGGCTCTTTCGGCGGCGGCATTCAATACCATTTCGCCGCTGATGCCAACCGGTGTAATTTTGCCACTCTCTGCATCCACCTTAATGAGGCTGCCGTTGTTAACGAGAAACAGCGACTTGCCATCCTTACTTGGTTCGATTCCGCTCGGTGAACCGCTCAGTTTGGCCAGAATCCTGGTTTCCCTGGTACGGGGTTCTGTTACCCATAAATCATATCCTTTTTCGAAAGCAGTCAGATAGAATACTTTGCTGGCATCACTGTTTACGTAATAGTCGGCTATGGAAGAACTGTTGATGGTGAGGCGGATCACCCTGTCTTCAAATCCTTTCAGATCGGGTACGAAACTGGCTTTGGCCAGTGAGTCCTTCTTGCCCTTGGTGGTATCTGCTTTCTTTTCCTTTTCTTCTTTTTCTTTCAGCAATGCAAAATCTTCCTTGTTCAGGCGCATGCGATCATACAGGTCTTTATCCAGGAAGCCGGCATAAATATCCAGCTCCACGTCTCCCTGTAATGCAATGGATTTTCTCCCTTCACGTGGGTTAACCCAGGTGATGGCTTTTCCGTCTGCTGCCCACTTGATGTTGAACTGACCAAAGCCGGATTCGATGGGTTTTTGAATGCCGCCGGTTCCGTCGGCCTTTATCATGGCCAGGTTGCCGTATTGCCAGGTTCCTTCCTGGTCTATGGAAATCAGCCATTTGCTGTCGGGGCTCCACTGATAATCCCAGTCGCCATCTGCATAGCTGTAGTTCCTTCCTTCGGGCAACAGGTTTTTTGTTTTCTGATCGGCCAGGGTATACACTTTTAAAATATTCCGTTCGGCTATATAGGCAACCTGTTTGCCATCCGGAGAATATTTGGCGTTAAACTCTTCTTCGGGTGTGGCAATCAGCGCTTCTTCTTTCAATACGGTGGCTGTATAAAAATAAGGCTCCTCTTTTCTTACAACACTTGTTTGATAAATATCCCAGTTGTTATTGCGTTCTGCCGCGTAAAGTATCTTCTTGCTGTCCGGGCTCCAACTGATCATTCGTTCCTGCTGGGGCGTATTGGTGATTCGCTTGGTAATACCGCCTTCCACACTCGTTACAAATACTTCTCCGCGAAACACAAAGGCAATTTCTTTTCCGTTGGGCGCCAGTGCAAATTCTGTTGCACCACCGTTGATCGGAATAATCTTCTCCGCATTATTACGGGCATCAGCATTGATGCTGATGGTTACTTTTCTGGCCTGCCCGCCTTCTTTCAATGTATAGATTTCACCGTTCCAGCTAAAGCAGAGCTCGTTGTTTTGGGTGATGGAGAGATGCCTGACCGGATGGTGTTTAAAATTGGTTAGCCGGGTCATATTCCCGTCTGCTGTTTGTTTGTACAGGTTCTGGTCGCCATTCTTTTCGCTGAGGTAATAAACGGTTTTATCATCGTTGCCAAAAACAGGCTCCCGGTCTTCTCCTTCAAAGCCGGAGATTTTTTTATAGGTGCCTTCCTTCACATCCATGATCCAGATATCCCTGGTAACCGCAGAAGTGTGGTGCTTTCTCAATGCATCTTCAAATCCTTTTCTGTCCTGGTAAACAATCTGGGTGCCTTTGCTGTTGTAGCGCGCATATTCCGTCCCTGTTTCCGTCATCAGGTATGGTTTGCCGCCTTTTACGGAAACACTGTAGAGGTTCAGGAACAACCGGGGACTGTAAAAGCGAATATTGTTGTTGCTGATCTGTCTGCCGCTGCCAAAAATCACCTGCTTGTTGTCGGGTGAAAAATCATATGGATAATCCGCTGCACTATGAAAGGTAAGCCTGGTGGCCGTTCCTCCGGTGGCCGGAATGGTAAATACATCAAAGTTGCCATAACGGTCGGAAGCGAATGCGATGGTTTTTCCATCGTGGCTCCATACCGGATAATAATCCTGCGCTTCGTGCATGGTCAGCGGAATGGCTGTGCCTCCCGAAGCCGGTACCGTATACAGGTCTCCTTTGTAACTGAATACAATGGTCTGCCCGTCCGGGGAAATAGCCGGGTAACGCATCCACAAAGGGGTGGTTTGCGCTGCGGACAGTAAACTGCAACTGATCAATACAATTGCTAATAGAATTCTGTTCATATAGTTAATTTTGCGTAACCTTAAAGATAGAACGCAGCTTTGATGAACACAACAGAATTCAAAGAATGGTTAAAATCACTGCCGGCAACTGCCATACATCCCGTGGTGTCTTTCAATCCGAAAACCCGGCGGATGCTGAAAATGGATTTTACGGAAGCCAATACAGGGTTGACTGGCGAAGTCATAGAGGATACCGGGCGTTTTTCAGAATTTGTATCAGGACTACTCGCCCGGCAGGAAGCGAAATTTGGGATAGGCGGTTATGCCGGGCACCGGACGGTGTACAGCAGAAGCCGGTTTTTTCATTGCCAGACACAGATCATTACCTGCGCAACTGCCCGGATCCCGACCTGGTGCTGCAACTCATACAATATGCAGTATGATTATTCAAAATTCCTGATGGACCCCGAAAGGATACAATGATTGCCGGACTTTCCTTCGGATGCATGGTGCAGCATACAATCCGCTATGGCGGTGGCTTTCACGGATGCATAGTTCCTGAGCGGACCCACCAGTAATGGGTTGATCCACTGTGCAATCCGGATGGCCGCTTTTTCACCGGCTCTTTTTTCCGTTCTGTTGCCTGTTATAAAGGAGGGCCTGAAAATATACAGGGAAGGATAATCCATCCGCTGCAAAGCTTCTTCCATCAGCCCTTTGGTTCTGTTGTAAAAAATCATTGACCGTGGGTTTGCACCCATGGCGCTGATGACCATGAAACGCTTGCTGCCTGCATCCAGCTGAAGCCTTGCTATTTTAACAGGATAGTGCAGGTCTACTTTGGTAAATGCTTCCCGGGTTTTGGCAATCCGGATAGTGGTGCCCAAACAACAATACACGTCGTCCACTTCCGCTGCGGTATCGATGGTATCGTAGTCAATGACCTCCTCTATCAGTTTGGGATGGCTGAGGCCGGTAGGCTTTCTTACGTAAATGGTAACGCTGCTGTAGAGATCAGATTCCAGCAGGCGGGGGAGTAATAGGCTGCCGGTTAGCCCGGTAGCTCCCAGTAACAAGGCTTTTCTCTGCTGCATAACTGAAATTTATATAAAGATAGCACTGCATTTTTTGTAATTTCGATAAGTTATGCCGAACAACAACCTGAATAGTGATAGCAGCAACCTCAACCCGGCCGATAAGGAGTTTGAGAACAGCATACGTCCTCAAGAAATAGATGATTTTTCCGGTCAGCCCCAACTGATCGAGAACCTGATCATATTTATTAAGGCAGCCAAATTAAGGGGAGAAGCCCTGGACCATATCCTGTTTCACGGACCTCCGGGACTGGGTAAAACCACCCTGAGCCGTATTGTTGCCAATGAACTGGGGGTGAATATCAGGGAAACCTCCGGTCCGGTGATCGAAAAACCCGGTGACCTTGCCGGTTTGCTGACCAACCTGCAGCCCAACGATGTGTTGTTCATAGATGAAATTCACCGGTTAAGTACCGTAGTGGAAGAATACCTCTATGCTGCCATGGAGGATTTTAAGATCGATATCATGATCGATTCCGGGCCCAATGCAAGAAGTGTTCAGATTAACCTGAACCCTTTTACCCTGGTGGGCGCAACCACCAGGAGCGGGTTGCTGACAGCTCCTTTGCTATCGAGATTTGGCATTAAGTCGAGGCTGGAGTATTACAATGCTTCCGTACTGCAGAAAATCATTGAAAGAAGCGCAGCCATTCTGCAAACCACCATCACAGCCGATGCAGCCGCAGAAATTGCACGCAGGAGCAGGGGAACGCCGCGTATTGCCAATGGCCTGCTGCGCCGGGTACGCGATTTTGCACAGGTGCTGAACGACGGACAGATTGATCTGGGCATTACGCAACATGCGTTGAAAGCGTTGAATGTGGATGCGCATGGCCTGGACGAAATGGACAACCGTATTCTGGCAACCATTATCAATAAATTTAAGGGAGGCCCTGTGGGTATTACCACTATTGCCACAGCAGTAGGGGAAGAATCAGGCACGATTGAAGAAGTATATGAACCATTCCTGATACAGGAAGGATTTTTGCAAAGAACCCCAAGAGGAAGGGAAGCTACTTTGAAAGCCTACAATCATCTTGGGGTTGCAATGCAGAAGGGTGCCGGAGGAGAATTATTCAGTTAAGGGCTAAGGCGCTACCAGCCTGAAGCCGTTTCCGTGAATGTTCACAATTTCAATAGCCGGATCTTCTTTCAGGTATTTGCGGAGCTTGGCAATATATACGTCCATGCTTCTTCCGTTGAAATACGTATCGCTGCCCCAGATTTTCTTCAGGGCTCTTTCGCGCGGTAACAAATCGTTCTTGTGTTCGGCCAGCATCTTCAGTAATTCATTCTCTTTGGGAGAAAGGGTTTGCACCGCATCTCCTTTTTTCAGCTCGCGCAGTTTGGGGTTAAAATGATAGGAAGCCAGGTCAAACTCAACATTGTCGTTGATCCTGTTTTCTTCTTCGTTTCTTTTCAGAATGGCTTTTATTTTGAGCAGCAACACTTCGCTGTCGAAAGGTTTGGTGATATAATCATCCGCTCCCAGTTTATAACCCTGGATGATATCTTCTTTCATGGTTTTGGCACTCAGGAAGAACAAAGGCACATCGGGGTCAATATCCCTGATTTCTTCTGCCAGGGTAAATCCGTCCATATTGGGCATCATTACGTCTAACAGGCAGATGTCGAATTTCTCTCGTTGAAAAGCAGCCAGCCCTAATTTACCGTCTCTTTCGAGGGTGATATCATAATCATTCAGCTCCAGGTAATTTTTTAAAACCATGCCCAGGTTGGCATCGTCCTCACAAAGCAGAATTTTGTACTGTTTCTTGTCTTCCATCATTTAAGTGTTTGTATTAAAGATAAACTAACTGCAATTTACAAACAACCCTTTCCAATCTTTTGTTAAAATAATCAGTCCGTTTTTCCGGCAAAACGCTTATCAGTCAAAGTTTTCAGAAAGTTCACCAGGTCGGTTTTTTCACCGGGCGTTAGTCCCAGCGGCTTTTGGAGGCTTTCGTCTATGTTCACCGGATGCTGAACAAAGGCCTTGGGGTTATTATAATAATCCACCACTTCTTCCAGTGTTTTAAACCGGCCGTTGTGCATATAAGGTGCAGTGATGGCCACATTCCTTAATCCCGGTGTTTTGAACTTACCCAGGTCTTCCTTCCTGCGGGAGATATTGTATCGGCCGGCATCTTTGAGTGTTGTTCCATTGTACAGGCCAATGTTTTTGAAATCGTCGTTCGTAAAGTCGGGCCCCATATGGCAATCGAAACATTTGGCCTTTTCTCCCACAAACAGGACTCGTCCTCTTTCTTCAGATTCGGTTAGCGGAAACTCTTCATCAAAAGACAGGTCAAATTTGCTGTCGTCGGTCTCCAGTGTTTTTTCGTAGGCGGCCAGCGCTGCTGATAAATTTTTTGCAGTGGGGAGGCTGCCGAATATTTTCGTGAACAGGTTCCGGTAGGTTTTGCTTGCCCGCAGGCGCTGCACCGCTTCTGCAACCGGTAAACCCATTTCGTCTTTGTTGGCAATCGGCATCAAAGCCTGTTGTTCCAGCGAGCCCGCTCTCCCGTCCCAGAAAAAATAAGGCCGGTGTTTCATGTTGAGTACAGAAGGCGTGTTGCGGGTGGTGGGTGTTCCGCCAATGCCGATACTGAAGGCCGCACTGTCTGCAAATCCGCGGGAAGGAATATGACAGCTTGCACAGCTGACCGATGAATCCTTCGACAATATTTTTTCGTTGAACAGTTGCTCGCCCAGGGCGGCTTTTGTTTTGATCGGAGCAATCGTGGTAAAAGAAATTGCTCCCGCTACACCAGCCGTAAGTGCAGCAAGGATGAACCATTTTTTCATGCCGTAAAGTTAACCTGATTGAGGCAATTACAGCAGCATGCACCTGCCTCATTTTAGCGGATGTAATTCGTGGATCATTTGTTATTTTGCAGTAAATAAACAACACATGGCCAATCAGTCCGCATTTGCAGAAGCAGTAAATACAGGATACAGTTTTAAGGGAGAGAAGGTGAAAATAGGTGTGGGTATACTGGATGGGGAAGTGGTACCGGATGCAGCAGTATACCTTCCGTTGAAAACCATGAACCGCCACGGGCTCATTGCAGGCGCTACCGGAACCGGTAAAACCAAAACCCTGCAGGTACTCAGTGAATGCCTCAGCGATAACAGCGTACCGGTGTTGCTGATGGACATTAAGGGCGATTTGAGCGGCATAGCAGCGGCAGGTGTTGCCAATGATAAGATCAATGAACGGGCGGCTAAAACAGGCGTGCAATGGGTCCCGGAAGCTTACCCGGCAGAACTGATGACCCTGAACGGCGGCAAGGGCGTTCAGTTAAGGGCTACCGTCAGTGAATTTGGCCCGGTATTGCTGAGCAAGATCCTTGGCCTGAATGATACCCAGGGTGGCCTGGTTTCCCTCATCTTTAAATATTGCGATGATAACCTGCTTCCTTTACTGGATCTGAAAGATTTCATTAAAGTATTACAGTACATAGGCGCAGAAGGAAAGGCGGAGATTGAAAAAACCTATGGTAAAATTTCCACCACTTCTACCGGCACCATCCTGCGTAAAGTGATTGAGTTGCAGCAACAGGGCGCCGATATTTTTTTTGGTGAAAAAAGTTTTGAGATGGACGACCTGATGCGTATTAGCGATGATGGCAGGGGTATGATCAATATTCTGCGGGTAACCGATATGCAGGACAAGCCCAAGTTGTTCTCCACTTTTATGTTACAGTTGCTGGCAGAATTGTATGCCGGCAGCCCGGAAGAAGGTGACCTGGATAAACCCAAACTGGTGTTGTTCATTGATGAAGCACACCTGATTTTCCAGGAAGCCTCCGATGCCCTGTTGCAACAACTGGAAACAGTGATCAAACTGATCCGTTCCAAAGGGATCGGTATCTTTTTTTGTACGCAGAACCCGCAGGATATACCGGCTTCTATTCTTGGACAGTTGGGGATGAAGATTCAGCATGCACTGCGCGCCTTTACTGCTGCGGATCGTAAAACGATTAAACAGGCTGCGGAGAATTTTCCTGAAACACCGTTTTATGATATTGACGCCCTGCTCACCCAACTGGGTATTGGGGAAGCCCTGGTAACAATGCTCAACGAAAAAGGTATTCCAACACCATTGGTTCATACCATGCTCTGTTCTCCCAGAAGCAGAATGGACGTATTAACGGATGCTGAGATTGATGCCAGTGTTGCCAAAAGCAAACTGGCTTCCAAATACAACCAGGTGATTGACAGTGAAAGCGCCTATGAAATACTCACGGCCAAACTGGAAGTGGCCAGTGAACATATAGCAGAAACAGAAAAAACTTCCTCCAAACCCGCCGAAAAAGCGGAAAGTTTTTTCGACAATCCCGTAGTAAAGCAGGCAGGCAGAACGGCCGCTGCAATTATTACGCGCAGCCTCTTAGGTGCGCTGGGACTGGGCGGCAGGAGTTCGGGGCGAAGCAGAAGATCGTATTGATCCGGCCTGCAGGATTACCCGATCCACCAAATTTGGCGGGTTTCGCTGATCCTGATTTTCTCTTCCGATTGCAGGAAGTCCAATGCGGCCCAGATTTTTTCTTCGCTCAACTGTTTGAAGGAAAGCAATAGTTCTTCCAGCGCCAGTGGTTTGGTCGCGATTTTTTTCAGTTCTTCTTCCAGCCTTGTTAATTCTTCCGGAGTTAGCGGTTTCTTTTTTGCATTCAGGCAATTGTCGCAGATACCACAGGTTTTGGTAGACTGGTCTCCAAAATAATTGGAGATGAAACGGCTTCTGCAGCCGGTAAGTTCCTTTGTGTACTGAAGAATGGTGTTGATCCTTTCCTCGTATAATTTTTTTCGTTGCAGGTAGGCATCCTGGTGTATGACGAGGTATTCCGCCGGCGCCCGGTTCAACAGAAACTGAATCTGGGGCGTTTCTTTTTTAGGAAGATACTCAACGATGCCATGTTTAGCCAATTCCTTAAATGCTGTGGTAATCTCATCCGCCTTGCGCCTGCAGATTTTTCCTACTTGTTGTTCGTATACGGAAACCCGGTTGTCGATGATGCCTTCATAGGTTCTCAGCAACGATTTGATCACCGGTTCCAGATCGGGATATTCTTTTTCAAACAAATTCAATCCCTCCCTGTCTACAGTGAAACTAAGCTGTGTTGGCAGAAAAATATTTTCAGCAAAACTGATATGGTCTTCCTGTTCCAGCACTTTCAGGACATTGATGACCAGCAGGCTTTCCAGTTTAAAATGCCTGGTGAATGCAGCAAGGTCAAAATCGTAGTAGATGCCTTCCCCATTTCCAACCGGAATCTGGAGATAATCTGCAATAGCCTGGTACACCTGTTTGATCAGTTTGATGGAAGGGAATTTTTTAGCGGTATTCGCTACCAGGTCATTCAGGTCTTTTTGCTGATACAATAAAACAGCATAGGCTTTTTTGCCGTCTCTTCCGGCCCTTCCTGCTTCCTGGTAATAGTTCTCCAGGCATTCCGTTACATCATGATGGATCACCACCCGTACATCCGGTTTGTCGATGCCCATACCAAATGCATTGGTACATACCATAGTACGGATCTTATTCTGGATCCAGGCCTGCTGCTTCATTTCCCGGACCGGCTGCGCCAGCCCTGCATGGTAATAATCCGCCGCAATGCCCTGTAACAACAATGCCTCTGCAATTTTTTTAGTTTGTTTTCTGTTATTGCAGTACACAATACTGCTGCCCGGTACTTTGTTCAGTATGTCGAGAATTTTATTGAGTTTGCTTGCTACCTGAAAATTGCTGTAGGATAAATTAGGCCTTTCAAAGGATTGCCGGAATACGGCTGTTTTTTTCAGTTCCAGTTTCTGCACAATGTCTTCCTGCACCAGCGGTGTTGCCGAAGCAGTCAGTGCAATCAGTGGAATATCCGGAAGCTGTTTTCGGGTAGCGGCGATTCGTAAATAGGGTGGCCTGAAATCGTATCCCCACTGAGAAATGCAGTGTGCCTCATCGATGACCAGCAGGCTCACCGGCAACACCGGCATATAATCCATAAAAAGCCTGCTTTCCAGCCGTTCTGGCGAACAGTATAAAAATTTGAATGCCCCGTCGGCCGCATCCAGCAATAATTTTTTTACTTCATAATAACTCAGGCCGCTGTGTAAGGCTGCTGCAGGAATTCCCTTGTTGTTCAAGGCGTCTACCTGATCGCGCATCAGAGCAATCAGCGGACTAATGACCAGGCAAAGGCCATCCAGCATGATGCCGGGTACCTGAAAACAAATCGATTTCCCGCCGCCTGTCGGCAACAGCGCCAGTGTGTCGTTGCCCGACAATACAGACCGGATGATTTCTTCCTGCAGGGGCCGGAATGAATCGTGTTTCCAGTATTTTTTTAATATTTCTTTTGGTGTGGGCAAAGACTTATGCAACTTTCTTGAAATTAAGCCTTACAGAGTTGATGGCCAATACTACATCGCTTAATCCCATGGCCAGTGCGCTAAAGGCCGGGCTCAGCATGCCCATTGCTGCAACAGGAATGGCCAGTACATTATAGAACAATGCCCAGAATAAATTCTGCTGAATGGTCAGGTAGGTATGTTTGCCCAGTCCCAATGCCAGTGGCAGGTGTTTGAGCCCGTTGTTCATCAATACCACTTCTGCACTTTGCATAGCTACCTGTGAGGCTTCGCTCAGTGAAATACCTACCGTGGCCTTGGCCAGTGCAGGCGCATCATTAATGCCATCGCCCACCATCACTGTAGGGTTCGCGGCGGTTAAGGCTGCTATGCGTTCCAGTTTTTCTGCAGGCGACTGTTCGGCATATACTTCGCTGATATGAAGTTGCTTCGCCAGCAATTCACAACTTTCCCTTCTGTCCCCACTCAGCAGTATGGTGCTGATGCCTCTGCTGTTCAGGTACTGGACCAGGGTGGCAGCCTCCGGCCTTACCTGGTCGGCCAGGTCTACCCAGCCCAGCAATTCATTGTTCCGGAGAATATAAATATTGTGCGTTCTGTCTTTAATCAGTTGCTCAGCTGCCTTATAGGAACCAATAATGTATTCATTGCCATCGCGGTCGGTTCCTTTCATGCCAAATCCTTTCACTTCCTCCACTGCCGTAAAACGGATATCCTGACCGGTTTTCCATTCTTTGGCAATGGTTTTGGCCAGGGGATGGTTGGAATATTTTTCCAGCGAATAGGCAATGCGTTTTACTTCATCCATGCCAACGCTTTCACCTTCGGCTGTAAGCCCTGCGGATGCAATGGCGAACTGTCCGGTGGTGAGTGTTCCGGTTTTATCAAATACCACTTGTTTGATGTCTTTGAATAATTCAAGGCTCCTGGTATTCTTAAACAGCACCCCGTTTCTTGCAGCCCTTCCCAATCCAACCGCAATGGCTGCCGGAGTGGCCAGTCCCATGGCGCAGGGGCAGGCAATCACCAGCACCGCAATGGCCCTCATGAGGCTATGGGTGAAATCCTGACCGGCAAGCGTATAGTTCAGGAGCAGTGTTAGTAAGGAAATGCCTACTACTACCGGAACAAATACGGCACTGATCTTATCTGCCAGTTGTTGAACAGGTGGTTTTTCGGTTTGTGCATTTTTAACAAGTTGCAGGATATTACCCAGCACACTGTCGGGGCCAACCGCGGTAACATAGGCTTTCACAGATCCGCTTACGGCAATACTTCCGCCAATGAGCTGGTCTTTTATGGTTTTATCTACCGGAATGAATTCTCCGGTTACAATCGATTCGTTCACAGAAATTTCGCCCGATAAGATCTTACAATCCATGGGAATCGCTTCTCCCGATTTAATGAGGATCAGGTCGCCTGTTTTCAACGTACTGCTTTCCACCGGGAAAATATGTTCCTGGTGCTGATCATCGTAGGCAATCATGTTGGCCATGGTCTTTTGCGAACTCACCAGTTTCCGCAGGGAGGCCTGCGTGGTTTCAACGGATTTGTCTTCCAGCCAGTTTCCCAGGAATACCAGGGTAAGGATGGTGGCGGTTGTTTCATAAAACATATACTCTGCGGCCTGGCCCGTGAATGTTCCGTAGAGGCTGTAAACAAAAGAAGCAACGGCGCCGATGGTAATCAGCACATTCATATTGGGAATGCCTTTCATTACACTGTGGATGGCGCTTCTTCCAAAAAAATCCATCCCTGTAATGAATACAGGCAGCGTTAATGCAATCTGCACATAGGGATTCATCAGCCAGTGGATATGCACTCCCGGGATCATATGCAGCATCAGCGGAATGGTAAATACTGCGCAGAACAGGAATCGCTCCAAATGCGATTTAAACAATTTCTTTTTTCCGGTTGCAGCAAGGTCCCCGTTTTTTACATGATAGCCCAACCCGTCTATTCCCTTTTGTATTTCTGTTTTGGTAATGCCTTCAGGCAGCGTAAAACTTACGTCGCCTCCTATAAAATTCACCCTTACATCTTCCAGTCCTTTTCCCTGCAGGTATTTATCGATGGTGAGGGCACAGTTGGTACAACTCATGCCTTCCACTTTCCAGTTCACTTTTTCCATAATAAAATGCGTTGTATTGGCAACGCCTTACAAATTTACGAAAGCCCCAGCGCCCTCAATTTTCGAGATTGGAATAATATTCGGTGCAGCGGGATTATCTTTGCCTCATGGATGCAATTTTTGGCCTGGCTCAGATCAACGCAGTTGCGGCAGCACTTTGGAAGGAAGGGAAGAAACACCCTGTATGGGCTTTTCATGCACCCATGGGGTCGGGTAAAACCACTTTTATTCATGCACTCTGCCGGGTAATAGGAGTGGAAACGGCGGTAAGTAGCCCTACATTTGCTATCATCAACGATTACCTGAGCAGGGATGCGGGATTGATCCACCATATGGACTGGTATCGCCTGAAGAACGAGGAAGAAGCCATTCAGGCAGGGGTGGAAGACGTACTGAACAGCGGAGAAACCTGCCTGGTAGAATGGCCTGGGCAGGCGGAAGGGCTGTTGCCCGATAACACCCTGCATATCCGCATTGAAATACTGGATGAACAAACCCGCAGAATCAGCACATTCAATCCGCGGGATCAGGCGGAGGATGCGATGACAGCAGAGGATGATTCAGCGCATCCCATCAACCTGGATGCATAAACTCTCCGTCAAATTTGTTAACTTGAAGCCTCAACCAAATACATGGCAACCAGCAGACCGAGCATTAGTCCCTCTTTATTATATGAAACACTGGAGGAAGTGTTGGACATCAAAACACCGGGTGCCCAATTACAGATAGGTATTCCCAGGGAAATTGCTTTTCAGGAAAACCGTATTGCTCTTACGCCTGATGCGGTAGGGGTATTGGTGGCCAATGGCAACCAGGTAACTGTTGAACAGAATGCCGGCGAAGGCAGTCATTACAAAGACCAGGACTATGCAGAAGCAGGCGCCCAGATTGTGTACGACCGGGCATCCGTTTTCAAATGCCCGATCCTGGTAAAGAGTGCGCCGCCGGTGGAAGAAGATATGCCGCTCCTGCAAATGAATCAGACCATCATTTCTCCGATACATCTTTCTGCACTGAAGAAAGAGTACATAGAAAAAATGATGGAGAAGCGGATCACTGCGCTGAGTTTCGAGAATTTTAAAGACGACAGCGGCACTTATCCCATTGTTCGCAGCATGAGTGAGATTGCAGGTAGCGCCGTTATGCTGATAGCAGGTCAGTACCTTAGCAGCTTTAATAAGGGCAAGGGGGTATTGCTGGGAGGAATCAGCGGTATTCCGCCCACTAAAGTAGTGATCATCGGCGCAGGTATTGTAGGAGAGTTCGCTACCCGTAATGCGCTGGCTTTAGGCGCTTCCGTTAAAGTGTTCGACAATGATGTTTATCGCCTCAAACAATTGCAGAATAATTTAGGACAGCGGGTATGGACCAGTGTGCTGGAACCCAGAATCCTGGCCAAACAATTGAAAACCTGTGAAGTGGCGGTGGGGGCATTGAGCAATGAATCCGGAAGGGCTCCGGTAGTAGTGACCGAAGATATGGTAGCTGCCATGCGACCCGGAAGTATCATTATAGATGTGGCGATCGACAGGGGCGGTTGTTTTGAAACCAGTGAGCTGACCAGCTACGAAGAACCTACTTTTTTAAAACATGATGTAATTCATTACTGTGTTCCCAATATACCCAGCGGTTTTGCAAGAACAGCCAGCCAGGCCATCAGCAATGTATTGATGCCATTAATGCTGGAAATCAGCGACGAGGGTGGCCTGGAAGAAATGATCTGGCACAAGTTCAACCTCAGGGAAGGGGTGTACCTGTTTAAAGGCGCGTTGACCGATTTCTATATCAGCCAGAAATTTGACCTGAAATTTACCGACCTGAACTTATTGATTGCCAGCAGAAGATAACTCTATTAATCTTTGAACGGAATAGCATCCGCCACCGGGTGCGGTGCACTGAATTGCAGTCCCAGCAGATGGGCCATGGTTTGTGCTGCCTGTTGCTGATACAGCTGCTGGGGCCGGGTTACTTCTCCTCCTGGCGCTACGCCCGGGCCCAGTAAGGCCATCCAGATTTCGCTGGCATCGCTGATCTTACTGCCATGGCTGGTCCACTCCGATTTTATTACGTCTCCGCGACCATGATCTGTGGTGATGAGTAAGGCGGTTTTGTTTTTGTATTTTGGGTCTTGCTGAACATAGTTCCAGAGTTGTTCTATCCAGCGATCCACCTGGTGAGCGGCATCCAGGTACGACCTGTATTTGCCGGCATGCGCCCACTCATCGGTTTCTCCATAGGAGATATACAATACGGAGGGTTGTTTTTCTTTCAGGTAATTCATCGCAGCCGCATGGGTAAATACATCCAGGCATTCTGCAGCGCCCCATGGCCGGTAACTATCGGTCAGCATCCGGTCGATCAACCGCTGTTGCGAAGTGGGGTTGAATCCTGCGGTGGTATCAAAAGCTGAAATCACCGGGAAGCCGGCTCTTTCCTCGTTCAGGATTCTGTCAAAAGCATCCCATGCGCCAAATGCAGCCACCTTGTTTTTAAAACGGGGCTGTTGCTGAAAAAAATCCAGGATAGTGGTATTGGGGTTGGGAGGAAATTCATTGGAGTTGACGGAGATATCGGCATAACCGGTAAAAATTTCACTGTAGCCGGGATAGCTGAACCAGTAAGGGTTCTTATTATTTACAAGGTTGCCGGCCTTCCGGTTGCCGTACAACTGTCCTTTTTCTCCGATCACTTTCCAGAGAAAGGGCATCAGTTTTTTTCTGCGCTCCTGTACACCGGCTGCATAATAACCGGAGTAGAGCCTGCTGCTGTCGCCCTCATTGTACTTTCTGCTATTGGCCAGCGAGGTATCCATTCCGTTGAACACTTCCTGCCAGCGAAGGCCATCGGTGGTTACTACAATCAGGTATTCGGCTTTTTGAGAAAAGCCGTGGAGCTGGCAACTGCAGAGCAGCAGGATCAGTAAGAGGCGCATAAGCGTTATTTATAATCAACAATATTAAGCCGCTCATTGCAAAAATCAATCTCCATTTCCTCGTTGCTGCAGATAATTAATAATTTGTTGTTGCAGTAGTTGCGAACGAGCTGGTGATAGAGCCGGTACCCTTCCTGGTCCAGGTTGGTACAGGGTTCGTCCAGTAGCAGCACCGGTGTGTCGGAAAAAACAGCCTGTGCCAGTTTGAGTCGTTGTTTCATCCCGCTGCTGTAATGACGGATTTGTTTGCCGGCGGCTTTCTGCAGGCTGATGATGTCCAGAATTTCGGGGATGGAAATGTTTTTTAAAAGCGGTTTAAACTGCAGGTGAAACTGCAGGAATTCTGTTGCGGTCATTTCTTCTACCAGTTCCAGGTAAGGAGCGCAGATGGAGATCTGCTGATAGACATTGTCGGGAGCCACTGTGGCATTGTCGCTTAGCTGAACCTGTAGGATTCCCTCGTTCAGTCCCATACTGCCGGCAATGCATTGGAGCAAGGTGCTTTTACCACTTCCATTATGCCCGGTGATGGCATAAGAATTACCCGAACTGAATGTATAGCTGAGTTTACGGAAAATCCATTCGCGGTTGAACCGCTTACCGGCATTGCTGAGTGTGACAGTTGTTTTATTCATCGTCATTGGCACCCTTGGTGAAACGCTTGATGATGCCTCTTCCGCTTTCGCGTATAAATGTTACGATTTCGTCGCGTTCGTCGGTTGCAGGCAGTTCTTCCTCAATGTATTCCAGCGCCTGTGTAATATTGAATCCTTTATTGTAGATGGTTCTGTATACATCCAGGATATGATTAATCTGTTCCAGCGGAAAGCCTCTTCGCTTCAGTCCCACACTGTTTACACCGCCATAGCTCAAAGGATTGCGAACAGCCTTGATATAAGGCGGTACATCCTTACTTACCAGGCTTCCTCCTGCAATAAATGTATGTTGTCCGATGTTTACAAACTGGTGTACGGCGCTTACGCCCCCGATCACTGCCCATTCGCCAATGGTTACGTGCCCGGCTACCTGCACACTGTTGCTCATGATTACATGATTACCAATAATACAGTCGTGCGCAACATGGCTATATGCCATGATCAGGCAATGGTTGCCGATAATGGTTTTGCCGCGGTCTTCTGTTCCCCTGTTGATGGTAACAAATTCACGAATGGTCACATTGTCCCCGATTTCCACCGTGGTTTTTTCACCGGCAAATTTCAAATCCTGCGGAACAGCACCCAGTACAGCGCCCGGAAATACCCTGCAGTTCTTACCGATCCTGGTACCATCCATGATGGTAACATTACTTCCAATCCAGGTTCCCTCCCCAATCTGTACATCGCCGTGTATTACAGTAAATGGATCGATCTTCACGTTTGGTGCGATGCGTGCATTGGGATCAATATAGGTATAAGGATGTGTCATAGGTTGTTTTAGCGTCTGTAAATAGTTGGTTAGGGTGGGGGTTAGCTGCCTGCACGTTTTACCACCTGTGCAACAAAGTCTCCTTCGGTAGCCACTTTGCCTCCAACATAAACGGTTCCGTGCATTTCACAGATTCCCCGGCGGATTGGTCCGGTAAATTCCATTTTCAACACCATGGTGTCGCCGGGTCTTACCATTTGTTTGAATTTGCAGTTGTCTATTTTCAGGAAATAAGTATCATATTGTCCTTCGGGCATGGAGTTGATGCAGAGAATGCCTCCGGTCTGCGCCATGGCTTCAATCTGTAAAACACCCGGCATTACAGGGTTTCCGGGAAAATGGCCCGGGAAAAACCATTCATTGTAGGTGACATTTTTGATGCCTACAATGGTAGTATCGGTTAGTTCAATCACTTTATCTACCAGTAGGAAAGGATGCCTGTGCGGTAATGTTTTCTCGATCTTTTCGAGGGAGAAAACCGGCGGTACCGTTGGGTCATATACCGGTACATCTTTTACATGTTTGTTCTTCTTGATGTATTGTTTGATCTTTTTGGCAAACTCCACATTGGAACTATGGCCGGGTCTGTTGGCAATGATGCGGGCCTTAATCGGGTAGCCGATCAGCGCAAGATCACCTACCACATCCAACAGTTTGTGTCTTGCAGGTTCATTAGGGAAACGGAGTTCCAGGTTGTTCAGGTATCCTTCGCTCTTTACCTCCACTTTGTCTCGCTTGAACACCTTAGCCAGCCTGCTCATTTCGGCATCAGTAACCGGCTTGTCTACCACCACAATGGCATTGTTGATATCACCGCCTTTAATCAGGTCGTTGTCGAGCAGCATTTCCAGCTCATGTAAAAAGCAGAAGGTGCGGCAGGGTGCGATCTCCGATTTAAAATCCCGGATGGTTTTTAATCCGGCGTGCTGGGTTCCCAGTACCGGGCTGTTAAAATCGATCAGCGTGGTGATCTGGTAGTCCATAGAAGGCAGCGCTACCATTTCCACCCGTTTGGCATCATCGTAATGATAAATATTTTCGTCGAGGCTATACCATGCTTTGGTGGCTTCCTGTTCCACCACACCACCTTCCTCGATCAGGTTGATAAATGGGGTGGAGCTTCCATCCATGATGGGGATTTCAGGCCCGTTCAGCTCAATCAGCACATTATCCACTCCCATGCCTACCAGGGCAGCCAGTACATGTTCCACCGTGCTTACTTTGGCATCGCCCACCTGTAAAGTGGTACCACGGCTGGTGTCGGTTACCAGGTCGCAGTCGGCCTTGATCACCGGCTGGTTGGGGAGGTCTGTTCTTTGAAACTGGATCCCGAAGCCCGGATTGGCCGGTTTCAGGATCATATCAACCAGGATGCCGGTATGTAACCCGGTACCGCTGATGCTGATAGGCTTGCCTAATGTATGTTGCTTATCCGGATTAAAATGTATGTCCATGCTTTAAATCAGTTTTAGCCTGGTTCAGACAGCGAGCCGCCTGACCTTAAATAAAGAATCGCGCAAAAATAAGCTTAAAGGGTGGTTTTTTTCCTTAATTAGGCGTTAACACGTTCAGAAAGCAATTGTTGCACTATTTTTTCCAATTCTTTCACTCTTTTTTCCAGTTCGGGAAGTGTTCTGGTTACCGCCTGAACCCGCATGGATGCGGAAAAATCGAAGGCGGGGGTTCCGTTAAATGCTTTGTTGGGTTCTTTGATGCTCTTGGTAACACCGCTCTGGCCATTGATCCTGGAGCCGTCGGCAATGGTGATATGGCCTGCAACGCCTACCTGGCCGCCCATCATCACATTTTTACCGATCTTGGTGCTACCGCTAACGCCGGTGAGGGCGGCGATTACGGTATTGGCGCCTACTTCTACATTATGTGCAATCTGGACCAGGTTATCCAGCTTTACGCCTTTTTTGATGATGGTGGAGCCCATGGTTGCCCGGTCGATGGTGGAATTGGCCCCGATTTCAACAAAATCTTCTACCACTACATTGCCCAACTGAGGTACTTTTTGATAGGTGCCGTCTCCCTGCGGGGCAAAACCAAAACCATCGCTGCCAATAACAGTACCTGCATGAATGATCGCATGATTGCCGATAACGCAGTCGTTGTAAATCTTTACACCTGCATGAATGACTGAGTGGTTGCCCACTTTAACGCGGTCGCCCAACACGGCGCCTGCATAAATTTTTGTATGATTACCCACCTGCACCTCGTTCCCCAGGCAGGCAAATGCGCCCACAAATACCTGTTCCCCCAATTGAACGGTGTCGGCAATGTGGCTGGGCTGCTGAATACCGGTTAACTGACTTGCGGCAAGCTCCTGGTATTTGGTCATCAGTGTTGCGAAAGCCGAATAAGCATCCGGAACGCGGACCAATGTGGCTGTTACCGGGTGTT
This sequence comes from Sphingobacteriia bacterium, assembly GCA_015999745.1. Taxonomy (GTDB): domain Bacteria; phylum Bacteroidota; class Bacteroidia; order Chitinophagales; family Chitinophagaceae; genus Sediminibacterium. The sequence continues at coordinate 32,049 of JAECQP010000014.1, read as the reverse complement.
TCAGCTCCAGTGTTTCATTGATAATTACGATGGAAGCCATGGTGGTATACAGGTATTCTTCATACTTCGGATTGGCCAGAAATGAAAGCTGTCCGGGAACCGCCTCCTCTATTTTACCGAAAGAAGTTACAGCAGCAGCGGCATCTCCTTCTATTTTTCCCTGAACCATCAGGGCAATCTGGGAGGCGATAAATTGCATATACAGGTGTTAAGTTAACAGACAAATGTAGAATTTTTTTACCTGCGAAGAAAGATTTTGCTGAATCAGCGTATTGTCTACCTCTGTGATGTCTTTTACCGTTCCATCCTTATACAGGATATTGATTTTTTCTTCCTTACTCTGGTAAGCGGTATTGGTGGCAATACCTGTAAAACAGAGGTAATGCGCATCTTCCGGATCAATTCCAAAACGGCTGATGGCCAACGCCTGTTTTTCCTGTACGAATTCAGCAGAAAACGGTTCCGACTGGATTCTCGATTTATACAATCTCCGGTTCAGGAAACTGTTGCATAACAAAGACAATACTTTGTCGGGATGTAAACTCCACCGCTTCACCCCGCTGATAACATCAAAGTCGTCGAGCATACAGAATCTGGCCAGCGCATTATCGTCCATCTCTCCCCTGAACTCTCCCAGGAAATAATCCAGGGAAGATCTTGTAGCCAGCGCATCATCGTTTTTATCGTAGATGGCCCTTACCCTTTCGAGAATTTTCACCAGCATTTTTTCTGCAGATAAAACTGTTTTATGCAGATACACCTGCCAGTACATTTGTCGCCTGGCCACTAAAAATTTTTCTACGCTGTAAATGGCTTTTTCCTCTACCATTAACTGGCCATCTTTTACAGTCAGCATTTTCAGGATCCGGTCGTATCCGATGACCCCTTCGCTCACGCCCGAAAAGAAACTGTCCCGGCTGAGGTAATCCATGCGGTCCACATCCAGTTGCCCGCTGATCAGCTGATGCAGGAAGGGTTTATTGTAATTGTTGGTAAAGATCCGGATGGTCAGATCGAGCTGTCCGTTCAGTTCGGTATTGAGCGCCTGCATGATCTGCAGGGAGAGGTGTTCGTGGTTGATACCCGGAATCAGTACATGTTCCAGTGCATGCGAAAAAGGGCCGTGCCCGATATCGTGCAGCAATATGGCCGATTTAACGGCAATCTCCTCCTCTTCTGTAATTTCTATAGCCTTGTTGCGCAGTTCGGTGACTGCATTGCACATCAGGTGATAGGCGCCCAGCGAATGGTGCAGGCGGGTATGAACGGCTCCGGGATAAACCAGCTGCGCCATGGCCATTTGCTGGATCCTGCGCAGCCGCTGGTAAAAAGGATGTTCTATGATAGAAAAGATCAATGGGTGATTAATGGTAATAAAACCGTATACGGGATCATTGATGATTTTTTGTTTGCTGTTTGCCATGCTGTTGATGAATTGTTAAATCGGCTGTAACGCCAGCCGGTGAAGGTACAATTTAGTGAACCAATGGAAATTATTAATAGCTTTATCGCAATGGCAATAGCAAATATTCTTTGGGTGGATGATGAGATGGAAAGCCTTCAGTCGCAGAAAATATTTCTGGAAAGCAAGGGGTATCATGTGCATACCCTCACCAACGGCTACGATGCAATCGAATATATCAAATCCGCAGAAGTGGATGTGGTACTGATGGATGAAAGCATGCCTGGCATCACCGGACTGGAAACGCTTACCCGGATGAAAGCCATCCGGCACCAGTTGCCGATTGTGCTCATCACCAAAAACGAAACGGAAAACCTGATGGATGAAGCCATCGGCAGCCAGATCAGCGATTACCTGATCAAGCCGGTAAATCCCAACCAGGTGTTACTGAGCCTTAAAAAAATTATTGATAATAAACGACTGGTGGCAGAAAAAACCACCAGCTCTTACCAACAGCAATTTACGGAACTGTTCATGGCATTGCAGGGGAACCCCGACTACCAGGAATGGATGGAGTTGTACAAAAAACTGGTTTATTGGGAACTGGAAATGGAAAAAAGCGACAGCCCGGAAATGCGGGAAATTTTTTACAACCAGAAGCGCGAGGCCAACGCGGCATTTGCCCGGTTTGTGAGCAGGAATTACCAGGATTGGGTCAACCCCAGGTCTGCGGAGTCGCCCATCATGAGCCATCAGCTGATGCAGTTCAAAGTATTTCCGCACCTCGAAGAAAATGTACCCCTGTTTTTTGTGCTGATCGACAATCTTCGTTACGATCAGTGGCGGGCCATACAGCCCATCTTTGCCGAGAGTTTCAGGATTATGGAAGAAGATGCTTTTTACTCTATCCTGCCAACCGCTACACAGTATTGCCGCAACGCGATCTTTGCGGGAATGATGCCGGCAGATATTGAGAAACAGTTTCCGCAGCAATGGAAGAACGACGAAGAGGAGGGTGGCAAAAATTTATTTGAAGAGGAATTTCTGCGTGCACAACTGAAGCGACTGAAGAAAGAAAATACCCGGTTCAGTTATCACAAAATTCTGAATCACCACGACGGGCAGCAACTGGTGGGGAATATGCATAACCTGATGCACAACGATCTGAATGTGATCGTATACAATTTTGTAGACATGCTCAGTCATGCGCGTACCGAAATGGAAGTGCTGAAGGAGCTGGCCAGCGACGAAGCCAGCTACCGGAGCCTTACCCGAAGCTGGTTTGAACACAGTCCCCTTCACCAGGCATTGAAGAAAGTGGCCGATAAAAAAATCAGGATTATCCTGGCCACCGATCACGGAAGCGTGCGGGTGAGAAATCCGTTGAAAGTGATCGGAGACAAGCAGACCACCACCAACCTGCGGTACAAGCATGGCAGGAACCTGAACTTTGAAGAAAAGGAGGTGCTGGCATTCAAAGACCCCCTGAAAGCGGGATTACCGGTGCCCACCATTAATTCTTCGTTCATCTTTGCCCGGGAAGACGATTTCCTGTGCTATCCCAATAACTATAATCATTATGTGAACTACTATAAAAACAGTTTTCAGCACGGGGGGATCAGTCTGGAAGAGATGATTGTACCCCTGATTAAGATGGAAAGCCGGTCCTGATGTGGATAAAACAGGGCCAGTATCAGCGGTAGTAAGGTTAAATTTGTACTATGAAATACACGCAATCATCATTAGATAAACTGGAAGATATTTTGGGGGAGTCTGGTTACGTAGTGCGCTATGAAAGAGGTACGTTTCAGAGTGGCTGGTGTTTGCTGGAAGCCAGGAAAGTGGTGGTATTGAATAAATTCCTCAACATCGAAGGAAGGATTAACACTTTAATGGAATTGATTCCGCAGGTTCCGGTAGCGTTCGACAAGCTGACCCACGAATCGCAGAAATTGTATGAAGAAGTGATCAAAAAATCCGTTACCGAAGCCTAGTATTATATTGTGACTCATCCACCCTTAACCATTCAGTTTTTAGGCACGGGAACCAGTACAGGGGTTCCGATGATCGGATGCAGCTGTGCCGTATGTACTTCGGATGATCCCAGAGACAATCGTTTAAGAACCAGCGTGCTGGTTCAATCGGAAGCGACCACGCTTGTGGTAGATACCACACCTGATTTCCGGTACCAGATGTTGCGCAGCAATACCAGGAAGCTGGATGCGGTGGTGTTTACACACCCCCATAAAGATCACCTTGCAGGGCTCGATGATATCAGGGCTTTTAATTTTTTTACGGAAACACCCATGAAAGTGTATGCCAATTCTTTAACAGAGGAAGCGATCCGCAGGGATTTTTATTATGCGTTTTCCGATACCAAATATCCCGGCGTACCGGAAATTAATCTGGTTACTATTGATGAGGAACCCTTTACCGTAGGGGATATTCCGGTAATACCCATACAAGTTATGCACCACAAAATGCCGGTGCTGGGGTTTCGCTTTGGCAATTTCACTTACATCACGGATGCCAATAAAATAGAAGCGCAGGAGAAGGAAAAAATAAAAGGTTCTTCCGTGCTGGTGCTGAATGCACTCCGGAAGGAAAAACATATTTCTCATTTTACCCTGAGCGAAGCGGTAGCGCTGGCGCTTGAACTGGAGATTCCCGAAGTTTATTTTACCCATATCAGTCACCAATTGGGTAAACATGCAGCCGTAAACAAGGAACTCCCGGGCCATATTCAACTGGCCTATGATGGGTTGACCATCCGTTTGTAGCCCCTTTAATTTGTTTAAAGGGATGAAACAATTCCTCCAAAATTACCTCCGCTTTTCCAGGAAGGAAAGGATCGGACTGACCGTTTTACTGGTCATTATGACCATTTTTTTATGGGTGCCGGAATGGTACAAAGCCGAACCGGTTCCTGTTCAACCGGATACTGCCATGATCCGGCTGATGGAAACAAGCGTATCGCCCGGTCGATGGCCCGGAAACCGGAACGGGTTCAACAGGCAGGGCCAATACAGGCGGCCATACTACCAACAATACCGGCAGCAGTACAATTCGATGTACCATTTCCGGAAACCCTTTATCCGCAGGCCCATACCGGTCATCAACATCAATACGGCCACCGTTGCAGACTGGGAAGCGCTGCCCGGCATCGGGCCTGTACTGGCTGCCCGCATTATCAAATACCGCGATAAACTGGGTGGCTTTACCCGGGTGGAACAGGTGCAGCAGACCTATGGAATTTCAGATAGCCTGTACCGGGCGCTCCAGCCCTTTCTGCAACCGGGTACTGTTTCTCCAAAGCGAGATTCCCCGCCCGGACAGCCAACGGAGCAAGGCCGGCGGACGACCCAGCTGCCCAATGCCAATACCGCTACCAGGGCCGAGCTGGAAGCGGCGGGTATACCGGAGCATATCGCAAGGTCTATTGTGGTATTCCGGGGCCGGTACGGCCTGTTTAGCCGGATGGAAGACCTGAAACGGATTGTATTCATCAATGATTCCCTTTACGGGTTGCTTTCCGGTAAGCTCAGGGTGGAATAATTCCCCGAGCTATTCATTGACCGAAAAGATTTGGTTATGAAATTATTTGGGCTACATTTGCTTCGAAAACAAACTAATGTTAGTTTGTTTTAAGGGGGCCTCTAACGATTGCTTGATTAGACCGGCCCCCGTCTATTTAAACAGAACTTATGCATTTTGAACAGTCTGAATTAACCAGCCAGGTAGCAGCCACAGCCAGGCATTTTGCGGAGCAATATATCCGTCCCGAACTGATGAAATGGGATGAATCCCAGGAGTTTCCGGTTCATATATTCAGAGAAATGGGGAAACTGGGCCTGATGGGGGTACTGGTACCTCATGCGTATGGCGGCTCTGAAATGGGATATTTTGAATACAATGCCATCATTCAGGAGATTGCCAAAGTATGCGGATCTATTGGTTTAAGCCTCGCAGCCCATAATTCTCTCTGCACCAACCATCTTCTCAGTTTCGGTACCGAGCAGCAGAAAAAAACCTGGTTGCCGCAACTGGCCAGGGGCGAGTGGATTGGTGCCTGGGGCCTTACAGAGCCCAATACCGGAAGCGATGCCGGAAATATGCAAACCACCGCTGTAAAAGACGGAGATCATTGGGTACTGAATGGCACTAAAAGCTGGATCACCCATGGTAAGTCCGGAGATATTGCAGTGGTCATCTGCAGAACAGGCGCTCCCAGAACCAGCGGCAATTCCACTGCTTTTGTGGTGGAACGCGGTACACCGGGCTTCATGGCCGGAAAAAAAGAGAACAAGCTGGGCATGCGTGCCAGTGAAACGGCCGAGATGATTTTTGACAATTGCCGTATACCCGATGCTAACCGGTTAGGCGAAGTAGGCGACGGATTCCGTCAGGCCATGAAAATACTCGATGGCGGCAGAATTTCCATTGCCGCCCTGTCTCTTGGAATTGCGAAAGGAGCCTATGAAGCGGCTTTAAAATATTCCCAGGAACGCTACCAGTTTGATCAACCCATATCTTCTTTTCAGGGGATCAGCTTTAAGCTGGCAGATATGGCTACCGAAATCATGGCGGCGGAATTACTGATCTGGCAGGCCTGCGATCTAAAAAACAGGGGCGAAAAAGTGACCAAAGAAGGGGCCATGGCCAAGTATTATGCCAGTGAAATTGCGGTGAAAACAGCCACTGATGCGGTACAAATCTTCGGTGGTTATGGATATACAAAAGATTTTCCGGTAGAAAAGTACTATCGTGACGCAAAATTATGTACTATTGGAGAAGGAACTTCTGAAATACAGAAGTTGGTTATCTCCAGAGAAGTTCTTCAAAAATAGTTTTTTCGATTGCTTGCTCATAATCTAAAGGCCCTGAATAAGGGCCTTTTTTTATTACTAATTCTTTGTACCTTGAAACCCCGATCTGTTTGTAGAAATTGAAAATAAAATCTAAATATCTGTTTCGTTTTTTGCTGCAATGCTGCCTGATACCGGGTGTGACCGTTGCTGTTACTGCACAGCAGATTAAGGGCGTGCCTGAAACGGTTGATTCGCTGAACAAATCGGCTTTTGAAAAAAAACGTACCAATATCTCCGAAGCATTAGTTGATTTGTATAAGGCGCAGAATCTCGCTATACAGCTGGGCTATAAAAAAGGGGAAGCGATCTCGTATATGTACGAAGCAGGCATCTACCAGCAACAGGGTTTTTTGAAGCGCGCCATCGTAGATTCTTATGAAGCGCTGGAAATTTTCCGGTCTATTAAGGACACATTCAACATTGCAAAAGTGAACCAGCAACTGGCGGCATCCCTGGTTTCCGACAAAAAATATGATTCAGCCATTGCGGTATTCAACAAGTCGTTGCAGGTGTATGAAAAATACAACAAGAATGAGGATATCATTAATATAAAAAACAACCTGGGCCAGATCAGGCTGGAGTTGTATCAGATGAGCGCTGCTTTACGCCTGTTTAATGAAGCGCTGGAACTGAGTAGGAAGATCGGCTACCGGTATGGGGAGAAAAAAGCCCTGCACAACCTGGGCCTGGCAGAAATACAACGTTCGCACATAGGCAAGGCCGAACAATATTTCAAGAAGTCCCTGGCTATCGACGAAGCAATGAACGACAAGTATGGGATAGCGCTTAAAAAGGTCAGCCTCATTGCTATTTACCTGCCGCAGAAAAGACTGGCGGAAGCGGAAACACTTGGCCTTAGTGCTTTTTCCATCGCCCAATCCATTGATGCTTTTGACCTGCTGGATTCCATTGTGAGCGAGATGATTGAACTCAACAAGCTCAGCAACAACAAGGAAAAAGTGATTCAGTGGCAGGATTCAGCCCTGGAAGTACTCAATAAACAGCGGGTTAAAGAAAATGAATACGCTTCCAGTTTTATCGATATCATCAAGAGCCAGCACGATTCCCGAATGGAAACCGAGAACGCCATTATGCGCGCAGAACGGGTTTCCAATGAACAATTTCTGATCATTACGGTGGGTACCTTTATCCTGATCATTTTGGCCGTATTGGTAATTATGGTGTTCATCAATTTTCAGAAACAGAAGCAATTCAGCCGTGAGCTGCGGGCCAAGAATGTGGTCATTGAAGCGCAGGTGTCCGAACTGGGTACCCTGAACAAGGAAATTTCGCAGCAGAATATCTTACTGGAGGCCGATAATAAAACCAAGGATAAACTCCTTTCCATCATCTCTCACGACCTTCGTAACCCGCTGGTAAACACCAAGGGGATCCTCAATCTCGTGAACCAGGGGATGGTTCCGGAAGAACAGGCAAAGCAGCTGCTGATTCAACTGGAAACCCAGTACATGGGCACCACTTCCCTGCTTGATAACCTGTTGTTCTGGTTAAAGGGGCAGATGTCCGGTAAAAACCTCGACAAGGTGCAAATGCCTGTTTTCCCGATTGTGAAGGGATTGGAAGATGAACACAGGATGTTGCTGGAAAGGAAAAATATTTCCTTCTTCAACCAGGTAGACCCTTCGTTAACTGTACTGGCCGATAAGGAAATGATCCGTATCGTTTTGAGAAACCTCATCAGTAATGCGATAAAGTTTACACCTGAAAACGGATTGATCAGGGTATATGCTTCTTCTGATGAGCAGGAAACAAGAATCAGTATACAGGATTCAGGAATCGGAATGAGTGCGGAAACCATCCAGCGCATCAGCGCCAAACAATATTATACAACTGCGGGAACTGCTATGGAGAAGGGAAGCGGATTCGGGTTAATGCTTTGCAGCGACCTGGTGAACCGCCACGGTGGTAAGCTGATCATTGAGAGTGAGCCACGCAAAGGCAGCGTGTTTACCATCACACTGCCCGCGTAACAACTAAATTATTCTTCGTTCTTGTTGGTGGATCCGGCCGCAAAGATCTGGTCTACTGCGCCGCCCAGCATCGGGAATTTTTCTTTTACAAAAGCCGCAATGGTTTCAATGGCTTTCTGTGCCTGAGTTGCATCGAGTTTGGCATCGCTCATCAGTCTTTCTACTAGTTCGTTCATATAATTCTTGTTATTAAGGAGGTTAAAATAATCAGGCAACTTTTAATGCGCTCAGCTTGCTCTTGTTGAACATCTTCTCGGCATATTCCAGTGTTACGTGTAATTTGGTTGAATTGGTGCCCGGTAACTCAAACATGGCATCGGTGAGGATGCTTTCGCAGATACTTCTTAATCCACGCGCACCCAACTTATATTCCAACGCCTTTTTAACCATGAAGTCCAGCACTTCGTTGTCCATGATCAGGTCAATGCCTTCCATCTCAAAGAGCCTGATATATTGTTTCATCAGGGAGTTCTTCGGTTCGGTAAGGATACTTCGGAGGGTATCTGCATCCAACGGATCCAGGTGGGTAACAACAGGCAACCTTCCCAACAGTTCCGGAATCAATCCAAAACTTTTCAAATCCTGTGCATTGATAAACTGCAGCAGGTTCTTGCGCTGGTGTTCCTGCTCTTCCTTGTTCACGCTGAAACCAATGGCATTGGTATTGACCCTTCTGGCAATCACTTTGTCAATGCCGTCGAATGCGCCGCCGCAAATGAACAGGATATTTTTGGTATCTACCTTGATCATTTTTTGCTCAGGATGTTTTCTTCCACCCTGCGGAGGTACCAGTACTTCTGTACCTTCCAGCATTTTGAGCAATCCCTGCTGCACCCCTTCGCCGCTAACATCTCTGGTAATGGATGGATTGTCTCCTTTGCGTGCAATCTTATCGAGTTCGTCTACATAAACAATACCTCTTTCGGCAGCAGCCACATCGTAATTGCAATTCTGCAGCAAACGGGTAAGCATGCTTTCCACATCTTCACCCACATAGCCGGCTTCTGTAAATACAGTTGCGTCTACAATGGCAAAAGGCACGTTCAGTAATCTTGCAATGGTCTTAGCCAGTAAGGTTTTTCCCGTACCGGTTTCACCGACCATAATGATATTGCTCTTTTCAATTTCCACATCCTCGGATACCTGCTTAAAGTTGATCCGCTTAAAGTGGTTGTAAACGGCAACACTCAACACCTTTTTGGCATCGTCCTGGCCAATCACATATTCATCGAGAAATTTTTTGATTTCAGCCGGTTTACGAACGGTCAGTTTGTAATTGGAAGACCCATTGCCGCCGTTCTCCTTTTTGATATTCAGTTCCTGTTCAATAATTTCTTCTGCATGCTCTACACAGTTTTCGCAGATATGCCCCTCCTGTCCTGCAATGAGGATCTTTACTTCATCACGGCTGCGTCCACAGAACGAACAGTGTAAATTTGATGTTTTTGCCATACAATTAAAGCTCTTTTAAAATATCATCTACAATTCCATAAGCCACGGCTTCATGGGCATCCATCCAGTAGTCACGGTCAAAATCTGCCATGATCTGATCGATGGATTTTCCGCAATTGTCTGCCAGAATCTTAGCGCCCAGTTCCTTTGTCTTTCTGATCTGGTTTGCCTGAATTTCAATATCTGCACTGGTAGCCTGAAAATAACCACCCAAACTAGGCTGGTGAATCATGATTTCTCCATGCGGATATACAAAACGTTTGCCCTTGGTTCCGGCACTCAGCAGGATGGAACCCATGCTGGCCGCAAGACCCATACAAATGGTGCTTACCGGGCTTTGAATCATTCTCATAGTGTCGTAGATCACCATGCCGCTGGTCACCACACCACCGGGGCTGTTGATGAACAGCTTGATCTCCTCTCCGGGCTTGTCTGCATCCAGTATCAGTAATTTGCTGACTACATCGCGTGCAGATTTATCATCTACCACCCCCCATAAATAAACGGTTCTTTTTTCAAAGAACATTTTCTCCATCTTCTTGGTCATAAAACTACCCATTGGTTCGGGCTTAACTTCTTTCTCTTCCGGTTCATCATCTTCATTGAAGCGATAAGGGTTCAGGATGTATTTAGATGCTGTCATATATTTCTTTTATACGGGTTATTATTTAAGCTTTCTTTTCCTTTCTTGGGTTAGTCAGTAATACCTCATCCACCAGCCCGTATTCCTTTGCCTCAATAGCGGTCATCCAGAAATCCCGGTCACTGTCTTTGGCAATGGTTTCCACGTCTTTGCCGGTATGATTGGCTGTTATGGCATAGAGTTCATGCTTTAATTTCTTAATTTCCCTGGCAGTGATTTCAATATCGGTGGCCTGTCCGCCAATTCCACCGCTGGGTTGGTGCATCATGATCCGGCTGTGTTTCAGGGCTGTTCTTTTTCCTTCCACACCGGCACAAAGTAAAATCTGCCCCATGCTGGCCGCAATACCGGTACAGATGGTAGCTACATCCGGCCCAATGAACTGCATGGTATCATAGATGCCGAGACCTGCGTAAACGCTTCCCCCCGGACTGTTTATATACATCTGAATATCCCTGCTGCGGTCGGTGCTTTCCAGGAACAGCAACTGAGCCGTTACAATATTGGCTACATAGTCGTTGATGCCTTCTCCGAGAAAGATAATGCGGTCCATCATCAAACGGCTGAATACATCCATGCTTGCCACGTTTAAAGGGCGTTCCTCAATAATATAGGGGGTAAGATTCGTTACCTGTCCGTATGTTTTGTAATTGTGTAAAACCGCACTGCTGATGCCCTGGTGTTTCACAGCATATTTTTCAAATTCTTTTCCAATATTCATAGTGTAATTTTTCGCTTTGAAGGTAAGTGTTTTGCCATACCGGTAACCTAAACACAGTCAAATTCTGTGCAAAGTTCGCTAATTGCGACAAAAGGGCATACCAATGGTCCCAATCCGCCACAGGGGCTGGCCGGAAGCCGTATATTACATAAAAATTCAACTGATCCACAGGCTAAAACTTCTTTTTTATGAGCCAAAAAAGCTTTCATATAGGCCTTTGTATGGCCGGAGCAGTATCGGCGGGGGCTTATACGGCCGGAGTAATGGATTACCTGATGGAAGCGCTGGAAGAGTGGGAAAAGAGGCGGGGTGAACCAGGGGTGCCTACCCATAGGGTGCGGATTTCGGTGATTGGCGGGGCTTCTGCCGGTGGTATGACAGGGATCATTACTGCTGGAGCCATCAACCAACGTTTTGCGCCGGTACCTGTTCCGGAACCCGAAGCGTTACTGAAGGAGCATCCCGAAAATCCCTTTTACCACAGCTGGGTGGACCTGCTGGGCAACGACATGTTCCATCAGATGCTGGATATGTCCGATATCAGGCGGGCGGGTAAGGTAGCTTCCGTACTGAACTCCGGGTTTATTGATACCATTGCAGTAAGGGCCATCCAGGCGAATCCTGACGCGTGGATCCCAACACCCGCCTATTTTACCGAACCACTGAAACTGTTTACTACTTTAACCAACCTGGAAGGAATCCGCTACAATATTGCATTCCGAAGCGAACTGCTGGAAAGCCGTTACAACATGACCATGCACAGTGATTTTGCCTGCTTTCATCTGAATGCCAGTCAATACAACCAGGATGGGTGGATGCCCCTGCATTTTAGAACAGGCGCTAATGTTGCCCTTGCGCGGGATGCGGCTGTAGCTACGGGTGCATTTCCGATCGGGTTAAAATCGCGGATAATGAACCGGACAAAGGCCGTGGTAATGCAGAACCCCTGGATCAACTACACCGATACCCGCCCGGATGAGGATGATCAGACTACCTACAGTACCCAGAATGTAGACGGAGGGCTGATGAACAACGAGCCATTCGAAAAAGTGAAACAATTGCTGAGTGAGGAAGCGGAACAATATTCCGAGCATGAGCGGGAAGATTACCGCCGGTTCAGAACTGCCGTACTGATGATTGATCCTTTTCCGAGTGAGTCGCCTCAGGCATTTACCATCAACCAGCAATTGCTGCCAACACTCCAATACCTGTTCAAAGCCATTACACAACAATTGAGGGCCAAGCCATCCACCCTGATTGACGCCATGTCTGGCGAGAAAGCCGGGCAATACCTGATAGCCCCGACCCGGCCTGTTAAGTCCGGGTCGGGGGCAGGCACCAAGATCGACGGCAGTAAAGCCATCGCTTGTGGCGCAATGGACGGATTCAGCGGGTTCATGCATAAAGAGTTCCGGATACACGACTATTACCTGGGCAGGTACAACTGCGAAATGTTTCTACGGAATTATTTTACCATTCCTGCCGAGCACCTGGAAGCGCATCCGGTTTTTGGCGAAGGGTATGCCCGGGCAGATCGCGCCCGTTTTAAATCCTTCCGAAAAGAAGCCTATCAGATCATACCCATTTTCAAACCCTGTGTGCCCGGTTATTATCCCATGCCGGTATTTCAGTCGGGTATGCAATGGCCAATGGTTAGTGAAGACATGCTTCAACGGTATACGGCTGCTATCCGCAAAAGGGTGGAGGCGATCATCATGAATGCAGTGCCAATGAAGCGTTTCAGAAGAATACTGCTTTACATTGGTTGCCAGGTATTGTTTAATAAAGCCCTTACACAAAAAATCGGCAAACTGATGTTGGTTTCTTTGCAAAAACACGGGCTGATCACAGCGGCGAAACCAGGGCAGCAGACATAAAAAAACCAGCCCGGAAGAGCTGGTTCCTGTATGGTTGTACCTTTCTATTAATGATGGTGATGACTTTCAACAATTTTAGTAAAATCTTCCACACTGATGGGCTGGTCTTTGGCAGTTACCTGTGTTTCCAGCGCTCCGAATAATTTCTCGGCATTGATGCGGTGGTAGCTGTCCTCTACAAATTTCTTATCCTGCATCATTCTGTTGGCATAGTCTTCAATCCATTGCTGGTTATCGCCCATGGCGCCTAGTTGGCCACCCATATAGCTGAACAATTGCATTTTTGCAAAGTTGCGGATATCTTCAGGGAGTACTTCAATCTTGTTATCAGCGCTTAGTTTACTGCTGACCAGGGTCCACTTCAGCTGATTGGCAAAGCCTGGATATTCGCCGGCAGCCTCTTCTTCTGTTTTAGTTTTTTCGCCACCGGTTTGCAGCCAGCGCTTCAGGAAGCTCTCCGGTAAATCCATCTTCACATGGTCTACCAATTGGTGGTAGATCTGATCGTGGATCTGGTTACGTGCAGATTGCTCGTAGTATTTTTCAATTTCCGTTTTGATTTCGTTTCTGAGATCAGCTTCAGTTTTAATAGCATCGTTATCAGGAAAGGCCGCCAGGAAGAATTCTTCGTTCAATTCAGCCTTTTCAACCAGTCCTACTTTTGTGATCAGGATATTGAAGTAACGGTTGCCGTCTTCTTTGGTTAATCCCAGGTCCGCCAGGATGGTTTCCGCTTCTTTATCGTCGAAGGCTTTGCTGATCTGCAGGTTTACCACATCGTTCACTTTCTTACCCATCAGGTTTTCTCTGAATTTCTCCGTAAAGTATTTTACCAGTAAGGAGTTGTCTTTGGTAACGCCGTTCTCAATTGCATTCCCATTCTCATCTGTTTCAGTGAAAGTAACATTCAGCACATTCTCTTCTGCGTTTACAGATTCAGGCTCTGTCATTTTACCAAACCTGGTTTGCAGGCGGGCAATTTCCTCCTCCACCATGGTATCGGTAACATCAATTACATAACGGGTCACTTTAACGCCGCTGATATCCAGATCAAAAACAGGCTTCAGTCCAATTTCAAAAGAGAAAGTATATTCAGCCGGATTGTTCATATCCAGACCGGTTGCATCGTTTTGGAGGGGCAGGGGCTGCGCAAAAATGTCGATGGCTTCCTTGGTCATGTATTGGTTCAGTTCGGTTTCCATGGTGCGCAGTACCTCATCGGTAAATACGCTCTGGCCATACATTTTCTTTACCAGCCCGGTAGGAACCATTCCCTTTCTGAATCCGGGGATATTGGCAGTTTTTGCATATTGCTTCAGGCTCTTTTCAAAACCTGCATAATAATCTTCTTTGGTAAGGGTAACGGAAAGCTTATCGTTCAATAAGCCAATGTTTTCTCTGGTAATAGTAGCCATAACGATTTTTTAAAACTTGATTTTCGGGCTGCAAAGGTAAGGGATTCGTATATAAGAACCGCCCCTAAAGCGGGTTTTACTGGTTTGCCGGCCTATGCCGGAAGGCTCGCAATTTGAATTTAACATGCTGATAATCATCTTTTTATGTTTTTTGATGGAAAAGAGTATCCCGGTTTTTATTTCGAAATCCCTGTTGAGGGATTAAAATGCCGGGTTTTTTACTGCGCCGGAGAACATTTTGTACCTTTTAAAGTACCTTGAAATGGATAAACAAATGCGCTGAAATATGGATTCTTTCACCCATCTAGCCCTGGGAGCCTGTATGGGCGAGGCCTTTGCCGGAAAAAAACTGGGCAAAAAAGCGATGCTCTGGGGCGCGATGGCGCAAAGTATCCCGGATATAGATTTTGTTTCGGCATTCTGGATGGAAACCTCCGCTAATCTGCTGGCGCATCGGGGCTTTACGCACTCATTTCTTTTTTGTGCTATCCTTACGCCCTTGTTAGCCATGCTGGCGGAAAAATTACACCGGCCGCATAATATCCGGTTCTGGCCCTGGATGGGGTTCTTTGGTACGGCCATCTTCCTGCATATCTTTATTGATGCCTTTAATAATTACGGGGTTGGCTGGTTCGAACCCTTCAGTCATTACCGGGTTTCCTTCAATGCCATTTATGTAGCAGATCCCCTGTTCTCCATCTGGTCGCTGGTCGCCTGCCTTGTACTCATATACCTGGGGAGAAGGTCGGCGCTACGAAAAAACTGGTGGCGGTTTGGATTAGGCATGAGTGCCGTATATCTCCTGTATTGTTTGTTCAATAAATACCAGACCGACCAGGAGATCAAACAGGTGTTTAAAGCGCAAAAGATAGCGTACACCCGTTACCTGAGCACGCCGGCGCCGTTACAAAACTGGTTATGGTATGTGGTAGCAGGAACCGATACCGGCTATTATGTAGGGTTTCATTCGGTATTTGATACCGGGAAGCAAATGGAGTTTGAATTTTTTTCGCGCAATGATTCCCTGCTGAAAGAAGTGCATGATCACCGGGATGTAGATCAATTGATCCGTTTTTCGCAACAGTTCTATACAGTGGAAAAATGGGGCGATACGCTGGTGTTCAATGACCTCCGTTTTGGGCAGATGCTTGGGTGGCAATCGAAGCGGGGAAGATTTGTGTTCCATTTTTTCCTGAATCACCGCAACGACAATAAACTGGTGGTACAGCGGGGAAGATTCAGGGGATGGAACCTGGAAACTGTAGAATCGTTGATGCGACGGGTCAGGGGAAATTGATGGGTGCTGCCGGTGCGAAGTACATTTTATTTGCGGATCACGGCCTGTTCTATTTCCCCTTTGTTGAGCCGTTGCTCCGGGGGAATAAATTTCATCTGTAAAAATGCATACATGTCTTCTTCTGTGGCCCCCGCCATTTTCCGGTGGGTTTTAAGATGGAAGATTCCGTACTCATTGATCTTATATCCCCGCTCTTTTGCAAGGGTCCTGAGTTTGATATTATGTTCTTTATTGCCGGTGAAATAGAGCAGGGCCGCTCCAAATTCATCTTTGCTTACCAGCCTGCAGTCTACCTGAACATCTCCTTTGAGAAGCAATACACTTACTTTGGTGGGGCCTTTCACCAGTATCCGTTTTATAGTGGGTAGTTTAACGAACTGTTCAATAATCCGCTTACGCTTTCGGGGTTCAGCTTCAATGACAATATCAATATCGCCGATGGTGTCTTTTTTTCTGCGCAGGCTTCCTGCAAGGGACGCCTGTTCAACGCCCGGAATTTTTCTGATGCAGTTGATAATATCATTCCCGATTTTGAGCGCATCTTTCAGCAACATGCGTTTACTTTCCCTGTACAGCTTGAGCGCCCGTTGAAGGTTTTCTATTTTCTGCTGCCCAAATCCCTTTACTTTTTCCAGCTGGTGCGTTTGCAATGCGGTAATCAATTCCTCTTTATTGCGAATACCGAGAGATTCGTGCAGTACCCTTAGTGTAGCCGCACCGATCCCGTTCACATGCATCAGCTCTAGTAATTCAAAAGGAACCTTTTTTTTGAGCTCCTCAAATGTGTGCACTTGCCCGGTATGCAGAAACTCTATGATTTTTTCAGCAATGCTTTCTCCGATGCCCCTGATGTTGTCCAGTGCGGGAAGGTTATTGTTGTAGGCAATAATATCCTCCTTCATATTCAACAACGTTTTGGCAACGTTATCGTAGGCAATGGCCCGAAAGCGTTCTTCGTTCCCCAGATAGCGATAGCAATCTGCCATTTGACTGAAGATGACCGACAGAACGCGGTTTCTGGCAGGAATTGCAGCAGAATAGGGTATCATAATAATATGTATTAAATTTAAGACAAATTACCCTATGAACAAAAAGCAGATAAGGCGGGTGGTGAAGGGTTATTACCATGAACTGAAGCTTTATTACCAACAGCTGTTGCCGGGCTATGGAGTAACATCCATTCATCAGTTCAGGGTAAACTATAAAAAACTGCGTGCTTTCCTGCGAATGACAATGAGCCGGGAAGCCGCACCTGCGCAGATGCCGGTAACGAAGCAACTCAAAGCAACTTACCGCCTTTGCGGTTCTATCAGGGATTTGCAATTGCACCGGCGACAACTCCAAAACGCATACCGTGGTCAGCAACGACCCCCCGGAACCTACTTGCTTCATTTAAAACAACAAACAGCGCTTCTTAAAAAGGAACTGCGTGCGGGATTTGCTGAAACCATCATTGCTGCGGATGTAAAAAAAACAATGCGGTCTCTTCCGGATTCTTTCTCAAAGAAGCAGTTCCACCGATATGTAAAGCAACAACAGGATGCAGTGCGACAACTGGTAAATTTGGGGAAGTTTACCGATACCAATATTCACCAGATCAGGAAACTGCTGAAAGACCTGTATTACAACATCAATGCAACAGATGCAGCAGGCATTGCAGCGAAAAAAGAAAAACTGCCGGCGGAAATTTCACAGAATTCATTCAATTCCCTGCTGGATGAACTGGGGAAATTCCAGGATCTGGCCACTGAAATCCGCCTGTTGAATGCTTTCCACCTGAAGGGTTTGCCGGCAACCGAAAAAAAAGGACTGGAACGGTTGAGAGATATTTGTGTGGTACAAAAAAATCAACTGAAGCGAAACCTCGTGGGGCAGCTTAAATGTATTTAATCAGTTTTCCGGATACCGGAAGGGTCGATTCTTTTATAATAAAAAGTAACCATTGTAAAAATGAGGCTGATGGTATGGTAGCAGACCCAGCGAAAAAACTGGATGAACAGGTTGGTTTTGTGGGAATGGAGTTCTGCGGTAATAGGAATACAGTTATTTTCAATCAGAACCTTCAGTTCTTCTTCCACGCTGGCGGCAAAGACGTTGTTCCTGATATCCAGGTTCAGTTCCAGGCTGGCGTAGGCACTGATATTGTTTACATTATAGGAGCCGATGGTCACCCATTCCCCGTCGCAGGATGCAAGCTTAGCGTGCAGGATGGCCGGCTGGTATTCGTATATTTTTATGTTATACCGGAGCAGCATGTCGTATAACCAGCGTTCTGCATGTTTAGAGATCATGATATCGGACCTGCCGGCAGTGATCACCTTGATCTCGATACCTCTTTTTGCTGCACTTTTTAATAAACGGGTAATGGCCCTCCCTGGTAAGAAATAACTGCAAAGGATGGTGATATGCGTTTGGGCATAGGCTAACATTTCAATATAGGTATTGGAGATCTCATTTTTTCTTCTTACCCAGTCGTTGCGCCGCATCCTTACTTTGCTGGTTTCCTGATCCGGAAAGTGAAAAACTTCCGGGCTTAACGCACAGGCGCTGGTATTCATTTCGGTCGGAAAACCTCTCCAGGTTCGCTGGCACAATATGCAGAGTTCCCTGGCCACTTCTCCTTCCACATATACTGTATAATCCAGCCAGGCCGGACTATTGGGCATGTCGTTGTACCGATCGGCGATATTGCTGCCGCCGGTAATGGCGTATCGGGCATCCGTTACCAGTATTTTGTGATGCATTCTTCTCCCGAAATAAAAATTCCGGCTTTTGAATAAGGGCTCAAAAAAACGAAAGCGGATCCCTGCCGCTTTCAACTCATGGATAAAAGCAGTGGAAAGGATTTGTGAAGCATAACCGTCTACCATCAGAAAAACAGCTACGTTTCTTTTGGCGGCAGCCTTTAAGGCTTCAGCCACCATTTTACCGGTTTCATCGTCGTCGTAAATATAGGTTTGCAGGTGAATGGTATGGACAGCCCGGTTGATCATGCTTAGCAGCAGGTCGAAATAATCCTTGCCCCCACGCACCAGTGTAACCTTGTTTTGGGCGGAATACCCGGCCAGGACGCTTTTGGGAAGAGGGCGGTCTGCTTTTGTTGACTTTGCTGCCAGGTTACTCATACGATGCTTCCGGTTCTGAACATGAATGTACTTAATTGTCTAATATCTTTTAATCCGGATATTAGTAGGATAGAATGTTTAATTTTAGAAAAAAACTTGAATATACTGCTTATAGATGATGAAGCGCCTTTGCGTAAGCTGCTGGCAAGATTAATCGGCCTGGAGGGGTTTATAGTAGAGGAGGCGGGGACACTGAAATCAGGCTTATCTGTTTTGCAGCATAAAGCCATTGATATAGTGTTATGCGATGTTAAGCTGCCCGATGGAAGCGGTGTTGATTTTGTAAAACAGGTCAGGCATGAATTTCCGGCGCTCGAATGTATTTTATTGACTGCATACGGAAATATTGCAGACGGGGTGCAGTCGATCAAGAACGGAGCCTTTGATTATATTACAAAGGGGAATGACAATGATCGTATTATCCCCCTTCTTCACCAGGCCGCCAATAAAATTAACGCAGAAAAAAAAGCAGCCATCCGTATTAAAAAAAATGGTGGATATCAATTTGAAGATATTATCGGAAATAGCCCCCTGATTAAAAATGCGATTAACCTGGCCAGGCGGATTGCGGCAACTGATAATAGCGTATTGCTTCTGGGAGAGACCGGTACAGGTAAGGAAGTGTTTGCCGGTGCAATACATGCCGCCGGAAAGAGAGCGGAACAGGCATTTATAGCGATCAATTGCAGCGCATTTACCAGGGATCTCCTGGAAGGAGAGTTGTTTGGTTATAAGGCAGGGGCCTATACCGGCGCTTCCAGAGAGAAAAAAGGGCTCATTCAATTAGCAGATAAAGGAACTCTTTTTCTCGATGAGATCGGGGAAATGAATATTGAGCTGCAGGCAAAACTGCTTCGGGTACTGGAGAACGGAGAATTCATCAGGCTGGGTGATGAAAAAGCAACCAAAGTGGATATCCGGATTATTGCGGCTACGAACAGAGATCTGGAAGCGGAAATCGAAAACGGGCGCTTTAGGGCGGATTTATATTACCGTATTAACGGCTTTACGATCTGCCTTCCGGCTTTACGTGAACGAAGTGAAGATATAGCTGCATTAGCCAGTCATTTTTTAGCCAAATATGCCTTAAAGGAAGGGGGGGCTTTGTTTAGGCTCCACCCCGACTCTCTGCAACTCCTGAAACAAAACCAATGGAAAGGGAATATACGGGAGTTGAAAAACGTGCTGGAAAGAGCGGCTATACTGGCCGATGATACAGCTATATTGCCGGCTCAACTCCCTTATGATATTCAGCAACAGGACAATTCCTTATCCCGGGGTTTATCACTGGCGGAGGTAGAAAAAATGCATATCCGGAAAGTATTGGAGCATACAAAAGGGAATAAAACAAAAACAGCGGAGTTGTTAGGTATTGGCCTTACCACCCTGTACCGGAAAATGGAAGAGTATCATATCTGATTTGTCTGCCAAAATGAAAAAGACCTTTCCAAAATGGAAGGGTCTTTTTCATTCAGCCCTGTACCCGTTCGGGGATTGTTCCTGTTATAATGCATATCCGGTAAGGTTTTTCAGGTTTTATGCCCGTTTGGTTTGTTGCTGGCATCTTTTTGGCCTGCCTGTAACAAACCAAATGATATGATCTACTTATTTGTGATAGCGGTACTGGTATTTGTATACCTCTGCTATGTATTAGTTAAACCTGAAAAATTTTAAACAATGACCATGGAAATTTCAGGCATCATTATGATGTTCATTGGTGCCGTACTACTGGCCCTTCCCCTTGGGCGATACATCGGTAAGATTTACTCGGGAGACCGGACATGGGCAGATAGACTGTTCAACCCGTTGGATAAAGCAATATTCAAATTCTCCGGAATAGACCCGTCCAGGGAAATGAGCTGGAAACAGCATCTGGCGGCATTGCTGACCATCAATCTGTTGTGGTTTTTCTTTTCCATGTTCGTGCTGATGAATATGAGCTGGTTGCCGTTGAACCCGGATGCCAACCCTTCTATGAGTGCAGACCTGGCATTTAACACCACCGTGAGTTTTGTGAGCAATACCAACCTCCAGCACTACAGCGGAGAGACCGGTGTTTCGTACCTGGGGCAGTTGGTATTGATGCTTTTTCAGTTTATCAGCGCCGGAATAGGAATGGCGGCCTGTGCCGTAGTGTTCCTGGCTATGCGGGAAGGAACTACGGGCAAATTGGGCAATTTCTATCATTTTTTTGTTAAAAGCTGTACGAGGGTATTGCTTCCTTTGTCTATTGCAGTGGCTGTCATTTTATTAGTGAACGGCACACCAATGACATTCAAAGGAAAGGATCAGTTTGTGTCGCTGCAGGGAGATACGGTGCATGTATCCAGGGGGCCGGCTGCAGCAATGGTAGCCATTAAACAACTGGGCACCAATGGCGGGGGCTTTTTCGGCGTGAATTCGGCGCACCCGCTGGAAAACCCGAACTATGTTACCAATATTGTAGAGAACATAGCTATTATCCTGATTCCGATTGCGATGATCTTTGCGCTTGGATATATCCTGAAAAGGAAAAGGTTTGCATGGATGGTATTTGGTGTAATGACGGTTGGGTTTCTCTTATTGCTGATACCTTCCATTTACCAGGAATCAGCCGGTAATCCGGCTATTGCCCGGATGGGAATATCCCAGCCGATGGGAAGTATGGAGGGCAAGGAAGTGCGGTTCGGTTCGGTAGCTTCTGCCTTCTGGGCCATAACAACAACCGCAACATCCAATGGTTCCGTTAATGCCATGCATGATAGCCTGACCCCGCTCACAGGGATGTTTGCCATGCTGGGGATGATGATCAATGCAATTTACGGAGGCGTGGGAGTGGGGTTCCTCAACTTCTACATATTCATCATAATAGCTGTTTTTATCAGCGGGCTCATGGTAGGGCGTACGCCGGAGTTTCTTGGTAAAAAAGTGGAAGCCGGGGAAATGAAGATAGCGGCGATGATCGCCTTGCTGCATCCTTTACTGATACTTGCGGGAACGGCTTTGTCTTCTTATCTCTATGCGCATAACCCGGAAGTATATGCAAGCTGGCTCAATAATCCCGGCAGTCACGGGTTCAGTGAAATGTTGTATGAATATACTTCTTCATCCGCCAATAATGGCAGTGGATTTGAGGGCTTGGGAGACAATACCCCGTTCTGGAATATCAGTTGCGGCATAGTGATGTTGTTGTCCAGGTACCTGCCTATTATAGGGCCGATAGCGATAGCCGGCATGTTGTCTGCAAAAAAATATGTTCCTGAAAGCGCCGGAACACTCAAAACCGATACCGCCACTTTTGGGATCATGGTATTTGCTGTCATTGTTATCATAGCGGCATTGAGTTTTTTCCCTGCCTTGTCGCTGGGCCCTATTGCAGAATATTTTGGAATGAAATAAAACAGATTATATGTCTAAGCATAATATAAAAAAAGGATTTTTTGACCGCAGCCTTTTCAGAGAGGCGCTTCAACAGTCATTTATCAAACTAAAACCCCAGGCCATGTTCCGGAACCCTGTGATGTTCACGGTTTGGGTAGGAACGATCGTAATGACGGCCGTTTGTATCTGGATTGCAGCCGGCGGAACAACCTCGCAGGGAAGCCTGACTTACAATATAATTATTACGGCAATCCTCCTGGTGACCTTACTGTTCGCCAATTTTGCGGAAGCAATTGCGGAAGCGCGAGGCAAGGCCCAGGCCAGCTCTTTGCGAAAAACAAGAGCGGAAACACCTGCTAAATACATACAGACCCCGGGTGATATTTTTGTGGAAGAAATTAAACTGGTGCCTTCCTCCCAACTCCGGAAAGATGACCTCTTTCTATGTGAAGCAGGGGATATCATTCCAATAGACGGGGAGATCGTGCAGGGGCTGGCCACCATCGACGAGTCTGCAATTACCGGGGAGTCTGCACCGGTGATCCGGGAAGCCGGTGGGGATAAATCATCTGTAACCGGTGGAACAAAAGTACTGTCCGACAGAATAAGGGTAAGGGTTACCACCGCGCCCGGCGAATCATTCCTGGATAAGATGATTGCACTTGTGGAAGGAGCAAGCAGGCAGAAAACGCCGAATGAGATTGCACTGACAATTCTGCTTTCCGGGTTTACCCTTGTGTTCATTATTGTTTGTGTTACGCTAAAACCATTTGCCGATTATGCCAACACCCCCATCACAATAGCTGCGTTTATTTCATTGTTTGTTTGCCTGATTCCGACTACAATCGGTGGATTGCTTTCTGCAATTGGTATAGCGGGAATGGACCGGGCCCTGAGAGCGAATGTAATCACGAAGAGCGGTAAAGCGGTAGAGACCGCCGGTGACCTGGACACACTCCTGCTCGATAAGACTGGTACCATTACGATCGGAAACCGTAAAGCCACCCATTTTTACGAGGTACAGGGTGTTACGAAGGCGCAGTTTGTAAAGGCCGCTGTGCAGGCATCCCTTGCCGATGAAACACCTGAAGGGAAATCCATTATAGAGCTTTCCGGTAAGAACCCGGCGGATCACCAGGTTCAACACGCAACATTCATTCCTTTTTCGGCGGAAACAAGGAGCTCGGGAATTGATTTTGCACAAACCCGTATCAGGAAAGGAGCAGCGGATGCTATCAGGGATATTGTTTGCAAGGCTGGAAATCCATTTCCTAAAGAGGCAGAATCCCTGGTAAAGCAGATTGCAGCGGAGGGTGGTACTCCGCTTGTTGTGAGTGAAAACGAACAGGTATTGGGGGTGATTGAATTGCAGGACATCATTAAACCGGGCATCCGGGAACGTTTTGAACGATTGAGAAAAATGGGCGTAAAAACGGTGATGGTTACCGGTGATAATCCATTAACGGCAAAGTATATAGCCAACAAGGCCGGGGTTGATGATTATATTGCAGAAGCAAAGCCGGAAGATAAAATGAATTATATCCGGAAAGAACAACAATCCGGAAAGCTGGTGGCCATGATGGGGGATGGTACGAATGACGCCCCGGCGTTGGCCCAGGCGGATGTGGGCGTGGCCATGAATAGCGGAACGCAGGCTGCCAGGGAAGCTGGTAATATGGTTGACCTGGATAATGATCCGACAAAACTGATCGAGATAGTGGAGATCGGGAAGCAGTTACTGATGACAAGGGGCACACTCACTACTTTCTCAATTGCCAATGATGTGGCTAAATATTTTGCGATTGTTCCTGCATTGTTTATTGCATCATTACCCTCATTACAGGGAATGAATATTATGCAACTCCACAGCCCGGAAAGCGCCATACTTTCCGCCGTAATTTTTAACGCAATTATTATTCCGTTGCTTATTCCCCTGGCTTTGCGCGGGGTTTCCTATAAACCAATCGGAGCGAGTGCACTGCTGAGAAGGAACCTGCTGATCTATGGTCTTGGCGGTATCATTGTGCCATTTGCCGGTATCAAATTGATTGATTTAATAGTGAGCAACTGGTTTTAAACTTAAATTTTATACAACATGAAACAACATATTATTCCCGCCATACGCTTAACCATTGCCTGCATTTTGTTATTCATGGTAGCTTACCCCACCCTGATTTTTCTCATTGCCAAGGCAGCGCCTGCCGGGGGCGAGGGGCAGACTGTTGTGGCAAACGGGCGAACAGCAGGGTACCTGCTGGAAGGACAAAGTTTTACCTGGGACCGTTATTTCCAGGGGCGACCCTCGGCAGCCGGATATAACGCAGCAGGAAGCTCCGGAAGCAATAAAGGGCCTTCCAATCCCGACTATCTGAAGATGGTACGGGACAGGATTGATAGTTTTGTGGTGCATAACCCTACTGTTCAAAAAGGGGAGATACCTTCAGATCTTGTTACTGCAAGCGGCAGCGGACTGGATCCGGATATTTCTCTGAAATCGGCCATTGTACAGGTTAGCAGAATAGCAGATGTGCGGAAACTACCCCGTGAACAGGTGATGTTGCTTGTTCAACGTAGTGTAGAAAAATCAATAAACGGTATCGAAAAGATCAATGTTCTTACAATAAATATTGCTTTAGATCAATTAAGTAAAGAAAAATGAAAAAGTATATACTCTTAATGCTTTTGCCTGTGTTCATGGAGGCAAAAGCCCAGGATTCCACTCAGGGAAACCCGGTTAGTTTCAGCGGGTACGCCGAATTGTATTATGTAAAGGATTTTAATGGTTCTGCGAATCATTTGAGGCCCGGCTTTTTATACAGCCACAACAGGTCGGGGGAAGTTACCCTGAACCTGGGTTACCTGAAAGCGGCTTATGCAAACGGAGCTGTCCGGGCCAACCTGGCGCTGGCGGCAGGAACCTATATGAATGCAAATCTTTCAGCGGAGCAGGGCGTATTCAGGAACCTGTATGAGGCCAATGCGGGCGTAAAGCTTTCCCGGAAAAGCGAGCTCTGGGCAGATGCCGGCATTTTTGCCTCTCATATCGGCTTTGAAAGCGCTGCAGGCAAAGACTGCTGGAACCTTTCCCGGAGTTTACTGGCCGAAAACTCTCCTTATTATGAAGCAGGGCTCAGGTTGGCATATACCACCCCGGACGGCAAATGGTATTTTGCAGGGTTGATCCTGAATGGATGGCAACGCATTCACCGCCCGGATGGCAACACTACACCTGCATTTGGCACCCAGGTAACCTGGAAGCCAAACCAGGGGGTAACTTTGAACAGCAGTACATTCATCGGAAACGATCAACCGGACAGCCTGAAACGAATGCGTTATTTTCATAACTTCTATGGAATATTCCAGTTAAACAGGGCGCTGGCTGCAACAGTAGGGCTGGATGCCGGTATGGAACAGGCATCCAAAGGTTCTGCCAGGATGAATACATGGTATAGCCCTGTTCTGATACTGAAGTTGAATACTTCGGAAAAAACGAGCCTGGCGGCAAGGGTGGAATATTATTCAGATAAACAGGGCGTACTCATTTCTTCCGGAACGGTCAATGGATTCCAGGTATGGGGCTTGTCCGCCAATTTCGACGTTTATATCAATGCAAACGCAACATGGCGAATAGAGGCCCGCAATTTCTCCGGCAGGGATAAAATTTTCCTGAGAGATAATTCACAGGCCGTTGCCAATAACTTCTTTGCATCTACGGCATTCATGATTGCTTTTTAAAAGATATGGGAAACGAAGCGGCAAATAGGTGGATGGAAAAACTTGCAGCTGAGCGAAAAGGCAAGCTGAAAATCTATATCGGCATGAGTGCGGGTGTGGGGAAAAGTTATCGGATGCTCCAGGAAGCCCGCCGGCTGCTTGATAGCGGAGTTAATATTAAAATAGGATATATTGAAACGCATCAACGTGCCGAAACGGAAGCATTGCTGGAGGGCTTGCCTGTAATCCCCCGCCGGGAAGTATTTTACAAAGGGAAAAGACTGGAAGAACTGGATGTACAGGCCGTTTTACTGCTGCATCCGGATGTGGTTATTATTGACGAACTTGCGCATGCGAATATACCTGGCAGTAAGCATGAAAAACGCTGGCAGGATGTACTGGATATCCTGGATTCCGGAATAGATGTAATCAGCGCGGTGAACATACAGCATTTGGAAAGTATCAACGATGACGTTCGAAAGATAACCGGCGTTACGGTAAATGAAAGGGTACCCGACAAAATGCTGCAGGTGGCGGATGAGGTGGTGAATATTGATCTTACGGCAAATGAACTGATTACCCGCCTTAAAGAAGGTAAAATTTATGATGCGGCCAAGGTTCAGCAGGCGCTGGCCAATTTTTTTCAGCCGGAGAAAATCTTACAATTACGCGAACTTGCATTAAAAGAGGTAGCGGGCCAGGTAGAAAGGAAGGTAGATTATGAGGTGAAGCCCAGGAAGGATGCTTACCGGCATGAAAGGTTCCTGGCATGTATTTCGTCCAATCATGAAACGGCACAACGGGTGATTCGTAAAACGGCAAGGCTGGCATCTTACTATAACAGCCAGTGGATTGTGTTGTATGTTCAAAAGGGGAAAGAGGCGAATGATAAAATACCCCTTGCCGTGCAGCGGCACCTGATCAATAATTTCAAAAATGCGACCGAACTGGGTGCAGAGATAGTGCAGGTAAAAGGGCAGGATGTGGCAAAAGTAATTATGGATACCGTTATTGCCAGGGGGATCACCACTGTTTGTATAGGAAAACCGCATTTTAATTTGTTCCAGGTTTTTTTGAAAACGAACGTATTTAATCAATTATTGAAAATGTTGTCTCGCAATGAAGTGGACATTGTAATCTTATCATAATGACGGTCAGTATTAAAAGTAAAATCAGGCTGGGGACTTTGTTCCTGTTACTGCTACTGGTGCTTTCCGGTGGTTTGAGTATTTATTACCAGTTAAAACTTACCGCTGCTTCGGAGAATATACTGAAAGATAATTATGAATCATTGAGCTATTGTGAAGCGATGACCCTGGAGCTGGATAGTATGCCCGGTAATTCTGCAGAAGTGTTAGCACGTTTTGAAAACAATCTCAGGGAGCAGGAAAACAATATTACGGAACCAGGTGAAAAAGATGCGACCAGGTCTGTTCGTATAGCTTTTGAGGCTATAAAACAAGGGGATAACCCGCAGGCGCATTATGTTGCGGCAAAGTCGGCTATTCACCGGATACTTTCCCTGAATATGACGGCCATCCACCGGAAGAATTTAGAGGCCCTGCATTTCTCGGAGGAAGCATATACGACTATCATGGTAATCGTATCGTTGAGTCTGATCATCGGGCTGACCTTTGCATTTAATTTTCCTTCGGTTGTTGTAACCCCGATTGAAAAACTGATGGAAGCGATCCGGGAAATATCGGCCCGGAATTACCGCTATCGCATTCACCTGGAACAGCAGGACGAATTTGGTCAACTGGCAGGAGCTTTTAATATGATGAGCGAAAGGCTGGAGGGCTTTGAAAACAGTAACCTGAATAAGCTCATTTTTGAAAAATCACGCGCGGAGGCTGTCATTAACAGCCTCAAAGATGCGAGCATCGGGATTGATAAAAACAATATTGTTCTATTTGCAAACCAACAGGCATTGCGGTTGCTGGGCCTGCGGTCTGAGGATACAGTAGGGAAGCAGGTAAGTACATTAAGTGCACAGAATGACCTTTTCAAATTTCTGACCGAAAGCGAGAGTAGTGCGCCGTTCAAAATCGTATTGGAAGGAAAGGAGAATTTTTATACCAGGGAGACTGTTCAGATAGAGCAGGGAGATTCTGCCAGTAAAGTAATTGTGCTCAGAAATATTACTTCGTTTAAGGAAATGGATGTTGCCAAAACAAACTTTATTGCCGCCGTATCCCATGAGCTCAAAACGCCGCTGGCTTCTTCTGACTTTAGCCTGAAGCTGCTGGAAGACGCCCGTGTAGGGCAGCTTACGGACGACCAGAAGGCGTTGGTCGTACAACTGAAAAATGACAACCAGCGCATGCTCCGTATCCTCAGTGAATTACTGAACATGTCCCAGGTTGAAGCAGGGCGGCTGCAATTGATCAATCAGCCGGTAAGTCCTTATTCAATCATTGATGCTTCCATGGAAGCGGTGTCGGCTGCTATGAAAGAAAAAAATATTACTGTTGAAAAACATGTAGCGGAGGCTTTGCCGGATGCGGAGGCCGATCCGGATAAAATAGGCTGGGTTTTAAATAATTTCTTTACCAATGCGGTTAAATTTTCACCGGAAGGTGGAACCGTTGTATTGAATGTAGCGGAAAAAGAAGGAGAGATCTGTTTTTCTGTTACAGACCACGGGGCTGGAATTGAGTTAGCGTACCAGGACAGGATTTTCGAGCGATATTTCCAGGTGCCGGGCAGAACAGATAAGAAAGGGTCCGGAATAGGGCTTGCGATCTGTAAAGAAATTGTAGAAGCCATGGGAGGCAGCGTTTGGGTGAGCAGCAAGCCGGGCGAAGGAAGCACATTTGGATTCAGGTTGCCGGTGGCGAAGGGTGTATGATGAAGCAGGCGGATTTGCTTTAATAATCTCTTCTTCAGAAAACAAAGAGACCCACAAAGTGAGTCTCTTATAGTCGATTGAAAATCTATCAGTGTGCGGATGGAGGGGGTCGAACCCACACGCCTCGCGGCGCTAGATCCTACTTGCCCATAAATCCACAACTGAGAGCTATTTGGATCTTTTCGACAAAACATGCAAATTCGGGTCGACAGTGATGTAGACTTCTTGGTAGAATTTACTCTCGGTTACAAGAGTTACAACAATTTTGCTGACCTGGCTGACTATTTGGAAACCTTACTTGGCCGCGAGGTAGGCCTGCTCACCCGCGAATCTCTTCGTTCAGAGGTAGGTAGGCGCATCTCTGAAAGTGCTGTTCGAATCTCTATTTGATTTATTTTATTCTATTGATCATAGAAATACGTTTATTGCTTTTTGCAAGCCTAGCTTGCTAAAGATAGCTAAATTGTTTCTTTTTACTATCACAATGGGCAGTTTTGACCCGTTTGTAATGAAATGTATTCGTCAAATTCAGGGTAAAATATAGAGATTTGGCGTAGTTTAGTGTTGTCAAAGTTCGCCAAATCTCTATAAAACGTGGTACATTTGGCGGAGTTTAGTATTATCAAAGTACGCCAAATATATAAGGGCTATCAGTTTCAACAAAAGAGTATGGAAAAAATGGTAGGCAGAACAGCCGAAAAAAAGATCCTTGAAGATGCATTGGATTCCACAAGGGCGGAACTTATCGCAATCTATGGAAGACGAAGGATAGGCAAGACTTTCCTGGTCAGGTCGGTCTATGAGAAACAGTTGATATTTGAATTTACAGGAGTCCACAATGCTAAGATGGCCGATCAATTGGAGAATTTCAGCCATGCGTTAAAAAAGGCATCGAACAGTCCGGGTGATCTTGTTGTACCGAAGAACTGGTCTGCAGCATTCCACCTGCTTGAGACTTTCTTAACTCCTATCGTAACCAAAAAGCGGGTGGTCATTTTTTTTGATGAGTTCCCCTGGATACATTCTCAAAAATCAAATTTTCTCAAATCCTTCGATCATTTCTGGAACACATGGGCCAGCAAGTACCCGAATCTGACTGTTGTGATTTGTGGTTCTGCGGCATCATGGATGATTCAAAAAATCATAAAGGATAGGGGTGGTTTGCATAATCGTGTAACAGTTCGTATGAGGCTATCTCCATTTACACTTAAAGAAACAGAAGACTATCTGCGAAGTAAATTGATTAACATTGACCGGTATCAGGTGTTGCAATTGTATATGGTAATGGGCGGTATTCCTGAGTATTTGTCGGGGATTAAAAAAGGTGAAAGTGCTACCGTGGCAATTGACCGGTTGTGTTTCACTCAGCACGGTTACCTGATCGATGAATTTTCTAATCTGTATTCTTCTTTATTCGACCATTCGCCTAACCATATCACTGTTGTCCGGTTATTGGCTAACACGGCAAAGGGATTGACACGATCTGAAATAATTGAAGGAACTGGATTAAGTTCAGGTGGATGGGTCAGTGATGTGTTAACAGAACTGGAAGAGTCAGGATTTATACATAGTTATGTTCCTTTTGGTAAGACATCAAAAGATACTGTCTGTCGTCTTTCAGATGAATACTCTTTATTTTATCTAAAATATATGGATAAGAAAAAGGCCAGCGGTAAAGGAACCTGGCTTAGTATCAGTAAAAGTGCCTCTTGGGGCAGTTGGAGCGGCTTCGCATTTGAAGCTATTTGCTTGAAACATATTGGGCAAATAAAGCAAGCCCTTGGCATCACAGGTGCAGTTGTCGAAGAATCCATTTGGCGGCATGTGCCCGGCAAAGGGCTGCCGGGCGCGCAGATTGATCTCCTGCTTGACCGTGATGATCGTTCGATCAATATCTGTGAGATGAAATTCTCAACAGGAACATATACGATCAATAATAAATATGCAGATGATCTTGAGCAAAAACGGGAAGTGTTTATCAATTCCACAAAAACAAAAAAAACAGTATTCCTGACGATGGTCACTACTTATGGCACTACAAAAAATACTTATTATAATAAGCTAATTCAAAGTGAACTAACCATGGATAACTTATTTATATAACAAACAAGTATGAAAGAATTCCAGTTAAGCTGTTCATTTGATGCATTCAAAGACACAGTTCAAACCCAAATTGAAAAATTTGAGGTACTTCAGCAACGACAGATAAATAATATTGAAGAACTGCAGACCGCCCGGCAGGAAAGGTGGGATTGTTACCGTGAAGCAATTACGAATCTTAATCATTGTTTCATGGAGGAGAATAACGAGCTAGTCCGGGATTTTACGGAGACACAGGCAACGGGGTTCCAGATTGTGGGAGCGCGAAAATCCACTGAGGCAGAAATCAAGGAATTCAGAGAATCCTGCAAAGGTTATATTCATTCACTAAAGGGAGTGGTTGGAAATGCATCGTTTTCGGACATCATGGTAAATCCAGATGAGGTTGATCTTGGCCAACGGGCAAGTATGGGCATGGAAGATAGAGAGATATTCATTCTTCAAAAACTCAGTAAAGTAAGCACTGGCGGTTACTTTGATATTCGCTGGATTTTAGAATCAAATGGCATTACTCCGCGGACCTATAACGAGCCATTTGAAATAACAAAATCGCTTGAACAAATGGGTTATGTAAACATGCTAGGTGTTCTTTCCGGTGCTGCAGCATCTATTACTACCGAAGGTATTAAATACCTGGAGCAATTGACAAAGGAAGAGCAGCGTATTCCCAAAGGTTCTGCTGAAGGATACGAAGAAGTCTGTCAGAAAATTGACCAGGTTGTGGAGATGCTTGTCAAAGCTGGTGTGGAGCATGAAATCCTTTTTAACGAAATGGAAGAGCTCAAAGAACTCTACCTTCATTTGAATAAAAAGAACTGGCGGCAGATAGTTATGGGAAAGCTGGGAGATCTGGTTTTGGCTAAAGCTGCTGAGCCTGATTCGATCAATGCTGCGTACCAGTTCTTAACTGGAGATCATCATAAATTGATTGGTTGAGTAAATTTCATTTTGTTGTTGTTTATGGAATTATATTATGGAACAATCCCGCCTCCGAAAACTGCTCAAAGACGATAAGGAATGTAATCCTTTTAATGATTCATTTGACTATCCGGGTCTAATAGTAAAGCTTGTAACCAGCATTCCAAAAGAGGAATGGGAGAATGACAAAGTTAGACATGCTCTTCCTGTAACCACGATACTAAGCGAAGGGTACCGCAACTATTATGACTTCCTGAAAAAAGCAATAAAAGGGTGTAATATTTCCTTTGACCAACAACTAGAACTGACATTCGG
>JAECQP010000013.1 GCA_015999745.1 Sphingobacteriia bacterium | reverse complement strand
CTCGCGTTGCGATATCGGCTATTCCCGGCTTTTTTCCTGATTGGTCAAAGCGGTGTATTGGCCAATAATTTCCTAGGTAACGAGAACCAGTTACAGAAACCTAAATGGCTCACCGGGTATGCCATTACTTTTGCGTATCGCTCCTTACTAGGCCCGATAGAACTGAGCGGTATGTATTGCGATCAGTCCCGATCCCTCCAAACTTATGTTACGATTGGCTTTAGTTTTTAAATGGGTTTGTTTAAGCGGATTCCAGTATTTTTGATTATTATGGATTCATTAATCCGGATAGTATTTGCCAACGCGGTCCAGCAGTTGCTGCTGGTTCAGGTGGGTAACAATAGCGCCGGTTACCTGCAATATTTCTGCCGATAAGGTATGTGCCAGCTTCAGGCATTCTTCATCGCTCTTTCCCAGCGATTTTCCCAACAGGTAGCCCGACAGAGATCCGTCGCCTGCACCCGTGCAGTCTACCACCTCAATATCCGGTGCATGCAGTGTAATGACTTTATCTTTATTATATAATGCAGAGCCCTGTTTGCCATTGTGCAACCATACCTGCTGAACACCTCTACGCAGCAACTCTTCTATCTGCAACTGCGTCAGAAATGCCTTGTCGGAGCATAGCACCGGCAATTCATCTTCGTTGGGAGTAATGAGGAACAATCCGTTCAGGTCTGCATTTTTCAGTTTCATAGCCGGTGGTACGGATGCCGGTTCTATGATAAAAGGTATACCGGTTTTCTTACTGAACTCAAGCAGCCAGTGGATGCTTTCAAGACTGGTATTGGCATCTGCCATCAGGTAGGATGCTGTTTTAAATAAATCCTTTTGTGTTTCCAGGTAATCCGGTGTAATTAAATGGAAGGCTGCATTGGTCAGAAAGGCTGTGAATAAGGACCCGTCTGCATTTAATATGCCGGTGTATTTACCCGATAACCCTTCTCTTGTAATCGCTGCATCCAGCCGAACCCCCGACTTTCTGCAGGCGCTCTTTAACCAGTCGCCATCACTATCATTGCCAAACACGCTGATCAGTTGAACCGGTACTTCCAGGATGGCTAATTGTTGTGCAATATTGTGGGCCACCCCTCCAGCGGTTTTGGTAACTACTGCATCATTGGTGGTGGCAAGCAGTATGCTTTCTCTGGCGTGGAAGAGTTCATCTACCAATGTGGCACCAATGCAAATAATAGGTTTGAGCATCCCGCAAAAGTAAGTACAAAGCAACAGGTTTTTGTGATAAAATCTTTCCCTTGTGAAGGCCGACAAATAGCCTGATTTCTTTGGTATTGTCGCGTTTTTTTTGTAAACTTTGTATGGAAATATTATTTGACTGCCTGGTGTTTCTATGACCGTCCCATTCAACACTGACAGCTTTCACAATGTTAACTCAATTGTATGAAAAGCTTTAGTCTGATCTCCCTGGCATTCTTCTTACTGGGGGGCTGCGTTCCCGTTAAATATGTTAATTACAACAATAATGCACAAGCCGCTTCTTATGAAAATGCAGGTAAGCTCGATAGCGCCGTTTATTTTTATACAGCCGCCATTGCAAAGGAGCCCAGGAACCCGGAAATCTACCGCAAAAGGGCGCTGGTATACAACAAAATGAATAAATTTTCGGAAGCAACAGCCGACATTGAACAAGCTATTTCCATGTCTAAAAAAACATGGGGATTCTATTATTCAAGGGCTGTAATTTTAGAAAAACAGGGATTGTTCGACCGGGCAATTCCCGATTATTCCATTTTTATAGACAAGGCCGATAAAAAAATCTCCGATTATTATCTGGGGTATTGGGGCCGGGGTAAATGCTATTACTATACCCGGCGTATGAGCGAGGCTGCTGCTGATTTTACCCAATCTATCAGGTTTAAAGCGGACGATATCTATCTCTACACCTGGCGGGGTGCTGCTTACTTCGACGATAAAAAATTTGCTGAAGCGGCTAAGGATTATGAAGCCTATCTCCAGAAATATCCCAATAGCTACCGGGAGCTTTTTTATCTGGGTTCCTGTTATACCAAAACAGACCGGAAAGACAAAGCCATGGAGGTTTATAATAAGATGGCAGAGAATGATCCCTCCATCAGGATTTATTTTAAAGATGGCCGTCAACTGGACTTGTTCGATCTGGACTATAGGAAAGGAAAAGTAAAACAGGCGCTGGAAGATGCCAACCTGAATATGGAAGAAGCCAAAAGCAGCGGCTCTGCTTCTATGAAGGATATTAAGCTGACCGCTGCATTTGAAAACCTGGAAACCGCTTGGGGCTTTGGTTCCAGTATGGATAAGGAGAATGCAGCTTTGCTGGATACTATAAATAAAAAATTTCATTATCTCTATCCTCTGTTAAAAACCAAACCGGCTGTTCCGGAGTTTGTAAGAAAATTCACCGTGCAGGCCGGTAGTTTTGTAGAGGAAAAAAATTACCAGCGCGCCATTGAACTGTATCAGCAGGCGCTGACTGTTTCACCTTATTACCCACTGGCGCATTTTAACCTTGCCATGCTTTATGCTACAACCAGGGACTTTAAAAAAGCCATTACTCAAATGAACAGCTACATTAGGTTAGTACCGGATGCACCGGATATCCGTGCTGCACAGGATAAGATCTATGAATGGGAGTTAAAAGTGAAAGAATAGGATATAAATCAGTTTGTATGCACATCGTTATTTTATTAGCAGGGTGTTTGTTGATGCTACCTGTTGCCCAGGCCCAGCAGATATCCCCGGTTTGCGCCTACTGTGGCAGATCGCAGAGCCAACTGGCCAGTTCCGGACATGCTTCCAATTGCCCTTATTATGTTGCACCCAAAAAAACCAGTTCTGTTAAACCCGGCTACATTTCTTCGGCCAATAGTATGCAGATGATGGTGGCTGGAACCCTGGTTCAGGGTATTCTCTCCGGCATATTGAGTTCTAACCAGCAGGCAGAGCAACAGAAAAAAATGGTGGCTGAGCAACAGAAGATCAAAGCACAAATGGAGTTGGCCAAACAGAAAAAAATCAAAGACTCCCTGGACCACGCTACTTATGTAAAATTGATGCAGTCTTATAAATCCCTGCAGGGCGGTCAGAAACTGGGTTTTAAAAAACTAGACGGGGATATGGAAAAACTTTCGAGCGGCGCCCGAGAAATGTTCGATGGAATGGCCGTAGCAAAAGATACCCTAACCGTTTCAGGCGGTACCAACTTTTTTGGCACCTCTATGGATTCAACACAGATCCGGACACTGATTGATCCGGATAATGACTCCATTATTGCAGATATCGCGAATGCCGATTTATTCATCCGGCAAAATAAAATCTCCGACAGCGCTAAAGTGATGAGCCTGAAATCCGATTCGGCCCAAAAATCCGCCTTAGCTGCTGTTAAGAAAACCCCCGATTGTGATAAACTCCAAACCCGGCTCGATAATTACCTTAAACAAAGGGATAAGTTTCACAAAACCATCCTAACTACGGGGCAGGACCTGGAAGACTGGAAACAACGAAATAATGATGCACTGTGGAATGCGGCCACTTCTGGTTTTGAACTCATGTTTAGTAAGTTCCTGGGGAATATTTCCGCAAAAGGAGCAGAGGCTGAGGGCATCAGGGGCCGCTTGTTGAAACATGAAGCGGAACTGAGAGCGAAGGGGGTGGATGTGGACGGTTACCTTGCTACCCTGAATGCCCGGATCTTTAATGCCAATAACCTGGCAAAGGATGCTGCTGAATTTAAAGATGCTGCTGAGTATGATGCTTTCTTCCGGGATGCATTACAAACGGGTGTATCTAAAATTGCCGAAACAGATACAGTGTATAATAAGCTTCTGAAAGATACTACTGTTCAACAACTGCTGAATGACGGCGATCACCCTGAAATTGATGCCGGTCAGGTTTTAGCAGGAAAAACCATCGAAAAAATCCTCTCTTCCAATTTTCTCAAAAACCTGGTTAAATTCAACAATAAAATTCCCTATGTAACCTATGCTCAGTTTGCAGTAGACCAGGCTTATAATGCAATGGACTGGTACCTGAGTTACAAACAGATTAAAAAATTGCGGGAATTAAGGGGAGAAGAAACCCGTTCGGCCATGAGCCTGCAGATGAATATCGATAAAACATTCAATGAGCTGAAGGACTGTCATTAAAACATATGTTGATGATGTATAAGGTTAAAGCATACCAGGTAGCGGATATCATCGATATCAGAACACTAAAGGCGGCTTATAATTCCACGCTGCATTATAATGATTCGGCTGAATTGTTTTACGAATCAGGAAACCTTAAATACCTCTATATTTTCCGGTATGGCGTAATCAGTTTTTTAAACTATACCGACGAAGAAATTGCGTCCTTCTTGCATTTTGTTCAACCGTATTGCCGAAATTTTTTTACGGAGCACCTGAATGATGAACTGATGGTTGAAACAGGCGCTGCTGAAAACAGAATCAGTTATAACAAAATTGAAATCAGGAACGCGGACCGGCAGGTTTTGAGAATGATTATGCTGAACGTTTCCCAATCGGTTACCCTCGACTATTATACTGAACTGGCCGATAAACTGCTGGAAGAAACCAATCAGCATACCCAGTTACTGGCTAAAAAGGGACGGCTTTCTATTTCGGGTAATAACCTGAAAAAATACATTGGCAAAACGCTGCTGGTGAACAACAGCATTGCTGAAAACCTTTTCGTGCTGGACTCTCCGCCTGAAACCTGGGAAGATGAGCAGCTTGATAAACTGCATCTGGGACTCAAAAAAAATTTTGAATTGCAGGAGCGGACCAGGAGCGTGTCGGAGAAGCTGGCCATTGTGAAGGAAAACCTGGATCTTTTCAAGGATATACTCCAGTACCGCAACAGCACTTTCCTGGAATGGATCGTGATTATCCTCATTACGGTTGAGGTAATGAACTTTTTTCTTGAAAAACTATGGTGGTAGCGAATGAACAGGGAGGAGCGGCGGGCTATACCTGTCTGCAACCATATTTACAACTCATCCTGTAGAATTGTACTTTGCAGGCCTGAATGATATTCCATCGTTCAGGGTCTTCTACCAGTAACGGGTTCATAGAGTTTAAACGCTGGTTCATTTCCATGGCGAAGCTGCCCAGTTTTTCAGTTGATTCGATTTTTCCTGCTATTTCGCTGAAACAGGATTCGATGATAGTACTTACTTCTGTTTCAGACTTTGCCTGTTGCAGTTGCTCAATCAGTGATTGTTGGAAGGGAGATTCGGCTGATAACATCACACGTGTTGGTTTGCGCCGCAAATTTACCAAATATTGAATGGAACACCATGTTAAGTTTGCAACAAATTTTTGCCGTTACAAAACTTAATATTCCGAAGAAGTAATTTCAATTATCTTTCTAATCAAATGGGTCAAATATGAACCTCCCTGTTATCATCATTGCTATTATTGCCGCAATCGTCCTGATTGTTTTCCTGGTATGGAAAAATCAGAAAGACCGCAAAGCAATGGAAGACCAGATGAACAATGATTACCCCAAATCAACAGATTCGCCGGATGATATTGAAACAGAAGACCCTATGCACTGATTTCAATTAACGTTGTCTGTAATTTTTATGTCATTTAATGCGATACAATCAATTTAACCGGGGTCCTGAGCTATCCGGGTTGTACCTTTGTGCAGGATTTCCAAACAAGGGAATTTTTGCAGAGAAATACGTAAAAATTAAACAGAAACTATATGTCACTAGTAGGAAAAAAAGCACCTCAGTTTACAGTTGGTGCAGTAATCAACGGAGAAGAAATTGTAGATAATTTCAGCCTCGACCAATACCTGGGAAAGAAAAATATTGTGCTGTTCTTTTATCCAAAAGACTTCACTTTTGTTTGCCCAACAGAAATTCATGCGTTTCAGGCCAAACTGGCTGAATTTGAAGCCAGGGATACCGTTGTGGTTGGCTGCTCCACAGACACGGAAGAAACACATCTTGCCTGGCTGAACACGCCAAAAGACAACGGAGGAATCCAGGGCGTTACGTTCCCGATCATTGCGGATACTTCCAAAGTGATTTCCATGAATTATGATGTTCTGGGTGGAGAATATGCGTTCGACAACAATACCCGTACCTGGTCTTTCAATGGCTCACCTGTAGATTACAGAGGAACATTCATTATTGATAAAACCGGTATTGTTCGTCATGTTTCCATCAATGATGGTCCGCTGGGAAGAAATATTGATGAGTTTATCCGCCTGATTGATGCGCAGATTCACGTAGAAAAATTCGGTGAGGTTTGTCCTGCCAACTGGTCTGAAGGTGAAGAAGCCATGACTGCCACTTCAGAAGGGGTCGCTTCTTATTTATCCAAACATTTAAACTAATTACATGCTGATAGAATTAACTGAAGATAATCTGCAGGAGATTGTCGGTAACAATGACACCGTTTTGGTGCAGTATTCCGCCGGCTGGTGCGGTAACTGCCGTTTAATGAAACCTAAATTTAAACGCCTTTCCGGTGAACAGCCGGAGAGTACTGTTTTTGTAATTGCTGATGCAGAGAAATTCCCTGCATCCAGAAAACTGGCCAGTGTGAACAACCTCCCCACATTTGCCAGTTTTAAAAACGGGGTTTTATTAAACCAGGTTCAAACCAATAAAGAAGAACAACTTAAAGCATTGATCCATGAAGCTACCGGTAATTAGACAAATACAACGTACCTGCAGCCGGGAACAAATTGAAACGGCTATCCATGTACTGGAAAACACTTCCGAGGCGGTCTCTCTTAAGCCGGAGGAAGTAGATGTGATTGGCGAACTGATCTCGAACATGTGTGGTGCGCTTGAAGTACACCAGCTGATCGCAGACGGTATGCCGGAAAAGGATGCTGCTAATCAGTTTATGAAAAAGGTGTTAGGGTCCATCGACAAATAGCCGCCATTGCATTTTGCAGCGGCCGAATCTAAAGTTCACATGCTTACCCCGGTAAGAGTGTGAACTTTTTTATTTATCTTGAAGCCATAAGCTTACCACATGAAAAAAATATTTTTGCCGTTCCGCTCAACAAAGAATACTCATTCCTTACTGATGGCCTTTTTATTGGTACTCCTCGGTACTTTTAAAACATTTTCCGCTTCGGCCGCTGATGATAAGTCGGTGATTGGCCGCTGGGATCTTACTGTTCAGATGGGGGATCGTATGGCACCTTCCTGGCTGGAAGTAAAGCTTTCCGGAATCAAAACCCTGGTTGGTTATTTTGTGGCAGATGGCGGCAGCGCCCG
The DNA here is from genome assembly GCA_015999745.1 of Sphingobacteriia bacterium. Taxonomy (GTDB): domain Bacteria; phylum Bacteroidota; class Bacteroidia; order Chitinophagales; family Chitinophagaceae; genus Sediminibacterium. The sequence continues at coordinate 63,229 of JAECQP010000013.1, read as the reverse complement.
TCCTGTTGCGCATGTGCAGGTTACAGATGGCCGCATTCATTTTGCTATCCCCGGTCAATGGGATACCAATACCCGGTACATGGAATTTGATGCTGTTATTGAAAATGACCTGCTGAAAGGCACCATCACCAGCACAAGCGGCGCTAAATATGCATTCACCGGTGTAAGAGCCCCCCTGCTCAAAAGAACAACAGCGCCTGCCTGGGGCAAGCCAATCAACCTGTTGAATGGAAAGAATACCGATGGCTGGCATGCTTCAGGAACCAATAATCAATGGACGCTGATCAATGGTGTACTGACAAGCCCTCAATCAGGATCTAACCTGATGACCGATCAAAAATTCGATGACTTTAAACTTCATATAGAATTCAGGTATCCTGCCGGCAGTAACAGTGGTGTTTATTTAAGAGGCAGATACGAAGTACAGGTAGAAGACAATGCCGGTAAAGAACCTTCGGCTACTTATTTTGGAGGTATTTACGGATTCCTTACGCCAAATGAGATGGCCGCTAAGCCAGCCGGTGAGTGGCAGTCTTATGATATTACGCTGATTGGCCGCAGGGTTACTGTGGTGGCCAATGGAAAAACCATTATTGCCGATCAGATCATCCCGGGTATTACCGGTGGTGCGCTGGACAGTAAAGAAGGTGAACCCGGGCCCATTCTGCTGCAGGGCGATCATGGTCCAGTTGAATACAGGAATATCATTATTACGCCGGCCAAATAAGCTGATCATTCTAATTAATAATTTGCAGCTCAAAAGAGCACATGACATTAAATAATCCTGTCGTATCACCTGCTGTTGAATTGGATCAATCCATCCGCCTGTCTTTGCAGGGCCACACTGAAGTTAGAGGGCAGGTGATTGTGCATGTAAAGTACGCTACCCCGCTATGGCAGGATTGTATGATTCGTATCTGGCAAACCACTTACCTGGTTGCACACAACACCGGCCATCGAAGCAAAATTCTGAATGCCATTAATATTACCTGGTATCCGGTATACACGCCGCTTACCGGCCCGGATACCCGCTTTACGCTGATATTTGAGGGGCTTCCCAAAAACTGTACCTCCTTTGATCTGATTGAAGAAACGGATCAGCGGGATGGCTTTGAATACAAGGATATTCAACGGAATCAATCCGACGTTTACCAAATTACCATGGGCTGATACGGCATGATTAAAATCATGTTTTAAAAATTCGCTTTCCGGTAAATTGCAGTATTCATTCACATACTGCTTTGATATGACGAAAGCTGGCTCGCTCCGGAATGGTAATACCTTATCTCAACGTTCTGTTTTTATATGGAGGATGGTGCAGTTGCTTGTTTGGCTGATTGGCCTTTGTATTTTTTTGTTGCTGATTTTTGACCCTCCTTTGGGTTTGTTGATCTTATGGAACATACTGATTCCAGTGGCGCCAGCCTTACTGGTGGTTGCTGCAGGACTCTGGCGGAATATCTGCCCGCTGGCTACCACGGTTTTACTGCCCCGGCACCTAAACTTATCGAACAAAAAGAAAATGAGCCCCCTGCTGCAATCTAAGTTGCAGTTAGTTGCAATTATTGCCTTGTACCTGATTGTTCCGGTTCGCCATGCACTTTTTAATACAAATGGTATGGCTACGGCAGCATTACTTACTGTTGCGGCTGTTACCGGAATTTTGATGGGCTTTCGATACGATTGGAAAAGCGGATGGTGTTCTTCTCTTTGCCCTGTTCATCCGGTAGAGAAATTATATGGATCCAGGATCATTGCATCCCTGCCCAATGCGCATTGCGATCGGTGTGTGAAGTGTTCTGTGCCCTGTCCGGACACCACCCCCGGGTTTCATCCGGCCATTACCAGGAAAAACAGCTACCAGACATGGAGCGGATTGCTGACCATTGGCGGTTTGCCGGGATTTATATGGGGTTGGTTCCAGGTGCCCGATCATACCGGCGCCACCAGCCTGACCTTGTTACTTGATGCATATGCATATCCTTTTTTTGGATTTCTCGGATCCCTCCTGTTGTTTGTTTTGCTGAAAAGACTGATTGGCCAACAACAGGAACGTGTTTTAATCAGCTTTTTTGCTGCTGCAGGTGTATCCTGTTATTACTGGTTCAGGATTCCTGCTTTACTTGGGTTTAATCACCTGGAAAAAGATGGATTGCTCCTTGATATGAGGGGTGTTTTGCCTGAATGGAGTATCCTGTCAATGACTATACTCAGTACGCTGTTCTTTTTCTGGTGGCTGGTGTTCCGAAAATCCGGACACCGGAGCTGGGTGCTTCGCCCGGTTTATGTATAAATAACTTTTTTCATATACCTTCGTTCGCCATTACAATACACTACGATTGTTTAAGCCCCCGCATATCTTTCTGACGCCTGTTTTTTTACTGTCGCTATTTCCCGTTGCCGCCCAGCGTACAGATATTCCCCAAAAGGATATGGCAGACTTATTGTTCAACAGAAAACAAACCGCTGTTACCAAACGAAATGATAGTTTTCAGGTAGGAAAGCTCTATCCCAGCATATTACCAATACCTGGTTATAACCCGGCCCTGGGTTTTGTGCTGGGCGCAGGGGTAAGCGCCGGTATTTTAACCGGGAACCAACGCACCACGCACGTTTCCAACCTGTTGGCGAATATCACCGTTACCACCAAAAATCAGGTGAACGCCAATTTCAGGAGTAATATTTTTTTAAAAAATGACCGGTGGATTTTACAGGGAGACTGGCGCTGGCTGCTGTTTTCACAACCCACATATGGCCTGGGTGTTAATTTTAGTGATCCCCAGGAAGGCGGCGCTGTAGCGCAGGACATGAATTTTAAATACGCACGGTTTTATGAAAATGTGTATCGCCATATCAAGGGGCACTGGTTTGCCGGCGTAGGGTTAAATGTAGACTGGCATTATGATATCCGGGATAAAGCATTGGACACTGTTCCGCCGGGAACCTTTTTATCTGCCCATTACGACTACTCGCTGAGTAACCAGTTACCTACTAACCATTATACTTCGGTGGGACTTTCCATGAATATTTTGTTCGATAGCAGAGACAATTCGGTGAATCCTCAAAAGGGTCATTTTGCCCAGGTCAGTTTCCGGGCGAACCGCGAAATTTTTGGCAGCACCCGCAACAACAATACACTTTACTATGAATACCGCGGCTATATTAACCTGGCCAAAAAAAGGAAACAATCGCAGATTCTTGGCTTTTGGACCATGGCCCAATTTGTAACCAGCGGCAAACAGCCTTACCTGGAAATGCCTGCTATCTCCTGGGATATGTACAACCGTACGGGCAGGGGTTATGTGCAGGGAAGGATCCGTGGCGAAAATATGTGGTATGGCGAATCAGAATACCGTTTCCCCGTTTCGCGAAACGGTTTTTTGGGTGGTGTGACATTCGTTAACCTGACAACCGCCAGTAATGACCTGAAAAGGCAGTTGCTCTCTGATCATTTTGCCATTGGTTATGGAGCTGGAATCAGGCTTAAACTGAGTAAGCTCAACAAAACCAATATTGCCATTGACTACGGAAGAGGGCAGGGCGGATCGGCCATTTATTTTAACCTTCAGGAAACCTTTTAGTACATAAACAATAATGCCGCTCCCTTTTTTGAGGAGCAACCTTTGCGGTGGAGTAATTCGTTTGACAGATTTTATCTGGTAAGCCTGTAGATGAATACGGCAGCCCGCTTCATCAGTTTGGGGAACTCTTTTACATTTAATACCTCACCCGGTGCATGAGCGCCCTTTCCGGATGCTCCAAAACCGTCAAGGCAGTCCAGGTAAGCAGCTATGTAAGAAATATCTCCCGCACCACGGCTTCCCGGATTACCAGGTGTTACTTTTCCAAAACCCAGGGCCAGGTTTGTTTTGCTCAGTTCTTCGGCCAATGCCTCGTTGCCGCTGGTTGGCGCCATGGCCGGGATGCCATCCTCAAAGCGAATGCGGGCTTTTGTTCCGGGAAGACTTTGAGCAGTAATCTGCTGCATGGTTTTACGCGCATTGTTCTTTTGCTCTTCCGATAAAAACCGGAGATCACCGATTACTACTGTTTTGGGAGAAATAATATTGGTTTTTCCGGAAGCAGATCCTTTTTGTGCTTCCAGGTTCACATCAATTTCTGAGCCCCCCATAAACAGGCCGGGGTTAAAAGAAAGGTATTTTTCCTTGCCCAGCGTTTCCCGGAAGGTATTGATGATCCTGGAGGCTTCATAAATGGAACCATATCCCGCACCGGTAAATACGCCGGAGGAATGACCTTGTTTGCCCTCTACTTCCAGTTGCCACCCACTTGAACCCCTGCGGGCGGTGGCAATACTATTGAGTCCATTGGCGCCTTCAAAGCCCAGGGCAATATCATGTGCTTTGGCGCGGGTAATAAAATCTCCCCGGCTTACCTCCCTGGGTTCTCCTGCATTTTCTTCATCCCCCGTCATATAGATAGTGACGGTGGCGTCGTTCAACAGGTTCAGCTCGTGCAGGGCCTTCATGGCTGCAATAATGATTACATCTCCGCCTTTCATATCATTAATCCCCTGTCCGGTAATGGTTGTATCGCTCAGTTGGGTAAAAGGGTTGGCAGGCATATCCGGTTCAAAAACGGTATCCAGGTGACCGATGAGGAATAGTTTTTTACCCTTTTTCCCTTTTCGGTAGGCTACCAGGTGTCCGGCTCTTTTTAAGGAATCGGGAAGGCCGACCCATTCAATGCTAAAGCCAAGTTTACGGAGTTCGGCCGCATAGAGCTCGCCTACCTGCTTTACGCCCTGTATATTAAATGTACCGCTGTTGATATTGACAGAGGCTTTCAGCAGCTCCATCATTTGCGGAAAATTCTTTTCGGTCTGAAGAACAATTTTTTGTTCTTCGGCTGTAAGGGTTTGTGCATTCAATGCACCGATACTTCCGTAGAAACAAAACAGTAATAAAAGCTTTTTCATATTGGGGGGTGTGTTGTTACCGGAAGGTATAAGAAAAAGGCTGTTTTTAAAAGTAAATTGTAGCTTTATATACGTTGTCAGCGATAGTAGGGGATCTGAAAAATTCCTACCTGATTCGTATAGAGAATATTTTATCTAACATCGGCCGGAATGCAGAACGCTTATAAACCGGGTACGCATATTCCTGTATTGAATACGATCCGAAATTTTTAAATATGGGAACCGGTGTTTAATTGTCGGGTTTTTTCACGAAAATATGTAGACAAAATACTACACGAAATACCTAAAAAAGAGTATATGATGTATGAATTGTTTGTAGCAATTTGCAGTCAGTTGGTTTTGTTTCAGTGATCTTGCTGAATATCTCCAGAGGGGGGCGGACGTATCGGGGGGTATGGATCGCCCCCGTTTTTTGCAAAAACGGTTCTATTAAAAAAGGAAAGACCAAAAAATAGCGGGTCAAAAACCCGCTATTATCATTGCTGTTTTTTGAGGTGCTTCTTCCATTGGCACATGACCTACCCCGTTTAATACAACCAGCTTGCTGCCTTTAATATTTTTCTGGAACAGATAGGCGTTCTCCACGGGAATCAGGCCATCCTTCTCTCCCCATATGATTAATGTAGGCTTATGAATGGTGCTGATTTTTTCCGGCTCCTGCTCAAATCCGTTCTTCATGATACTCATGAATGCTTTTCTGTTCCCCTGGCTGATGGCTACATCGTGAAACCGGGTTACCTGCGCTTCTGTTACGATGTTTTTGTTGTAATAAATCCCTTCGAGGCTTTTTCTTACCAGCGCTTTTGGGGTTATGTACAACATCAGGTTATTGATGACCGGCGTTGTGGCAATCTTAAAACCCAGCGACCCCCTGGCATTTTTTACCGGATATCCGGAGGCATCTATCAGGATCAGCTTTCTTACTTTTTCGGGGTGTGCTGTGGTAAATTGCCAGGCAATGCCACCACCGAGTGAATTACCGGCGATATCACAAACCGGCACTCCCAAACGGGTTAAAAAAGAATCGAGAAACTGACTGTAATAGGTAAAGCTGTATTTGTTTTCCGGATTGGGCCCAGTTAGTCCGAAGGCCGGCATATCAATGCTGATGACCCTGCGTTGTTCTCTCAGCAGTAATGCCACACTGTCGAATGTATTGAGTGAGGAGGACATTCCGTGGATCAGCAACAGTGGCGTTGTGTCTGCCTTATTACCCTCATCCCTGTAATGCACCTGCATGCCCATGAGTGGCATAAATGCCGAGGAGGCATTGGTGTAGAGAGGCTTCAATTCTTCTACTGTTCTGTCTCGCTGAAAAAAAACTGCAAACAGGATCACGAGTAATGCAAGTATGGTCAGCAATGTATACCCGATTAATTTCAATAGTTTTTTCATAAGCTGTATTTGCCTATAATATTATTATTTCTTCCAGATAGCGCCGATGCCCGCTGCCCAGAATAATTTGTTAATTGTAGGAATCTCCACCTCCTGCAGCGTTGTGCCGCGTGCTTTCAGGGTTTTCCAATCGGCATTTAGCTCATTGATTCGTGCTACAGAAGGCTGACTCAACACCGGAATATCACTTTGCAGGTGGTTCATGGCAAACATATAATTGGCGGTAAACTTATTGGGGAAGTTTTCTACATCATCATATGCAGTTGATTTACGCTGAATCATGTCTTCGTCCCAATCTTTCAGTTTTTTCACCAATTCTGTTGCTTCGCTCCGAAGTTCATTGTATGGTTCTTCTTCCGGCAGATGAGCAATAGCAGACTCCAGTTGTTTTCTTTTTTTGTGAAGGGTATTGACCATCAGGTGCATCTGGGTTAATTCTTTTTCTGCTGCATGGGTGAATTCGTGCCATGCTTTGTATTCTGCAGCAGTGGTGGGGTAGAGTGGATTGGGCAGAATCTCGGCGGTGGCACCGGAACGCTGACTGCCTGCTTTTAAAGTAATCGTGTACTTACCGGGGATTGCCTTGTGTCCTTTGTAACTGCTTTCTATATATGCTCCTGTAACACCGGGCATGGTTGGATAAAGCAGGTTCCATACAAAACGGTTCAATCCCTTGTTGGCCGATAACAAAGGCTCGGCCTGCGGCCCTCCATCGTATTTCTTATAAGTACTGTCTGCTTTTGAACTGAAACTGCGAACAAAATTTCCTGCTCCGTCTTTGATCTCCAGATAAATATCTGTGTTGGGTTTCAGGTCGGGTAACTGGTAATAGAGCACCAGTCCGGTAGCGGGATTTACTCCACGATAGGGATGTGTTCCGTCAAAATCAGGATTGGATTCATCCAGTTCGCTGCTACCCGTTACGGTATAAGCAGGTGATGGCTGGTAAATACTAAACTGTTCACTTTCTTTTTTGTACTGGCGAAGCAGGCTGAGGTCGTCCAGGATCCAAAAGGATCTTCCGGATGTGGCCGCAATCAGGTTGCCCTGGTAAATTTTTAAATCTGTGATGGGGGTCAGCGGCAAATTCAACTGGAATGGTTGCCAGTTTTTTCCACCATTCCAGGAAAGGTAAATGCCGGTTTCTGTTCCTGCAAACAAAAGATCTTTTCTGCTTTCATCTTCTCTTACCACCCGGGTAAAAGATCCGTCAGGAATGCCATTGCTGATCCTTGTCCATGTTTTACCATAATCGGTCGTTTTGTATATAGCAGGTGTATGGTCATTGAATTTATACCTTGTAGTGGCAATATAAGCAGTGGCTTTGTTGTGCGGAGAAACCTCTATGGCGTTGATCAGGCATTCTGCCAGGCCTGCGGGTGTGATATTCTGCCAGTGTTCTCCGCCGTCTCTGGTGAGGTAAACCAGGCCGTCGTCGCTTCCTGTATAGATCACCCCTTTTTCGTGGGGAGACTCCATGATATAACTAAGCGTTCCATAGTTTTCCGCACCTACCGCTTCGTTGGTAAAAGGAACACCGGGTTTTCCCTGCTTGCTCTTTTCATTACGGGTAAGATCGGGTGAAACCTCTTTCCATGTTTTACCCAGGTCTGTTGTGCGGAGCAATAGTTGCCCTCCATGATAAAATGTACCCGGCTCATGCTTACTCCAGATAATCGGTGCATTCCAGTTAAAACGGTATTTCATGTCTTTGGCGTCGCGTCCCAGGTACTGAATGGGCGCAGCCATGATATTGGTAGACGCGGCCGACCTGGTATCCAATACTTCAATGGTTCCCTGGTAGCTGCCACCCAATACATATCTCGGATCATCCGGATTAAACGCCAGGAAAGCGCTTTCTCCACCTGCCGATGCACTCCAGTGGCTGGTGCCGATACCGCCGCTGCCCAACGCCCTGCTGGCAATTTTAACGGAAGTGTTGTCTTGCTGACCTCCGTAGATATTATATGGGAATTGATTATCTACATTGATTCTATAAAACTGAGCTGTTGGCATATTGTTCTGGCTGCTCCAGGTTTTCCCCTGGTTAAAACTGATCGCCGCACCGCCGTCGTCGGCAATAATCATATTGTTGGAATTCTTCGGGTTGATCCAGAGATTGTGATAATCCCCATGCGTGGAAGAAATATCGGTCCAGGTTTTACCGCCGTCAATAGAGCGCAGGGCGGGGGCGCTCATTACATACAGGGTGTTTTCGTTCAATGGGTCGGTGAAGAGTTCTATGTAGTACCATGCCCGTTGAATTAACCGGTGGTCGCCGGTTACCTGTTTCCAGCTCTTTCCAGCGTTGGAAGATACATACAACCCGCCTGCGTCTTTGGCAAAATCGCTTTCGATCAAAGCATATACTTTTTCGGAATTGGACCTGCAAACAGCAATCGACATCTTTCCTGTTTCAGCAGGAAGCCCCTCCTCCATCTTTTCCCAATGCTCCCCTCCATCGGTGGTTTTGTACAATCCGCTGCCCGGGCCGCCACTGGTTACCTTCCAGGGCTGGCGCCCGTGTTCCCACATGGCTGCATAAAGTATCCGCGGATTGTTCATGTCCATCGACAATTCCGCACATCCGGTTTTATCGTCTATATATAATATTTTTTTCCAGGTAACACCGCCATCGGTTGATTTGTAAATACCCCTTTCGGAAGATTTACTGAATAAAGGACCCTGCGCCGCCACATAAACGGTGTTGGGGTCTTTGGGGTCAATGGCAATCCGGGCAATATGCTGTGTAAGTCCTAATCCCCTTTTTTGCCAGGTTTTTCCTGCATCGGTGCTTTTGTATACTCCATCTCCATGGTGGGTCATTACGCCGCGAACCGCATGTTCTCCCATACCCACATACACCACGTTTGCATCACTCTCGGCAACAGCTACGGCGCCTACAGAACCTGTTTTGAAATAGCCGTCTGAAATATTGTTCCAGGTGATACCCATATCCTCTGTTTTCCAGAGCCCTCCTCCGGTGGTACCCATATAATAAGTATGTATATTTCCCACCACGCCCGTTGCCGTATTGGAACGTCCTCCCCTGAACGGTCCGATGCTTCTCCATTTCAGCGGCTTGAAATAATTGTTGAGCTGATTGCCGGCCGTATCGGCTGTTGTTTGTGCCGATGCATATACTGAAAATGAAATCAGCGTCAGCAGCAGTAGAAAGTGTCTTTGCATGTTGTGTGTTTTATACTGAAATATATATCATAAATTGGCGGCTTACCAATTTTTTAACTCCCTCAACCATACTGTTATGAAAAAATGGATTGTAATAAGCGCCCTGCTTGGTATGAGCCTTCCTGCTGCTGCTCAAACCGGCAAATCTGTTGCTCCCCCTCCAGCCCTCTCTTCCATCAGGATGCAGGATCTGAAAAAAGATGTATATGATTTGGCAGATGCGCATTTCAGAGGACGTTCGGCCGGTACACTTGACGAATTAAAAGCATCTATGTGGATCGGGGAAAAATATCGCGCGTTGGGTCTGAAGCCTGCCGGTGATGACGGTACTTATTTTCAATATTTTACCCTACTGCGCCACAGTGTTAATGTAAACAGTACCATCAGTATCAATGGCCGCCCGCTGCAACTCTGGAAAGACGTGGCTATTGCACAGATGGCCAACAAACAACTGGATGAGCCCATTCATTACCTGGGCAACGCTGCACTGATTGATATGAATGCGGTGAATGTAAAAGGGAAAGTGGTGGCGCTGGAAGCTTCTCCCGAAGGTATTGCAATGAATAAATCCCTGCCTACCTGGAGATACAGCAGAAGCATCATGGATAAATACGGTAGCATATTACTGGCGAAAGGCGCCGCCGCTATTATTTTTATTGCTGATGCCACTGCCGAAAGGTGCTGGGATGATGCTGTTGAAAATTTTGAAAGAGGTAACTATGATATTGAGGGCGGTGCCAGTGCAAAACTTCAGACCACAGTTCCCGTTCTTTGGCTGCACGCTGCTGCAAAGCAGGAACTGATGAATAAATCTGCCGTATTGAAAGCCAATATTGTCATTGATTTTTTTGAATACCCTTCTGTAAATATTGTTGGTAAAATTGATGGAACAGACCCTAAACTGTCTGCAGAATACCTTTTGTACAGCGGACATCAGGATGCCCATGGGGTTCGGAATGCCATTCAGAACGACAGTATTTTTTATGGGGCCGATGATAATGCCAGTGTTGACGCAGCTATGTTTGCTGCTGCAAGAGCATTTAAAAAGAATCCGGGTAAGCGTTCTGTGTTGTTTGTGATTCATGGCGCGGAAGAGCGGGGATTACTGGGCTCAAGATGGTATGTTGCTCATCCTACCGTACCGCGCAATAATATTGTTGCTGTACTGAATGGAGATATGATTGGAAGAAATAATCCCGACAGTGCAGCCATCCTTGGTGCAGCGCCACCGCACAGAAATTCACTTGACCTGGTAAAGATGGCTATGGACGCTAACCTGGAAGGTCCCCGGTTTAAGCTGGATACGCTTTGGGATAAACCAACCCATATTGAAGGCTGGTATTTCAGAAGCGATCACCTGCCTTATGCAAGACAGGGAATCCCTTCTTTAATGTATACTACGCTGTTGCATGCCGATTATCATACCCCATTGGATAATGCAGAACGGATCGATTACGGGAAGCTGAAAAAAATGGCCGACTGGATGTATCGTACCGGTTGGAAAATAGCCAATGCCTCTAAGCGCCCGGCGACAGATGCTGATTTTAAACTGGAACGTTGAGGTTTTTTTCATTTATGATTGTGATCATAAAAGTTCATTTGATTCATGAATAATTTTAATTGTTTATGAACCAAAAACCATATGCTTTTATGAAAAAATTATTATTTGTTTGTATGATCACAGTCGGCGTTGTTTACCTGCCTGCCTGTTCTGAAAGCGCCTCCGAAAAAACAGCAACGGATGATGCAGCAACTTCAACCGTTGGCGCCGGTCAGTCTGCAGTACAGGATGATGCATCCGCTAAAAACGTTGTTCAGGTAGCTGTTGCCAGCAAGGATCACAGCACATTGGTAACCGCGGTTAAAGCCGCCAACCTGGTGGATGCGCTCAGCAATGCAGGTCCTTTTACCGTGTTTGCTCCAACCAATGAAGCGTTCGCTCAACTGCCTGCAGGCACGCTGGATGATCTGCTGAAGCCTGAGAAAATTGATGCGCTTACAGACATCCTGCAATACCATGTTTCCGTAGGTGTTTTTAAAGCAGAATCATTTACCGACGGACAGGTAATTGGCCAGGTAAACGGGGGCAATATTACCATTACCCAAAAAGGCGGTAAAACCTATTTGAACGGAACTGCTGTTATCGTTGCCTCCGTGCCGGCCTCCAATGGTATTATTCATGTAATCGATAAAGTATTGCTACCCCCCGCAACCAAGTAGTTGATATTTGTTTTTATAGTTGGTACTTGTTTTGAAAATGAAAGCCCCGGTTAATCCGGGGCTTTCTATTGCGAGCCTGGTTAAACTACCTGCCCTCTGTTTTCGGGGGAAGAATCTGTGTTTGGATAATGCCGGAAATTTTCATGGCCCTTTGCTTTGCCACCAGTGCGTTTGCACCCTTGAAATTTTCATCGACTGTTGCTATAAACAGTTTATTCCAGTGTTGGAAATGTTCCGGCTGGAGGTTCATTACCTTATGCAGGTGCTTATGCAGGTCCATGGGGTTGCCCTGGTATGAGCCTGTATACAGCAACAGGTTCTCCCAGAAATCGGACATCAACGGAAGATGCTTCTCCCAGTTAACCTTTGTAAAAATCGGGCCGAGTAAGGGATCGGCGTTTACTTTATCATAAAATGATTTTACCAGCATTTCTATATCGACCCTTTTGGTAATATCTTTTCTTGTTCGCATCTGTTCCGTTTTAAAACTTAAAGATCTTTACGTTTAAAATTTCTCACAGAAAGTGCCAATGGCAGAACGATCCATACAATCAACACTAAAAAGGACAAACTCATTCCGGTCCCTGTTCCGAAAAAATCCTTGAATATGGCCCCTGTATAGCCCATCATTGCTGATATGTCCATCTTCAGCAAAATCAATATTCTGCCAAGATCTATTGGATTCAGCATGCTTACACCAACCATGATTTTTTCAATAGGATAGTCGGAAAACTGGAACAACAGGAACAGGATAAATCCATCGAACAAGAGCGAAAAATAAAGCCATAGAAGAATGGCGGCGCCAATGCCTTTTGCTTTATCCCTGGTTTTTACTGCAGCCAGCAATGCAATGGCAACAAAAATTACGGAGAGGAGTTCACCAATCAAAATCATCATGAATCCCGTTGCATCGGGCTGGTAGATCAATACAGGAATACCTGCCCCTGCAAGGAATGCCAGCATCATCGATGATGCGAGCCCGGTAAACAGGCTCATCCAGATTGTTTTACGCTGCAATGGCTGACTTACCAGCAGTTCTATAAATTCTGCACTGTTGTACACATAAATAGTAGAGAATATAAGACTTACCAGCGGTACAATGATCAGAATAATATTCAGTAAACCCAGCAATCCCTTTGCAGCATTATCTTCCAGGCTGAATATACTCATCGAAAGGATAAAAAGAAACAAGGTGTATCCCAGCATGATTTTATTCCTGAGAATATCGATGATTACATATTTAATTACTTTTTTCATAGCGCTTTATTGTTGCATTACCTGTGCAATGGCCTTGGCCAGTTTGTTTTCTCCGGTATCTGCCTGTAACTGTTCAATTGTTTTGTGAAAGCAAAGGGCCCCGTCCTGCATATAAATAACCTGTGTTACCAGGTCGTCCAGTTCGCTGAGTATATGCGAGCTGATGAGGATCAGTTTCCCCTTGCTTTTTTCGAGCAGTATTTTTTCTTTCAGTATCTCAGAAGACACCGGGTCCAAACCCGCTGTAGGTTCGTCCAGTATCAACACATCGGGATTAAACATGAACGCCAGCGCAGCGCTTACTTTTTGTTTAGTGCCCCCTGAAAGGGTCCGCATGCGTTTGTTGAGCAGGTTGTTCAGGTTGAAGTTCCTGATCAGGTCCTCGTCGTATGGCAACACAACGGATGCCTTACGGATATCCTTCATCATGTCGAACACTTGTCCGATGGTCATATTTTCCGGATATCGGCCGATCTGCGGCATATAGCCGATTCCGGAGCGGTATTGCCAGTTGTTGTTGATATTGTTTCCATTGAAAGTGATAAACCCGCTGTCGCAAACCACCATTCCCAGAATTGTTTTGATAAAAGTGGTTTTTCCGCTTCCGTTTGGTCCGATCAGCGCAATACATTCTCCCTTGTTGCAGGTAACAGATAAATTATTCAGTGCCTGTAAACTTCCAAATTTCTTGGAAACATTGGTAGCTATAATCATAACCTCAGTGGTTTCATAAGTGGATAAATGTCTTTCAGGTTTTCCGGGGTAAGCGAAGGCAGCACTTTTTCTGTTTTATCCAGCAGGCTGGTCATAAAACTTCTGAACAGCATCATGGCGGGCGGGTTTCTCTCCACAATAACAGAATACATGCTTACCGGCCGGTAGGGGATATCGCCAATACGGTTTCTGTTGAGGTCATATCCTTCGTACTTGTCCCAGTAATTTCCATTGAATGTATTCAGTACGAGGCTTCCGTTGGTGCCAACGTCGAACGTGTTTCCAAGAAAATTATTTGAACTCACCGTAATATCCATACAGCTTGCCTGTATTTTCATTGCCCACCCATTGCGTTCGAAGCTGTTCTTTTTCATTTGCAAACGGCTAACACCCTCCATATATATGCCAATGGTGTTTTTTACAAAACGGTTGTTTTCGATATGGCTGTCCGAAATCTCCTTGAGCAGGATTCCATAAGAGGCATCTCCCCAGTTTTCTTCAAAGTGATTGTTGAACATTTTTACGTGGTGGGAAAACATCACCGCTACACCGGCCCCGTTGTTTCTGAAAATATTGGTTACATATGAATCGTGGTTAGAGAACATGAAGTGAAGCCCGTAACGAAGATTTTTCTGGGAATCATTTCGCCAGATCAGGGAATGGGTTACAAACTCAAAATAGATCCCGTCCCTGTGTCCCCTGATCTTATTGCCAATGATCCGCATGCTATCGCTCTTCCAGCAATGGATGCCGTTTCCACTCTGCTGTTCTTCCAGGTTGTGAGCGCTTATTTCATTATTCTCGATGATACAGTTGGTTCCATACTGGGAATAAATACCAAAGAAGGTATTCTCCAGCCGGTTGTTCCGGATAATCACATCCCGGGTATTGTATATTTTAATTCCTGCAAAATCTTCTATACTGGATACGCCGGAGTTGACCACTTTAAAACCCTGCACCAGTACACCGGGAGATTTGATGGAAATGTTCTCATACTTATTTTCTCCGTCCACAACGGGGTAATTGATCCCTATCAGGCTGATTCTTTTGTTGACGATCAGGTTTTTCTCCCTGTAAATTCCGGGATACACCAACAAGGTGTCGCCGTCCAACGCTTTGTTGATTGCCGCCCTTATGGCGGTAACAGTCTTGCCCTTACCTACGGAAATGGTTGTTGCCCCAAGCGGTACTGCCTGAACGCCCATCAATAATATGAACAGAATCCTTTTCACTATTTGCTGATTTCTTTCCAATTGGTAACTTCTGCGGCATATTGTTGTTGCGCCTGTTTGAAGCTATCCGCATGATTAAAGGCCGCCAGGTTTCCGCCCATGGGACCCCTCAGTGTTTCACTTTGCAGGAACATGGCATCTGTTACATTGAGCAGTTTGTGATTTCCGCTAAAATTGGCAACATAGGTATCTTTAATTTCCGTTGCAGGTATATCGTTGGTTTTGAGGTAAGCCAGTAAACAATGGCTGTCGTCAAATTTATATATCCGTCCTTTTTTAGTTACAACCTCCGAAGCAAAGCGGGCATCGGTAATGGTCATTTTGCAGAAATGGCAATTGTCTTTTCCGATATTGATTTGCTCAGGGCCGGGGTTGCAGGAGGATGCCACCAGGCTGATGCCGGCAAAAAGCGTCATAACAGGTATTGAACCGGCTTTTGCTTTTAACTGTTGCTTTCCGGTTATCCAGGCAGCGCCGACACCCAGCAAGCCTACTGCTATAAACAGGTATCCTCCAACATCTGGCATTGAATATGCACCGAAGTTCAGCAATTGCTTAAATCCGATCAGCGGCGGCTGATAAGACATTCCGGGCACTACGATTGCGGCATTCGGGTCAAGATTATGCCCATAATCGTATTCCCAGCGCCAGAAATCCACCATGGAAATAATACCAAAACAAATAAAGAATCCCAGGAAAACATACAACAGTTTTGGTTTTGCGCTGATTCCCACCAGTAATGCGAATGCAGCGAAAAAGCCAATGATATACGGCAGTATAGTAAATTCCATAAAATCTTCGGCATGTAATGTTTTCATTCCGATGTAATGGTTCAGCCCGTTCACGATATCTACATTTCCACCAAGTTTATTGGGATAGATCAGGAGCCTGAGCCCTTCGGGGTATTGCGGTGCGTCCAGGTCGATTCTCCAAAGGGGGACAAACAGGACCATTGCCAGCGCAACAGCACAAAGAATCATCATTCCTCTAACCAGGCCGCTTAATTGATTTTTATTCATTTTAGATTGATTTGGTGAGCCTGAAAAGGGACAGGTAATAGCTACCTGTCCCGCTTCCATCAATGATTTATTTTTTCTCAGCAGCATCTGCAGCCGGAAGATTTTTCCCGGTGCTGAACAACAATGGTACATTACTGCCTGCAGGAGAAACCCTCAGGTAACCAGACATTTCCTGGTGCAATGCACTACAGAAATCGGTACAATAGAATGGGAATATGCCTGGCTTTTCAGCAACCCATTTCAAGGTCTGTGTTTCGCCTGGCATCACCAGCAATTCTGCTGTGTTTGCGCCCTTGATAGCAAAACCGTGCGGTACATCCCAATCCTGTTCGAGGTTGGTTACATGGAAATACACTTCGTCCCCTGCTTTGATTCCTTCTATATTGTCCGGAGACCAGTGTGAACGGATACAGGTCATGTAAATATGCACTTTGTTTCCTTCGCGAACCACTTTGGTTTCAGATTCGCCCTTCGCAACATATGGGTTCTTATTCTCCTCAATTTTAAAGAACTTAACTGAGTTGTTTTTGATCAGATCTGCACTTACAGCCTGGGCGTAGTGCGGTTCTCCGATGGTTGGGAAATCGAGGATCAATTGCATTTTATCTCCACTGATATCGTAGAGCTGTGCACTCTGGGCCAGCTCTGGTCCGGTAGGCAGGTACCTGTCTTTGGTAATTTTATTGTATGCAATCAGGTATTTGGCATTCGGTTTTTTGGTATCACCGCCGGGAATGGTCAGGTGACCAACGGAATAGTAAGTAGGAGCGCGATCTACTACTTTCAGGTCCTTAATATTCCATTTTACCACTTCAGAAGAAACGAAGAAGGTAGTATAGGCATTACCCTTGCCATCAAACTCGGTATGCAAAGGTCCGAGGCCTGGTTTTTTTACTTCACCATACAGTGCAGACTCGTATTTAATTACGGGTATACCTTCATAGTCGCCAATAAAATCCTTCGCCGCAATGGCTTTCTGAATTTTATCGAAGCTGAATACCGGAATCAGTGCAGCGAGCTTACCGCTACCTACAATGTACTGACCGCTTGGATCTACGTCGCAACCATGCGGGGATTTAGGGCAAGGGATAAAATAGCAGATATCTTTCAGGTCTTTGGCATCCAATACAGTCACTTCTGTTTTGATTTCGGAAGTGGCACTGTGGGTTACATCACTGTATGTATTGTGCGCATATTTTACAGACTGCTTTCTTCCCTTTCCTGCTTTCAGGTATTCTTCTGCCTTCTTCCAGTTCACCGCCATGATGAAGTCTTTGTCTTTCTGGGAAGCGTTTACTTCCAGTAAGGTATTGGCCTGTTCTGTATTATAACAAGAGAAGAAGAACCAACCGCTGGATGGGCCTTTACCGGAGTGACTCAGGTCAAAGTTTACCCCGGGTGTTTGAATCTGGAATGCCAGGTTCATTTCTCCTTCTTTGCCTACACTGATAAAACTAATGCTTCCTTTGAAGTTCTTTTTATAAGTATTGATCGGAACATCTCCATTGGCATCGTCCATCGGTACACTGAACCTTGTTCCCGCTACTACATACTCGGTATTTTCTGTAATAAACGGTGAAGAGTGGTTACCCGCACTATTAGGTATTTCAATGATTTCAGCGGTTCTGAACGTTTTCAGGTCAATACGGGCAACACGGGGCGTGTTGTTGGCATTTCCGAAAATCCATCTTCCATCAATTTCACCATTGGTTTGGGAGAGTTCGGTATGGTGTAAATCGTCCCAGGGTACAAAACCATGAGAGGTGTTCAGCATAGGTTTGGTTTCTTCACTGTAACCATATCCTTTTTCGGGATCTACGGAAAAGACGGGGATCACGCGCAATAAACGACCGGATGGCAATCCATAAGCAGTCATCTGACCGCTGAATCCGCCCGATACAAAATTGTAGAACTCGTCGTATTTGCCCGGTGCTACATAGGTTTTTGCGGCAGCATCGGCGCTTACGGCATTCCCGGCATTTTTAGGTTTACAGCCAACGACGCTGAGCACAACACCGGCACAAATGGCCGCGATGGTTTTAAGTTGAGTATTTCTCATGAGGTATATTTTATTGATTAATTATTTAACTCCGTCGTTTTTACGCATAAACTCGTAGAGTGCTTTTGCGTCGTCGTCGCTGAGGTTCTGGTTAGGCATACGAACCAGGCAGATTTCCAGTTGTGCCTGTGCTTTTGGGTCTTTGTTCAGCATTTCATCTGTGTTGGTGATGAAATTCAGGATCCAGTCGGCAGTATGACGTCCGGTTACTCCCTTCCATCCGGGGCCTACCAGTTTTTCTTCGTTGGTTTTGTGGCAACTACTGCATTTTACATTATACACTTTATTACCGTTTTCAGCCTGGGTGGCGTCCAGGGTAGGGGCTGCTTTAAAATCTTTGAATTTACCCTCTCCCCTGTTGGGGTCATAGGCCGGATTTCCGTTTTCTGTGGTTTCCTTTGTTACAGATTCTGCCGGATTTGCAGTAGATTCACTATGGGAATTTCCTCCCCCACAGGAAGCTATCAATAATCCGAATAAACCAATAAGCATCATTTTTTTCATAATAGGTCTGTTTTATGTTTTAAATAACAGCACAAGAGTACAAAGTCCTCAAACCTTATTTTATGCGTAGAATCATAAAGTGGTGAAAGCGGGCTGTATAAGGTTATAAACATGATATTAATCATGTTTATAACCTGGGCTGATGAATAGTTCTACTTTTGAATTGTAAATAGAATTATCCAATATTTATGGCGATCGACATTAACACATTACTTGCCTGGGGCGCTACTTATAAAAAAGTGGCCGAAGGCGAAATCATCTTTAATGAGGGCGGCCATTGTTCTTTTTACCACCAACTGGTTAGTGGTAGCATCCGCTGGATGAATATCAATGATGAGGGTAAAGAAACCTTACAGGTAATGATTGAGCCCGGCGAGTCTTTTGGTGATCTCCCGTTGTTTGATGATGGCCCTTATGCCGCCACCAGTGTGGCCAATGAAGCTGCTGTGATTATCCGCCTCAATAAAACCACTTTCCTCCAATTGCTGAAAGAAAACCCCGACATCCATTTTGCTTTCAGTAGGTTGCTTTGCGAACATATTCGTTTTAAGTTCCTGATCGTAAGAGCCTTGGCAGAGCATAACCCGGAAAAAGCAATAGCCTGTCTGTTTGCTTATTTTAAGCAGAAGAAAAAGAATATCTGTTCCAAGTGCAATAAGGTTAAACTTACCCGGCAACAGATTGCCGACATGCTTGGATTAAGGGTGGAAACTGTTATCAGGACCATCCGGGTAATGCACGAAAAAGGAGATGTGCTGGTGGATAAGGGGAAAGTGTATTGCTAGATGTGATCTGAATCATACTACGGCTGAATCCTCAATGCTTACTTTGCAAAAACAGCTGTATGTTGTCTAAATGGTTGCGCATTTCCTTTTTTAATTTAATGCTGGTTGCATTCATTGGTGTTATTCTTCGCTATAAAATCCGCTACTCCCTTCCATTTATAGATCAGAAACATTTACTGCACGCGCATTCTCATTTTGCGTTTTCAGGCTGGGTTAGTCAATTGCTGATGGTGCTGCTGGTCGCCGCTCTTTCCAGGCAAAATGCGGTTTCACTTTTTACCAAATACAACCGGTTGCTCTACGCTAATCTGATCACTGCCGTTGGTATGTTGGTTTTCTTTGTATTGCAGGGGTACGCCCTGTTCTCCATTCTGTTCTCTACCCTCTCTATCGTGGTATCATGGTTGTTTGCTATTACCTATTGGAAAGACCTGAACCGGGTTCCGGTAAAAACTGTTTCCCATTACTGGATCAAGGCTGCCCTGGTATTTAATGCTTTGTCGGCAATGGGTGCATTGAGCCTTGCATACATGATGGCCAATAAAACCGTTCACCAGAACTGGTATCTTTTATCGGTCTATTTCTTTCTTCATTTCCAGTACAACGGATGGTTTTTATTTGCCTGTATGGGTTTGCTGATGCAAAAAATACAGGCTTACTTCCCTGATCAGCGACCGCTTATAAAAATATTCCGGTTGTTTTTACTGGCCTGTGTTCCTGCCTATTTTTTATCGGCACTGTGGCTTAACCTTCCGCTATGGCTTTATGTATTGGTGGTTGCGGCTGCGCTTGCTCAAATGGCCGGATGGATCTGCCTGGTTAAACGATTGTTCGCTGTAAAATCATCCCTGTCGCCAATACTAACCGATACTGCCAAATGGCTGCTTTCTTTTTCGGGAGTTGCTTTTTCTGTTAAACTGATCCTGCAACTGGGCTCCACGATTCCTTCGCTCAGTCAACTGGCATTTGGCTTCAGACCCATTGTAATTGGTTATCTGCACCTGATTCTGCTGGGCGTAATCACCCTTTTCCTGTCCGGCTATGTTTTTGCTGAAAAAATGATTCCGCTGAAACGAACCGTAAGATTGGGTATTGGGGTATTTACTGCAGGTGTTGTTCTGAATGAGCTGTTGCTGATGATTCAGGGGGTTGCCGCAATGGCCTATATCCTTGTTCCATGGATTAATGAATTACTGCTGCTTACTGCGCTTGTTTTATTCAGCGGGATGCTGTTACTGAATTTCGGTATCCGCAGGTAAAAGGAATGATCACACTACCGGAAGTACAACTGTAAATATGCTGCCTTTGTTTATACCTTGTTCAATTTTTAGTATTCCCCCATGCCTGGTAATGAACTCTTTGCTAATCAGTAACCCAAGACCTGTTCCCCTTTCCTTGGCTGTGCCCCTTCGCGAATTGCCCAGGTTTGCCTGCAGCAGTTGTTCAATAGTGCTACTGCTCATGCCTACGCCCTCATCGAGCACGCTGATCCGGATGGTTTGATCCTCCTGTACTACCCGGATCTGTATGCTGCTGTTCTTATGGCTGAATTTGATGGCATTGCTTACCAGGTTTCGAATGATGAAATCCAGCATTTCCTTGTCTGCAAATATCTTAAGCTGTTCGTCAAAAAATGTTTCTATCTGAACCTGCTTCATATGGGCTTGCAGGTAAAGGAGCCGTATGTTTTTTTCTAATACTGTTTTGGCTGCCAACCATTCGGGTTTGAATTCCAGCATATGCATCTGACTTTTACTCCATTGCAGTAAATTATAAAGCAGCTCATTGAGATAATCCAGCGAACCCTGTGCTTCGCGGATCATTTTCTTCTTCTCTTCCTCATTTAGTTTTTCGTGGTGTTGTGTGATCAGCTTCAGAAAAGATTGCATAGTAGCCAATGGATTCCGGAGATCATGGGAAATGATGGAGAACAGTTTATCTTTCACGCTGTTCAGCTGCGAAAGTTTTTCCCTGGATTCTTCCAATTGGTGGATGGTTTCTTCCAGTGTGATATTCTGCATTTTCAGGTCCTGCGTTTGTTGCTCTATCTGTAATTGCAGCTCCTGTTTCTGCTGTTCAATCATTTCTTTTTTTTCGCGCTCCGATTCCAGCGCCAGTCTTTCTTTTTCAATCCGCTGTTGCGCCAGCTCTACCCGGGTGCTGTTGTAGCGGCTGGCCAAACCCAGTGCAAATACGATCACCTGAATAATAAACCCGATCTGTACTACATAACGGGTATAAAAATTATCTTCTGCATAGCCGGTTTCTCTCAGGATAAACAGGATGGCTCCGGCAACCAGCAAGGCGTTGGCGGTAATAAAATACCTGGCAGGTTCATAATGGTCTCTGTAATAGGCAACCAGGCCCGCCACCAGCATCAGGATCAATACCAGTGTGCCAATCAACCCCACTACGGTTACCATAGCGCTCAGTATATCAATGTCCCCGACAAAAGTAATAATACCGATGAGCATCAGCCCCCCGCAGGCAATCATAAGCGCCTGTATGATCCCGTTCAATCGCGGCATATAAACAGCTGTGTTCAGGTAGCTCCTGGTAAACAAGAGTCTTGCCATATTGGTGAAGGGTACGATGATGGTATAACAGAATGTATCCCATCGCGGATAATCAGGCCAGAGGTATTCAATGCCAAATCCATAATAAAACCCAAGATAGAGCCCGAACCCTGCAATACTTAATACATAATAAAGATAGCTGACATCCCTTACCCCATAGAAGATGAACAGATTATAGAGCGCCATTACAAAAATGGTTCCCAGGAAAATACCCTGCCAGAACAACCTGGCTGTATCCTGCTGTTCAAAACGGGTGGTGGGTTGAATGGTGATATCCATTTTACCCTGTTTAAACAGAGAGTAAACAGGTATATTCAGAAGCCGGATTATGTAAAGGCTGTCTTTGCGCATGGTAAACCGGACTGCATTGATATTGGAAGGATAATTTCGTTCTCTGAGTTTTAGCAGGGAGCCTGCATGTAGTTGCAGTATATCCGCTCCGCTAATTACTTCAATTTGTATGATACCGCTTTTGGTAAAGCCCAGAACAATATCCTGGTCGTAGGCTGCGCTGTTCCGGATTTTGAATTCGGTCTGATAACTTATCTTCTTGTTCCGGCTGCTTTCTTCCCATTGTAGAGATTCAAAAGGAATGGTCAGTGGGGTTCCTTCAAAAATGAAACTATCCGCAGCCTGCAAAGGCAGAAAAAAAAACTGTAAGAGTATTATTAGCAGGGGATGTTTCAGGAACTGATATTTGAAGTAAATTTAGGGAATGGCAGGTATAAAAATTTTATTAGTGGAAGATGACTGGATCATCGCCAAAGAAATATCACTCTCATTGAATGATCTTGGGTTTGAAGTGCAGGGCGTATTTGATTCGGGCGAAGACCTGCTGAAGAAACTACCTGAACTGACCCCGGATATTATATTGCTGGATATTGGTCTGAGCGGGGAGTTGAGCGGAATTGACACAGCCCGCCAGATTAAGCAGCAGAGCAAGACTCCCTTTATTTTCCTCACCGCACTGGCAGACGCTTCCACCATCGACAAGGCCAAACTTACCGAGCCCTATGCCTATCTGGTTAAACCGGTAAAGCCCGAAACACTTTATTCCACTATTGAAATTACCCTGCACAATGCTGCCCAGCGCAAGGATCCCACTCCTCCCCTAAAGGAAGGGTTGACGATTGAAGACAGCATTTTTGTAAAAACCAGGAACCGCCTTGAAAAAATGCTGCTGAAGGATATTCTTTGGGTGGAAGCCTCTGATATTTATGCACTGGTTTGTACGGCCGCAGGTAAATACCTGCTTAATACCAGCCTGAAAGCCGTAGAGGAAAAATTCCCTGCCTCCTGTTTTATAAGGGTACACCGTTCTTATATTGTAAACCTGCATAAGATCGATGCCATAGAAGAAGATGACCTGATTATTGCCGGGCATCGGATTCCGGTTGGAAAGACCTATAAAGAGAAGCTGATGGGTAAGCTTTCTTTCCTGTAATTTTTTTGTTCGCCTGTCTTTTTGTTCCGTTCACCCCACAAAACAGCTACGTTGGCAAGTACAGGGTTAAATGTTTGTTACAAGCCTATACATTCATTGTAACGATTGCATTATGAACCAGATTGCCACTCCGGGCATGGTAACAGCCATACTGATTGCCCTGCTCCTGTATATGGGTACCATTGTTTTCTTTGTGGTACGAGGTGCTATGAATACACATAGCATGAAAGACTTTGCACTGGGAAGTATGCATTTTTCCCCTTCTTTTCTGGGTTTATCGCTTGCCGCATCTATGAGTAGCGCCGCTACCTTTATCATCAACCCGGGCTTTGTTGCTTATTATGGCCTGAGTGGATTTTTGTCTATGGCGATCTTTTTGCCGGTTGGTACACTGGCTTCCCTGGCCATCCTTTCCCGCCGGTTTCGAAAATATGGCCAAACCGTTAATGCCAGAACCATTGCCCAATGGATGGGAACACGTTACCAGAACAAAGGCTTTGCGCTGTTCTTCGGGTTTCTTTCCCTGCTTATGCTGGCTTTCATTGTGATGATCTGTGTGGGGCTCACCCAGGTAATTTCCCGTTCGCTCAACACCGAAATGCTGCCTACCCTGCTGGGTGTTGTTGCGTTTACTTTTACTTACATGATGTTTGGCGGAGCCAACAGCATGGTATACACGAATACTGTACAGGCTTTTTTGAAACTGGTGGTGGCGGTGATTTTGCTTACTTCCGGCTATGAATATTTTGAAGATGGCGTGCATGGTTTTATTGCTCAGCTTGCTGCAATTGATCCGGCCCTGGCAAAACCTTTTAATCCTGCAAGTCCTTTGTTCCGGGATTTTTTTGAAGTAGTGATCTGTCAGTTGATTGTGGGCGTTGCCATTGTTTGTCAGCCCCATATCCTTACCCGTTCCCTGTTATTGAAAAATGACAAGGACCTGAATCGTTTTCTCACCGTTGCAATCCTGGCTCAGGCGCTGTTTTTTTTGGTTGTGTTTGCCGGGCTCTACGCGAGGCTGCAGTTCCCGGATCTCAAAATTAACGGCACAACTATTCCGTTAGACGGAATCATGGGTTCCTTTGTAGTAAGCCGCTTTCCCGTGTATGTTGCAATTGTTCTTTTTCTGGGAATGCTTTCTGCGGGTATGGCTACACTGGAAGGGCTGATTCAATCACTCAGCACCACTTTTACTTCTGATATTATTAAGCCGCTTACCGGACATAAGCTGATTAAAAATACGGACCACCCCGGGGGTATTGTTTCCGAACTGGGGATAAACCGTTTGGTGATTGGATTGATGGCAGTTGCCTCTGCTTATATGTCTTATGAACAATTGACACATCCCGATCTCAGTGTGGGCATTTTTGCGCAAACCGGTGTGTATGCTTATTTCTGCGGCGCTTTTGTTCCGGTACTTTTTGGAATCTTTACAAAAGATTGCCCGCCTGTTGCAGCTATTGCGGCAAGTGTAACTGCGGTAGTTGTTCATTTTGCCATCTACTATGGCCGGCTTACACCCTATATGCACAATGGTACCCGTAATCCGGGCGTTTCTGCGGCCATTGCAATTTGTTGTTCGCTGGCTGTTGGTCTTGTTCTATATTATACCCTGAAACCAAAAAACAAAACGGTTCCTGCGTATGACTAGGATTTTAATAACGATATTAAGCGCACTGATCAGTATTGTTCCGGAGGCTCAATGCCTGCCCGATTATGGTTATCCAACCAAACAACTGCAACTCGATTCTGCCCGGATCAACTATGTTGACCAGGGGAAGGGTACGCCTATTGTTATGATTCATGGTCTTGGAGGAAATGCTACTCACTGGAAAAGGAATATCGGCATATTATCTGAACAGTACAGATGCATTGCCATTGATCTTCCCGGTTATGGTGGAAGCACTGTTGTAAACAGAACCGAGGCTTCGGCCCAACTGGATTTTTATGCAGAAAGGATAGCCGCAATGCTCGGGCAACTAAAAATAAACAAAGCCATTGTGATGGGTCATTCAATGGGAGGCCAGATCGCAATGATCCTGGCATTGAAATACCCTTTACTTATTTCTAAACTGATCCTGGTAGCCCCGGCAGGACTGGAATCTTTTACTACCGCAGAGGCGGCAGTGCTTACCACTTATGCCACAGCTGCTTTTTATGAAAAGCAGGATAGTGCCGCCATTGAAAAAAGCTACAGGATGAATTTTCATCAGATGACGGAGGAGGCTGCCAAACTGGTAAGAGAAAGGATCGCATTGAAGCAATGCGAAGGTTTTGCGGCCTATTGTGCGCAAATTCCGCCGGGTATCCAGGGAATGCTGGGTCATCCGGTTAAGGAACAGCTTTCGGGTATTGTACAACCAACATTGATTTTGTTTGGAACATCCGATGCGCTCATCCCGAATAAGATACTCCATCCCGGATTAACTGTTGCAGCGGTTGCGGCGATTGCAAAGCAAATTCCGGTTAGCAAAACCATATTGATTAATGAGGCCGGACATCTTGTACAATTTGAAAAACCAGCTATAGTTAACCAAACCATTTTACAATTTTTACACCAATAAAAAAACACCAATGAAACGATTGCTTGTACTCATGTGTTTACTGCTTGTACAGGGGGCTTTGTTTGCCCAGGCTACTAAAGTAAGTGGACGCGTAACCGATGGAAAAACAGGTATGCCTCTTGCAGGTGCCAGTGTGATGGTTAAATCCACCGGAGCCGGCACTTATGCAGACGACGACGGCAATTTTACCCTGGCCATTTCAAAAAGCGGAAAAATTACCCTGATTGTTTCCTATGTAGGCTATACCGACATAGAAGTTACCGGAGATGCCGGCACTAAATTTTCCGTAAGCCTGACCCCTTCTTCGGGCAGGGGAGATGAAGTGGTGGTCAGTGCTTCCAAAAGACCTGAAAAAATTACGAGGGCCCCTGCTACCATCAGTGTACTGACTTCAAAGGATTTTGCACAAACAAGCTCATTCAATGTGGGTGAACTGGCTTCCAAGATCCAGGGCGTGGAATTTGTACGCACAGGTGTAACCGGCGTAGGCTTTAACGCCCGCGGATTCAACAATGCCTTTAATGCCAAAATTCTCCAGATGACCGACGGAAGAAACAGCATGATGGCCGGAGGTAGCGGGTTGGCATCAGGCATCATGAATACGGTAATTAAGGAAGACATTGACAGGATGGAAATTATACTGGGACCCAACTCTGCCTTGTACGGACCAAATGCACACAACGGTGTGGCCAACACCATTACAAAAGATCCGCGTAAGTTTCAGGGAACAGATATCGCTATTGGTGCAGGAAACCGTAGTGTATTTACCAGCCGTTTCCGCACAGCCAGTAAGATCAATAATAAGTGGGCTTATAAGATTACCGGAGAATACACAACCGGAAAAGATTTCGATTTTAACGACAGCATTTATGCCGGCGGATCTGTATACGGCCCGGCACTGGCTATTCCGGAAAGAATTTCCAGTAACCAGTTTAAACATATGCGTGGTGCTGCAGATGTTTATTATGCGGTTTCACCTAAAGCAGACCTGGTTGTTTCTTACGGAGGTAGTGTGAATGATTTCCTGAGTGTGAACAACACAGGACGTAACCAGATCAAAGACTGGAAGTTTTCCTATCTCCAGTTGAAATACATCAGCCCACGTTTCTTTGCGCAGGCCTATGAAACCTGGACCAATGTAGGCACGTCTTATGGTATTCCCGGATATACCAGGGATTTCTGGAACAGGACGCATAGTACCATCACCGATCCTGCCAATCCGCTCTTTCCAGTAGTAGGACGCCTGGATCCGGATCAGGCGGAAGCTTTTGCAACCAGACTGGGTAATCGTTTCAAAGAAAATTCCAAACGTTTTAATGCGGAAGTGCAATACAATACCAATTTTGACAAAGCAGGTGTAAACCTGATTATTGGGGCTTCTTATCAGAAGGATGATCCTAAGACATATGGTACCAGCCTGGCCGATGCTACGGAAAGAGTGCAGGTAACACAATATGGAGGTGCCATGCAATTGGAAAAGACCCTGCCCGGCGATCTGAAATTTGTAGCTGCAGCCCGTCTGGATCACCACAGTTTATTCAAGAACATGTTCTCTCCCAAATTTGCTTTGGTGAAAGGTGTTCCGGGTGGTAGTATCCGTATAACATGGGGTAAGGCGTTTGCAGCTCCGATCATCCTGTTCCAGCGTGCCAGCGTATTTGGTATTGTATTTGGGAACGGTGATGGTGTGAAATATATCCCGAACGGCGCTAATGCAAACGATCCTGCATCTGCAGTCACCACTATTCCGCTTAAACCTGAGCAGATCAGCACATGGGAGTTGGGCTATAAGGGAACTCTCGGCAAGAAACTCTATATTGATGTGAATGCCTACTACGGCAGCAGCCAGAACTTCCTGAGTCCTGCTATTTCTGTAGGCGGACGCGCATTGAGCGTAGGCAATATTGCTATTCCTACAGCCAGTTTGTTATTGCCTGGTACAGTGAACAGCAGTACTGGTATACTTTCAGGCGCTGCGTTTTCAACCTATTTTAACTATGGTCAGGTAGCTTCTTACGGAGTGGATCTTGGTGTGAACTATTTCTTCTCCGACGATATTAGCCTGGCCATGAAATATTCCTGGTTTGGCAGTGATATTACTTCTGATAATATCAAGAACGACGCCAACAGAGACGGATATGTTTCTCTCGAAGAAAAATCACTGAACGCACCTGCCAACAGGTTGTCTTCCACACTGAGTTTCCAGAATATTGCCAAAGGCAAAATGTTTCTGAATATTTCCCTGCGCTGGGTACAGCAATATGATCTGTATAGCGGCAGCCAGATTGGTACAGCTGCAGGTCAAGGTAAACGCGGACTCGTGTACGGAGGAATAAATCCGCTGACCAATACTGCCCGTTATTATACAAAGAATTTTGACTGGGGCGCTTTAGGCGGATTCACCAGCATCGATATCAGTGGTGGTGTTAAATTGAACAGCTCTCTGAGTTTGGGCGCAGGAATCAGTAACCTCTTTAATGTTACACAGAAAGAGTTTGTAGGATCACCATCTATCGGAAGACTATTTTCAGTAGAGTTGAAAGCGCATATCCCAAACAGTAAAAAATAATGCGTTGTTAATTAGGGGAGATTAAGCAGTGGCACTTTGAAAAAAGTGCCACTTTCTCTATTAAATATGGATTTATGTACAGTGATGATTTAACCATACAGGATTGGCTTACGCGTCATGCGAGATACAGGCCCAATAAAACAGCTTTTATCTGCGGGTCAACCCGAATGAGTTTTTCCGAATTGAATGCTTCGGTGAACCAGTTGATACATGCCTTGCAAAAAACCGGTATAAAAAAAGGAGATAAGATTGCTACGGTACTGCCGAATTGCACAGCGCTCTGGGAAGTATACTGGGCTTGTGCAAAAATGGGCGCCGTTGCTGTTCCGTTGAGCCCGCTGCTGAGGGGGCAGGGACTGGCTAACCTGTTGAATAATGCAGATACCAGCCTGGTGATTTCAGATAAGGCCACTGCCGGCTATATCAGTGCAGTTAAGCCGCTTGTGCCGGGTTTGCCCGATCAACGCTACTGGCTGATCAATAGTGATGATACGGAAAGCTATACTTCTTATCACAACGCGAAACAAAATGAATCTACTGAAGAACCGCTTGTAGAAAAGGTAACCGGTAACGATCCTTATAATATTATTTATAGTAGCGGAACAACCGGTTTGCCAAAGGGGATTGTTATTTCTCATGCAGTACGTGCACTTTACGGGTCTTTGTTTGCCAATTCTTACCGCATGGCGCCTGAGAGTGTGGTGATGCATTCCGGTTCCATTATTTTCAACGGTTCTTTTTTAACGCTGATGCCTGCCATGTTTCTGGGCTGCACATATGTTTTGCATGATCATTTTGATCCGCAGCAGGTAATCGGGGATATCAGTAAAGAAGCTGTTACACATACCATCCTGGTTCCTTCGCAAATCATTGCCTGCCTGCAGCAGGAAGGATTCAATAAAGTATCGCTGCCTTCTATTGAATATATTCTATCCGTTGGTGCGCCGCTATTGCTGGAGCATAAGCAGGCGTTGAACAGAAGGATACCCGGTGTTTTTTATGAACTCTATGGACTGACTGAGGGTTTCATGACCATACTGGATAAAACGGATGCATTCAGAAAAACCGGAAGTGTTGGTTATCCCCCCTCATTCATGGACATGAAAATTCTGAACGAGGAAGGCCATGTACAACCGGCCGGTGTAATCGGTGAGATTGTTGGCAGGGGGCCTTTACTGATGGACTGTTATTATAAAAATGAGGCACAAACCAAAGAAGCATTAAAAGGTGGCTGGTTGTATACCGGCGACCTGGGCTATCTGGATGAAGACGGGTTTCTTTTCCTGACCGGCAGAAAGAAAGACCTGATCATTTCCGGGGGCGTGAATGTGTATCCGGCTGATATTGAAGAAGTAATTATCAGGCACGATGCCGTAAGAGATGTAGCGGTATTTGGCGTTTCGCATGCAGAGTGGGGAGAAACACCGGTTGCAGCGGTGGTACTTACTGCCAATTCCGGCGAGGTTAATGCTGAAATTATCAGGGCATGGGTTAACAATCATATTGACGCCCGTTTTCAGAAAGTGCACGAAATACTGATCATGGATGAATTACCCAGAAATGTGGCAGGGAAAATTCTGAAAAGGGAACTAAAAGAAAGATATGAAAGCAGAAAATAAATTCGTTGAAACCAATGGAATCCGGTTGCATTACCTGGAGCATGGAACTGAAGGGCCGGTGCTGTTGCTGATGCATGGGCTTACTGCCAATGCCAATGCTTTTGACGGGTTGGTCAAAGCCGGACTGAGTAATACATTCAGGGTATTGTCGGTTGATCTGCGGGGAAGAGGGCTGAGCAGTTGTCCGGATAAGGGTTATACCATGAAAGAACATGCTGATGATATAGTTGGGATGCTGGATGCCCTGAATATCCGCCAGGTAATTGTTGCAGGACATTCGTTTGGGGGCTTTTTAGGATTGTACCTATCCATTTATTTTTCTGAAAGAATCAGCCGGCTGGTCATGCTGGATGCTGCTGTGCATATGCATCCGCAAACAAAAGAAATGCTGGGGCCTGCACTGAGCAGGCTGGATCAGGTATTTGCCTCTTTTGATGCATACCTTGATAAAGTGAAGCAGGCGCCTTACCTGACTTTTTGGGATGAAGCGATGTGGAGCTATTACCGGGCAGATGTAAAAAATCTTCCGGATGGAACGGTTACCACCCGAAGCCGGTTGGAGAACATGATGGAAGCTGTATTGAAAGGGAGTTTGGGAGAGCCCTGGGAGGAATTGATCGGGAAACTGAATAAGCCGGCATTGCTCATCAATGCCCCCGGGATTTATACAATGGGGAATGCCTTGTTACCCAGGGAGCTCGCCCTGGAAACAGTTGACATGATGAACAACTGTCAGTATATTGAAGTGGCCGGCAATCACCAGACCATGTTGTATGGGGAGGGTGCTGTGCAAATCGTGAAATCTATTCAACAATTCATTTTACAATAAGGACTTATGCAGATTAATAATTCAGTAGCAGTAATTACGGGTGCAGCAAGTGGCATCGGTGAAGCAGCAGCGAAGGCACTGGCCGCCATGGGCGCCAAAGTGGTTATGGCAGACATGGACGCGGTTAAGTTACAGGGAGTGACTACAGCCATTGAGGCCGAAGGCAACAGCGTTGCCTGTAAAGTATGCGATGTTACAGATGAAAATTCAGTAAGGGAGCTGATGCAGTTTGCCATTGACCGGTTTGGGTCATTGAATATTGTGCTGGCCTGTGCCGGTATTATCAGGGATAGCTTTCTGATTACACCCGATCGCGAAACAGGTAAGGTAAAAAAATTCATGAGCACAGGGCAGTGGAAGCAGGTGATTGATGTAAACCTCACCGGTGTATTTATTACCTTAAGAGAAGCGGCCATACAAATGACCAACCACCGTTTTCCCGGTGTGCTGATTCCCATCTCTTCCATTAATAAGAGCGGAGAACTGGGTCAGCTTAATTATGCCTCCACCAAGGCTGCCATTGCATTGTGGCCCAAGATACTGGCGGGAGAATTTCATGCAAGGGGTATTACCAATATCCGTGTAGCTGCAATTGCCCCCGGTTATGTGGAAACGCCCATGCTCACGTCCATTGATCCGGAGATACTGGGTAAAATAGTGGCAGATATTCCTTTAGGCAGATTGGTAAAGACCGATGAAATCATGAGTACGGTTCGCTTCATTGTGGAAAATGAGGCCGTTCATGGTACCACGCTGGAGGTAAGCGGAGGTATAATCGGTAAGGGGCTGGCAAAGTAGTTGCCCTGCTTTACTTTAAAAATTACCGTTAATCGAAGACACAACTTTTATTCACTTTCTTTAAAGAAAGCACCGGCTGATTGTGAAAAACATTGGCGCCCCTGGCGAACCAATTGATATTGCCATTACATTTATCGGATGAAATATCTGAAAATACTCTATGTACAGGTACTGATAGGTATCTTATTGGGCATTGTAACCGGCCTGTTTTTTCCCGCTTTCTTTCCTGCAGGAAAACTGATCAGCGATACATTTATCAACATGATTAAGATGGTGATTGCCCCCATCATTTTCTTTACAATTGTGCTGGGTATTACCGGAGCGGGCAATATGAAAAAAGTTGGCCGTGTTGGCGGAAAGGGCATTCTTTATTTTGAAATCGTATCCACGCTGGCCCTGATCATCGGATTATTTATTGCCAATGTGTTTAAGCCGGGGAAGGGTATTTATATTGAAGGTGTGTCTGCCGATAAAGCTGCGGAATACGTGGAAAAAGGGAAAGAGATGAACTGGGCAGAATTCTTCGCCCATATTGTACCTGAAAATATTATCGGTGCCTTTGCCAAGGGGGATATCATACAAATCCTTTTTTTTAGTATTTTATTTGCGGTAGGACTGATGAAACTGAAAGGGGCCGGCGAAGGGCTGGTCAATAGTTTTACTACCATCAACAAAGTACTCTTCAACATCCTGGGTGTTGTGATGAAACTCAGCCCCATTGGGGCTTTTGGAGGAATGGCCTATACGATGGGTAAGTTTGGCATCAGCAGCCTGCTGGTATTGGGCAAGTTTATGCTCACCTTCTACATTACTGTAATCATATTCATTTTTGTGGTATTGAATGCCATCGCGAAATATTATGGCTTCAGTCTTATTAAACTTCTTAATTATATTAAAGAAGAAATCTTCATCGTGATCGGCGCCAGCAGCAGCGAAGCTGTATTGCCTTCCGTAATGCAGAAGCTGGAAAAAGCCGGATGTGATAAAACAGTGGTTGGCCTGATTATCCCAACAGGATACAGCTTTAACCTGGATGGTACTACCATTTACCTGAGTATGGCTATACTGTTTCTGGCCCAGGTGTTCAATGTAGAACTTTCCATGTCGCAACAAATCACAATTGTGGGCATACTGATGGTCACCAGTAAAGGTGCGGCAGGGGTTACGGGCAGTGGATTCATTGTGCTGGCTTCTACCATTGCCGCATTAAAAATTATTCCACTGGAAGGGCTGGCCTTGCTGATTGGCGTGGATCGTTTCATGAGTGAAGCGCGCTCCGTGACCAATTTTATTGGTAATGCGGTAGCTACGGTTGTGATTGCCAGGAGCGAAAAAGCCATTGATATGGACACCTATAAAAAAGTAGTAGGCGGATAATTTTTTTGGTTCTATTGCAATTCTGTTTACATTTATTTAACATTCGGATTTTCGATTGCCATATAAATTATCTGAATCAATTGAACCTAACTGCACAGGAAATATTATTTCTTCAAAATAAAGTTGCGTATATACGTGATGAGCAGTGTTATAAAAAACTCTTCTTTCATTTTAATACCTCTTTGTATCGCTTAAGCCTGAACATTACGCAGGACAAGGCTGTTGCAGAAGATATTGTTTCTGATGTGATGATGAAAATCTGGATGATGGGCAGCCGTCTTGCACAGATTGAGAATCTCAAAATCTACCTGCTTACAGCAGTAAAAAATGCAGCGCTTACCCATCTGGCTACTAAAAAACCTGTTTCATTTGAACTGGATGATGCTGTGGAAATTTCCTGTTCAGATACCATGGATACACCGGAAAAAATCCTTCTTGGAACAGAAGTTGCCCAAAAAATTGAAGCAGCCATCCTGAGCCTGCCACCAAAATGCCAATTGGTCTTCCGGTTGATTAAGGAAGAAGGGCTTTCCTATAAAGAAGTGTCCAAAGTGCTGGAAATTTCCCAAAATACCATTGAAACCCATATGCGTATGGCGTTTAAAAAAATCCGGGTAGACCTGGAATCCTTCCTTTTATAAAAATATTTTTCCGGGGCTTCACGGTAAAACTTTGTTTTCCAGTCTATGCTTATAAGAACATGGATAAACATACGGAACAATACTTTTACGATCTTCTGAGTCTTAAACTCTCAGGAGATGCTACCGTGCAACAACTGACTGAATTGGGGGAGCTCCTTGCCCTGGATCCCTCTTTCCGGTTTCTGCACGATCAAATGATGTTGCCCGTTGTTTCAGGCGAAGAAGAGGAGCTGCAGACCGAACAGGCCTATGCCGGTCATTTTGTGCGGATCCAACTGGAAAACGGATTTTCGGACGAATCAACTGTTAAGCAAATGGCAGCGGATCCCCATGATGCTACCGGATTTTCTTTCCGGAAAATGTTTTTTGCCGGCCTGATAGCTGCCTCCTTTCTGGGATTCTTTGTTTACCAGTACTATTCCAGTGAGGTATCTGCCGGAAGCAAAAAAAGCTTTTCGAATGAGGTCATTACCCAAAAAGGATCCAAATCTTATGTGAAATTACCTGATGGTACCGGGGTTTGGCTGAATACGGACAGTAAACTTACATACGCAGAAAATTTTTCGGGTAAAACCAGGGAAGTGGTGCTTATCGGTGAGGCTTATTTTGATGTGGCGCACGACCCTGCTCACCCCTTCATCATCCATACAGGCAAAATTAATATTAAAGTGCTGGGTACTGCCTTCAATGTGCGGAACTACCCACAGGATAAAGCGCTGGAAACCTCTCTGATGCGGGGAAAGATTGAGGTATCGGTCAACAACAGGCCCGGAGAAATCATTGTGATGAAACCTCTGGAGAAACTGATTATTTTAAAAGACAGTTCCTATTCTCCCGAGCAATCCAGCCGGCAGGTTGCCAATGAACTGGCCAATAAAGTGGTGTTAACTTCTGTTACCTATGTGGAGAATGACAGCCTTGTTGCAGAAACATCCTGGATGAATAATAAAATGGCGTTCATTAATGAGCCGCTTGAAATCATTGCCCAGGAAATTGAAAGAAAGTATGATGTGACCGTGGTATTTAATAATCCCAAAGCAAGAAGCTACAGATATACGGGTGTTTTTGATAATGTGAGTTTGCAAAAGGTTTTTGAAATTATTAAGTATTCTAAAAACATTAATTACAGAATTGTCGACAAAACATTGATCATTGAATAAACATACAGATATGTAAACATAAAAGACTAAAAAACAAAGGAGGGATCTTGGACAATCCCCCCCTGAAGTAAGCCAGCTTATTCAAAAATTCGAGCTTTTGAATAAGTATTCAATCAAACTCAAATGCAAATTTATGGGAAAAACATTTCCTTTTAGAGAGTCATGTAATGCCTTTCAAAAGAAAATAATCAGAGCTATGAAAATTTCTGTCTTTTTAATGCTAATTGCTCTACAACTTTCTGCTAAGAATTACGCCCAGGAAAGACTCACCCTAAACGCCTCCAAAAGCTCCCTTTTCAAGGTTTTTCAATGTATTGAAAAACAATCCAATTTCCGCTTTTTCTACAGTAATGATGTGGTTCCTGCGGGAAAGGAAGTAGGCATTGTGGTAAAGGATGCTACTATTGACGAAGTAATGGTTAAAATACTCGACGGTTTACCGGTGAAATGGAAAATCATCGACAATACCAATATCATCATTTCAAATCCCTCCGGCATTGACGGCGCCAACAGGGCAGCTTATGCCGACACGGTGGTAAGCGGAACCATTACCGCTTCTGAGGATGGAAGCCTGCTGAAAGGAGTGTCTGTAAATGTGAAAGGCACAACCGTCAATACGGTAACCGATGAAAACGGGCAGTTCAGCATTAAAGTGCCGAATCTTCGTACTACATTGGTCTTCAGCTTTGTAGGCTACCTGAATAAGGAGCAGAATATTGCAGGTAAGGTTTTGCAAAATATTGTACTGAAGCAAAACACCAAGGCGCTGGACGATGTAGTGGTAGTGGGTTACGGTAAGCAAAGAAGAAGAGAAGTTACCGGCTCTATTGCCAGTATCTCAGAATCTCAAATCAAGGAAATTGCTGTTACCAGTTTTGAGAATGCTATTCAGGGACGGGTTGCCGGTGTGGATATTTCCGTTCCTTCCGGTGAACCGGGCGCCGCACCTGTAATTAGGATCAGGGGTTCCGGATCTATTTCTGCAGGTAATGATCCGCTGTATGTAATTGATGGGTTGCCTATTTCGAGCAACACCAATCTGCAACAGAATATCGGTCAGCGTACCGAAGCCTATGCGGTACCTAAAATCAATCCTTTCACCACCATTAACCCCAACGATATTCAGTCGATAGAGGTATTGAAAGATGCATCTGCCGCGGGAATCTACGGATCCAGGGGGTCCAATGGCGTAATCATGGTTACTACCAAAAAAGGGGTGAAAAACAGGAAGCAGGTTTCTTTTAATGCCTATACAGGGTTTCAGGAAGCAACCAACCTTCCAAAACTGATGAACGCTGCCGAACTGATTCAATATACAAAAGAATCCAGGAACAATAACTATCTGCAAACGCATAATCCAACCAGCACAAGCAGTCCTAATTACAACCCGTTGTATGATCCCAATACAAATGCGGGAAGACCCAATCCGGATCCTTTGTTCTTCCGGATCCCTGACAAGTATATTAGCTGGGACGGTACAGACACCAAGTGGTTGGATCTCACTTTGTCCAGAGGGGTAATTTCTAACTACAATGTATCTGTAAGCGGCGGAAAAGATAATATCACGTATTATACATCCGGCGGTTATTACACCGAAAAGGGTACCATCGAAGGATCAAGATTTGACAGGTATACTTTCAGAACAACCGTAATTGATGATATCTCAAAAAAATTACAGGTTGGCTCCAGTTTAAACATTGCCTTCACCAACAACAACCGTTTACCGGCCAATGGCCCTTATTTCGCGAACCCTCCGGGTATTATCTATACTGCACTGGTGCATTCCCCCGTGATCAAACCATATAATGCAGACGGGACCCCCAACCAGTTAGACAACCAGTCTTTCCTGGGTGGCGCAACCACTACTGCCGATAACCCCCTTGCTGTTATGCAGGCGGTGAAAGAGAATATCAAAAACTTCAGAATGTTTGGTAATGCTTATCTTAAATACAATATCCTCGATAACCTGACATTCAAGTCTTACCTGGGGATTGATCTCGATAACTACCAGCAATCTTATTATAAAGGAGTTACACTGCTTTACCGTGGTGCAACAAAGCCTGATCCATTTGCACAGGCCAGTGCATCTCAGGGTGTTAACTGGTTATGGGAAAACACGCTGGATTATTCCAAAGAATTCGGAGAAGATCATTCTTTATCTGTTTTGGCCGGTTATACTGCACAAAAGCAGTCTGATGAGCTGAAACTGATCCAGGCCAACAGTTTCCCCGACGATCAGGTACAGACCATCGGTGGAGGTATTGTAACTGGTGGAACCAGTGTAAAAGAACAATGGTCCCTGGTTTCCTCCCTGGCCAGAGTGAACTATAGCTATAAAGACCGTTATCTCTTATCCGGCACATTCCGTTCCGATCGCTCTTCCAGATTTGGTGCAAACAACCAGACAGGGGTATTCCCGTCTGTGTCTGTGGGTTGGAGAATTGATGATGAAGCTTTCATGCGGAAAGTAGAATTTGTCAATGAACTGAAGGTGAGGGCCAGCTATGGCTTAACCGGAAACTTCCAGATTCCGAATTACGGATCCATCGGTTTGCTGAGCGCCAGCAACTATGTGTTGAATGGCACTATTGTGAGTGGTATCGGAAGATCTACCCTCAGCAACAACCAGCTGAGCTGGGAGTCTAAAAAGCAACTGGACATTGGTTTGGACTTCGGATTGTTTAATGACCGAGTTTACGGCGCAATAGACTACTACCGTAGCGTAACATCCGATCTCTTACTGAATGTTACTATTCCTTCCTCCTCCGGTTTTGCTACCGCATTGACCAATATTGGAGAGGTAGAGAACAAGGGTTTTGAATTTACCCTCTCTACTAAAAACCTGGTGGGTGATTTTCAATGGTCTACGGATCTGAACTTCAGTACCAATAAAAACAAGGTATTGAAGCTGGGTCCAAGCGGCGACCCTATTTTAAGTGTTGGAAGCGCCGGTGATATCAGGCATATTACCCGTATCGGCGATCCTGTCGGTAGTTATTATGGATACCAGGTGGTAGGTATTTACCAAACGCAGGCGCAGATTGCCGCAGCACCTGTAGATAAACTGGTAGGTTCAGGCGGTGCCCGTCCCGGTGACCTTCAGTTTAAGGATGTAAATGGCGATGGTCAGATTACTACAGCCGACAGGACCACACTTGGAAACTACATGCCTGCTTATACTTATGGCATCACCAATAAGTTCCGTTACAAGAATTTTGACCTGACGGTATTCTTCCAGGGTGTTGAGGGAAGAGAAGTGCTGAACCTTACACAACGCCACTTGCTGAATGGCGAAGCAAACTTGAACTCTTATGCTGAGTATAATAACAGATGGATTTCTCCTACACAGCCCGGAAATGGTGTTATTCCCCGCGCAGACAGAAACTCTGCCCTGCACGGTAATAACTTCAGACCATCCTCCTTTCAGGTGGAAGACGGTTCTTACTTCAGGCTCAGAAATCTGACGTTAGGATATGAATTTGCATTGCCTAAGGTTTCTAAAAGAGTACGTGTTTATCTCTCAGGTACCAACCTGTTTATCTGGACCAAATACTTAGGATTCAATCCTGAAGTACAACAACAGTCCAGCAACAGCCTGGTGCCAGGTGAAGACTATGGTGCTTATCCAATCTCAAGAACATTCATGCTTGGATTCAACGTAACCTTTTAATTCACCATCAAACTAACGTATCATGAAAAAAATATTAATATACAGTACAATAGGGTTGATGCTTGTTTCCTGTAAAAAAAGCTTTACGGAACTGGCTCCGGTATCGCAAAGAAGTGTGCAAACTTCCTATAAAACACAAGCTGATTTTACCGTTGCGGTAAGTGGAGCCTACGATGCGCTTCAATTGAATGGAACATATGGGCGAATTTACTTGCTGATGAATGAAATGCGTTCAGATAATGTAGCTAATGGCGCCGGCGCATCGGGCGTTGCTGCAACACTGGAGGATATAGACAGGCACCGGGAAATCACCACTGCAACGGAGGTTTCGGGTTGCTGGACGGATTCTTACAAGGGTATTGCCAGGTGTAATATCATCCTCGACAGGATTGATGCTGCAACTTTTCCGGATGCCCTCAAGAAGCAATTCAAAGGGGAAGCCTTGTTCATCCGTTCATTGCTGTATTACAACCTGGCGGTATTGTTTGGAAATATTCCATTACAACTGCACGATGTAAATTCTCCTTCGGAGATCACAATTAACCAGGTAAATGCGGCCAAAGTTTATGAACAGATCATTGCAGACTTAACGCTGGCAGAAACATTGGTTCCTGCCAAATACACGGGTGCCGACCTGGGCCGTGTTAGCAGCGGAGCCGTGAACTCCCTGCTGGGTAAGGTATACCTGACTGCGGGCAATAAAACAGCTGCTGCTACTGCACTCCGTAAAGTGATCAATTCAAACAACTATTCATTGGTTACCGACTACGCCAGGTTATGGGGTGGTGCTAATGAAAACGGACCTGAATCCATTTTTGAAGTACAGTTCAAATCCGGAGGGCAGGGGGAAGGAAGCGGTTATTTTGAATATTTTGCTTCAGTACTCGGAAGATCCGGCGGCGCCGGCGGCGGTAACTCGCAGATGTCTATTACCAACGATATAGTTGCAGCATATGCATCGGGAGATCTCCGTTATGGCAAATCAATTTACCGGAACAACAGGGTACCCGATACCAGTTATGTAACGAAATATATTACCACACAGACAACGGCTTTTGATGGCGAAAATAACTGGGTAGTGCTTCGTTATGCAGATGTGGTGCTGATGCTGGCTGAGGCACTGGGAGAAACAAACGAGTCTTATGACCTGATTAACGCTGTTCGTGTAAGAACAGGGCTGGCCTCAATCTCATCTGCTACGCCGGGAACATTTGCAGAAAAATTACTGGCGGAGAGAAGGGTGGAATTTGCTTTCGAAAATCAACGCTGGCAAGACCTGCTTCGTTTCGGTGTAGCCAGGTTGGTGATGTCGAAACACCTGAATATTCCGGAGGCCAGTGTTCGTTTAGTCTTTCCGATCCCTCAAAAAGAGATCGATGTATCAAACGGTAAAATTGTTCAGAATGCCGGATTCTGATTAGTACCTATTCAGTTCTCATTATTCAACCTTTAATAAAAATTCATGAAAAAAATTTTAACAGTATCCCTGTTGCTACTGGTGTCCTTTTCTGTACAATTAAAAGCCCAGGATAAGAAAGACAATAGAATACGGGTGATAGCCATTTTTGCTCACCCGGATGATGCAGATTCAAAAATGGGCGGAACTGCCGCACTACTTGCCAAAATGGGTGTTGCGGTGAAGTTTGTGGCACTCACCAATGGAGATGCAGGCCACTATGCCGAAGGCGGTGGAGTATTGGGCAAAAGGAGAAGAGAAGAAGCACAGCGCGCTGCAAAAAAATACGGTATTGAAGAATACACTGTATTGAATAATCACGATGGAGAACTATTGCCCGACCTGAATGTTCGTATGCAGGTAATCCGTGAAATCCGTAAATGGAACGCTGATGTGGTACTGGGCCTGCGTCCTAATGATTACCATCCCGACCACAGAAATGCCGGTAAACTGGTAGAAGATGCCAGCTATATGGTTGCTGTTCCAAATGTAGCCGCAGATGTTCCTGCCCTGAAAAAGAATCCGGTGTTTTTATATATGCAGGATCATTTCAAGAAACCCAATCCGTTTAGTCACGATATTGTTGTAGCAATTGATGATGTGCTCGACAAAAAAGTGGATGGCCTCAATGAACATACTTCCCAGATGTATGAGTGGCTTCCCTGGATTGGAAATGGCGGTGAAATTGACAAGTCTGTTCCCACAGATCCGTCTGCAAGAAAAGAGTGGCTGAAAAAGCGTTGGGTAGACAGAAAGATGAGCCCTGAACAAAGAGCCGGCCTGGAAAAATGGTATGGCAAAGAAAAAGCCGCCACCATCAAATTTGCAGAATCTTTTGAAATAACCGAATACGGAAGTCAGCCTTCTGAAGCTGAAATCCGCCGATTGTTCCCTGTTTTTAAATAATCTATCTCCTACCCCCCTCCCATTTGCATTATTCTGTTCCGGAGCCTATTTCTCCGGAACAGAATTCCTTAAAAAATA
Source organism: Sphingobacteriia bacterium (assembly GCA_015999745.1). GTDB lineage: Bacteria > Bacteroidota > Bacteroidia > Chitinophagales > Chitinophagaceae > Sediminibacterium. The sequence continues at coordinate 22,229 of JAECQP010000013.1, read as the reverse complement.
TCTGTGAAAAAGAATTACGCACTGGTTGTTCTGGTTCTCCTAACTTTTTTTGTAATCTCCTTCCTCACCAATATTATTGGCCCGTTGATTCCGGAGATTATTCAATCGTATCAGCTCAGCCTTACAATGGTTTCTTTTCTGCCCTTTGCGTTTTTTATAGCATATGGGGTAATGTCTATACCAGCTGGTATTTTAACAGAAAAGTATGGCGAAAAAACAGTGATGCTCATTGCCTTTGCTATTTCCTTTGCAGGCGCTTTATTATTTGCGGTATACCCTAACTATATCATGTCGATCGTTTCCTTGTTCTTGATCGGAGCCGGTATGGCCATGTTACAGGTGGTTATTAATCCTTTGCTGAGAACGGCTGGCGGGGAAGCGGAGTTTTCTTTCTTTTCTATTCTTGCCCAGCTATTTTTTGGACTGGCTTCATTTATCAGCCCGCTGGTGTATTCTTACCTGGTTTTGCATCTGAATGAAGACCAGGGGAAGAGCGCTTTGCTGCGACTGCTATCTGCGCTTGTACCAGAGAACCTGCCCTGGGTGTCTTTGTACTGGATTTTTGCAGTGATTGCATTTTTAATGGTTGGGATTGTTATGTTATTCAGGTTTCCGAAAGTGATCCTGAACGAAGATGAAAAACCAGGGGCGTTGGCAACGCATGTTCAGTTGCTGAAGAATCCCACAGTGATACTGTTCTTTCTGGGCATATTTTGTTATGTGGGTTCTGAGCAGGGTGTGGCCAACTGGATGTCTGAGTTTCTGTCTGCCTATCACGGGTATAATCCACAAACTACCGGTGCGCATATTGTTGCCTGGTTCTGGGGCATGATGACCGCAGGAACATTTGTGGGATTGTTCCTGGTGAAACTGTTCGACAGCAGGTACATTATCATCTCATTTACAATGGCGGCGATCATTTCTTTAACTGCCGCATTGTTTGGAAGTGCAACCGTTGCACTCTATGCCTTTCCAGCGATTGGTTTTTTTGCAGCAGTAATGTATCCGATTATTATTTCTCTTGGCCTGAATTCGGTGGAGGAGCATCATGGATCATTTTCCGGGATACTCATAACAGGGATCTGTGGTGGCGCAGTGGTTCCGTTGATCATCGGGTTTATTGGTGACCATATTAATTTGAGGACAGGCATGTTATTTCTCTATATCAGTTTTGGTTACATTCTTACCATTGGAATATGGGCAAAACCACTCATCTCTAACCTGTCGGAACAGAAAAGAAAAAAACAATGATGACGCAAACGGTTTTAGGAATTGATATGGGCGCTACCAATATTCGGGTAGGCGTTGTGGTGGACGGTAAACTGGCTGCCTGTCATAGTACAGAGGTAAACCGGCAGGGGACCGATATGGATGTTGTAGAACAAATCTTTGGCTTGGCGAATGAATTGATAATGTTTAAGTATAAAGCCATCGGCGTTGGCGTGCCCAGTGTAGTGGATGAAAAAAATGGGATTGTTTACGATGTGCAAAACCTGCCTTCCTGGAAGGAAGTTCATTTAAAACAATTGCTGGAAGCAAAATTTGGAGTACCCGCATTCATAAATAATGATGCCAACTGTTTTGCGTTGGGCGAAAAATATTTTGGGAAAGGGAAAGGGTATGAACATATTGTTGGGGTAACCGTTGGCTCCGGAATGGGAGCAGGGCTGATTCTAAATGGCCGCTTATACAGCGGCAGGAACTGCGGAGCCGGGGAAATAGGAATGCTCTCTTACAGGGATGGTGTAATGGAGTATTATTCTTCAGGACAGTTCTTTCAAAGAATGCATCACCTTAAAGGGAAGAATGTATTTGATCTGGCCTTGCTTGGCGATGAAAAAGCACTGGAAATATTTGAGGAGTTCGGAACACATATGGCTAAGGCTGTTGAGAATATTATCTACGCCTATGATCCCGAAATGATTGTTATCGGCGGATCACTGAAAAATGCATATCCTTTTTACCAGGCTTCCATGCACAGGGTGCTTCAGTCTTTCCCCTACAGGCATTCCATTCAAAATATCAAAATAGAAATTTCAGACACAGAAAATATAGCCGTTCTAGGTGCAGCTGCACTGGCACTATCCTCCATTATTAAATATTAGTACATGAAAATGATCTTCAAAAAAACGAGCCTGTTTGTGGTGTTGACAATACTGCTTCAGTGCTTATTGTTCACCGAAACCGAAGCAGCAGAAAAACTTCCCCTGGTTGTTGAGAACAACATTCCCGGTGCACCCCAGTTATTGGGTATTCCCTTTGCCAAAGGCAAACTGCTTACATCGGATCAGTTGCGGGTATTGAATGCGACCGGTCAGGAAATCCCCTCCCAGATAACCATCGTGAATACCTGGGCCCCTGCATCGGAGAGTGTAAAGTGGATCTGGGTGTTCTTTTTCTCTGAAAAATCTTCTAACTATACCCTCGAGTTTGGAAAAGATGTTATTCGGAAAGCGTTTGGCGGCGATCGGGTAATTGTAGAAAACAATCAGCGTCCTTATGGACGGGTAAGGGTAAGTACAGGGCCATTGCGGTTTACCATCAACAGGCTCGGCGGCGGCTTTCTGGACAAGGTAGAACTGGATCTTAAGCGAGACGGCTTTGACAACAATGACCTGATTGCAGAGTCCAGTAAAACAAGGGGCAGCTTTCTGGACATCATGGATGCAGCCGGTATAGATACTTCCCGTGTGAAAATTACCCACACTGCTCAGGAAAAAGGTTCGGGTCCCTTGCACGCTATTATTCGTATTGAGGGAGAATACCTCTATAGCAGGAAAGACAATAACACTTCTCCTTTTGTAATGCGCATTCATGCCTATGCAGGCAAATCTTACATTAAAGTGCTGCACTCTATTGTGTATACCGGCGAACCGGATATGCACCAGAAACAGGAGGGAGAGTATGCTGCCGTTGCAACGCAAAATAAAAAAATCATCAACGAACAACAGTTGAAAGGCGCTCCGGGATGGATGGTGCCGAACGACCGGATTGCTGATGCAGGTTTCATGCTTAACTATCGCTTAGGCGCCGATAAAAAATTGAGAACAGGTTATTTTGACGGAAGCTGGACGAGCCCGGGCATTGAAAAAAATTATGAAACTGAAGTACAGGAAACACAGGATATTTCGCTGCTTCAAACCGGACCCAATATCAGCCGGATTCCACCATTGCAAAATTCCACTCCAACGGAACAGGTTACCGGTTTCAAGAGCCTGCTGCGCATTGATCAGAAAGAAGTGTTGAATAAGCAGCGTATGTCTGGCTGGATTACCCTCTCCGATAAAAAATGGGGAGTGGGTGTTGGTATCCGTAACTTTTTTGAAGAGTATCCAAAAGAGATTGCTATCCAGGGAAATGGCAATACTTTGTTTAGTTATATCTGGTCTCCCAGCGTAGACCCCATGAGCTTTGCAAGGGCCTCCGACCAGTTCGACAGTGAGATGATGGGTAACTTTGCGCAGGGCCTGGCTAAAACAACGGAAATGGTTTACCAGTTCTTCCCTGCCGAAACGCCTGAAGCCAGCCTGACCAATCATTTCAGGTATTTCATGGACCCTCCTGTTTCGCACACTTCACCGGAAGTATATTCAAACAGCAAAGTGTACGGGAATTTTGCGCCAAGGTCTGAACAGCACCAGGAACTGGAGCGCAGCCTGGATTATAAATTTGGCTGGATGCGTTTTAACCAGCAATGGGAGCCCTGGTATGGTATGATTGATTACGGCGATTTCCAGACTTACTATATCAAAAACAAATGGAACACCTGGAACAGCGGCGAACCTGCCAATGATTATATGTGGTGGCTGCAGTTTATGCGTACCGGCAACAGGGATTACTATATTACCGCTCAGGCCAACAGCCAGCATACCATGGATGTAGATAATATTCACTGGCCCGCTGAACCCAGATTTTTAGGAGAAACCAATAATGCGGTTGATTATTTGAACCACAAAGACGGGGGCCAATACACGCCGAGCCCGCTGGTGGGTATGGGCAGAAGACATGCCAATCAACATTTTACCTCCCTGCTGAGCGCCCATGTTTGGGTACCCGGATGGATTGCATCTTATTATTTAACTGGTAATCACCGTGCATTGGATATTGCTGAACAAACCGGTGATTTATACATCCGTAAGCCTTGGAGTGAGCACGATCTGAGAGGAAGGAGATTGTATTTGTCTGTATGGAATCTTTCTGAAATCTATGATGCAAACAAGAAGGAGAAATATGGTAAAGAGCTGAAAGAGCGCGTTGCACTGATGCTGGAACTTCAGAAAAATACAGATCAGGGCGGAAGTTTGGTTATAGACCGTTATGGTTATTCCCAGGTTTATATTTCCCAGGGACTCTATAAATATTACCATATGACCGGGAACGAGGATGTTAAAAAGGCCCTGATTACGCACGCTAAATGGGAAAGAGACAACCCTGCTATTAATCACCAGATGGAATCTTTCCTGGCGTCTATTCACAGCTTAACCGTTGGATATGAATTTTCGGGTGATAAAACACTGTTGAATGAAGCATTGGAGCGTTCAAAGATTTTGTATACCGATCCGCTTCCCAGGGATTTCAACACATACAAAACACAGAAAGAATTATCCGACGCTTTGGAGAAAGTGAGTCATCTTCCAGACGATAAGGAAAGCTTTAGAGGAGAGGCTATCTGGAAGAATACCAATGGCCTGCGGGTTTTTGGCTGGACGCATATTTATAATGTACCCTACATTCTCTATTGGTTGAACGAAAAGAAAAAATAATACTGATTGTTAATTTTGGGTTTGGGGTCAGGCTGGTTTTTCCGGTCTGACCTTTTTATTTACTGACTATCTTTGTACAAATGAGTTCCTCCAAACAGAAGTTGGACATTATAGACAAAATTCTGGATGCCTGTTACAGGTATAATCCGGATGCCCTTTTTGTAATGAGCCTGATGCACCAATACGAAGAAAGGGGAAGTTTAAGTAAAAAGCAACTGGAGGGGCTGTATCAGAAAGCCCTAAAGGTTCCGGATATGCCCGTTAACTGGTTGGCAACGTTACAGGCAACCATTAATAAAATGCACACCCGCGAGAAAGCGCCTGCTGTAAATAGTTCGCCCCTGTTCAAAAAAGACGAAGTTGCCGGAGAAAAAATGGCGGCCATACTGCAGCGATACCCGCAGCACAAAAGAGTGATTTTCCTGTTCAGTAAGTATCAGCAAAATGAACTGCTGACCTTGGCTGAAAGCGCTGAGGTGGACAAGTTTTATAAACTGCTGATGAACAGATAAGCGTTAATGCAGCTTTACTTCTTCGTTCATTTTTTCGAGGCAAACATCAATGAATTCATTCATCCTGTTTTTTTCACTCACTGCAAAACCGGAAAAGATTTTTTTATTGTAACAGGCTCTTTCCTTTTCCATCTGGTTGATCAGATTTATTCCCGACCTGGTAAGTAAGAGCCTTTTTCGCCTGGCATCTGCAGTATCTTCCCGCTGGGTAATCAGTTTTTTTTGGATCAGGATATTCAGCAGATTGGTCACATTGGCCCTGCTCACATCCAACGCATCGGCAATTTCTTTGGCCACCATTGGTTTTTTATGGGAAATATACCTGAAGTAAAGTATGTTGGGATCTTTAGCGAGTAAGAGCATGATCAACCACTGTTGCGTGGTGATTCTATATTTTGCGGTGATTGTTTCGCCATTTCTTTTCCAGGTTTCAGAGAATTTGACGATGTGAAAGATCACAGATGCGTCCAGATTTTTCTTTATCATGGCCATTCGGTTTAGTCTTCTTTTTCAATCCAGAACTAACCAAAAATCCCCTTTATGGTGCCCCCGTCTACTGTAATAGTTTGTCCCGTTACAGAGCGGCTCATTGGACTCAGTAACCAAACCGCCAGGCTTGCAAAGTCGGCGGGCTCGCCCAGCATTCCTGCGGGCAATTGCCTGATGGAAGCTGCTTTCACTTCTTCAAAAGAGATGCCTGTTTGTTCTGATTTTTTCTGGTACAACCGGTTTACTGCCGGCGTATTATGCGAACCGGGCCCCAGAATATTCAATGTAACTCCCGATCCGGCTATTTCCTGAGAAAGTGTTTTAACCATTCCCACCACGGCTACCCTCAGGGAATTGCTCAATACCAGGTTTTCAATGGGTTGCTTTACGGCAACACTTTCTATAAATACGATTCTGCCATATCCGAGTGCGGTCATTTTTGGCACAAATGCCTGCACAAGCGCTACTTTCCAGCGAAGCAACAATTGATACGCATCATCCCAGTCATTCAAGGTGGTTTCCAAAACAGTTTTGGCCGGAGGCCCCCCGGCGTTTACTACAATACCATGCAATTGGCGGTTTCCAACCAATGCGATTAATTCGTTCAGTACTTCTGGTTTGGACAGGTCGCCTGCCAGGATTTCTACCTGGCCGGGTGCCTGGTTTTGTAAATCGAGGAGTTTTTCACGACCCCTTGCTACTGCTATAATTTGGGTGCCTTCCTGTAAAAGGGCAATGGCAATGGCTTTCCCCAGCCCGGATGTTGCACCGCCAACAATAAAAAGCTGTTTACTGATTGACAGATTCATTGAAAGGAGTATTAAAGGTCTCTATCGTAGGGTCTCAGCTGCCTTTATGCACCTCAGCGCCGGGTGCTGAAAAGCTATAATAGGAAAGATCTTAATGATAAACAAAGTTAACCATTTTTCCTTTCCCGAGCTTTATATAATCTTGTCTTTAAAAGCCTTGGCTACAGCCTCGCTTTTACTGTTTACGTGAAGTTTATCGTATATCTTTTTTATATGGCTTCTTACGGTATCAATTGCAATAATCATTTCTGCTGCGATCATTTTATAGCTGTAGCCATTTACCAGGAACTGCAACACCTGCTTCTCACGATCGCTCAGGTTATAATCCTCTCCCTTTTCATTATTCATGCTGGAAAACATTTTGAGTACCTGTGTAGCAATACTAGCCGTCATAGGCGCTCCGCCGCTGGCCGCTTCGGCAATATATTCCAGCAAGCGGGCAGGGGCTGTTTTCTTCAGGATATATCCATTGGCTCCGCTACGGATAGATTCAAATACATTTTTGTTGTCATCAAAAACCGTCAGCATCAACACTTTTACATCAGCGTTTACCTCCCTGATCAGTTTCAGGCCGTCTACCCCGTTGGTTCCCGGCATATCAATGTCCATCAATACCACATCCGGTTTAAATGCAGCCACTTCGTCCACTACATTGTTACAATTTTTAAATGATGCCAGTACCCTGAAGCCATCGCTCCCGTCTATCAGCATGGTGAGTCCCTCTCTTAACTGGGGATTGTCTTCGTATATCAGTACCTTGATCATTCTATCGTTTATTGAATAAAAGTATAGAGAAAGAATTGTTAAAACAATCACATAAACATGTGGAAGCCATTAAAAACCCCTGCCTCCCGTTAGCAACAGGTAAAGTTTTGGCAGGTACTGTTTAAGCAGGCTGCCTGCAAATATACAAAACAGCACCATCAGGCCTGGCACAACCAGGTACAGCGTAAGCCTGTAGTAGGGCAGGAAACTAAAGTACTTCATGGCAAAATGCATGGTGTAAGGCAATAATGGAACATGTGCGGCAAAAATGAAAAAAGCATATCCGCTCAGCTTATGAAACCAATTCCTGTTCATGGCCCATTTTACAATATCATCCGAACCGTACCAGATAGATAATAACCCGCATAAAACAGCAATTTTAAACAGGAGCGCAATCATGACCCTGCTCGAAAACAAATCCGGATCCAGCTCAAAAGCCATAAAGGTTTTGATGACGCAAATTCCGATAAAAAGAATGAAGAATACGCCTACACTGAGCCAGGATGGTTTTTTTTCGAGGCTGAAATTGTTTTTCTGGAGCCAGATCCCCAGTGAGAAAAAGAACAGTCCGGATCCGTCTATCATCCAGAACTGGATCAGGCTAAGCCATACCAGAAAGGTAGAGGGGAGCCATATATATGGGGCTTTTGCCAGCGCCCATTTAATAAAAGGATAAATGAGGTTATAAAAAAATAAGGCCAGAATGAACCACAACGGGTAGTCGATGGGGGCCAGGATCCAGCGTTCAATCAACCCAGCCCAGCCGATTTCTGTATAAGAGCGGTTATCCCCAAGCTGATCAAGATTACTGCCTGCAACAATTTCTGCCGTAAATGGAACCTGCTGCAACAGGAAGGTAAACAATAAGGCCAGGGCGCTCCATAGCAGGTAGGGAACAACCAGCGTTTTGAATCTTTTCCGGATGGTGATGCCATAGGGACGTTGATCATTGTACGCAAACAGATAACCGGAAATCAGAAATAACAGCGGTATCCTGAAACGAAGCAGTCCATTGGCGGTGAGGTACTCAAAAAAAGCGGTAAAAGTGAGTGGTTCATCTACCATACTGAGAGGAGCGAGGTAGCTGTTGTTTAGGTTATACCCATGAACATAAGCCAGCATGGTGATGCTGACGAATGTAAAAAACCGGAATTTCAGACTCAATAATCTGCTCATGGTGATAAAACTTTATGAAACCGGAATAGTCAATTTAACAACTGTGCCTTCGTCTGGTCCGGAAATAATCTGAAGACTGCCATGCAGCGCATCGGCCCGTTTCCGGATATTTCCCAGCCCGTTGCCACTGTCTGCCAACTCGGGATTGAAGCCAATACCATTGTCGGATACAGACAGATACAGTTTTTTATTTTCTATATAAATGGCAATACTTGCTTTTGAACACTTTGAATATTTGGCGGCATTGTTAACGGCTTCTTTAAAAATCAGGAAGAAATCCTTCCTGGCTTCCATGTCTAGTTTAACGTCATAAACCGGTTCCGTTACTCTGAATTCCAGCTCAATATTTTTGGCTTCCAGCACGTTGGTGGCAAACTCCCGCATTCTGGCAACCGTTTTCTGCATGTTGTCATTCGCCGGCTTGATGCTCCAAACAATATCGTCCATCGCCTCCATCATTCTCTGACTGTTGTCTGAAATCTTATTCAGGTACTCTCCTGTTTTCAACCGGTCATCGAGCCTTGCTTTGGCCATGGAGCTCAGGATATTGATGGTACTTAATGTACTTCCCATGTCGTCGTGCAGGTCTCTGGATACCCTGTTCCTGATTTTTTCCACTGCAATGAATTTGTTGAGCCTGAGCCGGTGCATACCATAGCTGATCAGCACAAGGATGGTAAGTAGCATACTGAGGAACCATCCTGTACGCCAGAAGGGCGGTTTAATATATATATTGAGTGAAATAATATTTCCCGATCTGTTCCCGTCATTATCTTCGCAAAAGGCTTTGAAAGTATAATTGCCCGGTTGGATATGAGCATAGTTTACCTGGGCGATCCGGTCTGCTTTAATCCAATCTTTATCGATACCCTCCATTTTATAATAATAGGTCAGCTTGTCTCTTTGCATATAGCTGAGTGCAGAAAAATAAATGGAGAAAGTGTTCTGATAGGCTTTGAGATTTACTGCAGGAAGACTCAGCAAGGAATCAACCGGAATGAAAGTGTTGAGTAATTTGAAATCGGTGATGGCTACATCCGGCGGGTTCACTTTGTTGGTAAAAGTGGAAGGATGGAAGAAAATAAAGCCGTTGGCGCCTCCGAACATGATGGAACCGTCATTACCTTTTAAATCGGCCTCAGTGGTGAGATTGGCAATCATAATTCCATCTTTCCTGCTATATACGGTTACCCGGTTGTTGTTGGGATTATAGCGGCAAAGCCCGTTTTTGGTGATCATCCACAGATTTCCCTTATCGTCTTTCCTGATGCGTAGAACTGAATTGCCCGGCAAGCCATCTTCGATGGTGAACCACCGCACTTTCCCGGTTTTTTTATTGATGAAGTTCATGGCCCCTGCCGCAAAAACAAGAGTGCTGTCGTTCAGCTGATCAATATCATTTCCTCCTGTCTGGAATAATGCGTTTTCTGAACTGCCGGAAGTATAATGCCTGAGTATTTTGGTGCCATCAGGACTTAAACAATACAGACCCTGGTCAAATGTGGCCACCCAGAGTAATCCTTCATTGTCTACCAGGATCTTTCGGACAATGGTTCCGAATTTTTTGGTAACGGTAAATTTTTTGCCATCATATTTGGCAATATGCCCCTGTTGTGTGCTCAGCCAGATATTCCCTTTTGAATCGCCTGTTATAAAGCGGATCGTAGACTTCTCCAGTTCTTTTGCTTCCAGGAAAAAGGTTTTCCTGAGTGCCGTATCATAAATCATGTATTTTCCTGCCTGGCAGCCAATCCATACCTTGCCATCGGTATGTTGATACAAACTCCAGGTTTGCGTATACTGGATCCTGCTTTCTTCATCCATTGGGGGCATGTGGTCATAAACCTTGTTGGTGTAGCTTTTCAGGTTTTTTTTCATGGATATGACGCCACCGCCCCAGGTACTCAGCCATCGTTCTCCATTCCTGAGCTCGATCATATCTGTAATTTCAATTCCCTTTTTTTCTTCGCTAAACAGATAATTGCCCAGGTCTGCAGATCCGCTGTGTTCTCCGGTCATGTACAAGCCATTGTCTGTAGCCACCCAGATATTACCTTCCTTGTCTTCCATCATCTGGTATACAGATTCATATTGAACACTCAGGGTGTTGCCAAAAGTGCTCTTATAATAGATGAAGCGGTTCAACCGTTTGTTATAACTATATAAACTGTTATTTCCGTATAGCCATAAAATCCCGTTCCGGGTTTCGAAGAAATAGCGGGTTTCCTCATATTGCGGATTAGAATTGATACCTGCGGTATCGGGTAACTGTTTTCCGGAATAATCAAAACACCGGCGTATATGTTTGCCGGCCCAGTTGAAGATCCAGTACCTCCTTTGTTTATCAATATATATTTCTGAGATGCCTTTGTTAAAAATGGTTTCGTTGAGCAGGGGAATTTTCAGGGGATTGTTGCGGCGGGTAAACATTTGCTTTGAAGCAATGTCGTAAATGGCGATTCCACTGTCGGTACAGGGAAACCAGAACTGGTTCTTAATAGTATCCTCATAAAAGAAATGTCCGCTGATCCAGCCTTTGGGAAACCTCATTTCCGTATCATCCACAAATGCCTTCTTTTCGGGATTGTATTTCAGTAACCCGTATTTCAACAGATGCAGGTACATATTACCCCTGCTATCTTTATGCAGTCGCATACTGCTTCTGGCAGGGATGCTCCTGGTAGTTTGTATGGGAATATTGGTGTACTTCAGCTTTTGTGTATTAAAGAACCCAACGGCGTTGCGCGTGGAGAACAATAGCCATAATTCATGCTCTTTTCCCGGAATAATCTGCGCCAGATCGGCCATTGGTAAATCATCAGTTCCGGGTTTGCTGGTGCCATAATTGATAAATCGGTTACCGTCGAAACGTTGTAATCCATTGGCCGAGCCAACCCACATGAATCCGCGTTGATCCTGGTAGATGCTGTACACCACATTTGAGGCCATACCAAGGCCATCTTCTGAACCCAGCCGCAGGAACCCATATCCCTCCTGTTGCGCAATCAGCAACTGAAAGCAGTTCAGGCAAAGGATCAGGCAGGCAGTTTTTCTCATGTGCAACAAATCTAATAAGCTGTTTTGAAAAATAGTTACCCTGTTCTTTAAAACCACATGTTTATGTGGCGGAAATGCTGTTAAATAAAGCGTTAAACACCATTTAAACGGTAGAAGGGAAGGATGAATTGTAAATACCGCTTTGTTTTTGTTCACTTCCCCATTATTAGCGGAAATATTCACATCAATGTGCGGTTGTGTGCGGGTTTTTAAAACATCAAATTTGTTCTGACTTAAAAATTAAACAATTAAAAACGACAACCATGAAAAAATTATTTCTTCTTGCCCTGACAGCAGCAGTTGCGTTGTCAGGATTTGCAAAAACAAGCGCTGGCAGTTCCAAAAATAGCGGCGAACGCTCAGCAGCTTCTTACAAAAGATTAACCCTTATGGGTAACCTGAAAATCATTCTGGTGAATGATGATACCAAAATGGTGGAAGTGGCAGATACGAAAGAGGCGGAACAGGTAAGTACTACTTATTACAAGAACAAACTGGTGATAGACGGGTCTTCTGTAAACAGAAACAATCCGGTTACGGTAAGAGTGCCTGCCAACCAGCTGGAGTACCTGGAGGTGATTGGTAATGTAACGGTTCAGACCGAACATAACCTGAATTCTCCCAAACTCTATGTTACCATTGATGGTAAGGGCAGGGTGGCCCTTTCTAACAAAGGGAAGATTTATGTACGCTCGGGCGAAGACTTTAATTTGAAAGTGGAGAAAGCAACCGGTGGTGTAGTGGTGGACGAGAACAGTAAAAATTTTGAAAGATAAATAAAGTTGGTTTGGTTCATCACCATTTATGGTGATGGCAGTAGGGTTCATAAAGCAGATGGCTCCGGATTCTTCCGGAGCCTTTTTTATTATTTTTATACCATGGATCCAATCGTTGCGCAACAACTTCAGCATTTTGTGAACAGCATTCATCCGCTCTCCTTTGCAGAGTGGGAGGCCTTCAGCAGTTGCTGGCAGGAAGTGAATTTTAAAAGGAGGGAACTGATCACCAGGGCCGGCGAAGTAGAAAAATACCTCTACTTTGTAACAGCCGGTATTCAAAGAGCTTATTATTTCGACGATACGCACCGGGAAGTTACCCTGGTATTCACCTATCCCCCTTCTTTTAGCGGGGTCCCGGACTCCTTTCAGTTGCAGCAACCCAGCGACCTGAGTTTTGAAGCGATTACCGCCAGTACGATGCTGCGCTTATCTTACAGTGAGTTTCAGCGCCTGGTTGATGCCTATCCGAATATTGAGCGGTTTGTAAGACTTGCTACAGCTGCTGCATTGAAGGGTGTGCTTCGCCGTCAGGCAGAGGTCATGGTATTTTCCGCAGAAGACCGGTTTCGTTCCCTTTTGAAGAGAAGCCCGCATATCCTGAATATGATTCCCCATAAATACCTGGCCTCCTATCTGGGGCTGGATGCAACTACATTCAGTAAACTATTGAATTCGGTAACCATCTAAATCTTGGTGACGGCCAAGATTTATGTTTGCAGGCCGGTTGATTTTTGCTGCATAAAAATATATTATGCAAACAACCAATCAATTATTACAATTCCTTCGCGCACAGCTGGATGAAATAGATCAGTACTTTCACCAAACGATTGAGGTACAACCTGCTGCTGTTTTGGCCCGAACACCTGCAGGCGGGGGGTGGTCTGTAGTACAGGTACTGGATCACCTGAATTTTTACAGCAGGTGGTATCTCCCAAGGCTGGAAGATGCTTTCCGGGAAAGCAGGAAAAAAAACCTTGCAGCCCGGCCTTATTTTAAATCCGGCTGGCTGGGACGCTATTTTACCCGGTTAATGAAACCCCGTGCCGACGGCTCGATTGCCTCTAAAATGAAAGCGCCTGCTCAAGCCATACCATCCTCGGCACTAGACAGCGCTGTTGTGCTTGTTGAATTTGAACAGCACCTGCAACATCTGAAAAGTCTTATAAAACTTGCTGAGAAAGCAGACCTGGTTCATACCCGCGTTACCACCTCCCTCAGCTCCTTTATTCGTTTGAAATCGGGAGACACGCTTTGTTTTGCACTTGCACATGCGGAACGTCATTTTGCACAGATCAAACGTGCTATCCACCAATAGGCTCCATCACATAAATATGTAGTGCCCGCGTTGCCTGAGTATCACTGATTCCCTTTAAATGGCAGGTATTCATTATGAGCGGTGTTAATCAGGGTTAATGCTGATAAACAACCCATCACCCTACTGAATATTCACTCTTTTATGTGGTTGTATTTGCGGGTGCTTTAAACAATTTTTGACCAATAAATAATTAAGCATGAAATTTCTTTTTACGCTCTGCACTTTTCTTTTTGCAGCATTCAATACTGAAGCACAAAATGCTGCAGGACTTACCGGCAGGGTAACCGCTAACGGGGAACCGGTTTCCGGAGCCGCCGTTTTTCTTTACAAGGATACCGGCAACGCCATTGTGAAAACAACTGTTAGCAATGCAACAGGTGTTTTTGAATTTTCCGAACCCTTAGAAAGGTTCAGAATAAAAGCCATCGCCGCCGGTTATGAAGAATTGATCAGTGAGGTGCTGAAGAAAGGACAACCGGTGGAATTAAAACTTGTTGCACAGGTAAAAGAAATTCAGGGTGTTACTGTAAGCGCTCAACGGAAAATGATAGAAGTTAAAACAGATAAAACCGTTTTGAATGTAGAAGCATCTCCATCCAACATTGGTGCCAACGCGCTGGAAGTGCTCGAAAAAGCGCCGGGTATCAGCGTGGATAAGGATGGAAATATCAGTATGCAAGGGAAAGCCGGTGTGACGATTTTGATAGATGGAAAGCCTACCTATATGAGCAATGCAGATGTGGCCAACTACCTCAAATCCCTTTCCAGTTCGCAGTTGGATCAGATTGAACTGATTACCCAGCCATCTGCCAAATACGATGCATCCGGTAATGCGGGGATCATCAATATCAAAACCAAAACAAACAGACTGTTTGGTCTGACCGGTTCTCTTGGACTTGGTTATTCACAGGGTGTATATGCCAGGGGTAATGCCAACGGAAGTATTGGTTACAGAAAGGGAAAATGGAACACATATGCCAATCTGAGTTATAACAGGAACAGAACGTTTAACAATATGTTTATAACCCGGAATTTCAGGGCCAAAACAGATAACAGCCTATTGTCTGTTATGGACCAAAGCAGCTCCATGCTGGGGAACGGACATCCTTTGAACCTGAAGTTTTCTGTAGATTATTTGGCCAGTAAAAATACCACCATTGGTTTGAATGTTTCCGGATATCACAATGACGCACTGTTTGTATTACTGACCGATATGTTGGTGTACAGTGGTTCCGGATTGCATACCGGCAATTATACCACCACCACCCGCAACAATATGATCAATAAAAATATCAGCACCAACCTGAACTTTCGTACCAAACTGGACACAGCAGGAAGAGAATTGAGCGCAGATATTGATTATGCTCACTATCGTTCAGAGTTTATCCAAAGCATGGATAATTATTTTATACCGGCAAATGGCTCGCCAGCAGAAGAGCCTTATCTGCTGAAAGGGGCTAATCCTTCGGATATAGATATCTATTCCGGCAAGCTGGATTATACCCATCCTTTGAAAAAGAATGCGAGAATTGAAGCTGGATTGAAAACCAGTATTGTGGAAACCAACAGCGATTCCCGGTTTACTTACCTGAACGGGACCGTTTGGGAAAAAGATCCGAGAAGCAATCATTTTATCTATAAGGAAAATATCAACGCAGCCTATCTGAATTATAACAAACAGTGGTCTAAATGGGGTGCACAGCTGGGTCTGCGTTTAGAGAATACGATCATGAAGGGTAACCAGGTTACTGCCAGTCAGCAGTTTGAAAGAAACCTTACCCAGCTATTCCCCACCGTGTTTGTTAGTTATAAATACAATGACAAGCACTCCTATACCATTAATGCCGGAAGACGAATTCAAAGACCTAATTATAAGGATTTGAACCCGTTTCAGCTCATCCTGAATCCATTTACCTATAACCAGGGTAACCCTAATCTGCGTCCGCAGTTTACCTGGAACATTGAGCTGGGGCATAGCTACAATAATGGAATGCTGACTACCAAGCTTTCTTATTCAAAGACCACAGATATTATTACCGATGTGCTCAGGCAAATTGATTCTACCAGGGTAAGTTATATACAAACGGATAACATTGCATCCAGCGAGAACTGGAACCTGAGTATGTCGTTTAATAAGTCGCTCGGCAAATTGATCACCACCAGCCTGTACGGAAGTGTATTCAATAATAAATATGAGGGAGTTTTTAACGGGGCGCCATTGCGGGAAAGTTTTACTTCATTCTCATTCAACATGAATAACCAATTCAGGTTAGGCAAGGGTTGGTCTGCCGAACTCAGTGGCTTTTATAACCACAAAAACCTGATCGTAGGTCAATCCTTTATCGGGCCAATGGGGGCGCTTACCACAGGAATCAGTAAGCAGATTCTGAAAAACAAGGGTACGATCCGACTTTCCGTAAGAGATATTTTCTTAACACAGAAGGTAAGTATTGATCAGCGTTTCCAGAACCTGGACACCAAATTCAGACAGATTTTCGACAGCCGGATATTCGCCCTGAATTTCACCTGGCGGTTTGCAAAAAACGAGACGAATGTTGTGCGAAGCAGGCAAAACAGCGCCTCTCAGGAAGAACAAAGTCGTGCCGGCGGGCAACAATAGCATATTAACTTATTTAAAAATCAACTCAAATGAAATTTGAAAAAATCATGGACCGCTTTTTTGACCTTTTACTGGTATTGAGCGGCGAAGAGCGCCCGGAAGAAGTCACTATTGACCACATATTGTAATAAGCTAAAAATTAAAAAAAAGATGAAAAGGAAGAACCTTGCAGGAGTAGTATTGGCACTGTTTTCACTGACGGCGGTGTCTTGCAAAAAGGATTGCCCAAAAGACCCCGTTCCGGCCCCGCAGGCTAAAAAGTTGTATAAGATCATGAACGATCCGCGTGAATTCAGGTTGTTTGAATACAATGCGAATGGAGATGTTTCACAACTGATCTCTCAGTTTGTAAATAACCAGAGTACCGGTTCGGTTACTGTTCAGACCAATCAATTTGTGTATGAAAATAACCTGCTGAAACGTGTGAATAATGAGGGCGGATACCTCCTGTATCATTATACCGGTACCAGGCTTGATTCCATACAGGCTTTTGCCATTAATGACCGTCGTTATGCCAGCTTGTTTCCGCAGTTCAATGCACAGAATCAGTTGATAAGTCTTATTGAAAGGCCTGCTAAACAAGACCCGGGTCTGCCGGTTGAATCAAAAATGACTTATGAGTATGCGGCTTCAGGAAATATTACCAAGCATGCTTACGCTGCAAAAGAAACCATTGGAGGCGATTACCGGTTGATTTATAATACGGTGTTCAGTGACTATGATAACAGCCCGAACCAGGAAAATTTTTCTTTTTCCGGCATTTATCTGAGAGGAGTTGTATTTATGAAAAACAATCCGCGCAAGATCGAGGAGACTTCATCGACAGGAACCGTTTACGAAACCACCTGGAACGAATACACGTACGATGCAGACAATTATGTCATCAAAAGAAAGCAATCGTTCAGCACTACGAATGTTGTACTCAATTTTGAATACAGTTACTATTAGCATTGCCTTCGGACATTGTTCCTGCTAAAACAGACTAAAAATGATAAACCACCGAATCGTGAAAAAGAACCTATTTAATCTGCTGCTCTTGCTGCTGCTGGTACAACTGGCCGCCTGCAATAAGTCTATCCGGGGTAGCGGCCATATTGTTCAGCAAACGCTGTCGGTGGATTCTTTTCATGCAATTGAAACCAACGGAAGTTTTGATGTACAAGTAGAACAGCTTAACGCCCCTTCCGGCCTGTTGCTGATAGAGGCGGATGATAATATTATTCCGGTGATTGAAGCCAGGGTAGTGAACGGGGTATTGAAGATTCAGTATAATACCATCACGAATATCAAGACGAGAAAGACCCCAAAGATTTGGGTAAACACCGGCAGGCTGAGCAGGTTGTTCATAAACGGATCAGGGAGTATTGTAACCAACGGAAACCGGGTTGGGGATGAGCTGGAATTGCGGGTGAACGGAAGCGGAGATATCGTTACCCGTTACCAGGCGCAGGCGCTGAATGCTTCCATCAGCGGGTCCGGCACAATCAGTTTGAGTGGTAAGGCCCTTCTGGCTGATTTCTATATTAGTGGAAGCGGAAAAATTAATGGGTTTGATTTCACTTCCGAAAAAGCCAAATTGGTTCTTTCCGGCTCCGGCAATATGTATTGCGGAGTAGAGAAGGAGCTGGATGCTACTGTTTCCGGCAGCGGAAATATCTATTACAAGGGAAATCCCACCACGGTCAGGACCCAAATTAGTGGTAGTGGACAGATTATCAGGCAGTAAGGTGTTAAACAAGAGGGGATAGAATCCCTCACGGATTTCCTGTGTGGGATTATTTACACATGTTTATGTGATTGACATCTTCAGAATTATCAAACAAATTTGCAGGTATATTTATTAAAATGCTTCATTGGCTCACTTATATTGTTCTGGTTTGGCTGATCATTCAACCGGTTTCCTGTACGGAAAACGCAATGAAGGCCTGTAATACTTCTGTTGAGGCAGAAACGGAAGAAAGCTTTGATGAACTGGTTCAATACAATCATTTCCCCATCGATTAACCTATTCTTTGCGCGAAAAAGGAAAGTGGTTACCGAGTTCTGGTCAAATAGTATTATTCTGCGGTCTCGGCTGCCGGAGTAGCATTCTTCAACAAAAGTTGAAATTTAGTATTGAGGGAAACCGTGTATTCACCTCCTTCTAAAAACTCCCTGGTGGCCTTGTCTTCTAAAATCACCTGTGCAAGATCAGTAGCCAGTGCCGAACTGCTGATCAGATTACCCACCCGGCCTTTTTTGAATTCAATAGTGAATTTATAGCCGGCTTTTCTTCCAGATCCCATTCTTTCAAAATCGATTCGGTTGAGGTCTAAAACCTGGTTTTCCTGACGGGTTCTTTTCAGTAAAATGCGGATAATCGGTAGGTACTTTGTCCAGATCTGGGCGTACATGTAGCGTATTAGTTTGAGGTTAATCCGGTGAAGTTCCGAAAAATATTGACGAATTCCGAATTTGGTTTAAAAACGGCCTTCATTCCGGTTATCTTCGTGGTCATATGAACGATTTATCTACCATATTGATAAAGTCGCTGATCGTACACCAGGCGGGCGATGCAGCGCAGGGAGGGCGCCTTTTTTTATCTGAAAAAGCGTTGGAAACCAATCAGGAAGAATTGAACCAGGTACTGACGCATTTTATGCTGAAATCACTGAATGAGGCAGAGCAGTACAGGCTGGATAAGGAGTCTAATATTATTTATAGCGCCATCAGTAGTTTATTTGAAGACGATTCCCGGTTTTTACCTGTTAGTCAGCAGGTTGCCGAGCATTTTCACCTCAAAAGCAGCTCCGCTTTTGCCAAATCCGGCGAATTGTGCGTGGTTCATTTTCAGCAGGTTCCTTTTGCGGACCAGTTCAGGGATGCCATCGGCATTTTCCATTCCGGTACCCGGGAAACCTTCCTGAAGCCATCCATCAAAACAGCCGGTATTGAATTATTGCTGGAAGATGGGATTGACCTCAAAAAGCCGGAAAGGGCCGTTTTAATCCTGAAACAGGATGCGGAGGAGGGTTTTTTAGCCTACTCCTATGAATCTACCGCCTCCAAACAGGCAGATGCGACGTTCTGGAAACAGGTTTTTCTGAAACTGAACCCCGTGGTAAACAGTTATCACAATACCAATGCCGCCCTGGGAATGTGCAAACTGTTTATCAGCAATGAACTGAATGAACAGTTTGAAACCACCAAGGCCGATCAGATTGATATGCTGCAGCGAAGCATGGAATACTTTAAGACCCACGATAATTTTCAACTGGAAGAATTTGGAAAGGAGGTATTGCACCATCCGGAAGTGATTGGTTGCTTTAACGATTACAAACAGCAGTACGAAGTAGCCAGGCAGGTGAATATTGAAGATCAGTTTGATATTAATCTTGCAGCCGTGCAAAAGCAACAACGGTTTTTTAAAAGCATCCTGAAGCTCGACAAAAATTTCCATGTATATATTCATGGAAGAAAAGACCTAATTGAAAAGGGCTTCGATGAAAGGGCCGGTAAACACTATTACAAACTTTACTTCGACGAAGAAAAGTAATGACGGGATCTTCTTCTATAACGCCTCCAGCTCTCGCCGGAAATCGTATTGAAGATCTTCATGTAAAGCGCTTAGGGCGGCATTGATTTTTTTGATCTGCTGCTTGTAAAGGTTACTCAGGGCCGTACTTTTTTCAAAAGGAATTCCATGCTGTTTCAGTGCTGTGCAGAAATGCAGCAATATGGCGGCTTCTGCCTGTTTGGACCCGGTATACCGGATATGTTTATTGGCGATCCGCAAAATTTTCCGGATTGTTTTTTTAGCAAAATACAAATTGGTGGATGTCTCCAGTTGTTCAAATTCCACCCGGATCATTTCCTTTACTTCTGCTATATATCCCTCTTCGTTGTGGGCTTCCAGCAGCAGGTAGGTAAGCAGTTCCTTGTTCTCTTTCTTGAATTTTGCCAGCCTTAGGCACAGGTCTACCAGCTGTTTGTCTGGTGTGGCCAGTAATTCCTGTTTAATTTCGTGAACCGTAGCTGTTTTCATCTGTTGATTTGATTACCCCCCGCAAGTTAGGCTTTCGTTTAAAAATTGCTTATATTGGTTGCACTCAAAAAACGATTATGCCAGTTTCCCGCCGACAATTTATTCAGCAAGCCGGATTTGCCGCACTTGCTTCAGCTGCAGTTCCTTCCTGGTTACAGGCGTCAGCACTCCAAAAAACATTAACCGGGGTACAGTTGTATTCCGTAAGAGAGGATATGAAAAAGGATCCGTCGGGCACACTGAAAGCTGTTGCAGAGATGGGGTACAAGCATGTAGAGCATGCCAATTATATTAACCGGAAATTCTACGGGTACAGTGCCGCTGAATTTAAAAAACTGCTGAATGATCTGGGGCTAAGCATGCCAAGTGGCCATACTGTATTGGGGCCCGGGCATTGGGATGCCGTTAAAAAAGATTTCTCCGACAGTTGGAAATATACAGTGGAAGATGCTGCCATTGCCGGGCAGGAGCTGGTGATCAGCCCATGGCTGGACGACAGCCTGCGCAAAACGGCAGACGACCTGAAAAGGTATATGGAAGTGTTTAACAAATCAGGAGAGCTATGTAAAAAATCGGGCATGCGGTTCGGTTATCATAATCACAACTTTGAGTTTACCCAAAAGCTGGGCAACGAAACCGTGTATGAGATCATCCTGAAAAGCACCGACCCCTCATTGGTGGCGCAGCAGCTGGACTTTGGTAACCTCTATGGTACCGGAGCCGATGCACTGGCTATTGTGAAAAATAACCCCGGACGTTTTGTATCCATGCATGTGAAAGACGAAATCATGAATGCAAAAGGAACAGGATATGAAAGTACTGTTCTGGGTAAAGGCGTACAGCTTGTGAAGGAGATTATTGACCAGGGAAAACAAACAGGCGGCACCCTTCATTTCATCATAGAACAGGAAGCCTACCAGGGCGTGGCGCCTATTGAATGTATCCGTCAGAATCTGGCAGTGATGCGTAAATGGGGGTACTGATGCATAGTTATTGAAGCATTGCTTTTCTTTTGCTGATGAGGTTCTTACCCAATCGCATAAAATATTTCTCGAATCGGTTATACGTTACATTGCTGAGCAACAAGGTACAGATAACGGTAAGCCCGATGGTGGTCCATGGATGTATGACAACGGACCATTGTTTCATGATCCGTACAATCAAAGTAAAAACCAAGGGGTGCAGCAGGTAAATGGAAAAGCTGGCGTCCCCCAGAAACTTCAGCCCCCTTTTTACCAGATCCGGAAGAAACCCCAGATCGCTGATATAGAAAAAATAACAGATCAGTATTGTAAGAGCGCTCAGTACCATCCGGGCGTTCCCAATTACCAAGGCCACCGGTTCGCCGGAAACCGGATAGAAGATCATCAGCGTAAACAGCAGCGCTGCCGGCAGGAGCGCCCATTTTTGCCATAGGGCAGATGGTTTTGACCATCCTGCCATCAATACGCCCATGGCAAAAAAGAAAAACTGGTTCAGTGGGTTTACAAAAGCCGACCATTGATGACCCAGTTGTATAGCGGGATCGAACACCTTGTATGCAAAAAACATAAAGGGAATCAGGATGACGAAACTAACCAGGTACATCCAGTGTTTACCGGCTCTGTACAGGAAAAATAATAAGGGAAAAAACAGGTAGAAAAATAATTCATTGCCAATACTCCATGCCCCGTTTGCTACAAATCCATCCGGCTTAAAGGCGCCGGGGAAGATCAAAATATTAACGATCAATATTTTGGGGCTGTACATCCAGGCATGCTGTACCATCAGGTAGGTTAGGAAAGTAGCCAGCCACATCAATGGAAAGATTCTGAAAAATCTTTTGAGAAAGAAGTTAAGAATATCCTCTTTGGTTTTTGAAAAATCCTGTTGGTTGGCGATATATAAAGTAAGGCCACTCAGTACATAAAAAATGGCAAC
>JAECQP010000012.1 GCA_015999745.1 Sphingobacteriia bacterium | reverse complement strand
GACGCCCTCTTTCAACTGATCCAGTCTATGGAAAGGGCCGAAAAGCGCAATTTCAAACTATACATGACCCGGAATACCGCTTCCGGTAACCTGAAAGTGATTCAGTTATTTGATGCACTGGATAGAATGAAGCAGTACGACGAAGCCGCCCTGCTGAAAAAAAACAAAACCATCCGGAAGGAGCAGCTTTCCAACCTGAAAGGACATCTTTACCATGAAATCCTGGCCAGTATCCGGCTGCTGAAACAGGGGGACAATATTGACCTGCAACTGCACGAACAGCTGGATTTTGCACGGATCCTATACAACAAAGGACTATACCTGCAGAGTTTGAAAATTCTCGATAAAATCAAGGAATTGGCCAAAGCCAACAACCAGGTAACGTATATACAGCAAGTGCTGTTCCTGGAGAAAAAAATAGAAACCCTGCACATCACCAGGAGTATGCAGGACAGGGCAGAAAGCCTCTGCAATGAAGTGGACGAAACCAACGCCCGGTTATTGGTCATCAGCACACTGTCTAATTATTCCCTGCTTTTATATGGCTGGTATATCAAAAACGGTCATGCCAGGCATGAGGAAGATAAGGCAGAACTGGACGCCTGTTTTACCCATCCTGTTTTCCAGGACTCTCAATTGTACAAAGGCTTTTACGAAAAACTTTACCTCTATCAATGTTATTGCTGGTACGCTTTCATTAACCAGGATTTTTTAATGTATTACCGGTATACCCAAAAATGGGTGGATCTGTTTCATACAGAACCCAAAATGATTGAAATAGAAACGGCCCATTATATCAAGGGGATACACAATCTTCTGTCGGCACATTTTGATCTGCGCAATTACCGGAAATTCAATGAAACCATACAGGTATTTGAAAAATTCATACAAACTCCTGTGGTGCAGGAGAATCAGAACAACCTGATCCAGACCTTCACTTACCTGTATACGGCCAAACTGAACAAGCATTTCATGGAAGGCACGTTCAGCAAGGGGCTATACCTGGTTCCGGAAATAGAAGCCAAGCTGAAAGAGTATGAACTATACCTCGACAGGCACCGGGTATTGGTATTCTATTACAAATTTGCTTCCCTGTATTTTGGCTGCGGGGAATATGAAAAAAGCATCGACTACCTGAATAAGATCATCAACCTGAAAGTGGATCTGCGGATCGACCTGCAATGTTACGCCCGTTTACTGCACCTGATTGCGCATTATGAATTGGGCAATGATGATATCCTGGAATACCTGCTGAAGTCGGTTTACCGGTTCATGGCCAAAATGCAGAACCTGAGTACTGCAGAAGAAGCTGTATTCAGCTTCCTGCGAAAGGCATTCAGCATTTCGCCTAAAAAAGTGAAACCGCTGTTTGAAGAACTGCTGGAAAAACTAAAAACTATGACAGAACAGCCGCTGGAAAACAGGGCTTTTATGTATCTCGACATTGTATCCTGGCTGGAAAGTAAAATCCAGCAAAAGCCGGTACAAACCATCATCAGGCAGAAATTCTTAGCTGCTAAAAAAAGAGGAGCAGTGCAGGTTTAACGCACCAGTAAGATGCCTTCCGAAAGCGGAAATTTAATATGGATGGCACAACCTTCGTTGGGAGCTGTTTGGATATAAATTTCTCCATTGAATAATTCAACCCGGGTGGTAATATTATAAATTCCAATCCCTTTTTTCTGTTGCATCAGATCAAACCCGATTCCATCGTCAATCACCGCAAGCAGAATATGGCTGGATGTTCTGCCCAGTTCAATCCTCAGCATGGTCGCATCCGCATGTTTCAGGATATTGTTCACCTGCTCCTGAATAATCCGGAAGATGCTTAATTTAAAATCATACTGAATATCATCTTCGTAGAAGCTGTCAGCCGCAAATTCCATTTTCATTTCCTGTACGGCGTTCACATCATCCAGGATACTTTCGATGGCTTTTACCAGGCCAAAATCCTTGATCAGCGGCGTTACCAGGTTTTTGGTCAGGCTCCTGATTTCTTCAATAGCATTGAGAATATAGGTAGCAGACTGTTTCAGGAGTTCTGAACCGCCCTGTTTTTTTTCTGCTGAAGCAATATACATCATGGCAACCGTCAGTTGCTGGTTAACATTGTCGTGCAGTTCCCTGCTGATATCGTGCCGCTCTTTTTCCTGTGTAACAATTACAGCTTCAGCAATTTCTTTCTGTTTCAATACCCGTTCTTCTTCCAGCTTCCGTTCAAGGGTGATTCTGGAAGTTACATTGTTGGCGATGGACATCATGGCCAGCTTACCGTTATAGTCGATGGGGTGTGTGGAAATTTCCATGAAAACGGTTTCGCCCTTCCGGTTAATATGCTTCCAGATCCGGCTGTTCCTGCTAAACACGCCCTGGTGGTAGTTTTCCAGCGTACGCTTTAATTCTGCAAATGCATCTTTAGGTCTTAAATCCCATAGGGTGCGATCGAGGAACTCCGCTTTTGTATATCCGTATTCTTTTTCTGCAACACCATTTACTTCCAGGATGCGCTGCGTATCAATATCCCAGATATAGATGGCCATAGGGTTATTGTAGAATAAACTGGAATACAGCTCCCTGCTGACGCGGATATTCTCCAGGTTTTTTTTCCGTTCAATACTGTACTTGATCGATTTGGCCAGCAGTTTTTCATCAAATTCTCCTTTTACCAGGTAGTCCTGTGCACCGCGGGCCATTGTTTCCAAAGCCATTTCGGCATCCACCAACCCGGTCAGTACAATGATGGGGATCGTAGGAGCAAGCTGGTTGATGTGCAGAAAGGATTCCATCCCGGAGCTATCTGTGAGGGAGAGATCCAGTAAAATCAGGTTGGGCTTCTGTTCGCGCAGCAGCACAACTGTTTCTGCATAACTATTTGTTTTCAGAACCTGGCCAATCCGCAAGCGCGTTTTCCATAACAATCCTTCCAGCACAAACAGGTCGGCAGGATTGTCTTCCACTACAAGTATGGTCAGCAAAATATTGGAATCAGACATAGATCCGGTCAATAATATCTTTAAATTTCTCCATCACCACCTTCCTTTTCAAACTCAGTTTGGGAGTCATCTCTCCGGTTTCAACCGTCCACTCCCTGGGCAATAATTCAAACTTCTTGATTTGTTCAACATGATTAAAGAAGGTATTGAAACTTTCCACCAGTTCGCGATAAAGTTCCAGTACTCTCGGATTATGTATAATGTCTTCGTGTGTAGTATAAGGAATCCCTTTTTCACGCATCCACTCCAGCAATACAGGAAAAGAAGGTACAATCAATGCGCCCACAAACTTTCTTTCTGAGCCCACTACCATGACCTGCTCTACAAAAGGACTTTCCTTCAACTTATTTTCAATGGGCTGCGGTGCAACATATTTTCCGCCGCTGGTTTTAAACAGCTCTTTTTTCCGGTCGGTGATCTTCAGGAATTTATTATCTACCCAAACGCCGATATCACCGGTAAGCAGCCATCCGTCTACTACGGTTTCAGCAGTTAGGTCCGGACGTTTATAATATCCTTTCATCACGCAGGGGCCGCCAACCAGGATCTCACCGTCTTCGGCCAGTTTCACCTGTACACCTTCTAATGGAGGACCAACCGTGCCAAATTTGGTACCGCCTTCTTCCTGCCTGTTTACGCAGACTACCGGGCTGTTTTCAGTTGGGCCATATCCTTCGTATACAGGGATCTGCGCTGCATTAAAAATGCGCAACAATTTTACCTGGCAGGCAGCCCCGCCGGTAATGATGAAGGAAATATTACTGCCAAGCGCTTCTCGCCACTTGGAAAAGATCAGTTTATTGGCAATGGCCAGCTGTGTATTATACCAGAGACCGCCACTAACCCTGTTGTCGTATTTTTCGGCCAGATTCACCGCCCAGAAAAACAACTTGCGTTTGGTTCCGGTAAGTTCACTGCCCTTTGCCATGATCTTTTCAAAAACTTTTTCCAGCAGACGGGGTACGGTGGTAAAGCCATCCGGCTCCACTTCTTTAAGATTTTCGCCGATGGTATCCAGGCTTTCTGCATAATAAATACCAATTCCGCTGAACAGGTAAATATAGGTACAGGTTTTTTCGAAGATATGGTTGAGTGGAAGAAAGCTCAGCACTTTTTTGTCGGGCGAATCGTGAAAAGGGAAGCTCACCTTAGAGAACTTTACATTTGAACAGATGTTCTTGTGTGTGAGCATAACCCCTTTGGGCGTTCCTGTTGTACCGGAAGTATAAATGATGGTGGCAACCTGATCTTCGGGTACCGCTTTTTTGAGTTGGTTTACTTTTTCGAGTGAAGCCTGAGTAGCCAGAGCGGCTACTTCCGACCAATGCAATTGCCCTTCAATTTTGTCAAAAGTGTATACCCCCTTGATAGAAGGGACTTTATCCAGCAGATCCAGCACTTTCTGCAGCAGCTCCACGTTACTTACAAAAATATATTTTACGGCGGCGTCATTTAAAATGAACTGCAGTTCAAGCGGATTGGTGGTAGGATACACCGGCACCAGGATGGCGCCAACCTGTTGTACAGCCATGTCGGTAAAAACCCATTCGGGCCTGTTATTACTGATAATAGCAATCTTATCGCTTCCTTCCGCGGTAAAATCATTTCCACTCACACCCAGCTCCAGCAAACCTGCACTGAATTGATGAATGATATCGGCAGTTTCCTGCGTACTGTACTGCTTCCATTGGCCATTCTCTTTTGCGGAGAGCATGTCTTTTTTGGGGAAATAAGCAAGTTGATGGTCCAAACAATCAAACAGGCGGCTGTAATTCATATGCAATCGTTAATTCGACGATCAAATTAGGGAAATAACCACAAATAAAAAAGCAAAGACTTAAATAGCGCAATCCGTCAAGGTCATATTACTATTGCATATAATACTGTCCTGCAGCCAGTTTGAATACACGGCTCTGCTGAAACAGCTGAAATTGTGCGGCTTCTTTGGCATGGTTGTTTTGCCACAACTGGTAAGCGTCTTTATTCACGGTTTCGCCCAGCAGCCATTGATTATATGCTTCAAAAAATCCTTCGCGAATCAGGTACTGCCATTGATCAAACAGGCGATAAGGAAACCGGGCGGCATCACCGTTGTACCAATCCAATACAAACCGGGTACGAATGCTGCTGACATTGTGGATAGAGAGCCCGCCGGCAATTAGCTGACTGTTTTTATTGTAGTGCTGAACAACCTGCCGTTCAAATGCGGAGAGTGTTGAACCAGCCAGCAATCCGTTGATCACGCCGGGTTTCAGCAATCCTTCCAGAGATGCTGCCAGGTATGCTTTCACTTCTTTGGTTCTTTGCGTATAGCTTTCGATGTTCACAAATAATTCGCTGTAGAGCAATACCCGGATATGATTTTGCTGAAGCCTATAATATTGAACGGCATTGTAATAGTTGCCGCTGTGGTTCGGATCTTTTTGAATGCCCTTTTCCCATTGCTCAATCGCCTCTTTGGGCTGATTGTCTTCTTTCAGGCATTCACCCAGTTCATTGTATAGCATCCCGCTGTTGGGAAACTTTTTCAGTGCGGTACGGTACAGTTTATTGGCTTCCTTATAAGCTGCAATGGCTTTGTAAGAAAGGCCTAAGATCTGAAAAGCCTGCTGGTCTGCACTATCCATGGTCACCGCTACTTTTCCCGTTTCAATTGCGTTGGAAAAATCCCTTTGTAAATAATATACATAAGAAAGATTTTTCAGCAGTTCCAGATCCAGGGGAGCCTGTTGACGGGCTTGCTGCAACACGGCAGCAGCATTATTGTAATCCCCCTGCTGCATCAGTATCCTGGCATTCTCCAGCAACTGTTTTGTACCGGAAACCTGCGAAGAGCCTGCCTGCAATGAAAGCAGGCCAATCAACAATAGGCCACAATATTTCATATAAATGTATTAATCTGCAATCAGGTTGGTCAGCAGGCCGTCTCTGAGTTTTGGTTCAAACCAGGTGCTTTTGGGCGGCATCACATTTCCGCTGTCTGCAATGGTAAACAGCTGATCGATGGTAACCGGATACAGGCTGAATGCACAGGCCATTTCACCGCTGTCAACCCGCTGTTCCAGCGCGGCCAGTCCGCGGATACCACCTACAAAATCAATTCTTTTATCGGTACGCTGATCCAGGATGCCGAGAATTGGTCCAAGCACCTGTTCCTGCAATACACTTACATCCAGCACACCAATGGGGTCATTGGTATAAGTTCCTTCTTTTGCTTTTAACCGATACCAGTTGCTCCCCAGGTACAGGCCCATGGTATGCAGGGCTTCCGGACGATAGGTTTGTTTACCCGGCAGTGTTACCTCAAAGGATTTTTCCAATGCGGCCAGAAAAGCTTCTGCAGACAACCCATTCAGGTCTTTGATTACCCGGTTGTAATCCATGATATACAACTGGTCAGACGGAAAGAGTGTAGTCAGAAAATAATCAGCGGCAGGGGTTGCCTTACCACCCAGTTGGGCCCTTACCTTGGCCGCAGATGCCGCTCTGTGGTGACCATCGGCAATATAGGTGCAGGGAACCTCTTCTTTAAACAGGCGGGTAATTTCATCCACCACATCAGAATCGCTGACGATCCATACCGTATGTTGAATACCATCTTCAGCCGTAAAGTCGTAGGCGGCCGTTTTAGTGGCTTTCCATTTATCGATCAGTGCATCCACATTGGCATTATTGCGGTAAGCCAGAAACACATTGCCAGTCTGCGCACCGGATACGGTAATATGATTAATTCTGTCCTGCTCTTTTTCGGGACGGGTGAATTCGTGCTTCTTAATAATACCATTCTCATAATCATCCACACTGCTCACACAAACCAAACCGGTCTGGCTCCTGCCATTCATGATCAACTGATAGATATAGTAACAATCCCTGGACTCTCTGAACAGCACATCCCGCTGAACGAAAGCATCCAGGTTATTTTTTGCCTGCTGGTATACCTCAGGGGCATGCACATCTGTTTTATCAGAAAGATCTATTTCACTTTTGGTAATATGCAGAAATGTGTAGGAATTTCCCTGTGCTTCAATTTTAGCTTCTGCGCTGCTGAGAACATCATAAGGAAGACTTGCTACCTGTTTTGCCAGTTGAGGTTGAGGCCTTAAAGCCTTGAACGGTTTGATAATTGCCATGGCGCAAATATCGGTGAATAAATTACAAAAGAAAAGTTATGCTTGTAAAGTCCTGTTATCCATGCTTTTGTGCAAATGAATGCATCAGGTCGCAAAAAGCCTGTACACTCGCTATCGGCAGGGCATTGTACATACTCACACGAATACCTCCAACCGTTCTGTAGCCCTTCACTCCAATCATTCCTTCCTGTTTGCACAATGCCAGGAATGGTTCTTCCAGTGCAGGGTCATTTAAAAAGAAAACAGCATTCATTTCGCTTCGGTCTTCTTTGGCAACAGGTGCATTAAAAACAGGTAAAGCATCGATGGTGCTGTAGAGCAGTTCGGATTTGGCTTTGTTTCTTTTGCCCATTTCGGGCAAACCACCCTGTTCAATGATCCAACGCAGGGTCAGCATGCTCACATATACGGCAAATACAGGAGGCGTGTTCATCAGCGAGCCCGCTTCTATATGCTTCTGGTAGTTCATGATGGTAGGAATCGGGCGATTGATTTTACCAAGTATCTCTTTTTTCACCACCACCAGGTTTACACCTGCAGCGCCCATATTTTTTTGTGCGCCTGCATAAATCAGGGCGCATTTTTTAAAGTCGGTAGGTCTGCTGAAAATATCACTGCTCATATCGGCCACTACCGGAACATCTGTAACAGGATATTCGTGCCATTGGGTTCCCTCCACGGTATTGTTAGAGGTAATGTGGAGATAAACGGCCTCTTCCGGAATGGGAAATCCTTTATTGATATAACGATACTGGCGGTCGCTGCTGTCGGCCACCACCTGAACATGACCGAACAATTTGGCTTCCTTAAAAGCCTTGTTACCCCAAACACCATTGTCGCAATAAGCTGCAGTAGCATTGGTATCGAGGAGGTTCATCGGCACCTGCATAAACTGGGTAGTAGCCCCACCGTGCAGGAACAACACTTCATAGGCATCGTCCAGTTCCATGAGTTGTTTCACCGAATCCTTCGCTTCCTGCAGGATTTCCTGGAACCAGTTGGTGCGGTGACCAATCTCCAGCAGCGATAATCCTGTATGATTATAATTGATAACAGCCTCAGCAGCCTGGGCTAAAACAGGCTGGGGTAAGATGGAAGGACCGGAATTAAAATTGTGCAACTTCATAGTCAAAACTTGAAGCGCAAATTAAACCGATTATCTTTACAAAATGCAACTCCCTTCCTCCCTGCTCGAAAATGCGGTAGCCCAGTTTGCCAAACTGCCCGGTATTGGTAAGAAAACAGCGCTGCGGCTGGTATTGCATCTGTTAAAACAGGATGTGAACGAGGTACAACTGTTTGGGGAAACCATTGCCAAAATGCGTCGCGACATCAAGTTCTGCCAGCGCTGCCACAATATCAGCGATGGCGATATCTGTTCCATTTGTGCCAATTCGATGCGCAACCAGCGGGTGATTTGTGTGGTAGAGAATATCCGTGATGTGATTGCCATTGAGAGCACCCAGCAGTTCAATGGAACATATCATGTACTGGGAGGAATCATTTCTCCCCTGGATGGCATTGGCCCGGACCAGCTCACCATTGAATCCTTGGTAAACAGAATCGGGCAGGAACAGGTGGAGGAACTGGTATTTGCCCTCAGCCCCAATATACAGGGAGATACCACCATCTATTATATTCAGAAAAAAATGGCCCATCCCGGTTGCAAAATCACCACCATTGCGCGGGGAATCGCTTTTGGGGGAGAACTGGAATATGCCGACGAAATGACCCTGGCCAGGAGTATCGCCAACCGGCTGCCGGTTCAACAGTATGTTAAATAATATTAGCTTTTTTTATTTTTTGTAGCTTTATACGAACAAATCGTTAATTTCGTTGTTTAAACATTAAACCATTTTACTATGAAAAGGTGGGCACGCATATTAATTATCATTATAGGTATTGGTGTTATTGGCGGAGCTGTAATAGCCTATCGCGTTTTTAACAAACCGCACCGCGATGTAAGCACAGAAAAAGCAGTGACATTAACCGCTCAAAAGCTGTATGATGCATTTAGAACAGATGAAGCTGCCGCCAACCAGCTTTACCTCGACAAAGCCATTGAACTGAGCGGAGAGGTTCTGGACGTTAGCACCAACCAGGATGGCAATGTGGTGGTGAATTTTAAAACCAGTGATCCTTTATTTGTAATCAACTGTACGTTCAAAACCAATCCCGGAACGCTGACTCCCGGAAGCACCATTACTTTCAGGGGAATTTGTACCGGCTATATACCGGATGCGAACGTAGTCATCAACGAAGGTGTATTAATTAAATAACCATATTAAACTTAATATCAAGCAGTCATGAAACATTTACTGATCCTCCTTTTTGGCGTATTAATGATCGGCAGCTCCGTACAGGCACAAAAAGTATACGGTACCCGCAATGGTAAAATCTCCTTTGTCTCCCCTACCGATGAAGATGTAAAAGCAGTGAACAATGAAGTAAGCAGCCGTTTGGCAGACAATGGAACACTCAGCTTCAGCCTGCTGATCAAAGGGTTTAAATTCAAATATGCCGAAATGCAGGATCACTTCAATAACGAGTACCTGATGAGCACCCAGTTTCCGCGTGCGGATTTCAAAGGCGCCATTGCCAATATACAGCAGGTAACACTCGCCAAAAACGGTACCTATAAAGCCTTCGTAAAAGGCAACCTGACCTTACATGGCGTAACCAAACCAATCACAGTTAATGGAACCATCACCGTAAAAGACGGAAAGATCACCGCATTGGCCAAGTTCACCATTGTGATGAAAGACTTTAAAATAGACGCTTCCAGCGTTACAGATGTGGTAAATGCAGAAGTGAATTGCCTCTACCAATAGTCCTCTTCTGCTGCATGTAAAATATCCCGCTTTTTAAAACAGAGCGGGATATTTTGTTCTAAGCCTTTCCCACACTATCTTTACACCCAATTCAGACAGATTTGTTTATTGTTCAGTCTGAGTGGCCTGTATAAATATGTACAGGTTCCATGGAACTAATAAACGTCCCGAAGTGACCTCCCCACACATTTCCAGCGTTTATTGGTTTATTCAATCACTACCAAACCGGGTTTGGTTAATGAAGTTATTGTATGCAGATAAAGGAAGAACTGAAGAAAAGAATACTGGTCATCGACGGGGCCATGGGTACCATGATCCAGCGTCATAAGCTTACCGAAGCCGAT
This sequence comes from Sphingobacteriia bacterium, assembly GCA_015999745.1. Lineage (GTDB taxonomy): Bacteria > Bacteroidota > Bacteroidia > Chitinophagales > Chitinophagaceae > Sediminibacterium. The sequence goes on along the minus strand of JAECQP010000012.1, from coordinate 65,191 downwards.
TACAGGGGCGAGCGTTTTAAAGACTGGCATTGCGATGTAAAGGGCAATAATGACCTGTTGTGCATTACACAACCCAACATCATTATCGGCATTCACAAACAATACCTGGAAGCGGGCGCCGACATTATTGAAACCAATACCTTCAGCAGTACCACCATTGCCATGGCCGACTACGAAATGCAGTCACTGGCCTACGAACTGAACGTTGCAGCGGCCAAATGCGCCAGGGAAGCCATCCGTCAATATGCAGAAGAGCATCCGGAAGCCGGGCCAAAGTTTGTGGCGGGCGCCATCGGGCCATTGAATAAAACACTCAGTCTTTCACCCGATGTAAACAATCCGGGATACAGGGCCGTTAGTTTTGATGAAGTGGCTGCAGCTTATTACGAGCAAATCAGCGGACTGGCAGACGGCGGCGTAGACATCATCCTGATCGAAACCATCTTCGACACCCTCAATGCGAAGGGCGCGATCTACGCGGTTAAAAAATATTTTCGCGATCACAACAGGGAAGAACTGCCCGTTATGATCAGCGGTACCATTACCGATGCATCCGGAAGAACCCTGAGCGGGCAAACTCTGGAAGCATTTTACACCTCAGTGATGCATGCAAAGCCATTGAGTATTGGTCTGAACTGCGCATTGGGCGCCGCAGAAATGAGAAGCCATATTGAGGAACTTTCGCAGATTGCCGCCTGTTATACCTCCGCCTACCCCAACGCAGGGTTACCCAATGCCATGGGTGAATACGATGAGCAGCCACACCAGACCGCGCATTTTATAGAAGAATGGGCAAAGGAAGGATTTGTGAATATTGTAGGCGGATGCTGCGGCACCACACCGGATCACATCAAACATATTGCGGACAACGTTAAAAAAATACAACCAAGACCATTACCGGTACTGGAGGCAACATTATAATCATGACAACAATCAAACCATATTTACGGTTAGCCGGGTTGGAACCGCTGGTAGTAAGACCGGAAACCAATTTTGTGAACGTGGGTGAAAGAACCAACGTTACCGGATCCAAGAAGTTTGCCCGGCTTATCCGGGAAAATAAATACGAAGAAGCTTTATCTGTTGCCCGTCAACAGGTAGAGAACGGTGCACAGATCCTGGATGTAAACATGGACGACGCCTTACTGGATGGCGTTAGTGCAATGACCACTTTCCTGAACCTCCTGCAAAGCGAACCGGATATCGCTAAGATTCCAATCATGATCGACAGCTCCAAGTTTGAGATCATTGAAGCCGGCCTGAAATGTGTACAGGGAAAAAGCATTGTAAACTCCATCTCCATGAAGGAAGGAGAAGCGAAATTCATAGAACAGGCGCATATCTGTAAAGCTTATGGCGCTGCAGTGATTGTAATGGCTTTTGATGAAGCAGGACAGGCAGACACCAAAGACAGAAAGATAGAGATCTGCAAAAGGGCCTACACCATTCTCACCAAACAGGTAGGATACGATCCGCAGGATATTATTTTTGATCCGAACATATTTGCTGTAGCCACCGGCATTGAGGAGCACAACAATTACGCGGTGGATTTTATTGAAGCAACCCGGGAAATCAAAAAAGCCATGCCCCTTACCAAGGTAAGCGGCGGTGTATCCAATGTATCTTTTTCTTTCCGCGGAAACGATCATGTACGCGAAGCCATTCACTCCGTATTCCTGTTGCATGCCATCAAAGCAGGCATGGACATGGGTATTGTAAATGCAGGACAGTTGGTGGTATATGACGAAATAGAACCTACCCTGCGCGAACACTGTGAAGATGTGATCCTGAACAGGAACAACAGCAATAATGAAGCCACCGAAAAACTGATTACACTTGCTGAAACAGTAAAAGCCAAGGGCAAGGTGGAAGTGAAGAATGAAGCGTGGAGAGCAGAACCCGTGGAGAAACGACTGGCCCATTCCCTGATCAATGGTATCACCGATTATATTGAGGCCGATACGGAAGAAGCAAGATTAAAATATCCCCAACCACTGGATGTAATTGAAGGTCCTTTAATGAACGGAATGAACATTGTAGGCGATCTCTTTGGCGCAGGTAAAATGTTTTTACCACAGGTGGTAAAGAGCGCACGCGTAATGAAGAGAAGTGTTGCAGTGCTCACGCCTTATATTGAACAGGAAAAAGAAGACAGAAAGAATGCCCATATTGCCGCAGGCACCATGAATGAAGAAACCGCAGGTGCCGCCAAAATATTATTGGCTACCGTAAAAGGGGATGTGCATGATATTGGTAAGAACATTGTAGGTGTGGTACTCGGTTGTAATGGGTATGATATTGTAGACCTGGGCGTAATGGTTCCGGCAGACAAGATCCTGGATGCAGCCGAAAGAGAAAAAGCCGATATCATTGGTCTGAGCGGGCTGATTACCCCTTCTTTAGACGAGATGGTGCATATCGCCAAAGAAATGAAGCGCAGAAACATGAAGCAACCGCTGATGATCGGTGGCGCCACCACTTCCAGAATTCATACCGCAGTAAAAATTGCGCCGGAATTTGAAGAGGGGGTAGTGCATGTACTGGATGCATCCAGGAGCGTAACGGTTGCAGGTTCCCTGCTGAGTAAGGAACAGAAAGCGCCGTTCCTGTCCGAACTGAAAACAGCGTATGCAAAACTCAAAACAGATTTTGAGAACCGGAAACCGGTTAAACAATATCTTTCTTACGAAGACGCATTAAACAACAAAACAGCCATCGATTGGAGCAGCTACCAGCCTGTTAAACCCGGAGTCCTCGGCACCATGGTATTCGACAATTACGATCTCAGCGAACTCCGCAGTTTTATAGACTGGAAACCGTTTTTCATTACCTGGGAAATGCATGGGAATTTTCCGGAGATCCTGACCGACCAGGTAGTAGGCGTGGAAGCCACCAAATTATACAAAGATGCCAATGCCATGCTCGATCAAATGATCGCAGAGAAATGGCTGAACGCAAAGGGGGTGATTGGTTTCTGGGAAGCCGCTTCCGAAGACGATGCAGTAACCGTAAAACCCGGAGAACATGCAGCGCCGGTTGAATTACAATTTTTGAGACAACAGGTTAAAAAAGCACCCGGACAACCGAACCTGTCCCTGGCAGACTTCATCAAGCCAGCCGGAACCAACCCGGAAATGGCAGATTATATCGGGGCATTTGCAGTAAGCATTCATGGAATTGAACCACATTTAAATCAATATGTAACCGCCCACGACGATTATAATAAAATCATGCTGCAGGCCCTGGCCGACCGTTTAGCCGAAGCCTTTGCAGAAGCCCTGCACCTGAGAACCAGGAAGGAGTTCTGGGCATATGATACCAATGAACAGCTCACCAATGAACAACTGATTAAGGAACAATACACCGGCATCAGACCCGCGCCGGGATACCCTGCCTGTCCGGACCATACGGAGAAATACAAATTATTCGAGCTGCTGAATGCAGAAAAAGCAGCCGGCATTACCCTTACGGAGAGCCTGGCCATGTATCCGGCCGCTTCTGTTTGCGGCTGGTATTTCTCACATCCGCAGTGCCAGTATTTTGGTATCGGGAAGATCCAAAAAGACCAGTTGAACAACTATGCCAACCGGAAAAGCATGGATCTGCCCACTGCAGAAAGATGGTTAAGCCCGGTCTTGGAATAAGCCAATTATTGCCGATATTTGCAAAATGAAAAACGTAAAGATGGCGCTGGCCATCCTGTTGTTGCCTGTATTGGCACAGGCCCAGGATAAGCAGGATCAAAAAGTGAAGAAAGAAAGAAAGGGTGAGTTTTATTTTGCCTGGGGCTACAACAAAGAGTGGTATACCAATTCCGACCTGCACGTTAACCAGCCTTCTCTCAGCAATAATTACACCATGACCGGCATGACGTCTCACGACAATCCGGGATGGGACAAGGACCTGCTGAAAAAACCCATCAGCATCCCGCAGTACAGTTACCGTTTGGGATATTTCTTCAATAAGAAGAAAAACCTGGGCTTTGAAATCAATTTCGACCATACCAAACATATCCTGACCGATGGACAGACTGCCCGTGTGGTGGGAACCCTGGGTGGCAGGGCAGTGGATACCAGTGTGCTCTTCTCCAAAGGCAACGGATTCAATTATTACCTGAACAACGGCGCCAACTTTTTGCTGTTCAACATCGTAAAAAGATGGAAGATCTATGAAAGCCTCAATGGCAATGTAAAAGTAGACTTCCTCGGAAAAGCCGGTATCGGCCCGGTGATTCCTCACGTAGAAAACACCCTGTTCGGCAAAGCCAATAAAGACGGGTTCCAGTTAGGCGGATGGAATGTGGGTGCGGAAGGCGCTATCAGAGCCACTTTCTACAAACATGTATTCCTGGAATACGCCAGCAAAGTGGACTATGCCCGTTACAGTGGCCTGAAAGTATATGAAGGAAAAGCCAAAGAAGCATTCGGCTCCTATATCATGATCCTGAGTTTAGGTTATACGTTCCAGGCGGGGAAATTTACCCCTACTGTATATCAATGAGTTAGAACGATAGCCTAAAACACGAACAACCCTTTGGTCCGTGCCTGTTTGCGACTTGAATCCAGTATAAAATACTTCAAATAAACTGAATGATCAGCTTCTATTTTTGCACTGTAACTTCTGGAAAAATTACACACGTTCAATAATAACGCGACCATAAAAGAAAGTTATATGCAAACAGGTGAAATCATTATATACCAGGCACCGGATGGCCAAACCGCCATTGATGTGAAACTGGAAGACGAAACTGTATGGTTAACCCAAAGCCAAATGCAGCAGTTATTTCAGCAGACTAAGCAGAATATGAGTTTGCATATAAAGAACATTTTTAATGAACAGGAATTGGACAGGGAGGCAACTGTCAAGGAATCCTTGACAGTTCAAAAAGAGGGAAAACGATCCGTCAAGCGAAAAATTGAATATTATTCTTTGGACGTGATTATTTCAGTGGGCTACCGGGTAAAATCACAAAATGGTACACAATTCCGTATTTGGGCAAATAAAGTACTTAAAAATTATCTGATTAAAGGGTATTCCATCAACGAAAAATGCTTAAAAGAACAGGCAGGGCAGCTAGAAAGCCTGAAACAGGCGGTAAAGCTGCTGGGAAATGTGATCGAAGCACAACCACTCAATTCCGATGAAGCCACTGGATTATTGAAAGTTCTTACCGATTATACCTACGCTCTTGATGTGCTTGACAGGTATGACCATCAGGTATTGGAAATTGGTGCCACCACAAGAGAAGAATTGTTCCAGATCACTTATTCCGAAGCCATGAAAGCCATTGACGGATTAAGGCATAAATTTGGGGGGAGTACGCTTTTTGGTAATGAAAAAGACGAATCTTTTCAAGGTTCGCTGGCCGCTATTTACCAAACATTCGGTGGCGAGTTTGTATATCCAAGCATAGAAGAAAAAGCAGCCAATTTGCTTTATTTTGTTATTAAGAACCATTCCTTTTCTGATGGCAACAAACGTATTGCCGCATTCCTGTTTGTGTGGTTCCTTGAAAAGAACGGAATTTTGTACAAAAAGGATGGCAGCCGAAAGATTGCCGATAATGCACTGGTTGCGCTTACCTTAATGATAGCGGAAAGCAAACCGGATGAGAAGGATATTATGGTAAAAGTGGTCGTAAACTTGATTAATAGCAATAACCAATAACATCTATAAATTCAGCAATTTCGTAGCTGTCAAACCAGATTTCATATAATTACGAGGAACTTTCTCGGCTTTGTTCAACTGGCTTGTATGATTATTCGTTCAAGAAAAACCAACAAACTTAGTTTCTAAAGCCATCCACTTCCAGGTCAATTCTTACAATGCCATTGTTTCCATTGGGATCATATTTCTTGGTGTAAACAGCTACATAAGCAGTAACGCCAACATCATAAGCCGCTCCGGGCGACAGAGGGCCGGCATTTTTGCTGGGATTAATGCCCCGGAGAGAACCTTTGATAAATTTGATATAAGCGATATCCGACATAGATTCCGGTGGATCTTTTCCCAGCGATTCATCAACATAAATTTCCACATGCCCGTTTCGGTATTTTAGTTCATCTCCTACAATTTGTAATCCCGCAAAATATTTTTGCAGGTATTCCTTAAACCGATTATTATAATTGATCGCGGAAGCATCGTCTTCTACGATAAGATCCCGGCTCAAGGGGCTTCTGAACATACCGTTTGCCACATATCTTTCTTCCATTTCCTGATTACGTGATTTACTACGACCTTTCACCAACACTGGTTGCAACCCGGTACTGCTCAGGAAAGTGTCGCTTACAGGGGCGTTGGAAAGTTTGCGTTTTCCGGATAGCACCAAGCCACCGGGAAAATATCCGGATGAGCGCTGAATAAAGGCATTGCGCCATTGCAGGGGAGAACCAGGGGTAATAGGGTTCCTTGCATGCTTACGGTTTACAAAGAACGAGACGGATGCTTTTCCATAAAAGTCACAATCAACGATTTCCAAAAAACCATCCTTATTAACAGCCACCTGACCCAGCCCCATGATGGCCTTACCCGAATCAAGCAATTGATAGGAGATCAACTCACCGGGAGGTATGGATGTTTGAAAATGGAGCTTAAATGCCGGATTGACGGGCTCGGTAAAAGTTGGCTCGCGGCTACTCAGGCCTTTGATGAAGACAGCCACACTTGCAGCCTCTTTATTCAACCAATAATATTGTTGTGTAAGCAAAGCGCCGGCGGAATTGACCAGCCTGAATTGGAGCAATTCACCATAGATCCCGGGTATATCGATCTTTGTTTCAATAATACCAATATCCGTTTCAAAATTTAATGCGGCCTCACTGATTAATACCGTATCTAAATAAACCCTCAGTATGGGGTTTAGTAATGGCTCCAGCTCAGCTTTTAATATAGAAACTGACAGTTGCTCCATTTCCTTAAACTGGATAGCAAAACCAGTATCAGTAAAGCCGGACAAAGTAATTGGCTCACAATTCTCGGCTGTTATCGTGTAATAGTCATTCCTGATATTGGGAATATCCACCAAAGCTATTCCCGAACGATTCGTTTTTCCTTTGGCTATTAATAATCCCTCCTGGTTTCGGACAAAAAAATCCCGGATAACAGGCACAGTGTCCTGGTTGCTGATCTGAACAATAAAGCGATTGGTAAAATTAGTAAGCAGCCTGTCGCTTTCCGGCATTGCAACTATAAAAGCCCGTTTGGTTTCTTTTACAGCAGGCATCGTGTTGGCCCCGTAATAAATCAACACCTGATCCAGATTGTTTGCATTATCCAGGTCAGCATGGCTGAGATAGGCATTCATCAGGTAATAACCGGGCCTGCAGTGATCAGGCAAGGATACACGTATGGTCAGCAGATCTTTACCAATCGCATATCTGCCACTATACACCAAATTCATGCTGCTGTCAAAAATATCCAGATTGCATGGCAGAGGGGTTTCTGAAGATTTTTGGATAAATAGTTGCAACCCCATTTCAATCGGCGCATGCATCGCGAAAGATTGACGTGCAGGCACAAAGAATACTTTTCCATCTTCATAAGACCCAAAACTCTCCGAAGCGGAAAGCAGTAAAATCAGGAAGAAAAAAATGTTTTTCATGTAATATTATCGGAGGTTTTGTGATAAAGCCTTGTATAAATGACTATTACCTTCTGTTCCTTCATATCTCATCAATATTATACCATCTTTCCCAATCAGTATCTTATAGTAGGCATATTTACTTGACATAGCCTAAACCCCTACTCAAACAACCAGTACCGGTGGAAACGATATTTCACCTTGAAGGTCTTCTTAATATAGGATGCAATAAAATTCATGGCTTCATCCACATCATCGGTGAACAGGATTAACTTCTTATCATTTTCAGAGATGGAGCCTTTTACGGCCATATCATCAATGACCGCCCGCAGGGGGGCATAATACTCCGTTCCAAACAGCACCACCGGAAAATCATAGATCACTTTGGTCTGGATCAGTGTAATGGTTTCAAACAACTCATCCATGGTACCAAAGCCGCCGGGTAAGATAATGAACGCATAGGAATATTTGACCAGCAATACTTTCCGGATAAAGAAGTAGTCGAAGGTGATGGATTTGGTGAGATAATGGTTTGGATGCTGTTCAAAAGGCAATTTAATATTCACCCCCACCGAAGTTCCGCCATTTTCAAAAGCCCCCCGGTTGGCCCCTTCCATGATGCCGGGGCCACCTCCTGTCATGGTGGTAAAACCCAGTTCCGATATCATTTTGCCAATTTTTCTGGCATTTTCATAATAGGGATGCCCCTCATGAAAGCGCGCGCTGCCGAATACGGTGATGCAAGGGCCTACAAAGTGCAATGTCCTGAAACCCTTAATAAACTGCGTAAACACATTCCATGCAAAGACCAATTCCTTTCTCCTGGGTCGCGGACCTTCCAGAAACACGGGTTCTTTTGCCGGAATAATCCGGTTATTAGTATCCATAAAGATGCCTATTTTTAAATCCTGTTCAATTTAGCATATTCATTGCATTACCAGACCATCTAATACCATCCTTTTGATGAACAAAATAATCTTCTGCAGTATGTTCGGTTTGATTTGTTTTGTCGCAAGGGCACAACAAATCATTTATCCTGGAAGCTTCCGCTTTGCTTCCGACAACGGACCGGTCATGAATTACTGGAAAGATTCCGCCATCATACAGCAGTTCACCAATGAGCTGGATAACCTCCTGCAACAAAAAATGAATTTGCGCCTGCCGCAGCATGCCAGTCTCCGGTTTGTCCCTTTTAAAAAAAGCGGAACGGAAACTCCGGCTGCAGACGATAAAAACAAGTTCCCGAAAATCAATATAGACCTGATTGAATTTTCTACTGCAGGGTATATTCAACAATTTAATCTTGATATCCTCGATACTGCTTTTGTACGGGAGGTTCAATCCGTATTCAGCCTGCAGGTCAACTTCCAGGCCAACGCAGAACAAACTTCCTTCGCCAAATCCATCGACATTTTCATTAAAAACGGCCCCGGGAATGGAATGGGTGTTCCGGTGCACAATGTATCGGTAACCGCAAAAGGCTTCACTCAACTGATGCAAAAATCGATAGAAATCCTGCTGGACACTTCCGCCCAACATGAGCAGGTAGAAATGAAAGTGAGCAGGCCCTATATCGGTGATAATTTTGTGCTGGCTAAAACGGCAGGAATGCCCAGAACAGAAGTGCAGTCTTCAAAAAGGGTCAGTCGTTTCCTGTTATTCAACCGGCAGCAGATCCTCCGCTGGGGCGAACAGGAATACAGGGATATTGTACTGAAGGGAAAAAATAAAACGCTTCTGAGCAGTGCAATGCAGGACGCCATCTCAAAACACAGAACTTCAGGCGCCTCCGACTTTGTCTTTTTACTGCAGGAAGGCAGGGATGTAATTGGCGATAAAAATTATCAGCTACAGATGCCCGCACAACTGAGCAGTGCTTCCAGCGAATTTCAGGCAGCTCCTTTTATTCACCTGCTGCCCGGTGTTTTCCATAGTTTGCTATCTGGCAATGATACCGTTGCGCTTTTTTCCATCAGACGGGATGTTCCTGATCCGGAGAAAAAGCTCTTCTTTCACCAGGTTTCCAATGGAATAGACCCCGCATCCCTGTATACCATCACCGAAACCCCCTCCGTTGTACCGTTGAAGTACGACTTCCTGGTGGAAGGAAATATAAAAGGCGCCCCCTTTCGGATCGAAATCAGCAGCGGCGCTTATATCAGGGAATTTTTTCTGAACAATCGCCTGATTTCAATTGCGCTTGGCAACAAAGCTCCGGAAAGGTTTGTTATCTTCGATCCATCCGTTTCTGCCGAGCTTTTCAATGCGCTGCTGATCATCGGATTTAACACCTATTTTCAATAACTCATTACCATGCGTATTATTTCTTATAATGTCAACGGTATTCGTGCGGCCATTAAAAAAGGCTTTTCCGCATGGATCGCCACCCATCCGGCCGATATTATCTGCCTGCAGGAAACGAAGGCCAATAAAGAAGACATTAACCATACCCATTTTGAAAAAGCAGGCTATAACAGTTTCTGGTTTTCTGCACAAAAAAAAGGGTACAGCGGGGTAGCCATCCTGACCCGTATAGAGCCGGATCATGTGTATTTCGGGAATGGGATTGAACAAAGCGATTTTGAAGGAAGGGTGATCAGGGCGGACTTTGGAGACATTACCCTGATCAACGCCTACTATCCCTCCGGTACCAGCGGTGAAGAGCGACAGGCTTATAAATATCAATGGCTGGAAGAATTCAACAATTACCTGGAAGAGTTAAAGAAAAAACGTCCCAGGCTGATTGTGGTGGGCGACTATAACATTGCACATGAAGTCATTGACATACACGATCCCAAGGGCAATAAAAACTCTTCCGGATTTTTACCGGAAGAGAGGGCCTGGATGACCGGGTTCCTGAAAAACGGCTGGATCGACAGTTTCCGTCACCTGCATCCGGAAACTACCGGTGCCTACTCCTGGTGGAGCCAGCGTTTTCCCTCTGTGCGCCTGAACAACAAGGGCTGGCGCATCGATTATATCTGTATTACCAAAAACCTGCTTCCCAGGTTGAAATCCGCTGATATTTACCCGGAAGTGAAGCACAGCGACCATTGCCCGGTATTTATTGAACTAAAGAAATAAGGGATGTATATCTATAATGTAACCACGAAAGTGTCGCATGGCATCCATACTGCCTGGGTCAACTGGATGAGGGAGGAACATATTCCTGCAGTGATGCAATCCGGCTGCTTTACCGGCTTTAAGTTTGTGCGCCTGCTGGAAATTGAGGAGGAGGAAGGGCCCACTTTTGCCGTTCAGTTTTCCGCCGCCGCAAAAGCAGATTATGATCGCTACATCAACGAATTTGCGCCGGCACTTCGCCAGGACACCTTCAACCGCTGGGGTAACCAACTGATTGCTTTCAGGTCTTTAATGCAGGTTGTGAATTGAGTGTGGATAGTTTTACAATTTGCAGTTGGTAATTCAAAATCTTCCTTATATTTCTTTGAAACCCTTATAGGCATTGATTTACAGCCAATTTGTCGTCGAAACTCAATCTGGCAAAGGGTTTCAGCGTTTTACACTACAAAATGCCGTTGAAAAAACGGGGAGCCATTTCGCCTCCAGCCCTTTATTTATAGGGGTTTTGCCGCAAACAAACTATTAAAAAAAAGAAAGAAAATATTTTGTTGATCAGCAAAAGCGAATAAATTTGTTACGTTAACAAAAACATTAAAAACACATCTATGAACAAAGCTGAATTAATCGCACACCTGGCTGATGATGCGGGTATCACCAAAACACAAGCAAACGCTACTTTAGATTCTTTTATCGATGCAGTTACTAAAACACTTAAAAAAGGCGACAAAGTAACCTTAGTAGGTTTTGGTACTTTCTCTGTATCTAAGCGTGCTGCCCGTACCGGCCGTAACCCTCAGACTGGTGAAACCATCAAAATTAAAGCGAAGAAAGTTGCGCGCTTTAAGGCTGGTAAAGAATTAAGCGGTAAGCTCTAATTCCACCTCTAAAAAGAATTGAACCCCGCTTTGGCGGGGTTTTTCTATTTTTACACTTTAATCATCTTTATTATAAACTAATACCATGGGCAGAGGCGACAAAAAAACAGCTAAAGGAAAAAGATTTCAGGGATCATTTGGTAAATCAAGACCAGCCAACCCTGCTAAAGCCACCAAGGCTGCTAAAAAAGCAGCAGTAAAAGCTTCCTAGTAAATCATTAAGGGTCAGTTCCTCTATTAAGAAACTGACCCTTCTATCTTCAACCCGAACAGCCGGGCTTTATTTGATGGGCCTGTTGGCCGCAATGGTTTTGATAGCTGTTACCAGCTGATCCAGGTCCTGCAACCTGGTATATACATGCGGGGTAATGCGTACACAACTGATATTCTCCCAAACTATTCCAACCGTGTGAATCTTATAACCGCTGTAAAGTGCGGAATCCAGCTGCGCAGGTGTCATCCCATCTATGCCAACACCGCAGATGGCACAGGAATACTGGTCTTTTAATGATGTGTAGAGTTTTACTCCCGGAACGTCTTTCACCCTGGTTGCCCAGTAATTCTTCAGATAGCGCACCCGCTCTTCTTTTCGCTTTTTGCCAATAGCCGTATGAAAAGCAATGGCCTCCCCAATACCCTGTTCAATCGGAAAGCTGCGGGTACCCAGGGTTTCAAACTTCCGGATATCCGTACCGTTGGGTTTGTCGTTACAGATCAGGGGCCATACTTTACCGATTTTCTCTTTCCTGATCCAAAGCATCCCGCTGCCGATCGGGGCGCTCAGGAACTTGTGGAGGCTGGTACCGAAGTAATCGCATTCCAGGTCCGGAATATTGAAATCGAGCAGGCCAAAGGAATGCGCACCATCCACAATCACTTCAATTCCTTTGCTGTGCGCCATCCTGCAGATTTTCTGCACAGGAAGGATCTGCCCTACCCAATTGATAATATGCGTTACGTGGAGCATTTTTGTTTTAGGAGTGATGGCCTGTTCATACGCTTTTACAATAGCGTTATCATCCTCTATCGGAAAATCAAAACTGATCTGTTTGTATACGATCCCGTCGCGCAATGCCCGCTGCCTCCATGCCTGGATCATATTCGGGTAATCCTGTTTGGTGCCGATGATTTCATCTCCTCTTTCAAAATTCAACCCGTAAATCACCGTGTTCAGGGCTTCGGTTGCATTGCGGTTAACGGCAATTTCTTCGGGAGAGCAGCCTGCCAGTAAAGCCAGCTTGGTTCTGAGCGGTTCCCGCCCCTGGTCCAGAATCCGCCACATATAATAAGAGGGGCCCTGGTTAGACAGGCTGTTGTAGCGTTCCACCGCTTCCTGCACCACCCTGGGTGAAGGGCTTACACCTCCGTTGTTGAGATTAATCAGGTTGGAATTGACAGTGAACCCTTGTTGAATCACCTGCCAGTAATCCTCATCTGAAGCGGCTTCCAGTGGGCTCAGGTGGGCAATTTTCCGGGCAGCATCCTCAAAAGAGGCAGCATTCAGTTCATTAAAAAAACCATAGCCGGCAAAAACACCGGTGAGGGCGCCTACTTTTTTTAAGAAACTCCTTCTTTGCTCCATGCAGTAATTTTAATGGTCAAGTTAACCATTTAACCCGATTTTGGGTTATATCTTTGCGTCGACAATGAGGAGATTATGAAAAAGAAATGGGGTTTATTATTGGTATTGCTGGTAGCCATAATGGCGGATAACAGCCTGTATGCACAATGCTCCATTTGTACGAAAACCGCTTCCCAATTGGGAGACGGCCCCGCTTCTGCCTTAAATTCCGCCATTATTTACCTGGCATTTGTACCATTTGCCATTGTGGGGTTCATTGGTTACCGCTGGTGGAAAAGTGAAAAACTGGCCAGCCAGGAATAACGGGTCTCCGGTTTTGCCGCCTGCCCCGCCCGCTAAAAAATTATTTCAGAATCCTTACTTTTATTGAATGCAAGCAGAAAGGCGTTTGGGCGAGACGAACGATGCAGTAATGCTCTCCATCGTGATCCCCTGTTTTAATCATGGTAAATTCATCCAGGAAACGCTGGACAGCATTGATCCTACGCAGATCACATTCCCTTTTGAGATCATTATTGTAGACGATGGCTCTACCGACCCGCTCACTTTACAGAAGCTGGAGGAATTGGAGCAATTGAATTACAAACTAATCCGGCAGGCCAACGGGGGGCCTGCAAAAGCACGCAATACCGGTGTGCAACTGGCAAACGGAAAATACATCCTGCCGGTAGATGCAGACAACAAGATCAAACCCGGCTACATCAATAAGGCCATTCCTTTACTGGAAAACGATAGCTGCGATATAGTGTATGCCGAACCAGAATTCTTTGGCGATACACAGGTTAAAAAAAGACAGTACAAGGTCAGGGCATTCGATGATCTTGCCATTGTTACCGGTAACTGCGCCGACGCCTGTGCCGTTTACAGGAAAGAAGTGTGGATCCGAAACAACGGCTATGATACGGCCATTCCTTATCACGGATTTGAAGACTGGGAATTCTGGATCCATGCTGCGGCCAATGGCTTTCGCTTCCACCTGATCAAAGAAAAACTGTTTTATTACCGCATCGTGGCCAACTCTGTTGTTTCCGGCTACGACAACAGTCAAAGAATTGTAGAGAACCACCGCTATATTGCCAAAAAACATTCCGATTTCTTCCTGGAAAAACTGGTGAAGCTGGCCTATGTAAGAGAGCGATACGATATAGATATTCTCCGTTTTCCGTTGGCTCCATTTATCTATTTGCTTTATTGGCTGGGTATACTGGAAAGGCCTGTTGTAAGAGCCAGGAAAAAGTTATCATTGTACGCAAGTCCTAAAAAATAAACCGCTTCAAACAACCCGATGACCCAGGAACAAATTCATAAGATTTACATCAAACCCACCCTGAAACTGGGATACGGCTATTACCTGATTCAACAATCTTTGATAGAGGCGGTGACGGATCTCCGGTCTAAAATCAGTGGAAATGTACTGGACCTGGGCTGCGGCGTAATGCCTTACAAAGTGTTTCTGCAGGAGTCGGGCAGGATCACGCAATATACAGGCGTGGACCTGGAATATTCCGAGTACCACAACAAAGTAAAACCCGACCTGTTCTGGGACGGATATACCATTCCGTTGCCAGACAACAGCCAGGACTGGATTGTAGCCACTGAATTCCTGGAACACTATTTTGATACGGATCATATACTGAAAGAAATACACCGGGTATTGAAGCCCGGCGGCAGTATTTTCTTTTCGGTTCCCTTTATTTATAGCCTGCACGAAGTGCCGCACGATCACCACCGCTTTACACCTTATGCCCTAACCAGGTATTTTGAAAATGCCGGATTTTCTTCCAGTGAAATTTTTCCGAGGGGCGGATTCAATTACAGCCTGCTGGTGATGATGAGCTTATGGGCCAAACAGGCCGGCAGCAAGGGCTTCATCAGGCTGGTGGTGAAATTTTTCATGCTCTGTTTTCACAGAACACTGATAAAAAACGACCACAAATATGCTACCTATAATAAAGGTTACACCGATTTTCAGAACCACACTATGCCTTCGGGGCTGTGGGGATACGCGCACAAATAACGGCCTTAATACAATTGCCTGTAAACATCCAGGTATTGTTTTGCGGTATCCGACCAACTGAACTTTGCAGCATGCTGCCTGATCATTTTTTCCATGGATTGTTCCTGATATTGCCGCATACCCCCGGAGAATACTTCCTGCATGGCTGCTGCATCAAAATCGGTAAAATAAAACGCTGCGTTCCCGCCGATTTCGGGTAAACTGGTTTGATCAGAGAGAAACACCGGCTTCCCGTAACGCATGGCTTCTACTGCGGGCAATCCAAACCCTTCTGCAATGGAAGGAAAGGCAAAAGCAGTACAATGCTGGTAATACCATTGTTTATCCTGCTCGGAGATAGCTCCTGTAAAAATCACCCGGTCGGCAACCCCCTGTTTGCGGGCGGCCGCCTCAATCTGCTTCCGGTATTCCTGCTGCTGCACCGAACCGCCAATCACCAGTTTCAGGTCATTGTTCACCAACAGGGCCGGCAATACATGAAAGTTCTTCTTGGCAGTGATTAGTCCCAGTGCAAAAATAAACGGCGCATCCGGAGCGGTTGCAGGCTTTTCGCTGATAGCTACGGTTGCTGTTTCGCAACCATTGTAAATAACGGAAACCGGTTTATCGTTCAAAGGAATGTACCGGCTAAAATCGTTTTTTACAAAATCCGAAATGAATACCATATGGTCCGCCCTTTCTGCTTTTAGCCGAAGTTTTGCGAGGTAGCTTTTCTGTTTTGCGGCCGTTTTGGTATGCTCATGCATAAAATTGATATCATGCACGGTGAGTACCAGTTTGGTCCTTTTATTACGCGGAAAATAATCCGTTCCCTGGTGGGTGGCATGCCAGCAATCCACCCCCTTTGCAGCAGGCGCTAATAACTTATGATAGGCATGGTGGTGATCATAATGGGCGCGGGGGCCGAATACCTTTTCCAGTGAAGCCGGTCCGTAGATGGTTAGTTGCTCGGCAGCCGACAGCTCCGGCAACAGTGATTTCACCAACTGGTTACAAAAAGTATACAATCCGGTAAACGGATACCGCATTCTTTCACAGTCGATCAAAATATTTTTTTTCAATGATTCCGGGTTTGATGAACAAAGCTTACTGAATAGTCCAGAACATTTTGATACAAAAAAGCCAGCGCCTCCATTCCGGCCTTCTTTTGAAAGATAGAATTTTATGGCGATTCCTGAAAAAAAGCGCTACCCGTTTGCCATTATTCAGTAAAGAAAAGTTCTGATAGCAGTGCAGCATTTCTTTAAAGAATTGTTTCTGAGCCGGCAGCGCATCCGGGCATTTTTCGTACATCAGTTGTACCCGTTCCCTGATTTTGGCGTAACGCTCTTTTTTACCGGCCTTCTTTTTCCGCACTACCGGCAAACCGTCGTCGGTGACAGATTTCACTTTGGCCGCCCCAAACACATTGGCATTGTGCTGCCTGTAAAGCACCAGCGGCTGATCCACAAAATGAAGCCCGGTGTGGAAGGTGGCTACAAAACTCAACCAATGATCGTGCGGAATCATCTCCGGTAAGGGCACCGAATCCGCTACGGTTTTGCGCCGGAGGATCATGGCATGTCCGGGTGCAGAATTGCCGATTGCATACATCACCGGGTCGTTAAAATCAGATAACTGTTTTACATCAGATAGTTTTCTGCCCACCAGGTGATCGCCATCATCTATTAAGGCAGAGTTGCAGTAAACAATATCATAATCGCCCATTGCCGCCATCAGGACGCTGATTTTTTCCGGTAGCCAGATATCATCCTGGTCGCTGGGGGCTATATAGTTCCCCTTTGCCAGCAACATGCCCTTTTCAAAATTTTTGACATAGCCCAGGTTCTGTTCATTTGCGTAAACATGTACCTGCGGATATTGCGCCTCGTACCTGCGAAGCAGGGTCAGTGTTCCATCGGAGGAACAATCATCTACCACCACCACTTCCAGGTTGGGGTAGGTTTGCGCTAATATGCTGTTGAGCTGTTTTTCCAGGAAACGTTCGCCATTGTAGGTGGCGATCACGATGGAAACCAGCGGATGGTTATTGTTCTGATTCATTCAGGTACTGTTGCGCAAAAGTAAACAAGTTAAAGCCCGGATGAGCCGATGCTGCGGCAATCGCTTTTTTGATGGCGGCTTTGTCGAAGCCTTTCATTTTTGTTTTCTGGATCAGTTGGTATACCCGCTCTGTCATCAGCCAGTGCTTCCTGTCGGATATTCCTGCCAGTTGTACGTGTTCATCTATAAGTTTGCATAGCTCATCCACCCCTTTGCGGGCCGATGCCACTGTTTTAACCACACTGATTTTTTGATCGGTATTGAACGCGGGCGCCAGCATCATGCGCAGGTTTTTGACAAAGGTATCCGCATCCGGCCGATCGCTTTTATTCACCACAAATATGTCTGCAATCTCCATCAAACCGGCCTTCATGGTTTGCACTTCATCTCCCGCTTCCGGCACCACTACCACCACTGTTACATCTGCAAGCCCTGCTATTTCTATTTCACTCTGTCCCACGCCTACCGTTTCAACAATGATATGGTCGAAACCCGCCACCTGGAGGATGGCGGTTATTTCAATGATATGCGGATGCAATCCGCCCAGCGATCCGCGGGTTGCCAGTGAACGGATGAAGACATTGGGATTGTTATACCATTCATTCATCCTGATCCGGTCGCCCAACAGGGCGCCCAGGTTAAAGGGCGATGAAGGATCCACACAAAGAACCGCCACCCGCTTTCCGGCGGCTACCCAGGTAGCGATCATGGCATCCACCAATGTACTTTTGCCAGCTCCGGGAGGGCCGGTAATGCCCGTAACAGGCGTATGCCCTGCCGGCAATTGCTGTAAAAAATGTTCAAACCCCGGCACTTCATTTTCTACCAGTGAAATAGCCCTTGCCAGCGATTTTGAATTGCCCTGAATAATGCCTGTTAATAATTGATCCCACATATACAATACTGTAAATGTAAATTTATGGCAACTGTATGCAAGAAAAGGGAAAAAATATTCTGTTATCACTTACGGCTCTGCTGCTGGGAGGGTTATTGTGGAGCAGGGCTGTTCTTTCCATCACAACAGCGCTATGGTTGTTGTATGCAGTTTACCTGCTGCGGAAAAGTATACCTTCTTTAGTGAAAGAGCCGCTGGTATGGTGGAGTTTCGCTCCTGTGCTGCTTTTAGTGTTGGGCATATACCAACAGCCCCTTGCAGCAGCCAATCACAGATTATGGATGAATTATTGCGCATATCCTGTTGCGGGTCTCGGTGCGCTGGCTGTGTCAAAAATGAATTTCACCAAATCATTTGTTCCGCTTTGGATTCATGCAGCATTGCTGGCCATGCTGTATCCGCTGGGATGGTTTGTGCTGCATAGCGCCGAAGTCATTGCGCAGTATGGTTCAGGGCAGTCCCTGCCTGTGTTCATGAACAATGATCATCTGCGGTTCGGTATGTTTATCTGCAGCGCCCTGCTGTTTTGCCTGCTTCCCGAAAACCCGCTTCAATATAAAAAAACGGCATTCATTCTTTTAACAGGCAGTGTCCTTTTTTTATCTGTAAGAACCGCGTGGGTGATGGCTTTTATCCTATTGGGCGGGTTCAGCCTGTACAGTCTGAAGAGTGCTTCGGGCAAAACAAGGATCCTGCTCCGGACAGCAGCGCTGGTGATCTTAACAGCCGCTGCTTTATGGTTCCTGCCAACTGCAAATCAAAAAATCCGTTACAGCATCTACGACTGGGAGCAATTCAACAGCAGGGGTTACGACTCCACTTACTCCGACGGGGTAAGAAGAGCCGTCAATACGGCTGCCTGGCAATACATTCAATCCAATGAACATGCTGCGGTTGGCTGGGCCGCTGTTCCGACCGAACTTCAGCAACAGTTCGCGCTCCTGTACAACGGAACTATTCCTCCTTTTGGGTGGCCATTTAATCAATGGCTGTTCTGGTGGATGGGCAGTGGGTGGTGGGGTATGCTCCTTTTTACCGGATGGCTGTTCTTTCCGGCCTATTACGGTTGGAAAAAACGCAATCCTTTTTTAGTGATCTGGACCCTGGCTATTGCCGCTTCCTGCCTGGTGGAATGCAATCTGAACTACCAGTTTGGCGCATTGCTGCACGCATGGCCGCTTGCACTGCTCTGGCATTACAGGAAGCAGGCGCCAACCGACTTTACCTAGCGGAGCATTTTATAATTTCTGAAATCAAACAGGCGGATACCTGTGGCTTTTTCAAAATAATAGAGCAGCTTGTCCTTAAGGCTGAACTGTTTTTTAGCAGTGTCCAGTTCCACTTTCCAGTTCAATCTTTCAATCCTTTGTTGCATTACGGCGGGATGGGTCTCCTTGAATTTTTCCAGTGAATCAAACTGGTTGAAATCAAAATAATCCGGGCTGGCGAGGAAGGCTTTGAGGGCCTCGTCTTTGTTCCAGAATTTGCTCACATCTTTTTGCTTTTTCATCATCTGCACCGGGTCCTTTACCCAACCATAATGATACACACAGGCATCTATGGGCTTTACCATCAGTTTTTTCTCTCCTCTTCTGAATCCCTGTGCATCCTTGTAGGAACGGATGGTTTTATCGTTGCGGATGATCCGCACTTCATGGCTGTACCATTTTCTGCTGTCGCCCACATAATCGTAGGTGCCATAGAAATGCAGGTACCTGAACAACAGGCCATCCACCCTTTTGTCACCGGCATATTGTTCACAGGCCGCACGGATGGCCGAATGGTATTTTTCATGTATCACTTCATCTCCCTGTATGTAAAAAGCCCAGTCGCTGTCGGGGCTGATCAGCCCGAAAGCCTTATCGGTCTCTACGGCCAGTACGGTTCCACCGCTTCTGAGCGTTGGGTCCCAAACGGAATGATGGATTTTTATCTTGGGATCCTGAATGGATTCCATCAGCGCCAGCGTATCGTCGGAACAATCTCCCACCAGGATAATCATTTCATCTACCACCGGTAATATCGATTTCACCGCTTCCACTATGGGATAATCATTGAACACAGCATTCTTAATAATGGTGAAACCCGAGATTCGCATTTTTCCTAAATTGAACCCCAAATAACCGAAATCTTTTGCATCCCCCCTACCGCTACAACATGATTAATTTTATTTCCATTGGCCATTGTTCTGCATATATTTGATTTTTAAGCCCCGTCATGGAAAAAACGCTTTGTCTGGATTTTGGGAATACCCGTTTAAAGGCCGCTGTATTCAGCGGGCGGGATTTTGTGGAAGAACGGGTACTCCCGGATGCATCCCCGGCAACCATGCTGCAACTGATACAGCAATACCATCCCTCCAAGAGCATTCTATCTTCCGTTATCCGACATCCGGCCGAAATTGAAGCCCTGCTGAAAGAACATACCCGGTTTCATTCACTTGGATATACCAGCAGGTTAACCTTTTCCACCCCGGTCGGGAAACCTGAAAGCATCGGCGCCGACAGGCTGGCCATGTGTGCGGCAGCCGTAGACATGTTTCCCGACCAGCATAACCTGGCCATTGGCCTTGGATCCTGTATTACCTATAATTTTATCAGCAACCGGCATGAATTTCTGGGTGGAGGCATTTCACCCGGTATGACCATGCGGTTCAGGTCTATGAACGAATACACGGCACTTTTACCCATGATTGAACCGGAGCACCATTTTCCGCTGGTTGGATATGATACCAAAACCAATCTTCTAAGCGGGGTGATCCTGGGAATGTCTAAGGAAATAGATGGCATTATTGATGCATATGCCTTGAAATACAGCAACTTTAACGTGCTATTAACCGGGGGGGACATGCCTTTTTTTGTACCGCACCTAAAAAACAGGATATTTGCCGACCCAAACCTAATTTATAAAGGCTTATATGCGATTAGTGAGTACAACAACAGGTAGGCTGGCTTATGTGGTTAGTTTCATCTTCATTTCTTTACAGTTAACTGCTCAGGTAAATTCTCCGTTTTCCAGGTATGGTATCGGCAACCTGACCGGTTCTCAGCATACCATTGGTCGTTCTATGGGGGGACTTCAGGCTGCTTATGCAGACGGGATGACCAATAACGTAGGGCAGTCGGTGAATTTCAACAACCCGGCTTCTTACAATTCCTTTTACATGGTTTCCTATGATCTGGCATTATTGCTCGATTCCAGGAATCTGAAAAGCAATAATCCTTCCGGAACATTCAGCTCCGTTTACCTGATTCCTTCTTATGTTGCGATCGGTATGCCGTTGAACAAAGCCAAAAGATTGGGCCTGGCCTTTGGTCTCAGACCGGTGAGCAGGATCAATTACAACGTTATCACCAGGGAGCGGGTAGCCGGCGACACACTGGGTACCAGCTATGAAGGATCCGGGGGTGTGAACCAGGCATTCATTGGAATAGGCAAGAAGTGGAAAAACTTCAGCATCGGTCTGAACACCGGTTATACTTTTGGCAAAAAAGAAATCAGCACCAAGAAAACTTTCCTCAACGATACGGTTACCTATTATCAGTCCAACACTTCTTCTCTGACCAACTTTGGCAATGCATTTGCCCAAATAGGTGTTCAATATGAATTCTCCGTTGGCAAAAAGGAGAATAAAGCCACTAAATCAACCGAAAACTACCTGCTCCGACTCGGCGCCACGGCTTCCCTGAAACAAAATCTGAATGCAACACAAAGCCTGGACAGGGAAACATTCACCGTTGGTACTTCCGGTAACTATGTTGCGATCGACAGCATCGAAAAAAGGGATAATATAAAGGGGACCGTTGTACTTCCTGCCAGTTATGATGCCGGAATCATGTTCCGTAAAACAGTGGTAAGCAACAGTGGCTTGTTCGAATTATGGTCTGTTGGCCTGGAATACAGTACCACCCAGTGGAACAGCTATCGTTTTTATGGCAGCCCGGATGCATCGCTGAATAACAGCTGGAGTCTTAAACTGGGTACACAGTTCAGTCCGAATCCGCAGGCCATCAGAAGTTACCTCAGCAACGTGAACTACCGTTTTGGGATCAATATCGGTAAAGACTATATCAACGCTGATGGCAATGGCCTGAAGCATGCATCTGTTTCTTTCGGCGCCGGTTTCCCGATCCGCAAATGGAGAGCCTATGAAACCCAGTTCACCGTTATTCAAACAGGGATCCAGTTTGGGAAAAGAGGTTCTTCTGTCAACAATGTTACAGAGAACTACCTGCAGGTTTCCCTCGGCTTCAGCCTGACCGACAACTGGTTTATCAAACGTAAATATGATTAATCTTCGTACCGATATCATTCAAAGGAATTGGATCGCAGCCCTTGTTCTGGGCTGCTTTTTTATGGCATCCTGCGAAAACGATGTAAACGAGGTAAAACAACTGGGCGTAAAAAAACCGGGAGTAGAAGAGGGAATTGATATTGTCAGCTACATGAGTGTAAACGGTGTTATGAAAGCCAAACTCACCGCTCCGCTTTTACTGCGTTACCAGGGAGACAGTGCACTAAAATCAGAATTCCCAAAGTCTCTCTATGTAGAGTTCTACAACGATAGCGCCAAATTACAAAGTACACTAAGCGCCAAGTATGGCAGATACCTGGAACAGGATAAAAAAATTTACCTGAGAGACAGTGTGGTGGTTATCCGGGTAAATGGTGACACCCTTTATACCAGTGAACTGTACTGGGACCAGGTAGCAGAAAAATTTTACACCGATAAGTTTGTGGAGATCAGTCAGCGGGAACCCAGGCAGAAAGTCTTTGCCCAAAAGGGATTTACTTCCAACCAGCAACTGACCCAATTTACTTATCACTCGGTACAACCGGGCAGTTTCATCATTCTGCCCGACAGCACCTCCAACCCTTCCGCCCCTGCAACCCCAACTCCGGGCACGGCGGCACCAGCGGCAGTGCCTGTTAAACAATAAGTTAATCCGCAGATGGGCTACTGTTCGTAATTTTGCCCTCTAAAACATTCATCATGGAATACAGGATAATGGGCAAAACCGGCCTGCAACTAAGCGTACTCAGCTTTGGCAGTTGGGTTACCTTTCATAAACAGATAGGCGATAACAGTGCGGAAGAACTGATGAGCATCGCCTACGATAACGGGATTAACTTCTTCGACAATGCAGAAGTGTATGCACTGGGAGAAAGCGAAAAAATGATGGGGCGTGTACTAAAGGCGAAAAATTGGGACCGTACCTCCTATGTATTATCCTCCAAGGCCTTTTTCGGCTGGAGGGGTAAAGACAATAAACCCAATCAAACCGGGTTAAGCCGCAAGCACCTGACAGAAGCCTGTAATGAAGCGCTGCAACGCCTTCAGACCGATTACCTCGATTTATTCTTTTGTCACAGACCCGATAAAAATGTGCCGGTAGAAGAAGTGGTCTTCACCATGAACACCCTGATACAGCAGGGGAAAATATTATACTGGGGTACCAGTGAATGGAGCGGGGTGGAAATCATGGAAGCCCACCGGGTGGCACAGGCTTATCGCCTGATTGGCCCATCTATGGAGCAGCCACAATACAACCTCTTCGAAAGACAGAAGGTCGAAAACGATTACCTGGAAGTGTATAAGAATGTGGGCCTGGGCACCACCATCTGGAGCCCGCTGGCTTCCGGCCTGCTAACCGGTAAATACAACAACGGGATTCCTGAAGGAAGCAGGCTTGCGGTGGAAGGTCTCGACTGGCTCAAAGAAAAGACCCTGGTAGAGGCGAAGATTGAAAAAGTGAAGCAGTTGCAGCAACTGGCTACGGAGCTGGGCGTTTCCCTGGCTTCTTTAAGCATTGCCTGGTGTGTAAAAAATCCACATGTAACCACCGCGATCCTGGGTGCCACCAAAAAAGAGCAACTAACCGATAATTTAAAGGCCTTGGATGCGCTGCCTTTACTGACCCCGGAAGTGATGAAAAAGATCGATGATATGATGCAAAACAAGCCGGTTCTGGCAGAATATTGATCATTTTAAAGAACCGTTTAAAAGGCAGGGACTACCACCCTGCCTTTTGTTTTTAGCCTGCCTGAAAAAAATCCTACCTTTTTTCCAACCTTTTCACCATTACCCACTCCTTTATAAGACGACTGATTGGAACAGGAACTGACCATACAAACGGCTGTTGTGAGAAAGGCCTGCAAAGGAGATGCAGCGGCCCGGGCATGGTTGTACGAGCAATACAGTAAAGCCATGTTCAACATTTGTATGCGGATGGCTTCGGACAGATCCGATGCAGAAGATCTTTTACAGGACGCATTCATCATTGCTTTTAACAAGCTGCATCAGCTGAAAGAAGCCGAACAGTTTGGCGGCTGGCTGAAAAGGATTGTGATCAATGAATGCATCCGTTATACCAAAAAGAAAGTACAGTGGCAAAACCTGGAAGAAACCAACCTGAACGGCTTAATGGAAGAAAGTACTGAATGGTGGAAAACGGTAGATCTGCCGATGATTCACCGGGAAATCAAGGCCCTGCCCGAGGGTTGCCGGCAGGTGTTCAACCTGTTTGTGGCGGAGGATTATTCTCACCGGGAAATAGCAGCCGAACTGGGTATTTCTGAATCAACCAGCAAGAGCCAGTATCACCGGGCAAGACAATTATTAAAAGAGCGTATCACCAAAATGATCGTAGTAAATGGATGAGTTAAAAAAATATATACAGGCCAACAGGGAACAGCTCAACAGCGATGAGCCGGCTCCAAAACTTTTGCAGGAGATCCTTGCCAAAGTTGAGACCGCTCCCCAAAGATCGGTTCCGGTTATCCGGCTGGTCCGGTGGGCTGCTGCTGCCTGCATCATTGCACTTGCCGGCGTAGGCGCATGGTCCATTCTCGTGCAGAACAAACCGCAATTGCCGCTCAAAAATGAACCGGTTGCACAAAACAACCGCAAACCGGCCCCGGCAATAAAATCTACTTTACCCGAAGCACAGCCGGCAAGCCTTGCAGGCAACACAACCAGGCAGCCAAATACTTCACCGTTGCATCATTCCCCCGAAATGAGCAAGGCTGCCGCTGCTTCACCTGCGAAGGGCTCAACCGATGATCTGGCTGCGTTCCGGAATATCCAGGCCGGTTTTATCCAGGTCATCAACCTGCAGAAAGCGAGGATCAGTACCATTCCGATGTATGCGGAATCAGCGGATTATTTCAAAGACTTTAGTATAGAAATCAGGCAGATGGGGAAAGAGGAGAAGGCCATTTTATCAACGATTTCCAAACGTGGAATCAGCAATGATTTACTGGATCAGCTCATCAATCTCTATCAGCAGAAACTAACTATTCTGAAACAGCTGCAGCTGGAGATGAATAAAACCAACAACCGTTACAAACAAAACCGCGGGCCGGTAGATACCACCCGCACTTATTTCATCAGCATTTAAAACAGGAGTATATGAATCGTTCAACAGTACGGCAAGGCATGCTTGCATTTATCTGGATGGCCTGCGTTACGGCAGTGGGTGCACAAACCGTGAGAACCGTTACCCAAACGAATACCCAGGCCGGTTCCCCAAAACAGAAATCGGTTACCAAAACAACCACCATCAGCAAAACCAGTTCTGCCCCCGCTACAGGCAGGGTGTATTCCGATGTGTCGGACTTCCCGCCTACACCGCCGATGCCGCCGATGCCGCCAATGGAGCCAATGGAGCTTTCTGAAGGAGCCACCTTCATGGAAATGGGGGAAGGAAAACAGTTCACCGATAAGGATGACCTCAAATCGAAAGAAGTGAGCCAGGAAATTGCCAGTTCCAAAACGCCGGACATATTTATCGACAATACTTCCAGGAATATCGTCATAAAAACCTGGGATCAGCCGAAGGTAAAAGTAACTACCACCGTTTACTTTGAAGGAGAGGGCAAACTAAGTGATGAAGAATGGTTCGAAAAAATGAATCTTTCCCTGAAAACGATGGGAGGTTCCGTTAAAATCAAATCGGGCAATGTCGGCGGAGGCAGCTATACCTTCAACGGCAACAGCTTTGGCTGGACCGGACAGGGGGGCGGTGTGGCGGTATTCAGCGCCGAAGGCATGAACATCGGCACTAAGAGCAATACCAAAAGACTGGTAACCATCTATATTCCTGCAGGCAGTAAGCTGGATGTGGAAAGCAAATATGCAGATGTGCAGATCAGCGGGTCGCTGGGCACCGCCAGTATTGACCTGGCCAATGGCAACCTGGATGCGGAAAACTTCAGCAAACTGATGCTGCATTCCAAATATTCCAATGTATCGGTTGGTAATGTTGCCTATGCAGAAATTGAATTCATGAATGGAAGATTCTCTGCAAAAAACCTGGATGATGCCGACCTGGATACCAAGTATTCCACCATTGAGGCGGTGCTTGTAAAAAAAGGCGTGTTCCGCAGCACCAACGACGAATATGAGTTTGAAGAAGCGCAGGAGCTGCGTGGAAGAAAGAATTATGGAAATATGCGCATTACCCGGCTGAGCAATTCATTGGAACTGGATGGTACCAATGCCGATATCAAGATCCGGAATATAGATGCCGGCGCCAGCCTGATCAGGGTCGATAATAAGTACGCCGATATCCGCCTGCCTTTAAAACAGGTGAAAAACTTCAACATCAGGTACAACGGTCCATTCAGCTCTGTTTACGGAAATTTTGAAAGAAACGCCCTGGCGGAAGAGACCAAAAAAACTGAAAAGAAAGATCCATCTATTTCAGACGCAATTTCCGGCCGGATTGCGCAGGAACTCAGGTTTGCAGGGGAGAGAAATAATATCGAAAACAGGTTTACTGCCACCGGCGGCGATGGTAAAGGCCTTAAAATTGAGATGAATTGCCAGAATTGCACAGTTGATTTTAAATAAATAAAGGACTACAGCCGATTTTCTCATGTTGTTATCATCGGTATCGTACCCCGTTTCCACGGGGTACTTTGTTTATGTATATCCCTTAACTTTGAAAAATGACACATCTCTATACCATTATTAGTATAGCTGTAACCCTCTTGTTCATTGCTTTTTTTGCAGGTTATGAAATTGCGTTTGTAACCGCCAACCGGTTGAGCATCGAATTGAAGAAAAAACAGGGCAAAAGAAGCGGCGCCATACTGGCCCGCTTCATGGAATATCCCGCCCGTTTCATCAGCACCTGCCTGATCGGTCTGAACTTCTTCCTGGTGATTTACGGGTTGCTTTTTGATGAGTTGCTAAACAAGGGGATCTGGAATCCGCTCAATATTGAGAATGAATTCCTGAAAATGGTATTTGACACACTACTATCCACCCTGGTAGTGCTAGTAATCGGAGAACTCCTGCCCAAAGCTATTTTCCGGGCCAAAAAAGACTTCCTGCTTACGTTTTTTGCCCCGCTGGCCAATTTCTTCCATAATATGTTCCTGCCGCTGACGAATATTTTTGTCAATATTTCCCAGTGGATCCTCAAGTATGTTTTCAATGTTCGGGTCAACAACAAGAACGAAGTTTTTTCGAAGGTAGACCTCGAACATTTTTTTCAGCAGACCAAGGAGCAGGACGAAGAGAGCCAGGAGCTGAATACCGAGCTGTTCGAGAATGCCCTCAGCCTTCCCAGCATTAAAATCAGGCAGTGCCTGGTTCCGCGTACCGAGGTAGTTGCCCTCGATATCAACAGCAGCCTTGAAGAAGCAAGGGCCGAATTCGTCAGCACCAAACTGAGTAAGTTACTCGTGTACGAAGAAAGCATCGACAATATTGTGGGATATATCCACCAGTTGGACCTGTTTAACAAACCCGAGAACCTGAAAGCCATGCTGCACCCGATTGTGGCCGTACCAGAGAGTATGAGCGCCACCGATCTGATCAGTAAATTTTCCAAGGAGCGGAAAAGCATTGCCTGGGTAGTAGATGAATTTGGCGGTACTGCCGGCATTGTAACGATGGAAGATGTGCTGGAAGAAATCTTCGGGGAGATCCACGACGAATATGATGTGGAGGAATTTGTAGAAAAACAGCTGGCCGAAGATGAGTTTATCTTCAGCGGCAGGCTGGAACTGGACTACCTGAACGAGAAATACAACCTCGATTTCCCGGTAAGTGATTCAGAAACCCTGAGTGGTTATATCATCAACGAGCATGAAACCATCCCTAAACAGAAAGAAACCATTATTATCAATAATTTCAAATTCGATATCCTTACCGTAAGCGATACCCGCATAGAAATGGTTAAAATGAAGGTTTTGCAATAAAAACTCCCGTTCATACCCCTAACTTTGCGGACTCAGTTCAGCAACCAGCAACATGGCATTATTTAACAGAACAGCAGGAGAAGGAAAAGAAGAGATGACCTTTATTGATCATCTGGAAGAATTGCGTATACATATTATCCGCTCCGCACTGGCGATCCTGGTGGGTGCCCTTGTCATCTTCATTTACCGCAACTGGATCTTCGACAATGTAATTGTGGGGCCCATCAATAAAAATTTCATCAGTTATAAAGTGCTTTGCGACTTCAGTCACTGGGCGCACCTGGGAGAATCCCTTTGTATGCCTCCGGTGGATGTTACCATGCAGAGTACTACATTCGGCGGCCAGTTCCTGAGCAGTATTACCATGGCTATTGTCGGAGGCATTATTATTGCCTTCCCCTTCATATTCTGGGAGTTCTGGCGTTTTGTGAAGCCCGCTTTAAAGGATAGGGAATTAAAGAACACCCGCTTCATCATTTTCTGGGTATCTTTTTTCTTCTTTATCGGTGCAGCTTTTGGCTATTTCTTACTGGGGCCCTTCACGTTCAATTTCCTGGCGGGCTTCCAACTGGGTACGGAGAACATGATTGTAACCAAACCCACATTCTCCGATTACCTGGACAATCTTACCAATATCATTCTGGGATGCGGGTTGGCCTTTGAGCTACCGGTACTTGCTTTTATCCTTACTAAAATAGGATTGATTACGCCGGCTTTTTTACGCGAAACCCGTAAATATGCAGTGGTGGTCATCCTGATCGTGGCCGCATTCATTACCCCAAGTCCCGACTGGATGAGCCAGTTGATTGTTTTCATCCCGTTATGGTTATTGTACGAATTAAGTATCCTGGTTTCTGCACGGGTTTATAAAAAAGAACTGGCAGAAGCGGACGCAGAATGGGATTAATTAAAATCTAGATGGATATGAGTTATGTTTTCGATGTATCAAAACCAATTGCGATTGGCTGCGATCATGCAGGGCTGGAGTACAAGACAGCATTGATTAAATGGCTGAACGATAAGGAATATGCCGTTACCGATTTTGGCACATATTCGGCCGACTCTGTAGACTACCCCGATTTCGCCCACCCCACCGCCACGGCGGTAGAAAAGGGGGAAGCGGCTTTTGGCATCCTGCTTTGCGGCAGCGCCAACGGGGTGGCCATCACCGCCAATAAACACCAGGGCATCCGAGCGGGGCTTTGCTGGCAGAATGATGTTGCCCAACTGATCCGTCAGCACAATGATGCCAATATCATCTGTATACCCGCCCGTTTTGTGGCATTGCCCCTGGCGCAGCAAATGCTGGAAATTTTTATGAATACCCCTTTTGAGGGCGGCCGTCACGCAACCCGTGTTGGCAAGATTGCCTGTAATTAAAACATCTATTGATTGCTTATGAAAAAAAATCTATTACTGGTACTGTTGCTCAGTACCGGCGTTGCCGTTGCGCAAAAAGATGAAACTGCAGCAAAACATGCGGAACTCATCACGGTTTCTGCTATGAAAGAAAAACTGACCATTCTGGCAAGTGCAGCAATGGAAGGAAGGGAAACCGCAACCCCAGGTCAAAAAAGGGCTGCGGCATTCATTGAGGAGCGGTTCCGCAAAATGGGGCTGCAGCCCGGTAACGGAAACAGCTACCAACAGCTTTATCCAGTATATCGGGACGAATTGACTACCAAACAACTCCGTGTAAATGGCCTCCATTTTGAATGGGACAAAGATTTTTCCCTTTCCCTGCGCGGCCTGGCTTTTGGCGACTGGTCTTATACCAATACTGTTTTTGCAGGTTACGGCATCGTAGACTCTGCCAACAAGATCAATGATCTGGGCGGTTTGGATGTAAAAGGGAAAATGGTCATTGTACTGGATGGCGCACCTGCCGGATACAAAGCGCCGGAAGGAAGCGGGCGCAGGTTTTTCAGCCCGGCGTCTTTAAACGGAAAAATCACCGCGGCCCGCAGAGCCGGTGCAGCGGGTGTATTAACCGTAACCAATGATTTCCCCAAGAAGAATGCTTCAGCTACCAGGGGAGAAATGTACCTGAAAGCCAATGCATCCGTTTTCCCGGTCGTAAATATCTCCGCCAGAGTGGCTTCTGCCCTGATAGGCAGAACCAGCGCCCTCTCTTTTGAAGACCTGAAAGAAGTTCCTAAAAGAAGTTATACCGCCGAGTTAAAGCTGGTAACGGCTAAAAACACAGAAAACCTTGAAAGCAGTAACGTCATTGCCTTATTGCCCGGCACCGACAAGAAGGATGAATATGTATTCCTGACCGGGCACTACGATCACCTGGGTAAAAGGGGCGATGTAATTTATTACGGAGCCGATGATGATGGGTCCGGCACCGTGGGTGTAATGCAAATGGCGGAAGCTTTTGCGGAAGCCGCCAAAAAAGGCAATCGTCCAAGGCGCAGCATGGTTTTCATGACCGTCAGTGGTGAAGAGAAAGGATTATGGGGTTCTGATTACTACTCCGAACACCCGGTCTACCCGCTGGATAAAACCAGTGTAGACCTGAACACCGATATGATCGGAAGGGTTGACACAGAGCGTGAAACAGCAGACAGCCTGAATTATATCTACGTGATCGGGCACGATAAGCTGAGCAGTGAATTACAGGTCATCAATGAGGCGGTGAACAACCAATTCACCAGGTTAACGCTGGACTACAAATACGATGATCCAAAAGATCAGAACCAGATTTATTACAGAAGTGACCACTATAATTTTGCCAAAAAAGGGGTGCCGATCCTTTTCTTTTATGATGGTATGCTGCAGGCCGACTATCACAAGCCAACAGACACCATTGATAAAATCAATTTTGAACTGATGGAGAAAAGAACCAAACTCGTATTTCACACAGCCTGGGTGATGGCTAACCAGGACAATATGCTAAAACGCGACACCCCGCTGAATATGCCTAATTCCAGATAGTGTAGCAGCAACAAATCGTTACCTCAATAAAAAACCTCACAGGATTGATGCTGTGAGGTTTTTTGTTATTAGCGTAAGCCGGGATAAATTACCAGCCCAGCAGGTAAGCAAAGATCAGGGGAACCACAATCGTTGCATCGCTCTCTACAATAAATTTAGGGGTGTTGATATCCAGTTTACCCCAGGTAATTTTTTCATTGGGAACCGCGCCGGAATAAGATCCGTAAGAAGTGGTTGAATCGCTTACCTGGCAGAAATAGCTCCAGAAAGGAACATCATGCCATTCCAGGTCCTGGTACATCATGGGCACCACACAGATGGGGAAATCCCCGGCAATACCACCGCCAATCTGGAAGAACCCTACGCCTTTACCGCCACTGTTGGCACGGTACCATTCTGTGAGCCAAACCATGTATTCAATACCACTCTTCATGGTACTTGCGTTCAGTTCATTTTTGATCACATAGGAGGCGAAGATATTACCCATGGTGCTGTCTTCCCAGCCCGGAACCACAATCGGCAGGTTCTTCTCGGCAGCAGCCAGCATCCAGCTATTCTTCGGGTCAATTTCATAATACTGTTCCAGCACGCCGCTTTTCAGCATTTTGTACATGTATTCATGCGGAAAATAACGCTCACCGGCGGCATCTGCTTCGGCCCAGATTTTATGGATATGCTTTTGCAATCTTCTGAAAGCCTCTTCCTCCGGAATACAGGTATCGGTTACCCTGTTGTAATGATTTTCCAGTAAATCCCACTCTTCCTGCGGAGTTAAATGGCGGTAGTGCGGTACTCTTTTATAATGACTGTGGGCAACCAGGTTCATGATATCTTCTTCCAGGTTGGCGCCGGTACAACTGATGATGGCCACTTTGTCCTGGCGGATCATTTCGGCCAGGCTGATACCCAGTTCGGCGGTACTCATGGCGCCGGCCAGGCTAACCAGCATTTTACCACCTTCCAGCAAATGGGTTTCATATCCTTTGGCGGCATCTACTAGGGCAGCCGCATTAAAATGCCGGTAATGGTGTTGAATAAACTGAGAAACAGGTCCCTTGCTCATATTGATAATTTTAGCGTCGCAAAGATAATTTTTTAAACGGTACCATCGAATAATATTCATAACCGGAATGCCCTGATAGCAAACAGAATCCGCTATTTTCGCAGTACCAGCTATGCGTACAAACTCCATCCAAAACTTCTTCAAAAAACCGTTTTTCAACAGTGAAAAACAGTTGATCCGCATTTACCTGATCGTCTGTGTACTGATCAGCCTGAAAATTGTATTCCTGGAAACCTGCGACAATTATGATTGTTTCAAAGCCTCCTGGTTTCACCTGATCGGGAACCTGGACCTCTATCTGATGTACCCGCAGGAGTACCATACGGAATACAATTACAGTCCGTTCTTTGCCTTTATGATGGGGACATTTGCCTATTTCCCCAACGGGGTGGGCATTGTGCTCTGGAACATCGTCAATACCATCCCCTTCCTGGTAGCGGTACACCTGCTGCCGGTATCCGCCAGAAACAAGGTTTTCCTGCTCTGGTTCTGCCTGGTCGAATTCATTACGGCAGCAGAAAGCGTACAAACCAATTCCAATGTAGCGGCATTCATTATGCTGGTGCTCATCTATCAGCAAAAAGAAAAGACCACCTGGTCGGCTTTTTTCCTGGTGTTCGGTTTCTTCTTTAAAATATATGTGCTTACCGCGGGCGTGTTCTTCCTGTGTTACAACAAAAAAGGATCATTTATATTAAAATCAATCGGCTGGGCGCTGGTTTTCCTGGGATTGCCCCTGCTGGTGGTATCCCCGGACCAACTGCTCTTCCTTTACCAGAGCTGGATAGCGCGCTTACAGGCACAGTCTGAGCGCAACTCCATGAGCATTATCGGCGTCATCGGGGATTATTTCCCCAATGCGGTACCACAAGCGTGGATTGTACTGACCGGAACCTTTGCCATGCTGCTCGTACTGCTGAAAAAAGAGGTATACCGTAACCTGCAGTTCCGGCTGCTTTACCTGGCCGGCATCCTCCTGTTTACAGTGGTATTCAACCCCGGGGTAGAGTCGCCCAGTTATATCATTGGCGTGGCCGGAGTTGCCCTTTGGTACACCAACAAAGACAGACAAAGCTGGCATGGCTGGATTATGGTATTGGTATTTGTTTTCACCTGCCTGTCTCCCACAGAGGTATTTCCCGGCTATATCAAGGATCATTTCTTAAAACCCTGGCATGTGAAGGCCATCCCCTGCATCATAGTATGGTTTATATGCATGTATGAACTCTACATTTATAAACCCGGGGCCATTACAGGTGAAAGATCCGCCCAAATCAATTAAATTGCAAGCACTGCTTATAAGGATAAAGTTTGTACATGAAGAAATCTGTTTCGATTGTTGTGCCCGTTTGCAACGAGGAGGCGAATGTGCCCATTCTCGTTGAAGCTATTGTTGCCGTTTTTCAAACACTGCCGGACTATTATTATAGTTTTGTGTTTATAGACGATGGCAGTACGGATCATACCCTTCAAACCCTGAAGGAACAAGCCTCTATAAGAAACAACTTCTTTTTTATCAGCCTGTCCAGGAACTTTGGCCACCAGAATGCCTTAAAAGCGGGCCTGGACCTGGCCGATGGAGACGCGGTGATCATGATGGACGCAGACCTTCAGCATCCACCTGCGTTGATACCTACCCTGCTGGCCGAATGGGAGAAGGGATTTGATATCGTTTATACCATCCGGAAAGACCCCGAAAGCCTTCCGTTGATAAAGCGGAAAACCTCCAACCTTTTTTACAATATCATCAATAACCTCTCTGACATAGAGCTGGAGCAGGGAACAGCCGATTTCAGGTTGATGGATAAAAAAGTCATCACCGTATTCCGGACATTTCAGGAAACCGACCTGTTCATGCGGGGGCTGGTTAAATGGATTGGGTTTTCGCAAAAAGGCATTGAATATGATGCCTCCGAGCGAACCCATGGAAAGTCGAAATACACGTTTAAGCGAATGACCCGTTTTGCACTGCAGGGCATCACTTCATTCAGCACCAGGCCGCTGTATACTGCAACTTACCTGGGATTAATCTTCGCCTGCTGCTCCTTATTTTTTATTCCTTATGTAATCTATAGCTACTACTTTGGCCATGTAATATCGGGTTGGGCGTCTATTATAGCCACCATCTCATTCTTTGGCGGATTGCAATTGATGATCCTCGGAATCATCGGGTTGTACCTGGGCAAACTGTTTATACAAAGCAAACAACGCCCGCACTATATTATTAAAGAATCGAACCTTCACTGATGAACCGGTATATACTGTTGAGTTTTGATGTAGAGGAATTTGATATGCCGCTGGAATACGGATTCAATATTACCTTGGAGGAACAGATGCGAATTGGCAGGCAGGGGCTGGAAGCCATCGACCCCGTATTGCAGGAGGTCAACGCCACCTTATTTACCACCGCCAATTTTGCCGATCATCACCAGAGCCAGGTCAGCAAACTGGCTGCCAGGCATGAGATCGCTTCCCATACTTATTATCATACGGCCTTTAAAGACGAAGACCTGCTTGCGTCCAGGTTAAAACTGGAGGAAATCAGCGGGCAGAAAGTAACCGGGCTGAGAATGCCCAGGATGCGTAAAGTGTCCATGGAGGCAGTAGCGGCAGCGGGATACCGGTACGATTCTTCCATCAATCCGACCTATTTACCGGGCAGGTACAACAACCTTCATTTACCCAGAACCGTATACACCGACCAGGGAATGACCCGGATCCCGGCTTCGGTTTCACCGGGTTTGCGGATACCTTTGTTCTGGCTGAGTTTTAAGAACATGCCTTATGCTGTATTCAAATCACTTTGTTTACAAACCCTGCGCAAGGATGGCTATATCTGTTTGTATTTTCACCCCTGGGAATTCACTGACATCAACAACCTGGGTTTACCCGGCTATACCCGCAGGTGGTGCGGGGCGGCATTAACAGAGCGGCTGCAACGGCTGGTGAAGGACCTGAAAAAAGAAGCGGAGTTCATTCCGATTAATCAGTTGCCCGCACTGCATATAAGCGTATCATAAACCGGTCATTTTCCGGTTCATGCAATGGATAGTTCAAAGTTAAAATGATCAAATATATGAAGCACCTCTTGTTCATCATTTCGTGTATGCTGTTGATCAGTGCAGTGAACAGCCAGACCATTACCGGTGTATGGGGTGGTAAAATTGATTTAGGCAACAGGAAACTGTTGTTCATCATGAAAGTGGCTCAAAACGGGGTACACTACACAACCACATTCGACAGTCCTGAGCAGAATGCATTCGATATCAAGGGCGGTGAAACTACCCTAAGCGGAGACAGCCTGGTGGCAAAGATTCCTGTGCTGGCCGGGGTATACGCGGGTAAATGGAACAGGACCGATACCATCAGCGGAACCTTACAGCAAGGGGCTTACAAAACGCCCCTGGTACTTGTGCGGATGAATGAAAAAGATGCCCCTAAAAAGCCCAAAGCTACGCTGCGCCCGCAAACACCCCAGCCCCCCCTTTATTACAAGTCGGAAGAAGTTGAATACAATAATGCAGACAGTACGGTGCATTTTGGCGCCACTTTAACCTTGCCTGCGAATAAAACGGATGTTCCGGTTGTGATCATTATTTCCGGAAGCGGCACACAAGACCGGGACGGAAACATGTTTGGACACAGCAGCTATTGGGTGCTGGCAGATTATTTAACCAGGCAGGGCATTGGCGTATTACGGGTAGATGACAGGGGAATCGGTTCATCTACCATCGGGCCCAACCCGGCCGGAGTAACATCGGAGGATTTTGCCAAAGATGTGGAAGCGGGTGTTGACTACCTGCTGCGGAGAAAAGAAATCAATCCGAAGAAAATCGGATTGATCGGACACAGCGAGGGAGGCATGATTGCACCGATGGTGGCCGCCCGCAACAACAAAGTGGCATTTGTTGTTTTACTGGCAGGGCCCGGCATACCTGGCGACCAGATCTGGAATTTTCAGATGAGAAGAAGCTTTGTCAAAACAGGTCTGGCACCGGAAGATGCAACCAAAGCAGGCGCCATGGTGAATGCCATGAACGAGCCATTTAAACAATCCACCGATTATGCCACCATCAAAAAGCAAATGCAGGAGGCCTATAGTAACTGGAGAGCCGGCAACAGCGCAGAAGAAGAAAGCAGGTTGCTGAATACCGTAGGCGACAAAGCCTACCTGAATCTGCTGGAACAGTTCAGAGCCGGATTGACCTGGCTGAACTATTTTATGAATTACCATCCGTCCATCAACCTGTCCAAACTGAAATGCCCGGTACTGGCGGTGAACGGGGAATCTGATATACAAGTGTCCGCCAAAGAAAACCTGGAAGGCATCAGGGCCGCCCTTACAAAAGGGAAAAACAAACAGTTTACCATCAGGGCATTCCCCAACCTGAATCACCTGTTTCAAACCTCTAAATCGCCCGCAGAGCCCTATAACCGCATAGATGAAACTTTTTCTACAGAAGCGCTGTTATACATCAGTACCTGGATCAACAACACGACCAAATAACTATGAATTACCTGGCCCACGCATATTTCTCCTTTGATCATCCGCAGATCCTGACGGGCAATATGATCAGTGATTTTGTGAAGGGCCGGAAACAATACGATTACCCCGAGTCCATACAACAGGGCATCCGGCTGCACAGGGCCATTGATGCTTTTACAGATGAACATCCCATTACCAGGGAATTGAAAAAAATATTTACCCCGGCGGTCCGTTTGTATTCCGGGGCGTTTGTGGATGTGATCTACGATCACTTTCTTGCGCTGAACGAAGCAGAACTGAAAGAGCCCGAATGGATGGATTTTACCCAAACTACTTATGGACACCTGGGCCTGCAGCAGGAATATTTCCCGGAACATTTTGCAAGGATGTTTCCTTATATGCAGCAACAGAACTGGCTTTTCAATTACCGCTATACCTGGGGAATCGAAAACAGTTTTGGAGGACTTACCCGAAGGGCTAAATACCTGGATAGTTCCGAAGAAGCGTTCCGGCTTTTCACAGACAACTATCCGGATGCCGCACAATTGTCTGACTTGTTCATCAAAGATGTTAAGAAATTTGCCGTGGATCAATTTCAAAGCCTGGTCAGGCAATAGCGGCTTATATTTGCCCCATCATTACAATAAACATCATCGTATGAAAACAGCTACTACCTACATACACGCAGGTTCAGAACCGGATCCTTCCACAGGCGCCATCATGACCCCTATTTACCAGACTTCTACCTATGTGCAGGAAGCCCCCGGCGTAAATAAAGGCTTTGAATACGCCCGCAGCCAGAACCCTACCCGTAAGGCGCTGGAAGAAGCCTACGCGCAGATCGAGCATGGTAAATTCGGACTGGCATTCGGAAGCGGTGTGGCTGCAACCGATGCGGTGATGAAGTTGCTGGCCCCCGGAGATGAAGTGATTGCGGCCAACGATATGTATGGCGGCACGTATCGCCTCTTTTCAAAGATTTATGAAAAATTCGGTATACAGTTTACCTATGTAGACACCACCGATGCAAACAATATACAGAAAGCCATATCTGCAAAAACCAAGCTGATCTGGATTGAGACACCCACCAATCCATTGATGAACATCACCGATATAGCAGCCGTATCCGCCATTGCAAAAGCCGCCGGCTGTATTCTTTGCGTAGACAATACCTTTGCCTCCCCCTATCTGCAAAACCCGTTGGACCTGGGGGCCGATATTGTCATGCACTCCGCTACCAAATACCTGGGAGGCCACAGCGATGTGATACAGGGAGCGCTGATGATGAACGATGCGGACCTGCGGGAACAACTTTATTTTATACAAAAAAGCTGCGGCGCCGTACCGGGCCCCATGGATTGCTTCCTTGTACTGAGGGGGATCAAAACCTTGCACCTCCGCATGGAGCGGCATTGTGAGAATGGCCGGAAAATAGCACAGTGGCTGCGCAATCACCCCAAAGTAGGCAAGGTATACTGGTGTGGTTTTGAAGACCATCCCAATCATGCAATCGCCAAAAAGCAAATGCGCGACTTTGGCGGTATGCTTTCTTTTGAATTGAAAGACGACAGCATGGAAGCGGCAAAAAAAGTACTGTCCTCCACCAAACTGTTTTCACTGGCAGAAAGTTTGGGCGGCGTGGAAAGCCTGATTAATCATCCGGCCTCCATGACCCATGCATCCATCCCCAGGGAAAAAAGAATCGCCAACGGGCTGAGCGATACCCTGATCCGTTTGAGTGTGGGAGTGGAAGATGCGGACGACCTGATCGCCGACCTGGAACAGGCGCTTGTGTAAATCCGATGATGAAATATACCCTCATATTGCTTTGTTGCATTGGCTGGAATACAGCCAGCGCACAGACCGGCAACGACTGGATTCAACAGAAAATAGACAGCCTTGTAAAAAGCAAGGCTGTTCCCGGCATCATGGTGGGGATCAGTGATCAGGGTGTACGCCGTTATTACAGTGGTGGCTTTGCCAATAAAGCCACCAGGCAATTGTTTGATACGGCAACACAGGTAGAAATAGGCAGCATCACCAAAACAATGACAGCCTATCTGCTCACTGCTGTATTGCAAGAGCAAAGGATCAGCGACACAACCGCAATTGGCCCCTACCTTCCCGACAGTGTACGCACCAATCCACATCTATCCACCATACGGTTTGTGGAACTGATGAACCATACTTCCGGGTTACCAAGGTTGCCGGATAACATCAACCTTACTGTGAAGAATCCCTTGCAACCCTATGCGGCATACGGCCCGGAACAATTGTATGCGTACCTGGCAAAAGCCATTCCCGACAGTAACCACAAAGTGAGTTACTCCAACCTGGGGGCCGGCCTGGCAGGTATACTCGCAGCACGGATCAGCGGCATTCCTTATGAGCAATTGCTGAAAAAATACATTACCATCCCATTCGGTATGCATCATACCGATACCTCAGCAGCGCCCGGACGTCCGTTCAGTACCGGTTATTACAATGAACAGCCAGCCGAATACTGGACCATGCATGTTTTAAAGCCAGCCGGAGGTGTAAAATCAGATGCAGCAGATATGTTGAACTACCTCGAACAACTGATCCGGAACCAGCAATCAGCAGTTGTCGGCAGTATTACCACCCCCACTGCCTCCATCAATAACAGGTTATTGGTAGCAAAGGGTTGGCATATCCTGATCATGCCCAATCAGTCCTCCCTGTTCTGGCACAATGGCGGCACTTTTGGTTTTTCCACCTTTTGTGCTTTCCACAAAGAGAGCGGCAAAGCCCTGTTCCTGTCTGTGAACGCTTTTAATAAAAACAATATCGGAGATGCCTTCGGTATTGAGATCATGACCAAACTGTTACAGTATCCATAATGACGGAATTCAACAAACTGACCGATTTCTTTAACGGGAAGGTTCAGCAATACAACCAGCCGGCATTTATTGATACAGATCCCGTGTGCATACCCCATCTGTTCACTCAACAACAAGACATTGAAATCGCCGGATTTTTCGCGGCCATTTTTGCCTGGGGCAACCGCACCACCATCATCAACAAATCGAAGGAGTTGATGGAGCTCATGGACATGCAGCCCCATGCATTTTGCTTGCATGCATCCGATAAGGCGCTCCGGAAACTGGAGGGTTTTAAGCACCGAACATTCAATGCAACCGACCTCTATTACTGTATAGAATTTTTCAGGCAGCATTACCGGCAATCCGATACACTGGAAACCGCTTTTTTAATTAAGGGGCAACCACCTGAATCTGTGTATGCAGCCCTGGTGCAGTTTCACCGGTATTTTTTTTCGCTGGAAGACGCACCGGAGCGCACCAGGAAACATATTTCCAATCCGGCCAAAGGCTCCACCTGCAAGCGGCTGAACATGTACCTGCGGTGGATGGTCCGGAAAGACAATAAGGGCGTTGATTTTGGCATCTGGAACCAATTCAGCCCGGCACAACTGATCTGCCCGATCGATGTGCATGTGGCAAGGGTAGCCAAACGCTTTCATTTACTGGACCGGAAACAAATAGACTGGCAGGCAGCGGAAGAGCTGACCGGGTACCTGCAAAAAATGGACAAAAAAGATCCGTCAAAATATGATTTTGCCCTGTTCGGATTGGGAGTAATTGAGAAATATTGAGTAAATTACAGAAAGCGATTCCTTATGCACGAACATAATATTGATATTGCCACATTTGAGCAATTAAACAGACAGGATTTGATCAATACCGTCAACGACCTCATTCTGCACGATTTTGAAAAACTGGTATTTGTGTTGTACAGAATAGATGTAAACGAGGCGAAAATCAAGAGCCTGCTTGCTACCAAAACCGACACCAATGCAGCCGAATTAATTGCGGATGCTATCATAGAAAGACTCAATCAAAAGAAAGCCGCCAAAGAAATTTTTAAACAGCACAATCATATTGAGTCCGAAGAAGAAAAGTGGTAATCAGTTCAACAACTCATCTATCCTGCTGAGCGAGTAGCCCTTCTGTTTCAGTAACTGTATCAATTCACCCAGGTGGTGATAGAACTTATCTGTTCTGCGCGGATCGGTACCCGCATGAATCAACAGGATGGAACCATTCAATTTATCCTCCTTCAACAAAGTGCTGATCTTTTGCATCAGGTCATCGCTGCTTCGGTAAGCCTTACCCATTCCGGGCCAGGTATAATCAGCATTGGTATATGTTCCCGGTGTAAAACTGACCAATTCCATTCCTCTCCAGTTCGTCCAACTGGCAATGCTGTCGTTCCACCATTCGTAGGGCGGAATAAAATAACGCAACCCGCTCGTTTGAATGCCCAGCGCTTCCATCGACAGGAGGTTCCGGTTGAGGTCGTCGTTGAACTGCGAGTAACTTACCAGCAGGCTGTCCCGTTTGTTCCAGTCTGCATACAAGAGATGCTGATCGCTGTGCGGGCCCAGGTAATGGCGGTCTTTAATCAGTTCCTGAATGTTTTTGGTAAAGGAAGGGTTCCGGTAAAATCTTCCGGTGAAAAAGAAACTGCCCTGCACTTTTTCTTTTTGTAAGGTTTGCGTGATCGCAGAAAGTCCCTCCCCAAATTCATCGGCGGTAAACACCAGGGCAACCGATTTTCCTGCAACCGGCACTGCCTTCAGAATAGCTCCCCTGCTGATTTCCCGGTGCGCATGAACCTGTTTTTTTGTGGTATACTTTATGCCTGAAGATGCATCCTGCGCCGCCAGCAGGTAGATCAGTGAGGCGGTTCCGTCCATGGTGG
Organism: Sphingobacteriia bacterium; assembly: GCA_015999745.1. Taxonomy (GTDB): domain Bacteria; phylum Bacteroidota; class Bacteroidia; order Chitinophagales; family Chitinophagaceae; genus Sediminibacterium. Next base: position 23,672 of record JAECQP010000012.1, on the reverse strand, counting down.
GCTCATTGGTACTATAGTCTCCATAATCATCGTGGTACACGGCCAGATCACTCTGAAATTCCGCATATTCATCCGGATCACTCAATTTAATACCGATCAGGTTTTTATAAATACTGGTATACACAGGACCATCCACCAGTCCGCCATGGATCGGATAGTTCTTCAGGTGCGTAAAAGCGGAATGCGGATCCACCGGCGTATCACCGCGACCGGGTAATCCATAGACCATACCGGTACCCCAGGGGTTGCAACCAAAAATCCAGTCGAGGTTGGCCTGTTCCAGTTCCTCAAATTGTTTACTGCCCGTCAGTTCTTTATACCATTTGCACTGCATGGCAAAAGCAACGGTGAGGTTGTTGCTGCACCAGATAAAAGGAATGCCCCTGTAGAACGCATTCTGTGAAGCTTTTTGCCAAACCGCTTCAATCCCTTTTCGATAAAATTCAATCACCGTATCTCTTTGCGATCCTTTTAATTGTTTGGCCAATTCGTAATGACCAAGATTAATGAATGGATACCACTGATAATGACTGGCCGTATCCTTTCCCAACCAAGGCGTCAGCGGCTCCTGTTTTGCATAGGAATAAGAACGGTTCAGGAAACCCGCTTTATCGATTGAGCTCAACTGGGCGTTGGCAAGCTCCATATCATCCACCCAGTTGTCTTCTGCATAAATATAGGGCGACACCACAGAAACCGTTTGTGTAACACCCGGCTTGCGGTAGGCAAAGTCCAGGGCGGTTTGGGCTTTTTCGCGGTAGAGCTCCTTTGATTCCGGAATCAGTTGGGCGGCCAGTGAAAAGGCGCTGCTGAATTTGGCCGCAGTGGAACTGGTTCCGGTTGTATGATTCATAAACTTCCCTCTTTGCTGTATTTCTCCGTTGATATAATACACAGGGCGTTCAAATCCTTTTCCGTAATAGGTATCTTCTTTAGGAATCCGCATTCCGCGATGGTCTCTGTCGTCGCCCAGTTGGTTAAACAACCGGTCGGGCCGGGGATGCATTTTCACCAGCCAGTCCAGCCCCCATTTGGCTTCATCCAGTACATCCATTCTGCCGTTGCTGCCGTTCAATCCATTGGAAGTATACCTGTCGGAAAAAACGGAGGGGAAATCCCTGTAGGCCATCAGTAAATGATACAATGCATTGGATGAAGTGGAGCTGTATTGCAGGTAATCACTGGCATCGTGCCAGCCGCCGGTTGCATCTATATGGGTACTGTCGGGCAATCCGGCCGATGCTCCATACAGGGTGTATCCGTCGTGCGCATGACAACTGTCGTTGAGGAAGGGGTTGAAGCCGCTGCGTTGCTGCCGCATGTATTGCAAACAAAAATCCGCAGTGCCGGAATAGACCTGCTGATCAATTGCAAATACCGGGGAAACCGTATTACCCGCTTTTAAAAAATACCTGCCCGGCCGTGTATAGGCAGAAAAGTTCAGGCGATAGGATTGTGCAAAAGGACCGTATTTACCGAAGGGCTTTCCGGCCGGCCTGGTCAGTACGGTTTTGCCGCTGGCGGCATCCACCAGGGAAAACTGCTGTACAGGCTTGTCCTGTTTACTTACCCACACCGCCACTTTGGAGCTGTTGGGTAAATAGCCCAACTGGTTGATGCGGATCCAACTGCTGTCTGGTGCAGCAAAGACCGTAACCGTTAACAGTATAAATACGCTCAGGAGGAAACTTCTCTGCATGGCCTTGTAATTATCTATAAATATAGGAACGATAAGGCAGTCATTTTTCACCTAATTTCGTACGGTAAAATAATAACGATGAAGCTTGTTTCTTATCTGTCCGACGGACGGGATCAGTTGGCATTTTTAGTAGACGGATTATTGTACGACTGTGATCTGATGCACCCGGAATTACCGAACAGTATGAATATGTTCCTGCAATATTGGGATGATATGTTCCCGATTGCAAAGCAAACGGAAGCGGCCATTCAATCGGGCAGGGTCAGTAGCGATAATGGTGTACCGGTAGAAGGCCTGCAACTGCTAGCGCCCGTACCCTTCCCCACTTCCTGCAGGGATGGATATGCATTCAGGCAGCATGTAGCGGCAGCACGCAGAAACCGAAAAGTGGAGATGATCCCGGAATTTGATCAGTATCCCATTTTTTATTTTACCAATCACCACAGCATCCAGGGACCCGGCGATATACGCTGTATGCCCGACCACCTGGAGAAACTGGATTTTGAACTGGAAGCAGCCATCGTCATCTGCAAGCAAGGGAGAAATATTCCCGCAGAACATGCAGACCAGTATATCGGCGGACTGATGATCATGAACGATATGAGCGCACGTCGCTTACAAATGGAAGAAATGCTGCTCAACCTGGGGCCTGCAAAAGGAAAGGATTTCTCAACCGTTATCGGCCCCTGCCTGGTTACACTGGACGAGCTGGAACCATTTGAGATACCGGCTAAAGAAGGCCATGTGGGGAAAAGCTGGAATTTAAAAATGACCTGCAGTGTGAACGGGGTACAAGTAAGTGAGGGCAATATCGGAGAGATGGACTGGACCTTTGCAGAAATCATCGAGCGTTGCGCTTATGGCGTAGACCTGCATCCGGGCGATGTAATCGGAAGCGGAACTGTAGGTACCGGCTGTTTCCTGGAATTGAACGGAACAGGAAAGCTTAATGACCCCAACTACCAGGAACAATGGTTGCAACCCGGCGATGAGGTGGAAATGGAAATAGAAGGTATTGGAAAACTCAACAACCGGATCATCAAAGACGACAGCGAATTTTCCCTCCTGGCAAAAAAACATTTGTAGATGAAACTGATTCTATCCGATTTAAGCATCATGCAGAAGCAGGCCTGGCTGCAACATGCCATAGCACCCCGGCCCATTTGTTTTGCAAGTACGATTGATCGGGAAGGCCATGTAAACCTGAGTCCATTCAGCTTTTTTAATTTATTCTCTTCCAACCCGCCGGTGGTGATCTTTTCGCCGGCCAGAAGAGGGCGCGACAATACTATCAAACACACGCTGGAAAACGTACTGGAAGTACCGGAATGTGTGATCAATATAGTGGACTACGATATGGTGCAGCAGATGAGCTTATCCAGTTGTGAATATCCCAAAACAGTGGATGAGTTTACCAAGTCCGGATTTACCAGGGAAGCCGCCAGCATGGTAAAGCCCCCCATGGTAAAAGAGGCAAAGATCAAACTGGAATGCAGGGTGAATGAAGTAAAGAGCCTGGGAGACCAGGGCGGAGCAGGGCAGCTCGTGATTGCGGAAGTATTGTGCATGCATGTAGATGAGGCCATCCTGAATGCAGATCAAACCATGATCGACCAGGAGAAAATACATCATGTAGCCCGCCTCGGCGGCGACTGGTATTGCAGGGTCAACAGCAGCAATTTATTTAAAGTAGCCAAACCCAATACACAACTGGGCATTGGCATAGACGCTTTACCGGAGAGCATCCGCAACAGTAAAATATTAACGGGCAATCATTTGGGACAACTGGCCAATGTACACGAGGAACCATTGATTGATCCTGCATTTGAAGACGACCGGCTGCGCAATATTATCGGGTATTATGCCATCAGCCCCGCAGAAATGGAAAAGGAGCTGCACTTGTATGCCGCAGCCTTACTCAATGAAAACAAAGTGGCGGAAGCCTGGCAGGTATTGCTGGCAGGATAGAATTAGTATTGATCTCCGCCTGATTACTGCAGGGTAATAAAATCTTCTTCTGAAATCCAATCCGCTTCGCGGACTTGTTCTGGCCGGATACTGCGGGCCAGTTCAATCGTATGCTGTACAATCTCGTAAGTGTTCTGTTGCAGGATCAACTGTTGCGGAGCAGGCGCATTCAACCATTCTGCAACGGTTGTTGCAAAAGCAGCATCGATCTTCTCAGTGATGCGAACTCCCAGGTTTTCTAAGGCAGCCGCGTTGCACCATTGCTCGTACTGGCCACGAATAGGCAAACAAAGCAGCTTCTTCCCAAGATAAAGCGCTTCCGCCGGGGTTTCAAAACCGGCACCGGTGATCACACCGGCACTGTTGATCATGCTGTTGGTGAACCCTTCGTTGCTGATCGGATACAGCGTGATGTTACCGCAACGAACCGGCTCCTGCACTTTTTTGGAGAACAACTCAAAGCGGATACCCTCCAACTGTTGGAGCGATTGCATCACCACTTCATCGCTGTAGTGCGAAAGGTAAACCGTAATATGCCCCTTGTTCTCCGGGTTGGCCCGCAACACATCGCTCTTGATCACGGGAGAAAAAATAAAATCGTCATAGGACGCAAAATGCAGCCCTGTATAAGCAGTGGCAGTGGCGTAATTTTTCAGGACCAATTCCCCCGCTAAATCTTTTTTAGCCGCCCTGGGCGTGGCATCGCTCCTGAAAGCGGCCTGGTGCCCGAAACCAACGCTGGGTACCCGCTTCAGCTTACAGGCCAATGAGGTAATGCTGTCAAAATCATTGAGTACAATATCATAGTTTTCTACGGGTAAGGAATTGGCTTCGTTCCAGATGCGACGGATACTGAAATCTTTCAGCATCTTCCAATAATCCAGTCCACCCTTGTTGCCGTAAAACAGGCTGAGGCCCTTGCTGCGGAATTTAACCGGGAGCGCCGGTTGAAGGTGGCTGTTGTTGCCACTCAGGAACACATCCACCGATCCGTATTGCTCAATAAAGGGTAACAACTCCATAGCGCGGCTGATATGGCCGTTGCCTGTTGCCTGAACTGCGTATAATATTTTCATGATTGCAGGGCTAAAGAGTGAATAAATAAAGCAACTTCATCCGTTAATACGTTCAGCTTGGGCAGTTTTTTATCCATGGTAACCACCGGCGCTTTTGCTTTTACAAAATCCTTTTCATTGTATTGAAAAATGGTCCATTCATTTTGCCTGTATTCCAGCGCCGTCAGGTTCTCGATCCAGTCGCCGCTGTTGAGGTACATCACAGAACCATCTTCGGTAACCACTTCCCTTTTCTGCGGCTGGTGTATATGGCCGCAGATCACGTAATCGTATTTTTTTTCGATGGCCAGCTCAGCAGCAGTTTGTTCAAAATCACCGATCCAGGAAACCGCTTTTTTAACGCTGTTCTTTACTTTCTTGCTGAAACTCATCTTTTCCCTACCCATTGCTTTCAGACACCAGTTGATGAAACTGTTGATCAGGATCAGCAGGTCGTAGCCATGACCGCCCAGCTTGGCCAGTAATTTGGCGCTGCCCTTGGTGGTGGCATCAAACACATCGCCATGAAAGATCCAGGTCATTTTACCATTGATCTCCATCACCACTTTATCGGTGAGCTGAAAATTGCCCATCTGCATATCGCTGTACCTGCGGAGGGACTCATCGTGGTTGCCGGTGATGTAAATCACGCGGGTGCCTTTGCTCAGCATATTCATGATCTCTTTGATCACCTGCATATGTGACACGGGGAAGTATCTTTTATTGAACTGCCAGATATCAATGATATCACCGTTCAATACCAGGATTTGTGGTTGAATGCTTTTGAGGTAGTTTACGATTTCTGTAGCATGGCAACCATAGGTACCTAAATGCAGGTCACTCATTACTACAACATCAAGCGGACGTTTGTCCATAGATTGGAGTTTAGCAAAGTTCCAATCGGTATATGAAGTGAATGTTAGGGAATGATTACGCTATTGTTAAGGGGCGGCCCGGTCTTTGCCCTTACAGGTCGCCCAGTTGCGGACGCAGGATGATGTCTTCCACCACCGCCATCGGGGAAAGGCTGGTAGCGGCAAAAACCATTTTGGCCACATCATTCGTTTCCATGATCCGCCTGGGGTCGATCTCAAAGCCATCCCAACTGCTGCTGAGGGTGGCGCCCGGACAAACCGCCGTCACCTTAATGCCGTGGGGTTTTAACTCTTCCCGCAGGTTTTTGCTGAAGCCCAGGAGGGCAAATTTGCTGATGCTGTAACTGCCCCCGTTGGCGTAGGCATTGAGCGAAGCAATGGAACAGATATTGAAAATATGACCGGATTTAGCATTAATCATATTGGGTAAAAGCGCCCTTGTTAAATAATAGGCGCTGTAGAGGTTCACTTCAATCATTTGTTCCAGGATGCCATCGGCTTCGTTGTGGATACTGCCCGGAACAAACTGGCCGGCATTGTTCACCAGGATATCCGGCGTGCCCTGCTGCAAACACCAGGAAGCAAAAGACTGAACATCCGCTTTATTGCTCATGTCGCAAACACGACCCTTAACGGTGCATTCCGGAAAGCGGGTTTGCAGATCGGCCACTGTATCGTAGAGGGATTTTTCGCCCCGGCTGCAGAGCAACAACTGGTGCCCGGCAGCGGCAAACTGTTCAGCAATGGCTTTGCCAATTCCTTTGGAAGCGCCCGTAATAACAACGATCATAAAGAATAGTTAAGGGTTCAGACAGGTCAAAGCTACAACATATCCTATTTACCGGTCAAGACTTACCTTTGCGCCCATGCAATACAAACACCTCTTCTTCGATTTAGATCATACGCTTTGGGATTTCAACACCAATTCCAAAGAAGCCATGCAGGACGTATACAATAGCCAGGAATTGGACAAGAGGGGAATCGGCGACTTCGATCAATTCTTTGAGCGATACAATTACCACAACCACCGGTTATGGGACAAGTATTCGAAAGGACAGATGAAGCAGGAAGAGCTGAGATGGAAGCGGATGTGGCTGACGCTGGTGGATTTCAAAATTGCCGACGAACCGCTGGCCCGCGCCATGGGCGCGACCTTCCTGGAGATCCTGCCCAATAAGAACGGGCTGTTTCCGTATACGCATGAAATTTTAACCTACCTCCGGAACAAGGGATACGAGCTGCACCTGATCACCAATGGTTTTGAGAAAGTGCAATACAATAAACTGGAGAAAAGCAATATCGGCCAATACTTTAAGGAAGTGGTTACCTCCGAAACCAGTAACAGCCTGAAGCCGAACAAGGAGATTTTTGATCATGCATTGATGCGGGCCGGCGCCGAGCGGACCGAGAGCATAATGATCGGGGACAATATAGAAGCGGATATCCTGGGAGGAATGAATGCGGGGCTGGATACGGTATTTGTAAACCATATCAACGAAGTAACAGATGTTCAGCCCACTTACACCATTTATCATTTGAAGGAGCTGGAGGGGATATTGTAGGAGGGGGTAGACAAAATCTGGTTCTACCGGATTGGGTAGTAGTTATTAGCGTTGAGTATAAGGCTGTTATTGGAAATCAATGTCAATACCATCATATTTTGCCAACAGTTCCGGCAAAGTCAGTGTATCAATATTTAATTCCTTACAGATTGCAGGAATTTTTTTGAAAAGTTTGTTGTCGTTGCTGTTTTCTGTCTCTTCTGTCACCAATACAACTTTCTCCCCATCTTTTATTAGGTTCAGGCAAAGAATAATTTGCTTCATGTCTGCATCATCCAGAAAAGCATTTTTCTGATTTTCAAATTCCGTTTCGGTCAGCTTTCGCTGATTTCTAACTATATTATTAATGAACTGATTTTCTACCTGCCGTAGAAATTTTGCTGGCGAAGGGGCCAGCAGAGAGTCCGTTTTATAAGGCAGTTTTGCTGCCTTTAAAAAATCTTTCTCTTTTAGGTAAATAAGTTTTGTAAGTACGATACCTTTTGAGATATATTCGCATTGCTCAAAAACTTTGTCAACTATAATAATTTCGCCTGTTTCGATCTTTTCTTTGAAGAACTGAAAAAGTACCCCATTCTTGTCGAATGGCAAGTAGTAACGAACCAACGACAGAAGCGAATTAGTATCGATTACTACTTTCACGGAAGATACTTGTCTAATTGATCAGGTGAAATATTCAACGTTTTACAAACGTCGTACTCGTTAATAATACCTTCATAAAAAGCTGTCTGGATAGTTGAGATAAGTAAAGGAGAATTTATTGGCTTAGGTGTTGAGCCACCTTTCTTAATTCCATGCATTTTATCCAACTCCCTTTGTTTCTTCTCATCTTCCAGCCTAATTCTGTATTGTTCATCAAAATCGGCCTTAATTGAGTTGTAATTAGCTGGAGATATTTTCTGCTGATATAGAAGTTTTGTAAACAAAGCAATTTGACTAAGGTGAGTTTCTTTTGAAATGTTTTTTATTAAATCAAATTGGTAGTCGTTTTTACTCTCCGCTTTTTCAATTTGTTCAAAAGCATTATCAAACTCACCCGCAAGAAAATAATAGGCAAAATCGTTGCACCATCGTTCTATTGCCGAAAGTTTATTATTGCCAAAATTTGAAATATCTAATTGTTCAATTTCCTCTTCATTGATCAGGTAATGTCCTAACTCATGAATTAAAGTAAAGATTTCTCTTCTGAATGAGGACTGTTGCCTTTTAAGAACAATAACATTGGGATTTAAAAAGAATCCATCAATATTGGCTTTTTCTTTTTTGTTCCATGTTTCAACAAACTCAAATACCAGTATGTTGTTTTTTGCAAAGGTTGAAATTAAATCTCTAAGAAACTCCTTTGGAACAGGATTGAATTCCGGATATAATTCTTTTCGGATTTGTTTAGCAACAATTTTAGGATCTTGATTTATTCCAAAAACAGGCAAGGACCTTTCAATTTTAATTTCTGCGAGTTTTGAAATTGCTGAGAGAGAAATTTTAAACTCTTCAAACTGATTTACTATTTTCTTCGCACCGATATTCAGGTCAGCACTAAATTTGGTTTTCCGAAAAAATATACTCGCTTCTTTTGATACTTCCGGAGATTTCGGGTCCAGGTAATAATGAAGTCCTTTATTGAAAACTTTGTCTATTCGTTTTAAGTTGCTGACTTTTATTTCAGTGGTTAAAATATCCTCTTTGGTCAAAGGGTTTTTAAGCCCTTCGCTGATTAGCAAAAGCAATTGATCTGGTGTCATCTTGTATAATGACAGCAAATATTTCAGTCTCGATATATTTTGTTCTACTTTCAAGAATTCAATTCAATTATGGAGCGAATTTACAATTTTAAACAGTTGTTTTTGAATTGCAGCGTCTTTTAACTTAGACCCAACAAATTATATCTTATTAGATTTCAGAAACAGCTATAGGGTATATCTACTTTGCTGCACCGTGTTTGTGGTTCTATATATTGAGTATAAATCTAGGTACGCTAACTCGTATTCTTGCAATTAAATACTGATTACGCATAGTTAACTAGTCAGGTTAATCCTGACAAAACAGCTATGAAAGATCATTCTTTAGTAATCTACCATAAGGAAATATTCCCTTCCAGGCATCCCTGTTCCTGAATCATTGTGTAAACTGTTTTACCAGAGTACGTGAAACGGAACGGCCCACAGGTTGGTACCAAAAGGAACTACGTCCTTTCCGGCATACAATACAATACCGCCAATAAAATCGGGCCCGGCAATCGTTTCGAACTGTCTGATTATTTTAAAGTCTTCGCTGGTAACCTTTTCATTCTTTTTGACTTCAATGGCCAGTACGGTGCCATCCGGTTTTTCTAGAATAAAATCTATTTCTTTACCATCGCTTGTTCCATAATAATACAATGCAGCTTTGATATCGCCATTGGCCAACTGTTTGAGTAGTTCTGTAGCCACGAAGTTTTCTACCATATGGCCATATAATTCTGGCTTTGTTTTGGCAATGTCCTCCAACTTATAGTCCAGAATATGACAGGCCAGTGAGGTATCAATAAAATATCCTTTTGGTGATTTAACCAATCGCTTTGCAATATTGCGCGACCAGGGTTTGATGTCGAAAGTGAGAAACATCATCTTAAGGATGTTGCGGTACGATTTACCCGTCACTGAGTTCATGCCTACCTCTCTGCCGATATCAGATTCATTGATGATTCCACCAATACGAGATGCCAGTACCTGCAACATATGCGGCAGCAAAGCGCTTTTCTCTAAGTCTGCAATCTGCTTTACATCCCTTTGAAGAATAGAAGTGATATAACCATCAAACCAGGTTTTTCTTTCCTCATCTTCCGCCTTTGATATCTCAGGGTAAGTGGCCCATCTGATCGCATTTTGTAAAGTAAGTCCGCGATCTTGCATTCCCCTGAAATTCATTGTTAATAAGCGGTCTATTCCTCCGGAAATATTATAGGTGGCTTCGCTTGCAGTAAAAGGATACAAAGTAAGCATACTCATCCTGCCTACCAACGGGTCTGCCAGTTGTGGAAGCGCCATAATATTGGCAGATCCGGTAAGAATGAATTTCCCGTTTGCGGTAGACTTATCCGATAAACGCATCTCATCCACCACTACCTTCAGCGCTCTGAAAAGACCAGGTACCAGTTGTACTTCATCAAGGATCAGCGGTAGCTGGTAAGCTTTCAAAAAAGCTTCAGGTGCTGCTGAAGCTGCAGCCATGACGGTGGGCCGGTCGAAGGTCTGGTACTCAGCAGGATGTTTTGCATCCCCCAACTCCGGGGCCAATTGTTGCACCAGGCTGCTTTTTCCGGTTTGCCTTGCACCGTTGAGAAATGTTACCGGGTTAGCCTTCAGCGTTCTTTTGAGTTTTTCAGTGATATGCCTGTTTACAAAATCCATCATATCTTGCAAATTTAAAGCATAACTTTAAAAATTCTAAGGTTTAATTTTAAAATTTCATTAAATATTAAGGGTTTAGTGGTATTTGGACCTCATTCTGCTCAGACACAGTATAAAATTGTATCGCAATTCGCAATTTGCGAATTGCGAATTGCGAATTAACGCCAATATATCTATTTACGCTATAAGCACCCCCACCCTAATCCCCCATCCCCGACGAAGCGGTGATGTTGATGTCTGCATATTTCCAGGCTTGGTTGAAAGCGGTTTGGGTGGTTTGGGCAAGGACGTCTTTTTTCTGTAGGCGCTGGGCGTTGTACAAGCCAATTAAAGCCCATCCGTTTTTCTTCCAGGCTTGTAAATCTTTTTGGTACACCTGTTCTGCCTCACTGTATTTTCCGGCTTTGAGCAATACGGCTCCCAGATGATGCCTTACAGAGAAAAACCAATCGGGGGGTTCATTGTAATTGAGGTTGTCTTCTATGGCAACGGCCTGTTTCAGCAGGGTGATGGATTGCTCATAGTCCTTTTGCTTTGCCGCAATGCCTGCGGCCAATACTTTGGAAGCAATTTGCGCCAGATCGGCGGTGGTATTGATTCCCCATACCGTCAACTGTTGCAGCGAAGGGTCGGCTGCTAAAGCGTTGAGCTGCTTCCATTCGGCTTTGGCTTGCGGTAGATCCTGCTTACCCAGGCAAGCCATTCCCCTGGCATAGTGCCACACCGCATTGGGATATACCAGGTCTTTGGGAGGCGCAGGAATCGTAAGCAGGGTGTCCCACAAAGACAATTTGGTAGCCACATAATAAGGGATCGTATAGTAATGCTGCAGGGTTCCCCATTCGGGCAGGTGCATGATGTCTTTGGCTGTATGTTGCTGCAATGTTTTGGCGGCCATCCAGGCCAGCGAGGAATTCCCTTCCAGCGTGGCCGTGGCTGCTAAAAAATGATGATTGTGCGGATAGTAGCTTAAGGGGTACATGCCCTGTGCATGGCAGGCGGTGGTGTAAATGCTGTCTGCTTCCACGGCTTTCAGGTTGGCGAGTGAACCCTGGTGATAGTCTCCGGTGTTGATGTAAATATGAGAAGGCATGTGCACCAGGTGGCCGGAGCCGGGAACCAGTGTGTAGAGCAATTGGGCACTCTCCAACGCTTTTTCGGGCGTGGAGGAGGTTTCCAGGGCATGAATATAAAAGTGATGCGCACCCGGATGGCGGGGGTTTTGTTGAATCAGGTGTTCCAGTACCGCAACCAACTCCGGCGTCCAGGGCCGGGGCTTTTTGGTCTGCTTCTCATATAAATCCCAGGGATGCAGGTTCATCAGCGATTCAGCATAAAGCGCTCCAATATCGGGGTCGGAAGGAAACTGGTTGTAGACCTTTTTCATGGCAGCTGCATAGGCCAGGTCTAGCGAACTGCGGTCTTTCGGCGGATTGGCAGCGTACCGGAACGCCAATGCTTTGATCAGCGACTGCTCTTTGGGTGTGCAGTTAGCAGCAAGCGACTGCGCTTTTACCGTGGCATCATAGGCCCGTTGATAGTGGTCTTTTTCCATACCGGCATTGTAGTTGGGGCCTAACACATAGGCAAAGCCCCAATACCCCATGGCACAGGAGGAATCCAGCCGGGTAGCTTCGTAAAAAGACCTGGCAGCTTCGGCATGATTGAAACCATAGGACAGCATCATTCCCTGATTGAAATAGTCCTGCGCTTCTTTGTTGGTAGTTGAGATTCGAAAATCAATCCCTTTTAATCCGTTTAATTTCGGCGCTTTTTTGCCGGAACTGTACCAGTCTTTGTCGGTGGTGATGGTGCCGTAGCAGCCTACGATGGAATTGTCTTTTTCATTGGCTTCCTCTTTGGATGCCTGGTTGCTGTTACAGGCAAGGAGGAGCAAAACGGAGAGGGAGGGCAATAAAAATCTGGCCATAACAAAGGGTTTAGGTGATTAAAGCTTATTGTCGCACGCACAGTGCTATATACCCGGGTTGGTGCGCATTTTACCTGAGCGCTGGGGCAATAGAAGCCAGTAACCCCAGCAGAAAACCAAAGGAACGAGCCACACAAATACATCTGACATCAGTAATGCCGTGGCGTCATTTTCAAAAGGGAATTGAAGATCCCCATACAAAACCGGTCAATCAGCCGCACGGTTACAAAATAGGCCGCACAAATAAACCCACTCAACATGAACCTGCGGTGCCACAAGATCTTTTTTTGGCGTGCAAAATATACGGCAAGTAAGGTGAACAGCAGCCAGAACGTGGTGGCAGTATATTGCGATGGCCAGAAGGGCCGGCCAACATTTTTACCAAAATAAATTAAATAGTACAGTGTGGCGATGCAAACCATGGCAAATGCCACACACAGTTTACCCAACTGCCGGTGCAGCTTCATGTGCCTGTTCCGGATAAATGGGGCAAACTGTAAAAAAGCAGTAATGTATACCACAACGCCGCAAAGAATATGTATAGAGAAAACTATTTTTTTAACCGGCGTGTTGAGTGTGGCCCGCTCCGGAAGCCCGTTGAACATATAACCGAATACGGGGAAGAAGAAAAACAGGAACAGGCCTGCAAATACAGTCCAGAAAATGATGAATATGGGTTTTAGGGTCATTGTTTATTAAGATTGGCGTATAAATTACCGGTATGAAGCTTACTACTTTGAAAGCCGTGCACTATATTTCTTCCAGAATCACCTACTCAGTCCCAATGAGGCAAGTACGTTGAATATCAGTCCGGTTATTTGACCCGAGTGAAATGCCGTTGATTCATTAGAAACAAAGAAAGCGTTTAAATTCCCAAAAATCATCACAGACTTCACGGCTCTGAGAGCGAGAAGAAAACAGATAAAGATTAAAATACCTTTTTTTATAATACTAAATTTAGGTGAGCTTGATTGTTATTGAGTAAGGGGTTGGTTTGCAAGCAAACATTGTTTACTTGATTTGAAGCAACCAATAGTTGATCTGACATGTAAGAATAGAAGCATGCCGATTATTCTCCTCAGCAATTACCTTTTTTGTTATTACTCACCACTTCATAATTTTTTATCGGCGATATCCATAAAACATCAATAACAAGTTAATAGGAGTAGGCAGTTTACATACCATCCTCGAGCATTAATCCGTTACCGCTCCCGAGCCTGCTACCAGATTTGTCTTATTCAAGTACGCCTGATAATTTTTCGACGACTTCAGCATATAACCTCGCCCTTCAATCACAAAGCCATCCAAATTTCGGTCTATCGTATAAGCCGAAAGATCGGTTATGTTATTTATAAATCCCCTTCCTTTGAAATTCAGGGAAGTATTACACAAGATGCCATAACCGGTAAGCGCCTTAAATGCCATAAGCAATTTATACAAGGGACTATTAGTCACAGAGGATACAGTTTGAATACGCGCCGTTCGGTTGACATGTGTTACCGCTGCTAGTGCGTCCGTAGAAACGAGCTGTGTGTATAGCATAAATGGGCTAGGGCCATGACAGCCAAACCATCTTTCAGCATCTTCTTCCAGACACACGGGCGCAATCGGACGAAACTGTTCGCGCTGTTTAATCTGATTCAATCGCTCCCTCGTTTTTTCCTCGAATGGTGAGGCAAGAATAGAACGATTTCCTAATGCGCGTGGTCCGATTTCGTATTTTCCATTTACCCAGCCGATGATTAGGTTGTTTGCTAACATTTCAGCAATCATAGTGAAGTTGGTCTCGTATTCATCAAATAATGATGAGTCAAATGTATCACTGGCAATAAATTCAAGACCAGAGTAGACATTCCAATTTATCTTGGGATTTCCTGTAAAATGGAATTGGGCATCAATAGCTGTACCGATAGCGGATCCTGAATCGTTTGCAACAGGAGGCACAAAAACCTCTGAAAAAAGATCGGCTTCCCTCCATTTTGTATTCCAATCACAATTTAATCCGCAGCCTCCTGAAATCAGCAATGGTATCCTCTCCTTCATATTTGATTTAGCATATTGATAAAAACGATCAAATATTTTATCGCTAACGATACCTGCGAAGTTGCGAAACTCCTGATCATCAAGCCCAACGTTGTAGTGTCGGTAGTGCCTTAAGGTTTCACACTCTTTCGGCTTGAGGTGCAAGCAATCCTGCATTAGAAATTCGATTATCTTCTCTTCGTCATCCGACGGCTTCCTTCGCTTCGAAAATGAAGCCAAAGCCATAAGTTTTCCTGCGTCAGAAAATCTGGAAAATTCGGCAACGCTCTTATCAAAAGTTGGATCTCCTAGGCCATAAAGCAAGGCGTAGCGGTGTCCAGGTTCAGGCATGACATCGGCGAGCTTAATCAAGTTCAATGCAGCATCGATTTTGTAAAATGATCCGATTACTCCTTCCCAAAGTAATGCATAGCATGGGGTTCCTTTAGGCAGATTCGACATACCAAAAGCACAGAGAAGATGGGAACGTTCATGGGAAGATGAGAAATATCTAACTGCCTTCCCCAAGAGGCGCTGTGAGCCAACAATTATATCGCTGTTGCTAACGCCATGATATCCTGCTTGAAAGCGATGTTCAGATAGATAGCCCTCGCTAGGCCACCACCCACCTCTACAAAGCACATCAGGAACTTCTTTGAGTTCAGCAAGAGCGCTGAATACATCTGGAATAGACAGTGTTGAGTGACGATAACGAGAATGTTTCTCGGCCTCAATGGAAGCAACTAAATGCCCATCATCGAGATAAGCGAATGCGCCATCATGGCCTGGGTTGAATGATAATATTTTCATTGTGCTAGCTGACTTGAATTAAAAATTATCAACCTATATTATGACTGCTGTTGATCATAAGATTTGGACAAGGCAATAATAGGATTTGCCTCCAGAGCAATCTTACCTACTATTATGGTTGCAGGAAGACATCGGTTTTTGATTCGCCCGGCAAGCTGTTTAGAACGAGTTAGCCAACTGTTGACATGAAACGTCATTGGAAGATTTGGGATTGGTGTCGGATCCCAGATCGAACGCCTATGGACGAGCTTATCGTCAACTAACCATCTAATTTCGCACGCACTCCATTCAATAGCAAAGCGATGGTATGCCTTGGATGCATCGAATCCAAGTTCAATATAGGTTGGCGCGCCTCTATAGCCATAGCCAAAATTTGCTCCTTCATCACCCGGGTTATAGAAGACATTGACCAAAAGGCGGTCTGGTCGGTTACCTGCAATCTCGATATCTATTTCTTGTCGTGGTGAAATACGGTATAGGAATATGCCGGTGATCACACCGGGCACATTTGACGCTTGAATGGTCGCTTCGAATTTCCCAAACAAATACTGATCAAGACTGCATAACGATGCTGCAGAATAATCTCGAACACCGAGGGGCTCCTTTTTAATTGAAAATATTGCCCCTATTCCTGAACGAAATTCGATGTTTGAAGGACGAAACAACGCTAAATTATCTGCGAAAGTATCACTCCGTAGGAGCCAGCGTTGCGTATCAAGATGTTCCAAACGGTCGATGATCCTAACTAACCTCCCATTTCCCTTCAGCCCATCTTCTTCTACAACAGAGTTAATACCTTTCCACCAACTATGAAGCTCAACCAGCCATGGTGAATTATCTCGCCTGGGTATTTTACATTTTGGAACCTTATCTACTTCGATGATTTCGTCGAGAATTTCTCTTTGACCTAGATCCTTTAGCTCCGGGAAAGAGCATGCAGGCGGAGCACATCTGAGGTGCTCGCAAATGACTTGCCATTTATTTAATTCATGCAGGTGAAGTACAGTAGTGTTGGCACCATTAAGGTCGCCCTCAACACATGGGGAAGTGCAGTCTGTAGTACTATCATTGGTAGCGGTAATAATAAATTTGGCCTTGGGGTAGCGAATTCGAAGTTCCCAGATATTTGCATTCAAAGATCCAATGTTTACATATGCGTTAAAAATACGATCTTCTTTTCCCGTAAGAAGTCGCTCCATCTCAGAAGCGGGTAAATTTTTAAAATCACTGCAACATCTGTACCCCAGCATGGACAAAGCCATCGCAAGTGATGAATGGCCAGAACCTTCTGGACCAAAAGCAAACACAGGATACTCAATTGGGCGGATATTGAATGAAGATGCACCTTCACTATTGATAACACCGATTTTAGTAAGCGAAGGGAGTATTGAATATGAGTTGGTAGATTTAAAGTCGCGTCGTTGGCTAATAAGAGAACTTTTAATTGCACGTACATCCAATGCTTCAAAATGCTTATTTATCCAGAGGTCAACGGGGCCACGACAAGGAAGCAGGCGGATGAGTTTTTCCGCACCTTCGCGAGAGAGAACATATCCGGACAAATGCCAGAGCCCTCTCATCGGGCGGAATACATTACTTGAAATAAAGTTTTTTGGAGCACCGTGCTTCACTTCGAGATACGACACATAAAGAACATCGAATTTACCTTTTACATCATTTTCTGCCACTATTTCGGCCCAAGCCTGATCCAGATATTTGGCAAATCTGGAATGAAACCATGTATCGTCTTCAAGAATAAGTACATACTCATAATTACCCGCAGAAACTTTCTTCCAAACATTGATATGTGACTGGGCGACTGCAATTTCCGCTCGGCTCATTCGAATTGGGGTATTTAACTCAAGACGCGTAGGAAGAACTAAAGGTTGGGGTTCTACAAAAAGCTGATCTCCTAACGTATAAAATGGATCAACTTCAGCGTAATTGCCTAGCTCCTGCGAGAATTGATTGGCATCGACGGCGACATGGCGCTCAGTGAGCCTCAGAATTTCTGTTCCCGATGAATCCAAAATGTACTTAAGCTGTTTCTTCATCTTGGACCAACGGCTCGGTTCACGGTCGAGATTGATGACATAGATCATGCTAATTGCAGGGACTGTTCCGGCACCTTGAACAGAGAATACTTTACACTTTCTCTTGGGTAACAGCCGGCGAAGATTCAACCATAATCGGAAAACATAACCGACAACTGCTATTGATGGGCGTGCTAAGTTCACTGATCTTCCGCCCCCCTTAACGCTCGATAGATTTGTTGATTTGACAGTCTCCAGTTTCTCTTATCATTTCGGTAACTGAGTGGCCATTTACTTGTGGAAGTCGTCTCCCAGTCATGCAAAACCAGCAGCGTTTCCTCCCGGCAACTTTCTTCGGTCATCACTTCAAATATAGATCTCGTGAGATTACCAGGACCAGTGGTTGCCTGAACTTCAGGTAATTCATCGCTTGATTCTTGCTCAAGAGCTGCTGTTGCATTCAGAAGTGCACGCTCTATTATAGGATGATTTGGACCTGCGATCATAGGGGTGGTATTGAAGTAGAAAATCCAGCCTAGCTTGTCTGCCTCCGGATTGAGAAAAACTGAAGGTTGAACCATTTGAGCTGTTGCAATGTCGTAGCAGAATGGTTGAAGTTTCAACCTTCCATCAGTGAAGAGGTGATCTATTGTCTTGCCGTGATAGATATCGTCAGCATCGATATAAAAGCCGCCCTTTACATAAATGTAGCTGTAACGGAAATAGTCTGATTTCATTGAAGGATGATAGCACTTATCAAAAGCCCTTACATATCTTGAACCCAAATGGACACGTATAAATTCCCTCGTTGACTTCTCGTCGAAAACCTGAAGTTCGAATCCAGACTGTTCGAGCTGCTTCCATGATGCCATACAATCTTTAACATCCAGAGGCAATCGGTCAAGATCATCCCAGAACTGCACAATGCATTTTGGTGGGGATGTCAATAAGTACGCTGCGGGTGTTGGAACTGGTTTATTATAAAGTTGTACCAATTCTCGGACAAAATTGGACTGAGTACGATCGCTTTCCCCCAGAGGGTCTATTTCACTGGTTTCATTAACATTCATGTGATCATTCATTGTATGTGCTGCCTCCAAAGGCTAAAATTGAGTATTTGGTATCTGTGATTCTATCGCTGGCTTGGCCCACTACTAGCAGATTAGTTGATGGCCAATTTACTGAAGTCGAGTCAGTATTCCAAAAGTCGATGGGCGATATTCGTCAGCCTAACTTTTGCCAAGCTGATGTTGTTCAGTACATCAGTTAAGCTGTGTGCCAATCAATTATCCTACTGCTTGAATTTAAAATAATGAGAAATTCCTTTTTGGTTATTAGTCTTGGCTGATGGCTTGCAATTGCAGCAGCAAGGGTTGGCCAGTTTTTAATTACTTTCCCTCCGAGGTTTTTTCTCTCTTTGAATAAGGTCGGTGAAACTAACTCGATAAATCTATAGTTCAAGTCTATAGAAATGTCTAAACTGGAAATTTGATTTGCCGGAAATCTATTGATTTGCCTACACTTGGCAGACAGTGCTATATCAATTGCTGCAGCTATAGCCAAAATTTCAGATTTAATATTGCTTAACCACACATGAGAATAGTTAAAATCAACATTGTGTGCTGCACTATGTCTTCGTTGACTTGCATTATTAAAAGCGCTTGCTAAATCCGGAATACCGCCACAAATTGAATCAGAAATTAATTTTAATGTTGGCCAACAATTATCTATACCAAACGATTTTAGTAAGTCGGGAATCGCACTTGATGACACATTTGATTCAGAATAAACTAAAGAATATTTTGAAAGTGAAAATGGATGGACTTTAGTTGAATAAACATTATACGCCTCAGTTTGGACCAAATTGATTACATCAAAAGCCGGATCTTTCTTTAATAGATTTGCATTGAAAAGGAGAGATTTTATCGCACCTAAAGTAGAGGATTCTTTAAGGGCATTTGTCAAATTAGCAAAACTTACACCCGAATTTGAAACCGATAATAAGGCTTCCTCAGCTCTCTTTTTTATAAAGTCTTCTATTATATTAAAAGCAACAATGCCTAACCCCTTTCTAAGTAAGTTTGCAACGCCGTTATGAGTTGAGGGTAATACTCCTACATCGATTAAAGAGGGCTCCTCCATTATTGCATCGCTCAAATATTCGAGACGAGTCATCAAGTCGGACTTCGCAGACATTAAATGGATTTAAGTACTTCAATAAACTTTGAAATCCTATACTCTACATTGGTAGGGTTGGATGTAAATTGAGTGACTGACTCTGAAAAGTCGGAATCATCTTTCAATGCCTTTACTAATGCGTTTTTAACTTGAGTTTTTTTGCCAATCAATATTGATTTTTGTCTTGCGGAGAGCATAGATGAGCATACCATTTGAATATCATAAAAACCTTGAAGAACTCGGCTATTTGAATTAGGTTTCAAAAAGCCGTCTTTACCCCAAATTGCTTGACAGAAATTCAATGCGTCTAAAAAATCCTTTTTCTGGCCTTCAATTACCTGTGCTGAATTTTTATAATTCGCAGCCATAAACCTATCCATTGCCTTATCCATGTTACCTGGGAAATTCTTCCAAAACTCTTTTATTGTAAAAAAACGCAATACATATTGCACATCAATCATTTCCCTGTAGGTTTTACTTTCTTTAGTTGCTTTTAATTGTGTTTTTAAATAGGGGGCTTCAGAAAGTTCAAATAACATTTCATTGAACTTTCCCCTAAATGCAACATTCCTGATTTCTTGGGCATTAAGAGCAACACCAGCTTTGTTTAGTCTTAGAAAAACTTCATGTTTTAAATCAGGATCGGATTGTCTCAATAAAGTGACAACTCTTAAATATGGTCTAATTTTTAATGCATTTTTAAGAGGAGTAGGTAAACCCTCAAAGTTATATCCTTCTAATTCATTGAATTTCTCTAAATGTCGTAGCGCCAAATTTTCCTTGAGGAATTTGTAAATTGCCGTCACTCTTTGCTTACCGTCAATTACTGAATAAACTCCGTATTCATCTTCAGCCAAATAAATAGGAGGTACAGGAATATTTAATAAAAAGGATTCAATTAGACCAGAATTTTTTACTTCGTCCCAACGCTCTCTACGCTGATATTTTGGACTAATATCAATAGAGCCACTCTCTACCATGTCAGAAATAGATTGCAGCGATAAGTCAGATTGCTGAAGAACAAGAGAGTCTTGAGCTGTGTCAAACTTGCTTACAATTTTTGAAATATCTATACTCATTTTATTTTTAGTTTATTCAAATATAAGTAACTCCACCAAGTTATTTGACTCTTCAGTATTGCACACAACACTTAAAAGTAAGAACCCCTTCTCACTATAACAACCCATAATCATTTGATTACACCCGCACCATTTCAACTAGAAGGCTTATATCTACTTAAGAGAACTGCTAAATCATACATTGGGTCCTCCCCCACGCTCACGCCACCTCAGTCCCACAAAGGGGTAAGTCAATGCCCTATTCGGTGAGGAAAGGCATTGCAGTTTCAACAAAGTAATTTTCGGGGAGTGGTGATACAAGCAACAATTACACAATATAAATAAATCAGCGGAATAACCTAATTTTTCTATGGTTAAAGGCAAAATTTCAGGATCAGATTAAAGGGCCTCCTCTACTGTGATAACCAGCTTTTTATCTGCCGCCTGGATACAGATATTTTGGCCCTGATAAAGCCAAAATCCTGTAACCATTTACCCTTGATTCGGATATATGGCTCATTACCATTTAGCCCTCCCTAATACCCTTTCAGTTTATTCATCATTTCCACAAGATGATCGCGCATGATTTTTACAGAAGCCTTGCTGATGGTATAATAGCGCTGGCGAAGGCTTTCAGCAGAAATCTGTAATGTCCGGGTGGTTTGTACATGCCTGCTGAAAAACCGGAGGAGCTGGTTGATGTTCTCGCATTTAAAAATATGGGCATCAACCATCAAACGGATCAACAAAGCAAACTGGTCCACCGACAAGCCGATGATTAACTTATCCTGCATTTCATCTTCCCGATGCAGTTGCTCCGCGGCAAATAGTTCCGTATTGATCGACTGTATCAACTGCTGTTGGCAGGAATCCGTATTCCGGTACAACTGCATCTCCGGGGTAATGGGTAGTCTGTTGATTCGCTTCAACAGGTCTGTCCAATAAGCCACGGGGGCATCTTCATCGGTTAAATCGGCTGCTGCTGTTTCCAGCACATAGTGAATCAACTTCCCGGAATTAAAATTACAGCCCACCAGCGTGTTCACTACAGCATCGTTGAATGGCACCGTTTCCCGGTTAAATTCGGGATCCAGTTCTTCCAGGTGTTGCGCCAGGGTTTGCCAATATTGTCCGGTGATGTAATCCGGCGTGTGGTCCCTGCAGGAGTGGTTGAGTTCAGAACGGATCAGGGCAATTAACTCCTTTGATACCCCTTGCTTACCAAGGCCCAACAGGCTTTTCTCCAATACAGTCCTGATCTTTTGCCAGACGGGTTGCGGCATGGGCAAACTGTAATCGAACTGGCCGGGGAAGTTCCTGTGCAAACTATCAATAAAGCCACAAAGGCCGTTTTGCATGTTCTGATAAATCGCAGCCGGTTCTGCCAGGTTGTATTCATACACACTGTTCAGCAAATAACCTCCAACAGCCTGGGAAGACCGTACAGCTACTTTGCCGATCTTGCCTGCATCCTGCGCCAGATGGGCTTTCAGAAAATGGATCTGCAGGCTTTCGATGGCTTCCAGTATTTTATCCTGCTCTTTGGCCGATCCAACAGCATAACCAGGACGGGGAACAATCTGGTCCATCAATCCGTTCAATAGTTCAAAAACAGTATACATAAAATCCCTTTAGATTGAATAAATAAAGGGGTTACAAACAAACCTAAAATGTAGGCATAACGCTGAATAATCAGGAGACGGTATATACCTGCTATTTACCTTTAAACCACTTAATGAGCCTCCTTAAAGCCAGCGAAGTGCAAAAACTCACCACCGCACCAATGGCTGCCAGTACAACGGTGGTTAAAACATCGTTGATCGTCATAGAAAAATACAAGGCGAATGCCGTACCGGTAACGATATCAAAACCACAATGGGTAAGCTTCTGAAATGGCTGTTCCATAGAATTGATTTTTTATTGGTTAGGAGATTGAACGGTTAACTGGCTCACGGCACTCATAACACCGCCCGCAACACCAATATAACCGGCGGCAGTAACAACAGCAGCCGGTAAACTGATCGGTGCAGTGACTACAATTGTACTAACAGAAGCCAGCAGCAACCCGATGTTCCGGAGTTGCTTAAAGAACCGCGGTGTAGGCGCTTTGGCACGTTCAATAATGGTAGTGGTTGTTGATTTTTTAGTCTTTTTCATTGAATGCTTTTTGAATGGTTAAAAAAACAGGTTGTTGCAGATCCATCGCCCGATACACGGCCGTCCGCAAACGGTGAAACGCAATCCGGGAGCGGGTTCCCATCCCCTGCCCCGTCAGTTCGCTCACCGGGGCAATACAGCCTTTGGATTCTTCGAGTGCATGGTTGAACGGGTGCATCAGGATCAGCGATCTACCCGGAACATCCGCAACATGCAGGTGCCAGCCATATCGATCGCTGTGTCTTTTAAGGACAGGATAACGGCCTTCCGGGATACAGGAAATACAGGGTTCGTTCTCTTGCCAGGGAAGCTCAATGCTGTTGCAGCAGATGGTTTGATCCACCAGCAACAAACCATTGATTCCGTTGGGATAATAGGTTCTGAGGATATGGAGTTCCATAATCTTGGTTTTAAAACCCGTTCAGCGTAGTGCTGAACGGGATGATTGAATGAATTGCCTGCTATGGTGCAATGTTGACCGATCCGGTATACATGCTGTTGGATACCACGGTTTCATTGGTGGCAATAAAAGCCAGCCAGGTCTCTACGGTTTCTCCGGTGAACGCTGCCACGCTAAGGCTTTGCGTGAGTTCACCGCGCATGTTCCCACCCGGTATATACACGGTATGATTCAATGCAGGGCAGTGCACCACCAGAATCACTTTGTCGGTAACCTTGGCCTTGCCCATGCCTGCGTTGTTCTCCCAGGTGAACTTTACCGCATTGCCTGCTTCTGCAACGGCAGTAGCGCTGTTGGTGTTCGGTAGATCGCCCCTGCTGAGCAGGATATTGGGATAACTCAGGTTGAACGGAGACGCCGCACCACTGATGCCGTTTTGCAGATTGTAAGACACGGCTGCATTCACCGCAGAAATGCCCCTGCCATAGGCTTTGAACGTGGTATTCAACAGGGCCGTCATACTGGTCATGAACTTC
>JAECQP010000053.1 GCA_015999745.1 Sphingobacteriia bacterium | reverse complement strand
TTAAGATGAAAAATTCAATCTTAAATACCTGACCTATTTTAGGGGTACATCATACACATTCCGATATTGAAACATAAGAATGTAAAGCCTAAATGAAGTAACCCTTCTTCGTCTAAGTCAACAGGAGCCGATTTTGTAAATGTGTCTAACAAATATTTTTTATGGTCTTTAACAATCTCAAAGCATTTAGTGAAATTGTCTACATATTGAACATGAGCAAATTTATTTCTAACTTCAGCAAATATTTGAAATTGGCGGGCAATTTCTTTAGGAACAAATTTTAAATCTGTGAGTAGATTAACTTTAGCATTAAAACTTAAAGCAGTATTTTGATACCCTAATGATTTTGATGTTTCTGGTTCAATATTTAGAATATAACCAAGGATACCAGAAATGCCGGCTTCAATAGCAACTCCCTTCTCCATAATTTCCGCTCTCATTGTCTGATACATAATGATTGTTTAGGTTACTGCTAACGTTTGGCTATAACCAGTGGCGACTTAGGAGAACGTCATTCTTCACCATTACTTAACGTAATAGTGAAGATAAAACTTAATTACTGATCCCCGTCACTTGTTATAGCTTTTGTTGGCAGTAGTTTTATTCAGCTGCACCTTGAATCATCTTTAACTCGGCTCTATATATAAATGGAACCCAGTATCTTGGATTCTGTTTATCACCTCTCTCCTCAAAGAAACCAATGTCACATAGCCTTTTAATATCAACCTTTGCTTGGTCATGATCAGTAGACCAAATGGCAGCAAGTGTTTCAATTCTTTGCTCGGTTTTCTCACCTTCTAATTTTTCAATAAGACGTCTTAAGCTTGGATATTCAGCATAGATCGTTTGCTCTAGACGAACCTTTGAGACTGTATCCAAGGCCGACTTAAATGCATAGCGCCCAATTAGATTTTCACTCTCAAGATCATTTTGGCCAATTTGGATTCGTTTTATTTGTTCTTGTCTTGCTTCATTTAGAAGGTGAATTAGTTCACGTGGGGCAATTACACTTTTCCCATCTCTTAATCGACTTAAAATCCAGTCAAGTGTCTTTGGTTTTTTATCGCCAACATCAATCTGATCAGGGAAAATTCTATAAAACAATTCTTCTTGGTTTGTTAAATCACCTATTACACTTTCTCTAGTGATTTTGAATTCATTAATAATCTCTGGATTATTTAAAATTCGCCTAATCAATAAATTTATAATAGACTCCCTGTTCCATGCTATTGTCAACGTTTTAGTAATGTGGCTGGCTTCTCGAAAACCATCTTCCGTTAATCTCCTCCAAATATCATCTCGAAGAAAGATTTTTATCTTAAGGTAATTTAAGGGAACTAAATCACGATAAGCTTTGAATAGAGCTTTTAGCGCATTCGTTTCTAGTTCTAGATTCTCTGTAAAGGCTACGTCCAAACGATCTACAGCTATCCAGAGAATGAATTTAGCTTCAACAAGAGCTTTCTCTAATAAGTCATAGAGATAATCAATTGACTTAATACCTGATAGAAATTCATTATTACTTGTTTCTCTAAATGACACTTTAAAGTTTACTCCTGAAGGAAGCCCAGTTACTTGGTTTAGATCAACTCCAGGCTGCATTGATTCTACATTCATAAAATGTCGAATGTAATCTCTACAGGTTTTTAGAATTGCCTTAAGTCCCTTTTGTTGAGGTATCAAAGATGACGCTTGAAGTATTTCTTTTAACTCTATAAAATATTTATTGCTCAACTCCCACTCATCAAATTCAGAAACAGTTATCACGAGAAAATAAAGCTTCCAAAGTCTGACGAATTCAGTTTGCCCAGTTGGCGGTTCTATAGATAATCCTTCAAATACAGTATTACCTCTAGGGTTTTCTGCTGTTGTCAGTAAAATACTATTGTCAAACAGTTGGTCTCTGTTCTTATCAAGAATTGCATAAATAGCACTTTTACCAGCTCCCTTTGATCCATATATCACGTCAACTTCTCCGCTGAAAACTCGTCTCCAATCCTCAGTTTCAACAAAATACTTTTCCAAATTCTCAGTCTCTTCCTCTGCAATTCGTTCACCAAATTTTATTCTTTGAAGAATCTCTAGTTTTGTCATAGTCTGATTATTTATTTTAAAATGCCGCTAATACTTAAAAGTAAGAACCACCCACCACCCCAATAATCCACAAATCACTTAGTCACAATCGCACTTTCCCAGGCAAAAAAAGTAGCCCCCCCACGCTCACGCCATCTCAGTCCCACAAAGGGGTAAGTCAACGCCCCATCCTTCACAGATCAGCATTGCAGTTACGGAAAGTAAATTCTTGGGGGGGAGAAACACATGCAACAATAACACAATATAAAAAATTCAGCGATACAACCAAAAAATCTCAAAAATTTATATAACCACCCACAAACAAAAAGCCGCCCTGATTACTCAGGACGGCTTCGATATAGTTGGTGAACCCTTATGCTTTTTCAGCAGGCTTGGTTTCTTTTTTCTTTGCGTCTTTCTTGCAGCAGTCTTTCATGTCCTTGCCACCTTTCATTTTGCAATCCTTCATGTCTTTGCCTTCTTTCATGCCGCACTCTTTAGACTTGGCACATTTCTTACCATCACCGCCGTGTGCAAAGGCAACACCGCTAAACAAAAATGCTGCTGTAGCAAATACCAGTAATTTTTTCATGTCTCTTGTTTTTTATTTTGAATGTACCTAAAGTTAGGGATTTTGGTCAATCCCGGCCTCCCGGATCTGTTAAAATTGGCCCAGACCCGCCGCCGACCCCACTACCGAACCCACCTACCAGCTTGCCAATACGTCTATTCCGCCCTTAACCGCCTGGTTCAGGCGCACATTTACCTTGGTTCCCACGGGCAACAACACATCTACCCGGCTGCCGAACTTAATAAATCCGTACTCATCGCACTGTTTTACGGTCTGGCCCACCCGGGTATAGTTACAGATCCGCCTGGCCAGGGCCCCGGCAATCTGCTTGTATAATATTTCTCCATGGTTGTTCTTCACCGCCACACTCCAGCGTTCGTTTTCGGTGGATGATTTGGGATGCCAGGCCACCAGGTACTTGCCCTTGTGGTACTGGTTATAAGTTACCTCCCCGCTCATGGGGTTGCGGTTCACGTGCACATTGGCCGGACTCATGAAAATGCTGATCTGGATTCGCTTATCCTTAAAATACTCCACATCGGTGATTTCCTCTATCACCACCACTTTCCCATCGCAGGGGCTGATGATCTGCTTGTCGTTGATGGTAAATACCCGGTTGGGGATTCTGAAGAAGGATATGATGAACAGCAGCAGCCCGAAGGTTACCACAAACAGGGTAATGGCCAGCCATTGCAGCTCCTCACCCAGTAAACTAAAAGAAACCAGGTTAATTACGCCTACAATCAGGGCGGTTACGGCAATGGTTTTATATCCTTCTCTGTGTATGGTCATTGGTCCTTATTGAACGGCAAATGTATACCGGAAAAGGTACAAAACCAACCATACGGCCGGTGCCGCAATCAGCAGGGAATCGAACCGGTCCAGGAAGCCGCCGTGGCCGGGCATGATCTGGCCGCTGTCTTTTACCCCCGCGGTTCTTTTGAGCTTGCTTTCCAGCAGATCGCCCAGGGTTCCGGTTACCGCGGCTGTGGCGGAGATCAATACCAACGGCAGTATGGGGAAGTTCCAGATCTGGTGCGCTCCGGCTGTGACCGCCAGCACCGCCAGCAGGGCGCCGCCTGCCGTTCCTTCCCATGTTTTTTTGGGTGATATGGGGGAGAGCGGGGTTTTACCGATTAAGGAGCCCACCAGGTAGGCCATGGTATCGTTGATCCAGATGGATGCTATCAATATCATCGACAGCGTCCATGCAGGCCCGTTGAAATAATCCGTACCGTGCCGGTAAAAATACCGCATGGCCATAAAGGGCAGCGTTAAATAAACAAGACCCAACACCAGGTATTTGAACCCCGGCAGCGGAAACCGATTGTATCCCGCATCCATCAGCCGGATCAGCCGGATGAGTTCAAATACACAGCCTATCTGGATCAGCAGAAAAAGCGTATCGTAACTCCAGGCATTCCACATGATTCCTCCCAGCATCACCACTACAAATACTACAGCAGTGATTGCTCTGGTTCTTAAGGTTGCTAGGTTCAGGGCCATGGGGATTGGTTTGGTGCGGAATAGGGAATTTGTTCGCGAATTTACACCATTGCGCGCAATGCAGTTGTGCTGTCTGTTTAATGTCTGTTTAACTTGGGTGGTTTAATTCAACAGGCTTTTCTGTACCAGTTGCACGGCGGTATCTTTTAAATGTGCCGGCACATAGAGTTCTATGTCGCCGAAGTTCAGGTAACTGCTGTCCTGTTTGTTCAGTTGCTGTACAGGTACCTGGTTCTCTTCCAGCATGCCCCGGACAATACTCGCCTCCGCAATACTGCGGGTGGCAAAAATCTTAATCCATGGTTCCATATTCGGCAGCGGGTTGTGTTGGTGGATTTATTTGCTTCGATTCCTTCTTAAACAGGCGGAATGCGTAGTAGAGAATCGCTATGGCAATGACGCTGTACCATACCGGCATCGACTCGTCCATGGCCTGCTGAATGGGCTTGCCCATCCTGGTTAAAAAATACATTTGTGTTACCACAATGGCATTGTTCAGGAAATGCATGGCAATGCTCAGCCAGAGATTTCCACTCAGGAAAAAAATCATTCCCAGGATAATACCCAGCGCCAGCCTTGGCAGAAATCCAAAGTATGAACCATGTATAGCGCTGAAAATAATGGAAGTGATCAGGATGCCCGCCCAGGCATTTTTGGTCCAGCCGGTCAGGATCCTTTGCATGCTGCCCCTGAAAAGGACTTCCTCAAAAATAGCAGGCGCCAGTGCAATCACCAGCAGGCTCAGTACATAATCGGAGAAGGAGCGCATGGTGGCCATGCCAATCATGGCGGACCGGTATTGTTCTTCCAGCTCCCGGGCGTTCTTTAAAAAAGAAGCCGGCATCGGGATCATTTCATTCAATGTGCCCAATGCGCCGCTTAAAAACAGCGAGCCCAGTGTAATCAGGCCCACAAGGCCAATCTGCCTGGAAGAAAACCGGCTGTTGAATCCCAGGTAAGCCAGTGGTTGTTTACTCGCCAGCCTGGCCACTGCCAGCGCAGGAAGGAAGAAAGCAATAAAAGTAGTAGTCGTATTCAGTAGCCTGGCCAGGTTGGCATTTTCGGGCTTAACCAGGTCGGCAGCGGCTTGCAACAAGGGTTTGTTCATCACTTGTGCGGCCACCAATCCCATAACGAGGCTGCTGATCATAAATGCGACCCCCAGCAATCCCAGTAAAAGGGCAAACTGAACGGCATAACCAATAGGAGGCTTCTGATTCATTGATTTGAAGAATAAGATTGTAATTTCGCAAATTCCTTTAAGAGCACACCCCAAAAAGTATAAAAGGTATCGAACGCAATATGGTAAAAATTGATCAAATAGAACTACCTGATTTTCCGCTGCTACTGGCGCCCATGGAAGATGTAAGCGATCCTCCGTTCCGTGCTGTTTGTAAAGACAACGGGGCCGACCTCATGTATACGGAATTCATCAGCAGTGAGGGTTTGATCAGGGATGCCATCAAAAGCCGGCACAAGCTGGACATTTTCGACTATGAACGTCCCATTGGTATCCAGATTTTTGGGGGAGATGAAGAAGCCCTTTCCCTCAGCGCAAAAATTGTAGAAGCGGTCAACCCCGACCTGCTCGACATCAACTTTGGCTGCCCGGTTAAAAAAGTGGCCCTCAAAGGTGCGGGCGCCGGTGTGCTGAAAGATGTGGACCTGATGGTGCGTTTAACCGATGCCGTGGTGAAGAGCACCCAATTGCCGGTGACCGTTAAAACCAGGCTGGGTTGGGACGAGAACACCAGGAACATTGAAGAGGTTGCCGAACGCTTACAGGATGTGGGCATCAAGGCATTGGCCATTCATGGCAGAACCCGCTCGCAAATGTACAAGGGCGAGGCCGACTGGAGCCTGATTGCCAAAGTGAAGAACAACCCACGCATCCATATTCCCATCTTCGGCAACGGAGACATCGACAGTCCGCAGAAAGCCAAAGCGTATAAAGAACGTTATGGTGTAGACGGCATCATGATCGGCAGGGCCGCCATCGGCTACCCCTGGATCTTCCGCGAAATCAAGCACTATGTAGCCACGGGAGAAATACTGCCCTTCCCTACTGTGGAAGAACGGGTGGAAGTCTGCAAAAAACATCTACGCAAATCGCTGGAATGGAAGGGTTCGAAAGTGGGCATCTTCGAAATGCGCAGGCATTACGCCAATTACCTGAAAGGGCTGCCCGGCATTAAAGAGTTCCGCGCAAGGCTGGTTACCCTGATGCTGCAGGAAGAAATTGAAGCGGTGCTGGACGAAGTGGCTACTACCTATAAAGGCTATGTAATTGAACGCACGCCGATTGAGCTGATCAATTACCACGAAAAATGTCCGATCTAAATCTGATTAGCGGTTTATTGAAGATTTATTTGAGCTGTCCCGTTACAGCCGGATCCAGCGGTGAAACCATCTGTGTATAGAACGCAACCAGCACGCCTTCCTCATCTACCAGGTATTTACTGAAATTCCATACAGGCGGCTGATTGTTCCATCCATTGGATGTAGCATGGCTCAGCCATTGATATACAGCATGCTGCGCCGGGCCGTTCACCACGCTGCTTTTCTGCATCAGCGGAAAGCTGACCCCATAATTGATTGTACAAAATTCCGCAATGACGGTATCCGATTGTTTCTCCTGTTCCTTAAAATCATTGGCTGGAAATCCGAGGATCACCAACTGGTTGCCGTATTGCCGGTGGAGTTTTTCCAACGCTTCGTACTGTCCGGTAAATCCACAATCACTGGCCGTGTTCACGATCAGGACCTTCTTCCCTTTCAGGGTGGAGAAATGCAATGTATCGCCATTGTTCCTCACCGCCTGCAGGTCGTAAAAAGAGGCCGCGGGAACTACTTTGCCGGGGTTCAGTTTGATGTCCTGCTTATTACCAAAGAGTTTCCCCTTCAGCATGATCAGCGGGTACAGGGTTTTGAGCAGGGATTGTCTCCAGGTCATGTCTTTCTGTTTAATCAGCATTGCTGCGGCAACAAGCACCACGGCAATTACAATGGGTTTTCTCATACAACAATGTATCGGCTAAATGGTTGGCGCACTAGCCCACCAGCCATTTCAGCAGTTTAAGTTTTCCGGTGAAGGGTGGATATTTTAAGGCAGGATCGAACCAGGTGGGGGTCTTCATCACGGCTTTTTTATGACTGAACGTGTCGAAACTGTATTTGCCATGATATGCCCCCGTTCCGCTGAATCCCCTTCCGCCAAAGGGCAGGTTCGGATTGGTCAGGTGCAGGCTGGCCGTGTTCACACAGGCGCCTCCTGCGGGAACGGCTTCCAGCCAGGCTTTTTCTTTATCGGCCGATGAAGTGAATACATAAAACGCCAGCGGGTTGGGGTTCTGCGCGATGATGGCCTGGGCTTCTTCCATGGTATTGAACGGAATCACCGGCAGGATGGGCCCGAAGATTTCTTCTTTCATCACGGGTGCATCCGGTGCTATATCCACCATCACGGTGGGTGCTATGTATAATTCGGCTGCGTTGTATTGACCGCCGTACACAATGGTTCCGTCTTTCAGGTATCCCAGAATCCGGTTGAACTGTTTTTCATTGACGATCCTGCCATAGCCTTCTGCCGCTGAGGAATCCGTTCCATAAAACTGCGGGATCACCTGTTGCAGCGCCTGTATCAGTTCCGCCTGCCTGCTCTGGTGCACCAGCACATAATCGGGCGCCACACACATCTGCCCCGCATTGGAATACTTGGGCATGGCGATCCGCTTGGCGGCCACCCGTATATTGGCATCCGCTTCCACCACTACCGGGCTTTTTCCGCCCAGCTCCAGCGTTACCGGGACCAGTTTTTCTGCGGCCATTTTGTAAATGATCTTTCCTACCGCCGTGCTGCCGGTATAGAACACATGATCGAACGTAAAATGGTTCATCATTTCCGGGATCACGGTTGCCCCGTCTCCCGGAACATACAAGACCTGTTCGGGCGGAAAGCAGGATGCAATGATCTGCTGCATCACTTTGGCCGTGGCCGGTGCAAATTCACTGGGCTTCAGCACCACGCAATTACCGGCTGCCAATGCACCGATCAGGGGGGTGAACAACAATTGAAACGGATAGTTCCACGGACCAATGATCAGCACCACCCCCAATGGTTCGCGCAGCACTTTGCTGCTGGATGGAAGGTTCAACAGGTTGGTGGGAACAGGTTCCGGCTCCATCCACTTTTTGAGGTTGGCCAGTGCATCTTTCAGTTCGGTTAAAAAGAAGCCGTTTTCCGTAACCCAACATTCTTCCCGGCTCTTATGCAGGTCGGCTTCCAGGGCCGCATAGATGGCTTCCTCATTTGCTTCCACCGCTTTTTTCAGCATCAGGAGTTGCTGCTTGCGAAATGCATAGGACCTGGTGGCGCCGGTTGCATAAAAGCGGTGCATCAGTTGCAGTTGTTCCAACAGTGTAGACATAGTTGTTCAGTTATATACTACAAGATAATACTTGTTTCACGGATCGCCCCTTTCATATAATATAACATGATCTCCCCTTCTTCCTTCCGGAAAAATATTTATATTCATAGCCTATAACTGCGCAATATGAAAAAGAAAAAAAATCCTGTTACTGCGGCCAACGATCAACCCGCAGCAACCAATTCCCGCCGCTCTTTCCTGCGCAATGCAGGCCTTGCTGCCGCGGGTTTCTACATTATACCCCGTCATGTACTTGGACGCGGGTTCCTGGCCCCCAGCGATAAGCTGCAGATTGCCGGCATTGGCGTGGGCGGTAAGGGTGAGAGCGATATCTGGAATTTTGCCCAAAGCGGTAAGGCCGACATCGCGTTCCTTTGCGATGTGGACGACCGCCAGGCCGTAAAAACCAGGGGACGTTTTCCAAAAGCCAAATACTACAAGGACTATCGCGAAATGCTCGACAAAGAGCACAAACATATTGACGCTGTTTCCGTTTCCACGCCCGACCATATGCACGGGGTGCAGGCCATGGCTGCCATGCAGCTCAAAAAACATGTGTACGTGCAAAAGCCGCTGACACATGATATCTATGAAGCACGCATGCTTACCAGGGCTGCGCACGATTACAAAGTGGTTACACAGATGGGTAACCAGGGCGCTTCCGGTGATGGGGTTCGCAAAATGATCGACTGGTACAATGCCGGTTTAATCGGTGATGTTACCACCATCTATGCGTTCACCGATCGTCCGGTATGGCCGCAGGGTATTGGCTGGCCTACTACCAAGGGAACCATTCCACCCGAACTGGACTGGAACCTCTGGCTGGGTACAGCTCCTCAAAAAGATTATGTAGACGGATTACTTCCTTTCAACTGGCGCGGCTGGTGGGATTATGGTACCGGCGCACTGGGCGATATGGCCTGTCATAACATGGCCCCTGCTTTTGCCGTGCTCGGATTGGGTTACCCGGTTTCTGCTGAGTGCAGTGTATCTACCCGTTACCTGCAACCATGGACCAGGGCTTATTATCCTGAAAGCTGTCCTACCTCTTCTCATATCATTCTTACTTTCAAAGGAATCAATGGTAAGCCCGATGTGAAGCTGCACTGGATGGATGGTGGTATTCAGCCGGAAAGACCGGAAGAACTGGGCCCGAACGAACTGATGGGGGATGGTGGCAATGGCGCTGTGTTCATTGGTACCAAGGGCAAGATGATGTGCGGTACCTATGGCGCCGTTCCTAAACTCCTCCCAACCTCCTTAACCGAAACCACGGTGGTTCCCGAAACCATTAAAAGAGTGCCCGGCAGCGCCGAAGGGCATTATGCCGCCTGGGTTGAGGCTGCCATTGCCGGCTATGGCTCCGCGCAGGCCAATAACCTCAGCTCTAAATTTGATGTAGCCGGCCCGCTCACAGAAAGTGTGCTGATGGGCAACCTGGCGATCCGCAGTTATGATATTCAGAAGAAAAACGCCAATGGCAACGCTTCTTATCCGGGCAGAAATATTAAACTGGTGTGGGATGGTCCGAACATGAAGATCACCAACTTCGATGATGCCAACCAGTTTGTGAAGCGCGAATACAGAGCTTTCTAAACCTACTATTTACAACCGTATACAAGAAAAGCCCGGGCGTTGCCCGGGCTTTTCTATTACAATATGGTCTTGTTGTATTAGCTAGCCTACCAGCTTCTTCATATAAGCTGCATCGATCTCGGCGCTTTTCAATGGCGTTGATCCGGTAAATGCTTCCTGCTCTACAATATGGTACTGCAGTCCGTATTTTCTAGCTTCTGCCAGCAGTTTGCCGAACCCGATGGTGCCGGTTCCCAAATGACAGGACTCAATACCTCCGTTGGCAGATTTTGTCTGATCTTTCACATGACATAACCTGAACCGGTTAGGATATTTTTTGAACCATTTGATCGGGTCTTCGTTGGCTGCAACCACCCAGTAGATGTCCATTTCATAATCCACCAGTTTAGGATCTGTACCCTCCATCATTACCACCTGGGGTATCTTACCATCCAGTTCCTTGAAAGAATAGTCGTGGTTATGGTACGCAAAACGGATTCCGTTCTTCTTACAGATTTCCCCGGCCTTATTAAACTCATCTGCAAAACCTTTGAAATCGTCAATGGATTTCTGTGGTCCTTTGTAAGGGCAGATCAGGTATTTCATTCCGATCTCAGCAGCTTCTGCGGCCTTGCGTTCAAAATCCACCGTATTATTGGCATGCGAGGATACAATTTTCATACCCAGATCGTCCATGTATTTTTTGAACTCCGTGTTTTTCATTCCCCAGAACATGCCATTAGGTCCTTCAAAACTTTCGATCTGGTTGTATCCGTATTGTGCCAGGCTGGCCAGCGTACCTTTGGGATCTGCCGCCAGGTTCTCTTTTACCGTCCACAACTGTATCCCGAATGCACCTGCTTTTTTATCCGGCGCGAAGGAGCTCAGCAAACCCGACTTACCGCTAAAGGGTAAACTTAAACCGGCTGCAGCCAGTCCGGCTGTTTTCAGAAAATCTCTTCTATTCCTGATCATGATGATTTTTTTTGGTTGAACAAATGAATGAAACGGTTTCGGTTGAACCCACTAGGTTGCCCAGGCCCTGTCTCCTTTTTTATAGTCGATACAGCCCTCGTATTTTCCCGGAACCGCTACATAGCGCAATGCTTTAGTGGCGCCCACTTCGGAGGTGAAAAATCCCCAGAGGGTCAACTCTTTCATCATCCGGAAATAATGCGGCAGTTCCTCTTCTTTCTTTGTTTTTTGAAATGCGGCTGCTTCCTTATCCAGCGCTACCAGCAATTCGTGGCGCTGTTCTTTGGTGCTCTCCAGAAAGCCCTTGCCATTTTTGGCCTTGCTGGCTTCTTCCAGCTTCGTCATTCCTTCAAGGAAGGCCTTGCTTTCTGCCGGTTTATAACAGTCTTTTACAATCACGGTCATGAATGCGCCCACTTTAGCTTCCTTAGCTCCCGGGGTGCCGGTTGCAGGTAAAATGGTTTCAGCCACTTCATTTAAGAGTTCTATGTCTTTGGGCGTAAAGGCCACCACATCGGACGATGCTGGTTTACAGCCCGATAAAAAAGCCTGAGAACCCAGGATAGTGCCTCCCAGTAAAAGGGCTACGCTGGATATTGCTTCTCTTCTGTTCATTGGTAATATTTTTTAGAGATTTTGTTTTTTAAGTTCAGATACTGCATAGTCTACCGCTCTTGCCGTAAACGCCATATAGGTTAAGGAAGGGTTTACACAAGCTGCAGATGTCATGAAAGATCCGTCTGTCACAAACACATTGGGCGCATCCCAGACCTGGTTGTATTTGTTTAATACCGATGTTTTAGGATCGGCGCCCATGCGTGCGGTACCCATTTCGTGAATACCTCTTCCCAATACGCCATTTCCGTCGTATCCGGTTACGTCTTTCACTCCTGCATTGGTCAGCATTTCAATGGCGTCCGCCTGCATATCCTTACGCATCTTGTATTCGTTCTCTTTCAGCTCTGCATCAATCTTCAGTACGTTCAGGCCCCACTTGTCTTTAACGGTTTTATCCAGTGTTACAAAGTTGGCATGATCGGGCAATACCTCTCCAAAACCACCAATACCCATCGACCATTCGCCCGGCTCCAGCAAAGCATCTTTAAAGTCGCCGCCGATTGACAATTCGGCTACATCCCTGCCCCAGCCGGATCGACCCGCTCCTCCCTGGTAACCAAAGCCACGGAGATAGTTTCTTTTATCTCCGTTTATATTCTGATACCGGGGTACATAGATCCCATTGGCCCTGCGTCCGAAATAGTATTTGTCTTCATATCCTTCCACTCTTCCGCTTGCACCAACGCCCAAATGGTGATCCATGATATTATGTCCCAGTTCTCCGCTGCTGCTGCCCAGACCGCCTTCCCATACATCGGTGGCGGAGTTCATCAGGACCCAGGCAGAGTTTAAGGTAGATGCATTCAGAAAAATGATTTTGGCATTGTACACATAAGTCTTATTGGTTTCCGCATCCAGGATCTCTACCCCCGTTGCTTTCTTCTTGTCTTTATCGTAAAGGATTTTTGTTACAATGCTCCATGGTCGCAGGGTTAAATTACCTGTTTTCATGGCTGCCGGCAAGGTAGAAGACTGGGTGCTGAAATACGCGCCGAACGGGCATCCCAGCCAGCATTTGTTCCGGTACTGGCAATTGGTTCTTCCTTCCAGCGGCTGGGTGATATTGGCGGTACGGCCAATGATCATGGCCCGCTGATTTTTATAATAGTCTTTGATCCTTTTGGCTACATCCTTTTCCACACAGTTCATTTCCATAGGCGGCATAAACTGTCCATCGGGCAATACGGCCAGCCCGTCCCTGTTTCCGCTGATGCCCGCAAATTTTTCTACATAGTCGTACCATGGCGCTATGTCTTTATAGCGTACCGGCCAGTCCACCGCAACGCCGTCTTTTGCATTGGCTTCAAAATCCAGATCGCTCCAGCGATAGCTCTGGCGTCCCCACAAGAGGGAACGGCCGCCCACATGATAACCGCGGAACCAGTCGTATCTTTTTACTTCAACATAAGGACTTTCTTTTTCATCGGCCCACATTTCATAGGTCTGTTCGTTCAGCGGATAGTCCCTGTTGCGCACAGGTTGCGCTGCAATCATTTCCTGTGTTTTTCTGCCATGGTGGGGATAATCCCAGGATTCCTTGTTGGCATTTACATAGTCTTTCACGTGCTCTATATTGCGCCCTCTTTCAAGCATCAATACCTTGAGCCCTTTTTCTGTAAGTTCTTTCGCAGCCCAGCCTCCGCTGATACCGGAACCGATCACAATTGCGTCGA
Source organism: Sphingobacteriia bacterium (assembly GCA_015999745.1). Lineage (GTDB taxonomy): Bacteria > Bacteroidota > Bacteroidia > Chitinophagales > Chitinophagaceae > Sediminibacterium. The sequence continues at coordinate 6,554 of JAECQP010000053.1, read as the reverse complement.
AATTTTGTTCAGCCATTTTTTATGCGTTTGTTGGTTTAGGTGTATGGTATGTATTTAGTGGTATTTTTTATGCTTACACATCGCAGATTTCCACGGCCTTCTTCAACGAAGCAAGCTTATCTTTTGCCGTGGGCATGAACTCCTGCGCCACAAAATCATTGAACCCTGTTGCCAGGATCGCTTTCATGATGGCCGGGTAATACAACTCCTGCGTATCATCTATTTCATGCCTTCCCGGAACTCCCGCCGTATGATAATGCCCTATGTAAGTATGGTTATCACGGATGGTGCGGATCACATCTCCTTCATCGATCTGCATATGATAGATATCGTAGAGCAGTTTGAAATTGGGTGAGCCGATCCGCTTGCACAACTCAACACCCCAGGCGGTTCGGTCGCACATATAATCCTTGTGATCGATCTTGCTGTTCAGCAGTTCCATCTGGATGATGACGCCCTTTTTTTCGGCCTGTGCCATAATTTGTTTTAAGCCTGCCGCCGCATTGTTTAAACCGGTTTCATCGTCCATTCCATTGCGGTTACCGCTGAAGCAGATGAGGTTTTTGAATCCCGCTTCGGCTACCAGGTCAATGTGCTTTGTATAGTTGCTGATGAGTGTGGCGTGGTATTGAGGATCGTTCCAGCCCTTTACCAGGCTGATTTCTGCGCCATTGCACATACTGGAAACCAGCCCGTGTTTTTTCAGTGTAGCCCAGTCTGCAGGACCCACCAGGTCTATTCCTTTGATGCCCAGTTGAGCAGCTTCGATACACAGTTGTTCAACACTGAGTTCGTTGAAACACCAGCGACATACCGCATGTTGTATATTTCCTTTAAGGGAAAACGCAACAGTTGAACAGGATGCAATCGTTGGTACCAGCGGAGATACAGCTATGGCTGCGGTTCCCGCAAGCATATTCTTTATGGCATTTCTTCTGCCTGTTTTCTCTTTCATACAGCAATTGTGGACTAAATATAATGTTTGTTGTGTATTCAATACATAACAATATGTTGTAAGGCTTAAATAATCGGTGATTTTTTCTATTTTTAATGGCTCACCTAAATCAAATAAAAAAAATATACAATGGGAAGAAAATTACGCATGGGAATGATCGGCGGCGGAAAGGACGCTTTCATCGGCGCCATCCACCGGATTGCCGCCAATATGGATGGAAAGATTGAACTGGTTTGCGGCGCGCTGAGTATCAACCCGGAGATTGCTAAGGATTCCGCCGAAATGTTGTTCCTTCCAAAAAACAGGACCTACCTTACCTACGACGAAATGATCACGAAGGAGGCGGCCCTGCCCGCCGACCAGCGCATGGATTTCGTTACCATTGTTACCCCCAACTTTGCGCATTTTGCCCCGGCCATGATGGCCCTGGAGCATGGCTTTAATGTGGTCATTGAAAAGCCCATCACGTTCAGCCTCGACGAAGCTTTACAACTGAAAGCCAAACTGGCTGAAACAGGCCTGATCCTTTGCCTCACCCATACCTATTCGGGATACCCGATGGTGAAGCAGGCCAAAGCCATGGTGGCCGATGGCGTGCTGGGCAAAATCAGGAAGGTTTGGGTGGAATATCCGCAGGGATGGCTCAGCAAACTCAGCGAACGCGAGGGGAATGCCGGTGCTGCCTGGAGAACGGACCCGAAGAAATCGGGTAAAAGTGGCAGCATGGGCGATATTGGTACGCATGCCGCGCACCTGGCCGAATACATCACCGGGGCTAAGATCACCCGGCTTTGTGCTGACCTCAATATTATGGTGGAAGGAAGAATGCTCGACGACGATGGCAGTGTGTTGCTGCACTTCGACAATGGCGCTGCGGGCGTGCTGATGGCTTCGCAGGTGGCGGCGGGCGAAGAGAATGCTTTGAAGATTCGGGTATACGGCGAAAAAGGTGGTATTGAATGGGCGCAAATGGAACCCAATACCCTGATTGTAAAATGGCTGGATCAACCTACTCAGATCCTGCGTGCGGGCAGCAACTATACCGACCGGCTCTCTTCTTATGCAACTTCCAATTGCAGAACACCCGGTGGTCATCCGGAAGGTTACCTCGAAGCCTTTGCCAATATCTACCGGAACTTTACTGCCACTTTAACGGCTAAGATCGAAGGCACTACCCCTTCTAAAGAAGCCCTCGACTTCCCTACTGTGGAAGATGGTATCCGCGGAATGGCATTCATTGATAATGTTGTAGCATCGGCTCAGTCCGAATTAAAATGGACCGAATATAAAATTGGATAACTTATGACAAACATACAAGGACCGGGCATTTTTCTGGCCCAGTTTCTGGGAGATACTGCTCCTTTTAATTCTTTGGAGTCCATCTGTAAATGGGCTGCCGGCCTGGGTTTCAAAGGCGTGCAACTTCCCACATGGGACCCCCGCTGCATTGATCTGCAAAAAGCCGCGGAAAGCAAAACCTATACAGAGGAACTGAAAGGCATCGTGCAATCTGCCGGCCTGGAAATCACCGAACTCTCCACCCATTTACAGGGTCAGTTGGTGGCAGTGAATCCCGCATACGACGCTTTATTCGACGGGTTTGCCCCGGAGAAATTGCGCGGCAACCCCAAAGCAAGAACAGAGTGGGCCGTACAGCAATTGAAATACGCTGCCAAAGCATCTCAGCACCTGGGCCTGAATGCACATGCCACGTTCAGCGGCGCCTTGCTCTGGCAAACAGTATATCCCTGGCCGCAACGGCCTGCAGGATTGGTTGAAGCCGGTTTTACCGAACTGGCCAAACGCTGGTTACCCATTTTAAATGTATTTGACGAAAACGGCGTAGACCTCTGTTATGAAATTCATCCGGGTGAAGATTTACACGATGGCGTTACCTACGAAATGTTTCTCGATAAAGTGGACCAGCACAAAAGGGCCTGCTTATTGTATGATCCAAGTCATTTTGTATTACAGTGTTTAGACTATAAAGCTTACATAGATCATTATCATGAGCGCATCAAAATGTTCCATGTAAAGGATGCGGAATTTAATCCTACCGGCAAACAGGGCGTATATGGCGGATACCAGGGATGGACTGAACGTGCAGGTCGTTTCCGCTCTTTGGGCGATGGCCAGGTAGACTTCAAATCCATCTTCAGCAAACTGGCACAGTACAACTATTCCGGTTGGGCCGTAATGGAATGGGAATGCGCATTGAAACACCCTGAAACCGGCGCTGCGGAAGGCGCTCCCTTTATTCAGCAACACATCATTCGCGTTACCGATAAAACCTTTGATGATTTTGCAGGAACTGGCAGCGATGATGATTTTAATCGGCGGATTTTAGGAATTTAGGAATAACTTTACGGGGTAATTTTTTTACTTAAAGACCCGGATTATCTGTTCGGGTTATTGAAAACAAAATATGTAGAGACTATGAGAAAGTACGCATTACTCCTTGCTATTACAGGTATGATTGCTGCATGTGGCGGCGGCGAATCCAAAAGCGCTTCCGAAGCGCCTGCAGCGGATGCAGCATCACCTGCTCCTGCTGTCAGCGATTTAAGCAGTAACCCCGATTATGTAAAGGGATTGGAACTGATTGGAAAATCAGATTGCCTTACCTGCCATAAAGTAAAGGACAAACTGATCGGACCTGCATACCAGGATGTGGCCAACAAATATGAAAGCAACGAAGAAAACATCAAACTCCTCGCAGGTAAAATCATTCAGGGTGGTAAAGGTGTTTGGGGCGAAGTGCCTATGACGCCGCATCCGCAGGTTTCAGAAGAAGATGCCAAACAAATGGTGAAATACGTTCTCTTACTTAAAAAATAATCATTGATGAAAGTCTTCATTACCCGAACCCTTGTTTTCATCAGCCTGTTTTTTAGCACACTGGTGAATGCCCAGCCAGGAGAATGGATTTCCCTGTTTGATGGTAAAACCACCAAGGGCTGGCATACTTACGGTAAAACAACCGCAGGGGAGGCCTGGAAAGTTGACAACGGAACCCTGCACCTGGATGCCGGCAATAAAGACCTGAAAGGCGGCGATCTGGTTACCGACGCTTCATTCGGCAACAACTTCCACCTGAAACTGGAATGGAAAATTGCGAAGAATGGCAACAGCGGTGTTATGTTTTTTGTGCAGGATAATCCTGCCGTTTATAAATCTGTATGGCATACCGGACCGGAAATGCAGGTACTGGACAACGACGGGCATCCCGATGGAAAGATCAAAAAACACCGCGTGGGAAATCTCTACGACCTGGTAGAGGGTAAAGAAGGCGCTGTACATGCAACAGGTGAATGGAACCTGGCAGAAATCGTTAGTTACAACGGCAAACTCGATTTTTTCCTGAATGGTGTTAACGTGGTTTCCACCACCTACGGAGATGCGGACTGGAAAACCCTGATTGCAGGAAGTAAGTTTAAAGACAAGCCCGATTTCGGAAAAATATTCTCCGGACATATAGCCCTGCAGGATCATGGAGACCATGTCTGGTACAGAAATATCATGATCAAAAAACTATAACAATGCAGCTGCTCAATGATGAATACTTCATGCAGCAGGCATTGAAAGAAGCACAGGCTGCCTATGAGGCAGATGAGGTCCCCGTAGGTGCAGTAGTGGTATTAAACAATACCATTATTGCACGGGGTCACAACCAGGTTGAACTGCTGAACGATTCAACCGCACACGCAGAAATTATTGCACTTACCTCCGCCTACAGTTCCCTGGGCAGCAAATACCTGCCGGATGCCTGTTTGTATGTAACGGTAGAACCCTGCATCATGTGCTGCGGAGCGATCTACTGGGGCAAAATCGGAAGAATTGTATACGGCGCTTCCGACGAAAAGAACGGCTACCAACACCTTACCAAAGACAACTGGCCCTTTCACCCCAAAACCGAACTGGTAAAAGGCGTACTGGAAGCCGAATGCGCCTTCCTGATGAAGTCCTTTTTCAGGTCTAAGCGATAACCAATCTGTTTAATTTCGATTTCCGAAAGAAATCGATCTCTTAACACCCCGTTCAACTTTAGTCAACTAAATTTGTTGAACAACTATTTCTTCATCAAAAATCATACGATATGTCATTTACACTAGCACCATTACCTTATGCACACGACGCACTGGAACCGCATATTGATACTACCACCATGCAGATTCACCATGGTAAGCACCACCAGGCCTACGTAGACAACCTGAACAAAGCCATTGCAGGCACTCCCAACGAAGGAAAATCATTGGAAGAACTGGTTAAAGTAGCCGGCACCATCAGCCCCGCTGTTCGCAACAACGGTGGTGGTCACTGGAACCATACTTTTTTCTGGGAAAGTCTTGCCCCCAATGCGGGCGGTACACCAACTGGTACCCTGGCCGATGCCATCAACAGCGCTTTCGGTTCTTTTGATGCATTTAAAGAAAAATTTGCCCAGGCCGGCATGACCCGCTTCGGAAGCGGTTGGGCATGGCTGATTGTGAAAGACGGTAAACTGGAAGTGAGTTCCACTCCTAACCAGGACAATCCTTTAATGGATGTGGCCGAAGTAAAAGGAACCCCTGTTTTAGGTGTAGACGTTTGGGAACATGCGTACTACCTGAAATACCAGAACCGCCGCGCAGACTACCTGTCTGCCTTCTGGAATGTGATTGACTGGAATAAAGTGAGCAGCCGCTTCAGCGCCGCTCAATAAACTCCGGTAAAAATTGTACTTTAGTCCCGCCCCCAATCAGGGCGGGATTTTTTTACTACCCATTAAAAGCATACCATGAAACAGTTCATCTGCGGCGCCTGCGCTGTAATCTTATTAGCAGCCTGCTCCGGCAACCAGAAAACAGTCGTGATCATGAGTAAAGGCACTGCCGATATTGATCTGAATGCAGGTACCATCCTGGCAAAGGATGGCGCCGGTCATGAGGAAAAGACCGTGAACATCAACAGCAAGAAAGTGAATTTCGCGTTAACCACGCCTGCGGGCAATGCCGCGGTAGAACTGGTGGAGAACGGCCTCTATGTAATCAATGTAAAGAACGACACCATCATCGGAAGCTATCAGCAATACAGCAGTGCAGACAAAGCGCAAACCGTGATTTCTCAGGAGTCTTTGAAACAGAAGATTGATTCGTTGATCCTATTGTCTGAAGGAAAGAATGTGTCCGCTGCCAACCGCAACTTTTTTATCCTGCCCAACCAGGCTACCAAAATCACCGATAATGCCAATGCACAGGTGGTAGGGCCTTATCACCAGATGCGTTCTGCCGAAAAGGTAGACGGCGTTGAACCGGAGATTTATCGCTTTTACAGCATTAAAGAAATCAGGGAAATGATTGCGCGGCTGCAGGCTTTAACCGTTGCTCCTGCGACAAAGCCGTAACCGGCATAAGCCTTTTTCCGCATAAGTTTAATCTACCGAAGCCTGATCTGCTTATGACTTTATCTGACATAGCCTGAATCAAGGGTCTTCATCAGGGAACAGGGTCCCATCCGGAACCGCCCCCGGGTCTGCACCTGCTGAGCCGCTTTATCAGCAGCCACCCCCCCTTAAAGAGTCCATATTTTTTCAGGGCTTCCTCCCCGTATTGCGAACAGG
>JAECQP010000011.1 GCA_015999745.1 Sphingobacteriia bacterium | reverse complement strand
ATAAATTTTTGCTTTGGCCAGAAAATCAGAAGCGTCAGTTTCTCCGAAGCTGAGCAGCTGCATGTGATAGGCCATTACCCCGGTAGCGGCCAGTCCGCGTAAATAATCAATCGATTCGTTCCGGTTAACACCTGTTGATTTTTCGGGGGGCACTATTTTAAATTGTACCTAAATATAAGGAATCTTACTGCTCCGGGGAATCAGACCGGATTTTGCATTAATTTTAGTTGTTCTGCTATCAGTTTATTACCGCATGAAATCTTTCATTTATGAGACGTTGTTTAATATTATTACTACTACTTCCTTTTTCATTGTCTGCTCAAACATTCAGCGCTGCAGATATTGCCAGATGGGAGCTGCAGGCTCAACAGGTTACAATAGTCAGAGACATTTATGGTGTTCCGCATATTTATGGGAAAACCGATGCAGATGCCGTATTTGGCTTACTCTATTCTCAATGTGAAGAAAATTTTGAAAGGATTGAACGCAATTACCTGGAAATGCTGGGAAGAAGGTCGGAGATGGAAGGCGAGAAAGCTTTGTACGACGACCTGCTGATGCGCTTGATTGCAGATAGTAATGATGCTAAGAAAGATTACCAGCGCAGCCCGGCCTGGCTGAAGAAATTACTGAACGCGCAGGCAGATGCCATCAACTTTTATTTATACAAACACCCCGAAGTACAGCCGGTGGTATTGAAGAAGTTTGAATCCTGGTTCCACCTGATGTACACCGACGGAAGTGTTCATGCCACCAGTACCGGGGGCGCTTCGGTGGAGGAGATCAGGCGGTTTTATGAAAACCCTGAATCAGATGTTACAGCGGCTGTTTTTTATAATAAGGATATAGAAGATCGTGGTTCAAATGGTTTTGCAATAGCCCCATCCAGGAGTGCATCTAAAAATGCCATGCTCTACATCAATCCGCATGTGCCCTTCTACTTCAGAAATGAAGCGCAGATGGTGAGCGAGGAGGGGTTAAATGCTTATGGCGCTTCTACCTGGGGCCAGTTATTTGTGTACCAGGGATTCAATGAACACCTTGGTTGGATGCATACATCCGGATATGCAGATGTAGCCGATCTCTACGAAGAAAAGGTTACCAAAACAAAAACCGGCTGGGTTTATGAATATGAAAATAAACAGCGGTCAGTAAAAACAAAAGACATTACCATTTACTATAAAAGAGGCGGTGAAATGCTTTCAAAAACATTTACCGGCTTTTACACGCACCACGGACCTGTTCTGGCCAAACGCCACGGAAAATGGCTGAGTCTCAAAGAATACAATCGTTCCCTGCGGGCGCTGGTTCAGTCATGGGCAACTACCAAGGCCAATAATCTGTCGGAATACACAAAAGCCATGGAGGGGTTGTCTAATACCACCAACAATACAGTATATGCAGATGACCAGGGCAATATTGCTTACTGGCATGGAAACTTTATTCCTAAGAGAGATACTTCCTATAACTGGGCGCTTCCGGTGGATGGCACCATTGCTGCAACCGAATGGCAGGGGATACACCCTTTATCAGAAACCGTACACCTGCTGAATCCGACAACCGGCTGGATACAAAATTGCAATGCCACACCATTTACCGCCTCCGGTGAAAGCAGTCCTAAGAGATCGGACTATCCTTATTATATGGCGCCCGACGGGCAGAATGCAAGAGGGCTTAATGCCATCCGCCTGCTGAAAGACCGGACTGACATTAGCCTGGATGGCTTGATTGAGATTGGTTACAACCGATACCTGACCGGGTTTGATATACTGCTTCCTGCATTGTTCAAAGCGTATGATGCATTGAAAGAAGGAGAGCCATTTAAACAAACCCTGCAGCAGCCGGTTAACCGGCTCAAAGCCTGGAATAAAATAACCGATACTTCTTCTGTTGCTACCACATTGGCCATCGATTGGGGAACCAGGGTAAATGCATTGTTTCCCAGAGCCAAAACACAGGAAGAGAATACGGAAGTGGTTGGCCGTTTTAAAGATATAGCGCAAAAAGCAGAACCCGGCCAGTTACTGAATGCACTGGCCGAAGTAGTAAGCTTTCTGAAAAATCAATATGGATTCTGGGAAGTACCCTGGGGAACCATTAACCGCTACCAACGCCTTACAGGGAAATTTGAAGAGCAGTACAGCGACTTAAAACCAAGTATGGCTGTTCCCCTGAGCTCCTCCAGGTTTGGTTCTCTGCCGGCTTTTGAAAGCAGGAGCATAAATGGAACCAAGGGGCGCTACGGATATTCAGGTAATAGTTTCATCGCTGCAGTTGAATTTGGCCCGAAAGTAAAGGCCAGAACAATTGTTACCGGAGGCCAGGACAACAATCCCGCATCCAGCCATTTTACAGACCAGGCGGCAGGATTTATTCATGGTAAGTTCAAGGAAGTGTTTTTCTATAAGGAAGATGTACTGAAGAATATGCAAAAGCAATATCATCCGGGCGAATAAGCCTATTGAATGGTATAGCTCATGCCTCCGTCTTTTTCGTCCTTCAGCTGAACACCCAATGCAGACAGCTCATTACGGATCTTGTCGCTGGTTACAAAATCCTTTCTGCTCTTGGCTTCTTTGCGGATATTGATCAGCAATTCCAGTACGCCTTCCAGCTTATTGTTATTGTCTGCCCTACTGCTCTGCAGACCAAAAATATCCAGAATATATACGCCGAGTTGCTTCTTCAGCAGGGCTACCGTATCGGTATGCAACGCGCCGGATGCAATATGTTTGTCTTTGATGGAGTTGATGATCGGAACCAGTTCAAACATATTGGCAATTACTTTTGCCGTGTTCAGATCATCATTCATGAACGAATCAAAATCGAAGACCAGTTTTTTCACTTTCTCATCCAGGGCAGCATCTACCTCATTGGCGCTGCCGATATGCTGCTGTTGCTGCAGCCATTCAAAGGCTTCCATCAGCCTGCGCAGCGCCTTTTCGCTTCCCTGTAAGGCGTCATTACTGAAATCGAGGGTGCTCCTGTACTGAGACTGGAGTATGAAAAAACGGATCGTTGATGGTGCATAAGGCTGTTCCAGCAATGGGTGTTGCCCACTGAACATCTGCGAGAGCATGATCTGGTTGCCATAGCTTTTTCCCATCTTCTTACCATTAATGGTAATCATATTGTTGTGCAGCCAAAAGCGTGCGGGCATTTTATGATTGCAAACCGTACTCTGTGCAATTTCACATTCATGATGCGGAAACTGCAAATCCATTCCTCCACCGTGTATATCAAATTCTTCGCCGAGGTACTTGGTGCTCATGGCGGAGCACTCAATATGCCAACCCGGGAATCCTTCTCCCCAGGGGCTTTGCCAGCGCATGATGTGTTCGGCCGGCGCTTTTTTCCAGAGTGCGAAATCGCTTTTGTTTCTTTTTTCCTCCTGGTTATCCAGTTCACGGGTGCTTTCAATCTGTTCTTCCAGCACTCTTCCGCTGAGGATTCCATAGGGCTGCCCCATGGCGGTAAAATCGATATTGTATTTTTCTACATTAAAGTATACAGAACCATTGGATTCATACGCATATCCATCTGCAATGATCTTCTTAATCATTTCGATCTGTTCTACAATATGCCCGGTTGCTGTTGGTTCAATGCTGGGAGGCAGGTTATTGAACTGGCTCATTGCCCAATGGTACAGGTTGGTGTATTTCTGTACCAGTTCCATGGGCTCCAGTTTTTCAAGCACTGCTTTTTTGCTGATCTTATCTTCTGCTTCGCGACCCTCCTCTTCAAAATGCCCTGCATCAGTGATATTTCTTACATACCTCACTTTGTAACCAAGGTGCATCAGGTAACGGTACACTACATCAAAAGTGATGAAGGGGCGGGCATGACCAAGGTGACTTTCGCCACTAACGGTAGGGCCACATACATACATTCCCACATAGGGTGGGTTAATGGGTTGAAATTCTTCTTTCTGGCGGGTAAGCGAGTTATATACTTTAAGAGACATCAACGCGAAAGTATTTTATTTTTTTAAACGAAGATCAGCCATTAGCATAATATGGTCGCTGAGTGCTTCATCTACCATATCAAATTGTTTCACTTCAAAATGCCTGCTGACCAGAATATAGTCGATCCGAAGGGTGGGAGCCAGTGAAATAAAGGTTCTTCCAATACCAAATCCTTTTTGCAGAAAAGCATCCTGCCAGTTTCCCTTAATGTTAAAATAGGTGTAAGAATTGGGAACATCATTGAAATCCCCGCAAATCAGGGACGGGTATGGGCTCAGCGAAACGGCTTTTTGCACAATATCGGCCTGGGCGCCTCTTTTACGGTAGGCCTGCTTCATCTTCCGCATAAGGCTTCTGGATGCCGAAAGGGTTTCCTGGTCAGATTCCCTGATATGCTCAATATCCTGATAGTCGTCTTTTTTAAACTGAAAGGATTGCAGGTGAGTCGTGAAAATCCGGATGGTGTCGGTGCCTTTGAGAATGTCTATATAAATCAGGCTTTCCGGAGTGGGGAACCCGATCCGAAGGCTGTCGATGACCGGATATTTGGAAAAAATGATGCACCCCGACTGATAGCCCCCCCCGGCGCGGGAATAATCCTTAGAAAAATAGTAATAAGGGTGCGATTTGGTGAATAATGTAATATTGTTTTCTGTCTTTGCACTATTGAATTCCTGCATGCAGATAATATCCGGACTGTTTTTAAGGATACTTTCGGCCACCTCAATGCGCATCCTTTTTTTTGCATCTTTGTTTTTTGTGAGCCCGTTGAAGCTTTGCACATTCCAGTTGGCCACCCGGATGGTATTTTCCGGCTTTCTTTTGGTGAAACCCGAATCCCCGCTCCAGGCAAAAACCACCGGAAGCTGTTTCCATCCAATGGCCAGCGCCAAAATGGAAATAACCGACCAGGTCGGGCGACTGATTAACCAGAATAGTATAAAAAGGAGTAACGCAAGAATCAGGTAGGGCGTGATCAGCCCAAGAAAACCATGCAACCACCAGCCTTCGGGATTGATGTACGGAGACAGCGCTGCGATTAAAAAAAATAACCCCAGAAACAGGTTGACCGAAATGATAAATGTTTTGGTAGCTCTTCGCAGCCAGCTTTTAGCCATGATTAAAAGTACTAAAAATCAGTTTCCCAAATGCAGATCGGTCAGAATAGGGTAATGGTCGGACAGTTTTAGTGAAGGAGAATAATACCGTTCAGTTTGGATGGTTTCGCCGGTAAGCATCACGTCTATCCTTAAAGTAGGTGAAAAGCGATGATAAGTTCCGCCCAATCCCATGCCCTTCTCCAAAAAAGCATCCTTCATGTCTTTTTTGAGCAGGTTATAGGTATAGCTTGCAGGAACAGCATTCAGGTCTGCGCAAAAAACATACGGCACGGTTGTTTTGTTCAGCTGCTCCTTAATCAGTTTTGCCTGAGTGGAATGGATCCGGTCAAAATATGCCAGCCTGTCCAGCCTGGTTGAATGAAACAGAAATCCGGTATCCTCTTTTACAAATTCCAGGTACCCGATTGTAGCAGGTGTGATCACTGACTGATGCAGGTACATAGACCTTAAATGGGTGTTGTATACCCTGAATGGTTTGCCCTGAACGTTTACATCTGCCCAGGCCAGGCTTTCAGGATACACTTTTTCCTTGTATTTGACCCTTCCGCTGTCTTTAATCGGGATCCTTGAAAAAATAATGGTTCCGTAATTAATTCCATCCATGCTGAAATAGAAATAAGGGTAGTGCAGCGAATCGGTGATGTACTTCTGAACGTTAATGTCGTTGTTGTAAGGCACCGGTACAAAATCCTGGAAGCAAAGCATATCTGCATTGGATTCGCGGATAAACTGCATCATGCTTTTTTGTTTGGTTTCCCATTCGGTATCTGAATAATGCCCGTACACAAATTCATTTACATTCCAGGAAAGCACCCGGATCTGGTGCGTTTTTTTTGCAGGTTCAGATGAATTACCGATGTTAAACCCAATACCGGTACGAATATTATTAATGGCCGGCAGTAACAGCAGGAAGAAGATCCAGCTTTGTTTTTTGAAAAAATAAAGTGCAATGAAACACCAGAAAATAATTCCGCCCAACAATACGGGGAAACAAATTGCAAAATAGGTTGCCGGGTAAAAAGTGTCGGGATTGATATTTGCCGAAAAGCAGGAGATCAAAAACAGCAGAGAATAAATAATTCCTCCAATCAGCAGTACACGCTGTGCCAGTATTAAAAATCGGGATCCGTTCATAGTTAAAGCGCTTCGTCGCTGGCTCTCTGTAGAAAAGCCTTTTCCTCGTCGGTTAAAAAAGAATATCCCTGTTGATTGATCTTATCCAGTATTTCATCCAGCCGTTGCTGGGAATTATTGGCGATCTTTTCGTAGGGTTTGCGGTTTGTTCTGTAAAAATGTTTCTCTGCCTGGTTTCTTTGCTGTTGTTTTTTATCGGGGTTGAATAAATCATTCAACCAGTTTACCAGACGAACCATCCATGCGCCCCAGTCATTGCCTTTTTGCAGTTGTTTCACATAAATAAAACCAATGGTCCCACCTGCAATATGCGCCCCGATCACGCCCGCATTGCCACCGGAGATGGTGGCCATGTCTATGGCAACAAATACCAGTGCAAGTACCCATAAAGGTATTCCGCCGTTAATCATTGGAAATATTCTGTAATCGGGGGCCACGGTGGTGGTTGCAATAGCCACCGCCATTACAGCAGCGCCTCCGCCAAGCATGGGGGCCGTTGTTAGCAGATTTCTTTCCAGCGCCGGAAATAAATTGTTCATCAGTATAAATGCCAGTGCACCAATCAGCCCCCCGTAGAGATAGATCGGAATCAGCCTGGTGTTACCTGCAAGATCCTGCAATACATACCCAAATGCCCATAGCCACATAACCGTGGAGATCAGGTGCCAGATGCTGTAATGCGTAAACATATAAGTTAAAAAGGTCCAGGGTCTGGTAAACAATATGTCCGGAGAGGCGGGTAATGTAAACCAGTGGAGAATCTGATTGTAAAAAAATTCAATCGGAATATCTGATAAAAAGTAAATGATCTTAATCATGTTGATCAATACAAATACCAGTGCATTGATCGCAAATAATATGACCAGTGCATTATTATCCTGACCTAACAGGATTTTTCCGGGCGATTTGTACGATTGAGCGGGCATACTAGTAAAACGTTTTTTTCTTTGTTTTGTTCCATGTCATTACAATGATCAACCCAACAATGGCTCCCCCGATATGCGCCCAACGGGCTACATTGTCGCCAGCGGAGTTTCTGAGTGCAAAAACAACCTCATATCCAAAATAGATCAGGCCAATCCATTTGGCCTTTACCGGGATGAGGAAATAGACATAGATATAAGTATTGGGGAAGAGATATACAAATGCGGCCAGTACGCCAAAAACGGCACCACTGGCGCCCAGTGTTGCCGTATTCAGGTTCTGCTGGTAGTAGCTGGTGATGAATTCAAACATTTTTGAACTCAGCATAGTGTTGTCGGGATTGTTGATCAGGCTGCTGATGAAGTATTGCTGGTTTTCAAAACGAATATTGTATTTTTCAATGAAGCCAATCATAGCCTTGTTAAAGGAAGCGCCACCGCTGTCGTGTAAGCGGAAGATGGCTTCATAATCGTTGGTAAGCGGTATGAATTCGTAGCTGAGAAAAAGCAGGTGAATCAATGCCGCCCCCAAACCACATACCAGGTAAAAAGTGAGGAACCGTTTGGAGCCCCAAAGGTTTTCCAGGATGGAGCCGAACATCCAGAGCGCAAACATATTACCCAGGATATGCCCGAAATCTCCATGAAGAAACATATGGGTAATCAGCTGCCATGGCCTGAATAAGCTGCTCTGCCAGGCATGCAGGGCAAAGATTTCTTCAAAATCAAAATAACCCATTGGCCCGGACAACGTGTTCTGCGCAAGGAAGAACAGCCCGTTGATGATCAGCAGGTTTTTGACAATCGTAGGTAATATTTCAAATCTACTTGGTCTGAATTCGGTCATATTATTGAATTAGTTTCAATTGTACTACATTTTCAATGTGCAGGGTATGCGGAAACATGTCTACCGGCTGAATGCGGGTCACCTTGTAACCGGCGCTGAGTAAACCCAGGTCCCTGGCCTGTGTGGCAGGGTTACAGCTTACATATACCACGGTGGGGGCCGCCATTTCCAGTAATTTCCGGATCAGTTTTTCGTGCATTCCGGCTCTTGGAGGGTCGGTAATCACAACATCCGGTTTTCCATGCGCTGCAAAAAATGCATCATCACAAATATCGATCACATCTCCGGTAAAAAAAGAAGCATGCTGCACATTGTTGAGCGCCGCATTTTCCTTTGCATCCTCAATGGCGTCAGCCACCATTTCCACGCCTACCAGTTTTTTAGCCTGGTGGCTTACAAATAGACCGATGCTGCCGGTGCCGCAATAGAGGTCATATACCATTTGTGTGCCGTCCAATTCTGCAAACTCCCTGGTTACAGCATATAGTTTTTCTGCTTGCCGGGTATTGGTCTGGAAAAAAGATTTTGAGCTGATTTTAAACTGCAGGTCTTCCAGTTTCTCTAAAATATACCCCTTGCCAAAATAGGTGATAGGCAGCTGATCGTGCAGACTGTCGTTCTTTTTAGCGTTGATGGTATACAATAATGTGGTAATTTGCGGGAATTTTTCCAAGAGCAGATTCAGCAATTGTATTCTGTATGGTTCATCTTCGTAAGCAATCACGACATTTACCATCAGTTCCCCGATGGTGCTGTTACGGACCAACAGGTTGCGGATCCAGCCCTCGTGTTTTTTGATGTCGTAAAAAGGAAGTCCGTGTTCTATAACAAAAGCCGCAATGGTTTTACGAATCAGGTTGGTGGGCTCTTCCTGCAAATGACAGGTGTTGATCTCCACCACCTTATCGAAAAAACCGCGCACATGGAATCCTGCTGCACCGGGCTGGTTCTCAAAACCTTCGCCGCTGGCTTTCATCCTACGGAATTCTTCGGTTGGGATATACTTTCTGGTAGCAAAAGTATATTCCATTTTGTTGCGGTATTTTTCCGTTTGATCCGCACCAATAATGGGTGCAATCGGGGGCAGTTCAATTTTTGCGATCCGGGTAAGGTTGTCGGTTACCTGTTTTTGTTTGTAAAACAACTGTTTTTCATAAGGCAGCATCTGCCACTGGCAACCACCGCAAATGCCAAAATGTTCACAGAAAGGAGTTACCCGGTCCGCAGACAACTCATGTACCTTAATAGTGTAACCTTCGGCCCAGTCTGATTTGTTTTTAGACAACTGAACGTCTACCACATCTCCGGGTACAGCCCCCTCAATAAAAACTACTTTGCCATCTACGCGTGCCAGTGATTTCCCCTCGGCTGCATAGTCCTGAACCAGTACCTTTTCCAGTACCACAGATTTTTTTTGCTTTCTCACCGGGCAAATGTAAGCCCGTTTATTTACTTATTTTTATGCTTAATCTACCGGATATGCGTTTTTTATTGATCAACCTGCTTGTTTTATCGACAACTCTCCAATTACCGGCCCAAAAACCGGCTCCTGCTGCTTCAAAAGCCCTGCCGGCAAGGGGTCACCAGATTTCTATCGCCCTCACTCCCCTGAAAAACTGTACGGTTTACCTGGGAAGTTATTTTGGTAAGGGGATGACCCTGGTGGATTCAGCCAGACTGGATGCTCAAGGCCAGGGGCAGTTCAGGGGGGCTAATAAACTTACGAGTGGCATTTATTTTGTAGTTTCACCCAGTTATACCATTCAGTTTGAATTACTGATGGATGCAAAACAGCATTTCAGCATAGTGGCTGATACTACCCGGAAGGAAAGCGCCCGGATCACCGGGTCGCCCGATAATGACCTTTTTAAACAGTATGCGCTTTTTTCCACAGAAAAAGGAAAACTAAGACAACAACTGGAAGCGGAGTACAAGGTGTCGGGGAATGCGCAGGATTCTGCCCGTTTGCGCAATGCAATGCTACAAACAGAAGCCGAACTGGACGCATACCGGAAAAATATCAGCACTAAATATCCGCAGTCGCTGCTGACCGTTTTGTTAAATACCATGAAACGACCAACTCCGCCTCCTGTTCCTGTGGTAAATGGAAAGGCTGACTCTCTGTATCCCTACCGTTTTGTAAAGGAACATTTCTGGGATGATGTAATGTTTAACGATGACCGCCTGTTAAGAACACCTTTTTTTGAACCAAAGCTGGATGACTATTTTAAATTTTATGTATCACCCGATCCGGATTCCATTATTGCAGAGGTAAAGTATATGTTGTTGTCTGCAAGAACCGGCAAGGAAATTTATCCTTACCTGCTTACTAAATTCACCAACAAATACATCAACCCCGAATATATGGGTCAGGACAAAGTGTTTGTATACATTTTTGAGCAATTTTATGCCAAGGGCGACACGGTATTGCTGAATGCCGCTTCCCGCAAAACCATTACAGAAAGGGCGTACAGCCTGATGGCCAATCAGCTCGGGCTACCTGCTCCTCAACTGGATCTGACGGATACAACCGGTGCAAAAACATCGCTTTACCAGATTAAAGCGCCGTTTACCGTGGTTGCTTTCTGGGATCCCAACTGTGGACATTGCAAGGAAGAAATACCACGGCTGGATTCTTTATACAGAGCAAAGTGGAAAACGAAAGGAGTGGCTGTTTACTCAGTGAACATTTATGAAACTGAAATACCTGCCTGGAAAAAATTCATTGCCGAAAAGAAGCTTTCTCCGGACTGGATACAGGCTTATCAGACCAAGGCAGCAAAAACAGCAGAGGAAAAAGCAGGCATCCCTAATTTCAGGCAGCTGTATGATATTTTTAAAACACCTACTATTTACCTCTTGGATAAAGACAAAAGGATCATTGCCAAACAACTTTCGCTTGAACAGTTCGATGCATTGATGGATGCAAAAAAATAGGCAGGGTCGCCGATCTTTCATACAGCGATCTTTCCTTAAAAAACAATTCCAAACTATGAAAAAAACATACCGTGTACTGATTGTTGAGGATTCCAGAATTCTGAGACTATCCCTGGCAGAAATTCTCTCTGAGGAGTATGAGGTCATCACTGCCGTAGACGGCAAAGAAGCACTGGCCGCCACCCGGCAGCATTTGCCTGATATTATATTGCTGGATCTGATGCTACCGCTACCGCTGGATGGATTTTCGCTGGTGCGGTTATTTAAGAGTAACCTGGAAACAGCTGTTATTCCCATAATCATCATGTCCGCATTGAGTAGCGAGGATAAAATTATGGAAGGACTTGAATTGGGCGCCAATGATTACCTGGTAAAACCGTTTAAATCCAAAGAGCTTGTTTTGAAAATCAGGAATATTACCGACCTGATGCATAAACGCAACCTGAAAAATGAGATTGACAGGAATTTCGGCAGTTTGCCTGCCTATCCCAGTCTGCAGATAGATGGAACGGACAATTCATTTGAATCGATTGTGGAAAGACTGGCGGAGGATGCTCATATGAGCATTCCGGAAATTGCCAGGAAACTGTCAGTGAGTGTTTCCCGCCTGGAACGCCTGATTAAACATAAATACAAGGTAACGCCAAAACAATACATTACCAATGTAAAATTGCAGAAGGCCGAAATGCTGTTGCGTCAGCGAAACAGCACGGTAAAGGAAATTTCTTATCAACTTGGCTTTAACTCCGTTGCATATTTCTGCCAGTGCTTTAAAAAGAAATACGGGAAACCACCTAAAATGTATTCGGCCGATTTTATTTAAATGAGCCTGGCCTGCTTGTTCTTCTGTGTTCATTAAATTCTTCTTAACTCACAGCTTTCACTACATTCCAAATCACTTTGGGCTTACCCAATGTGTAGTAATGCAATACCGGAACGCCAAATGCTTTCAGCTCCTTACTTTGCTGAATCAGCCATTCAGCGCCAACCTGCTCGCATTCCTGGTCTGTTTTGCACTTCATGATTGCATTGGAGAGGTCAGTTGGGATGTCTACGTGAAATATGCGTGGTAAAACAGACAGTTGTTTTTTATTGGTAAGCGGTTTCAGGCCCGGAATAATCGGAACGTGGATGCCCATATCCCTGCAGGCTTTTACGTAGTCGAAATATTTTTGGTTGTCGAAGAACATTTGTGTCATGATATAATCTGCTCCTGCATCTACTTTATCTTTCAGTCGCTGCAGATCTATTTCCAGGTTAGGGGCTTCAAAATGTTTTTCGGGGTAGCCGGCTGTTCCGATACAGAAATTGGTTTTCCCTCCGTTCTGAATGTCTTCATCCAGGTAGAGCCCGTGATTCAGATTCACCACCTGTTTTTGCAGGTCGATGGCATATTTGTGACCATCCGGTTCGGCTTCGAAACTGGCTTCGTTCCTGGCAGCATCACCCCTTAAAACAAGTACATTGTCGATACCCAGAAAATTCAAGTCAATCAGGGCGTCCTCACTTTCTCTTTTATTAAAACCGCCGCAGATAAAATGCGGAACCGTATCAATTTTATAATGGTTCATAATAGCCGCACAGATACCTACTGTTCCGGGGCGCTTACGCACTTCCACTTTTTCGAAAGTGCCATCCACTTTTTTCTTGAAAGCAGTTTCGCTGCGGTGATAAGTTACATTGATCCAGGAGGGCTTGAATTCCATCAGCGGGTCTAAATGGTCGTAAACATTCTGAATGGTCTTCCCCTTCAACGGAGGTAAAACCTCAAAGGAAATCAACGTGTCTTTGGCCTGCCGGATATGTTCTGTTACTTTCATTGTGGGCGAAATATTAAATGGACTGCAATATACGGGCTGAAATTGTTTGGTAAAGCATCTGTTAAAGGATAATTCAAAGCGCCGGGCTTGTTCAATAAAAGCTATTTTTGTATAAAGCATCAATTGTGAACCTTACCATCCACACAAAGGAACTTGTTAAAAGCTACAAAGGCAGAACCGTTGTAAACAATGTATCTGTTACCGTCAGGCAGGGAGAGATTGTTGGTTTGCTGGGCCCCAATGGGGCCGGTAAAACCACCAGCTTCTATATGGTTGTAGGGCTGATCAAGCCCGATGAAGGCGCTGTGTTCCTGAATGATCAGGATATTACCAGGCTTCCCATGTACAAGCGGGCCCAGATGGGAATTGGTTATCTGCCACAGGAAGCCAGCGTTTTTCGCAAGCTGAGTGTGGAAGATAATATTATGGCGGTGCTGGAAATGACCACCCTCACAAAGGCAGAGCGGTTGGCCAAACTGGAATCCCTGTTGGATGAGTTCAATCTGCACCATGTCCGGGGCAACAACGGAGACAGTTTGAGTGGTGGTGAAAGAAGAAGAACAGAGATTGCCCGTGCACTGGCAGTAGACCCCAAATTCATTCTGCTGGATGAGCCTTTTGCAGGGGTTGATCCTATTGCAGTGGAAGATATCCAAACCGTAGTGGCAAGACTGAAATACAAGAATATCGGCATTTTGATCACCGACCACAACGTAAATGAAACCCTTTCTATCTGCGACCGTGCCTATTTACTGATTGAAGGTAAAATATTCAAACATGGCACAGCGGAAGAACTGGCTGAAGATGAACAGGTCCGCCGCCTGTACCTCGGAACCAATTTTGAATTGAAGCGCAAAGACTGGATCATTGATATGGCCAGGGATAATCCCACCATGGATGTTTATTAAACCACATGGAGCCTTCTGCGTATTGATAATATGCTGCGGAATTAGTATTTTGCCGCGACCCTTATGAAATTATTTAGTCCTGCCATATCACGTTTAGCCCGGATGAGACACTGGCGCATTGAGCAATGGCTGAGTGACCCCATCGCCGCACAACGCGAAGTATTGCAGGATCTGGTAACCCACGGACAGTATACCGACTTTGGCAGAAAATACGGGTTCAGCCAGCTTTTCAGCATACGCAAATTCAAGGAAGCCGTACCTATTCACGAATATGAAGACCTGAAGCCCTATATAGACCGTATTATGCAGGGGGAAGAGAATGTATTGTGGAACACGCCTGTAAGCTGGTTTGCCAAGAGCAGCGGAACCACCAACGACAAAAGCAAGTTTATTCCCATCACACAGGAAAGCCTGGAAGACTGTCATTTTCAGAGCGCCAAGGATGTATTGACCCTGTACTACCAGAGCCGCAATGAAAGCGATCTGCTGACAGGTAAGGGGCTGGTTATTGGCGGAAGCCACCAGATCAGCCAGGTGAATGAAGAAATACAATATGGGGATCTGAGCGCTGTATTGCTGCAGAACACTCCCGTTTGGGCCAATTGGATCAAAACACCGGAGCTGTCCATAGCGCTGATGGATGAATGGGAAGAAAAAATAGAACGACTGGCGCAAAGCACCATCCGTGAAGATGTTACCTCTATCTCCGGAGTGCCCACCTGGACGCTGATATTGATCAAACGAATTCTTGAGATAACCGGTAAAGCCACCCTCAAAGAGGTATGGCCCAACCTGGAGCTTTATATACACGGAGGCGTATCCTTTACGCCCTATAAAGAACAGTTTAAAAAGCTGATTGGCGAAGGATGCACTTACCTGGAAATGTACAATGCCAGTGAAGGGTTCTTTGCAGCGCAGGATGTGCCGGGAGAAGAAGGAATGCTGCTGTTGCTCAACAATGGAATATTTTATGAGTTCATGCCCATTGGTGAATACGGGAAAGAGCACCCGGAAACTATAGGCCTGAATAAGGTTCAGGTGGGCGGGCAATATGCGCTGGTGATCAGTACCAATGGCGGTTTGTGGAGATACCTGGTAGGAGATACGGTTCAGTTTACGTCGCTTGCTCCGTTCAGGATTAAAGTAAGCGGCAGGCTAAAACAATACATCAATGCATTTGGAGAAGAACTGATAGCAGATAATGCAGATAAAGCCATTGCCATCGCCTGCGAAAAAACAGGCCTGCTGGTGAATGATTATACAGCCGCTCCGGTTTATTTTGGTGACCATAACCAGGGGGCGCACGAATGGCTGATCGAATTTGCAGAGAAACCGGCCGGCACCGACCGGTTTGCCCGGGAACTGGATCTTGCATTGAAATCACTGAACAGTGATTATGAAGCCAAAAGACACAAAGATATAGCACTGGGATTGCCCGTGGTACATGCGCTGGAGAAAGGTGTGTTCGGCCGGTGGTTGAAGCAGAAAGGAAAACTGGGCGGACAACATAAAGTGCCCAGGCTGAGCAATGAACGGAAATTTGTGGAGGAAATTCTTGCCCTCGCCAGAGTACAGTGATCGTATCCGTTTGCTTTGTTTTACATTTGTTTCCCATAACTGATTTTTTATGAAACTACTCGAAGGAAAAGTATCCGTTGTTACAGGTGCGGCCCGTGGAATTGGCGCTGCCATTGCATTGAAATTAGCTGAACAGGGAAGCCATATTGTATTTACTTATGTAAGCGACAGCAGTGCGGAGAAGGCCGCGGCCCTTACGCAACAGATTGAGGCCCTGGGGGTGAAGGCAAAAGCAGTAAAAAGCAATGCAGGCGTTTTTGCCGATTGCGAAACGCTGGTAAATGATACGATCAAAGAATTTGGCGTTATAGATGTCTGTGTGAATAATGCAGGTATTTCCAAAGATAATCTCCTGCTGCGCATGACCGAAGAGCAGTGGGACGATGTAATGGACATTAACCTGAAGAGTGTTTTCAATATGACCAAACAGGTGATCCGCCCCATGATGAAAGCCAAAAAGGGAAGCATCATCAACATGAGTTCCATCATTGGCATCCGCGGTAATGCAGGGCAAAGCTGTTATGCCGCCAGTAAGGCGGGCATCATTGGTTTCACCAAATCCATAGCGGCAGAACTGGGTTCCCGCAATATCCGCTGCAATGCCATTGCTCCCGGATTTATTGAAACCGATATGACCCATTACCTGCAGGATGGGGAAGGGGCAGCACAGTTTTTACAGAAAATTCCATTGGGAAGGTTTGGGAAGGCGGAAGAAATCGCCAATACCACCCTTTTCCTGGCGAGTGATCTGAGTTCCTATATTACAGGGCAGGTGTTAAGCACTTGCGGCGGTCTGAATATCTGATTTCGCGGCAGTATACCTGAAATTGTATCCTGACTGGTTTGTTTGTATTTTCTTAACATCTTACTTTGCTGCTTTCCGCTAATTTCGGGCAGTTATATGCGAAAAAAGCTTATTACATATTTTCTGTTGCTGGTGATGAGTATCCAGATACTGCCTGTACAGCAATTGGGCAGGATGTTGTTCTGCAACCAGTTTACAGAGGAACTTTCGCATCAGGGGCTGGATACCGACAAGGATGGCTTCCAGAAAGGATTTGATAAGGGCGTGTGCCTCTATACATCCGGCTTCTTTTTTGATATCAACAGCAGCACTATTTCTTCACAGTACCTTCATTTTGCGGATGCAATTCCGTTAAGTCATGAGGTGGACATACATGTGCCCCCTCCCAACTGCTGATTTATTTCAGTGGTATCTTTTTTCCAAGACTTAACAGCAACGCATCATGAAAAAATATTTTCAGCACGCAGGTAGTGACCTGCCTGCTTCCATTGTAGTATTATTGGTGGCATTACCCCTTTGCCTGGGGATTGCCTTAGGCTCCGGAGCCCCCCTGTTTTCCGGCATTATCGGGGGTATTGTGGGTGGTATCATAATTGGCCTGCTCTCCGGATCTCAGTTAAGTGTAAGTGGTCCTGCAGCAGGGCTTACTGTAATTGTAGCTGCCGGAATTCTGAAGCTGCAGGCTTTTGAAGCATTTCTGCTGGCAGTGGTACTGGCTGGTGTATTCCAGTTGGCACTGGGCTTTTTAAAAGCAGGGGTGATTGGTGATTATATCCCGAACTCGGTTATTAAAGGAATGCTGGCAGCGATTGGCCTGATCCTGATATTAAAGCAACTCCCACACCTGGTTGGTTATGATGCCGACTTTATGGGTGATGAAAATTTTAAACAGGCCGATACCAACAATACCTTCTCGGAAATGGCGCAGTCGCTTACTCATCTCACCCCTACTGCCGTGATGATCGGAGCTGTTTCTTTATTGATTCTGATGGTATGGGAAAGCAAAACGGTCAAAAAAAATAAAATATTGGCCCTGGTCCCCGGACCATTGCTGGTGGTACTGGCGGGCATATTTATTAGTGAGTACTATATAGCTAATGCCCCGGCACAGGCGCTCTCGGTCAAACAACTGGTGTCGCTGCCCATTGCAGAAGATGTTGCTTCGTTTATATCTTTCTTTACTTTTCCTGATTTTGGCGCACTGACCAATCCGGATGTATGGATGACAGCATTTACCCTTGCATTGGTGGCCAGCCTGGAAACCCTGCTGGGTATTGAGGCGGTGGATAAGCTGGATCCTTTGAAAAGAGTAACGCCCACCAACCGGGAACTGAAGGCGCAGGGTTTGGGTAATATCATTTCGGGCATGATTGGCGGCCTTCCGCTCACTTCCGTGGTGGTCCGAAGCTCTGCAAACGTGTCTGCAGGTGGCAAAACCAAGGTATCCGCTATCATGCATGGTATTTTGCTACTGGTTTGTGTAATGTTCATTCCCGGAATCCTGAATAAGATTCCTTTGAGCGCCCTGGCTGCCATTTTAATCTTTACCGGGTATAAACTGGCGAAAGTTACTTTGTTCAGAGAGTTTTATACCAAGGGATGGGATCAGTTTGTACCATTTGTGGTAACAGTGGTGGCGATTCTGCTGACCGATCTGCTGGTAGGAATCATGGTAGGTATACTGGTAGGGCTATTCTTTATGATAAGGAGTAATTTCCATTCCTCCGTGCTGGTTGTGAATGACCAGAACAATTACCTGATCCGCTTAAGAAAAGATGTGTCCTTCCTGAATAAGCCGATTATCAAGAAAAAACTGGAAGATGTTCCGGAAAACGCTTTTGTAATGATTGACGCTACAAGGGCGGATTTTATTGATAAAGATGTAATTGAAGAAGTAAATAACTTTCTTTGTCATGCGCATTTGAAGAATATCCGGGTAGAGATCAAAAAGAGCCCGAATAAATCGATGCATTTATTATTTAATTAACCCTCTACAACAACAATATGAAATCATACGAAAAATTATTATTGGAAAATAAGGCCTGGGCAAAAGAAAAAGTAACAGATGATCCTGAATATTTTTCACGCCTGGTGAACCTGCAAACACCCGAATTCCTGTGGATTGGCTGCAGCGACAGCCGGGTGCCGGCCAATGAAATTACCGGAACACAGCCCGGTGAAATTTTTGTTCACCGCAATATTGCCAATATGGTGGTGAATACGGACCTAAACCTCCTGAGTGTACTGAGCTATGCCGTAGAAACATTAAAAGTGAAACATGTTATTGTTTGTGGCCATTATGGTTGTGGCGGAGTAAAAGCAGCAATGACCAACAATAACCTGGGCATCATTAATAAATGGTTGCGCAATATCAAGGATGTGCACCGTTTTCACCGGGAAGAAGTGGGCTCCATCAAAGATGAAAATAAACAGGTAGACCGCATGATAGAATTGAATGTAATGGAGCAGGTGATGAACCTGGCTAAAACATCCATTATCCAGAAAGCCTGGAAGCATAATAATGCGCCACACTTACACGGATGGGTATACGATCTGCACGATGGGCTGATCAACCCAGTTTTTGAAATGGCTGCGGGTACGCATATAGATCCGATCTACGAGTTCGACGATCTGTAATGGATGCTTATGCTATTAAAAGGGAGGACAGGTAGCGCTATTTCTTTTTAAATTGTTGAATAAATGATTTACTGAAATCGCTCAGGATCAGTTTTCCGCTGATGCCTGCCCTTTCTTTTAGCAGCGTATCCCAATGTTCGGTACCAGCCCAGCATATTTTTTTCAGTTCATGTAAAGCATCCGGGTTGTAATTGGATAAGGTTCCGGATAAACGTACAATGGATTCATCCATTCCGGCAGCATCTGTGTGCAATTCTGCAAAAAGCCCCTTTCTCCTGGCCCAGTCTGCAGGGCGGTACATGCCGGCGTCGATGGTTAACTGTGAAAATGCAGAGAGCCCCATTTTGCGTTCTACGGCAGGCCCAACTACAAACGGGCCAATCCCAACAGCCAGTTCACTCAGTTTTACATCGGCCCCTTCGCAGGCAATGGCATAATCCGCAGCAGCAGCCAGGCCAACACCACCACCAATGCATTTACCCTGTACGCGGGCAATGATGATTTTACCACAGGTTCGCATGGCGTTGATTACATGCGCAAATCCGCTGAAGAACTTTAAGCCCTGTTCTTCGGTTTGGATAGCGGCCAGCTCATCAAAAGAAGCGCCGGAGCAAAAAATCTTTTCACCTGCGGAACGCAGGATGATGACCCGGGTAGCTTCATTCTGGCCTTCACTGTAAATGTCTTTGGCTAAAGCATCCAGGATCTTGCCGGGCAATGAATTACTCTGGGGATGATAGAATTCGATCGTGGCGATGCCATGCGTTCTTTCTACCTTAACATATCCTTCTTTTATTTCTTCTATCATATGGCAGGTGTTAAACAGGTTTTTTGGCAACCATGGTTAAAATAGTGGCAATACCGATCAGTTCATGGGTGTCGTCCAGCATTTCCACCATCCATTTTACAATACCCTTGTCAATATCAGTTGGTTCTTTTTTCTCCTGACGGATCTTTTCCTTGCAGGTGAAACGGATATACATTTCTGCGCCGGGATAAACCGGTTTGGTAAAGCGAAGTTCATCAATTCCATAATTCAACAGCACAGGATTTTTTTCGTAGCTGTCTACAAATAGCCCGGCGGCAATACTCATGAGTAAGTACCCATGCGCTACCTGGCGCTCAAACATGGTTCCCGCAAAATCGGTGTTTTGCAGGTGGGCATAAAAATGGTCGCCGCTCAGATCGGCAAACTGATTGATATCTTCGGCGGTAATTAATCTTTTTTCGGTTATGAGCTGATCGCCCACGGCGAGCTCCTCAAAGTATTTTTTGAAAGGGTGGACAGTATTGGTATTGCCGGTTGCTCCCTGCTGGTAAACCTGGCTGATGGCGGTGATCATATCAGGAGAACCCTGAACGGCAACCCGTTGCATATAGTGCTTCATTCCCCTGAGACCACCCATCTCTTCGCCACCGCCAGCCCTTCCCGGGCCTCCGTGTACCAGTAAAGGAAGTGGTGCGCCATGCCCGGTGCTTTCTTTGGCGCATTGTTCGTTCAGCACCAGGATCCGGCCATGCCAGGGTCCTGCACCCAGTACATAGGATTGTGCAATCCGGGGATCGGCGGTAACAATGGTACTCACCAGCGAGCCCTTCCCCATTTTCGACAGGGCAACGGCTGCTTCAGTGTGGCGGTAAGGCATCAGTGTGGCAACCGGTCCAAATGCTTCGGTTTCATGAACAGTCGTACTGCCGAAAGGGTTTTCGTTCAATAACAGCAGCGGGCTCATGAAAGCGCCTTTTACAGGATCTGCATCAATTACAGACACGTTGTCTAATGAGCCATATACAATGGAAGAGGTTTCCAGTAAGTGCAGCACCTGCTCTTTTACCTCTCTTCGCTGCGCTTCGCCGGCGAGGGAACCCATACGCACTTTTTCATGGAGCGGGTTACCAATGACCGTTTGCGCCAATGCTTTCTGTAGAGCGGACTGAACAGCTTCCAGTTTATTTTCGGGAACAAAGATTCTTCTGACTGCGGTACAACGTTGCCCCGATTTGGTGGTCATTTCCTTCCTTACTTCTTTGATGAACAACTCCCACTCGGGCATTCCCGGTTGCACATCCTCACCCAAAACAATACAGTTCAGCGAGTCTGCCTCCATATTGAAGGGGACATTCTCTTCGAGCACCCGTTTGCCGGCTTTCAGCAGCTGGCCTGTACGGGCCGAACCGGTGAACGTAACCACGTCCTGCGAACCCACCTGGTCCAGCAGGTCTCCGGCACTACCGCAAATGAGCTGTAACGCGCCATCGGGCAATATTCCAGAAGCAATGATTTCCCGAACAACCGCCTCGGTCAGATAGCAGGTAACAGTGGCGGGTTTTACGATGGCCGGTATGCCCGCAAGCAGGTTCACCGCTATTTTTTCGAGCATTCCCCAAACCGGGAAATTGAATGCATTGATATGAATGGCTGTCCCTTCTTTGGGAACCAGGAGGTGGTGCCCCATAAAAGTATTGGCCTTGCCCAGGGGGTGATAGTCCCCCTCGAGGCAAAAAGGGGTATCCGGCAATTTTCTGCGAAGGGAAGCGTAGGAGAACAGGTTGCCGATCCCCCCTTCAATATCCACCCAACTGTCGGCCCGGGTAGCGCCGGTCTGGTAACTGACCCGGTAGAATTGATCGAGGTGTTCCCTTAAATGGATGGCCAGCGCCCGCAGCATCAGCCCCCTTTCATGAAAACTCATTTTCCGGAGTGCAGGATTTCCCGTGCCGCGCGCGTAATGGACTACCTGTGCAAAATCGATCCCTTTGGTACCGGCCCGGGCAATGGGATCACCGGTTACCGCATGATAGAGCGGTTGCCCTTCACCATCGCCTGGTATCCATTTGCCGAGAATATAGTTTTCTACCGTATACATGGGCTGCAATTTTGAGGTCAGCAAAGCTAACGATTGATAGTTTATAAGGGGCAGGGGAAGATAAAAATAAAAAACCCGCCCAATATATGGGCGGGCCTAGCAGTTGGTTTATGGTCAAAAACTTTAACAGTCTTATAATGAAGACATTCTTTTGTCTATTTCGCTGCAAAGAGAACTGAAAATTTCTTCCACGGTTCCTTCGCCCTTCAGGTAAACCACTTTATTGAACTGGCTGTAGTAGTTGGCTACTACGGTGGTTTTTTCCTTGTATTCCACAATGCGGGCGCGGATCACTTCTTCGTTGGTATCATCGCTTCTGCCGCTGGTAAGACCCCTGTTGAGCAGTCTTTTGACGAGTTCCTCTTCACTTACCTCAAGGGCAAGCACCACCCCGATTTCCGTATTCTTCAGTTTCAACAATTTATCGAGGGCTTCACTCTGTGCAGTGGTGCGCGGAAATCCGTCGAACAGAAAACCTTTTGCATCCGGGTTGGCCTCCAGTGCAGAACTGATCATGCCGATCACTACTTCATCCGGAACCAGTTGTCCCTTATCCATAATGCTTTTGGCTTCCAGGCCCAGTGGGGTTTTACGGGTAATTTCGCTGCGAAGTAAATCTCCGGTAGAAAGGTGTTTGAGACCGTAAGCTGCTATCAGTTTTTCACTTTGTGTGCCTTTGCCGCTTCCGGGAGGTCCGAATAAAATAATATTAAACATGAACGTACTAACCTTGTGTGAACTACAAATATATGATGACTCTGTTAAAAAACATTTAACAAATAGTGCCAACAATTGAAAATAGGGGATTTTAACCGCATTTTATATCAAATTTGGCATTTGATGACAACTATCCGGCATGCTTAAACGTAATTTTAATGTATAAAAATTATTTATCATGAAATGGCTTTCCACCCTGATGCTGTCGATGTTGTTTTTACAGGCCTGTAATGCCCAGCATGAACCCGAAAAAAAGAAATATATGGAAGATACCACCCAATCCGGTAACCCGTTTTATTCCAAAACGGATAGCAGTAAGCTGGCGGTAAAAGAAGCAGACTGGAAAAAAATATTATCTCCAGAAGTATATCAGATAGCCAGGGAAAAAGGCACGGAACGTCCGTGGACCAGTAAGTATGAAGCGTTCAAAGAAGTGGGCACCTACTATTGTGCCGTATGCGGAAATGCTTTGTTTAAAAGCGATACCAAGTTCGACAGTGGTTGCGGCTGGCCCAGTTTCTATGAACCTGTTTCGAAGGGATCCATTATCTATTTGCCCGACAACGCACATGGTATGCAGCGAACAGAAGTGCAGTGCGGCAGATGCAAATCGCACCTCGGGCATGTGTTTGAAGATGGTCCTCCCCCAACCGGTTTGCGCTATTGCATCAATGGCGTAGTGCTCGACTTTGAAAAAGCGGCGGCAGCCGGGAAAAAATACACCGGTAAAAAGGAGTAGGGATCAGGCCAGGATATCGTTTACATTTTTTACAATGTTTCCGGCCATTCTTTCCATCGGAAGATCGTTCTCATCTTTTCCGAAGGGATCTTCTATCTCTTCCGCAATCAGTTCCAGGCTGGCAAGTACATAAAAAATAAATATCACTGCAGGAATAGTAAAATAACCCAGCGGAATGGCAAATCCCAGCGGTAGTGTAAGCACGTACAGAAAAATAAATTTCTTCAGAAAAGCGCTGTAGGAGTAAGGGATGGGTGTATTCTTAATCCGTTCACATGCGCCACAGATATCCAGAAAACTTTGTAGTTCACTGTTCAGGAAAAGCATTTGAAAATCGCTGATCTGCCGGTCGCGGTGCATGAGGTGGATCCTGTTCACCAGCACCATGGCCACCTGGTTGGGAATATGTTTGCTGGTATCGAAGCCACTGATTTCCGGATGAGGGCTGGAATCCAGCGCCAGCCTGGTTTTTTCGTTCAACAGGTGCAGCCGGAGTTCCTGCGCAAACAAGGGGATGATCTTTTTAAAGAAACTCCTGTTTTTTTCATCGTCGAAGGGAAGTATGCTGTTGAGTTTTACAGAAAGATTGCGGCTGTTATTGATCAGCGATCCCCATAGCTTCCGGCCTTCCCACCAACGGTCATAAGCGGTATTGGTTCTGAACACCAGTAGCATCGATATGGCAAACCCCAACAGGCTGTGTACGGTGGTAATATTTCTTGCATGGCTATTTTCCGGAAGCTTCAGGTAATTGGCTTCCAGGTATACAACGCCCCAGGAGAAAAACCCGAGGAACACAATCAAAGGGAAAAGCTGACGGATCGTATCTGTCCGGTGCAGTTTAAAAATAAAGCGAATCCAGTCTTTGGGTTGGTAGCTGATCATGGAACAAAATTAAATATCCTTGCCGACTAATGGCCAACTCCTGCCTTGTATTTGCGGCTGAAATACCCGGCAGAGAACAGTGTAATCAAAACACCGGCCACAGAGAGCATCATGACACTGTTGGAAAAGAAAGACACCCAGTTTAATTGCACTTTGAAAATCTCCTTACTCAGCAAAACGCTTACACTGCCCAGGTAGCCAAAGGAATCCGCCACATAGATCAGGAAGCCCACATTGCCGGTAAAACGGAAACTGGCAATCAGTCTTTCAAAAAAAACGGAGTTGAAAGGAATGTAGACCATGTAGAGACCAAGCCCTACCAGGGTCATCCACCAGATGGGAGAAATGGCATTGTTGCGGAAAAAATAGGTGCAGACCCCGGCCAGTATAAAACCAAGGGCAATAAATAAGTGCGATAGCATAAACGCCTTAAAGCTGTCTTTGATCATGACCATACTTCCAATTAGCAGGAGGATCACGAGTGTAATGGGTGTTTCGGTTTTGGAGAAGATGGCAGGCTGGTTGAGATAGCCCATTTCCTTCCACATATCTGCACTGAAGTTGTCCCGGATATCCCGGAAGATGGTGGCGAACGCATAAATAAAAAC
The DNA here is from genome assembly GCA_015999745.1 of Sphingobacteriia bacterium. Classification (GTDB taxonomy): domain Bacteria; phylum Bacteroidota; class Bacteroidia; order Chitinophagales; family Chitinophagaceae; genus Sediminibacterium. The sequence goes on along the minus strand of JAECQP010000011.1, from coordinate 52,314 downwards.
AGCCGCAACAATACCGGGGAAAAACTGCCGGATGAATGCTTTTCTTTGCGCCGCATCCATAGGTGTACGGTTCATCCGCAGGGCAATATCCTCTTCGGAAGGCGGCGGAATTTTTTCCATCAGGTAAATAAACAGGAGCAGGGGTATGGCAAAAACCAGACCGGTTACAAAGGGAATCCAGAATTCGGAGAGCTGGAACTGCAACTGGAGCCACCCACCCACCGATTTTACAAATCCGGAAGAAAAAATAAAACTCACCGCCAGGGCCGCGCCAATAAAATCGGTTGTTTTTCTGCCCTCTATATACGAAAAAATAACGCCCCATAACATGCCCAGCGGAAACCCGTTGATGAACAGGAATACAATATTATAAGGCGGAGGAACCAATGCAAACAACAACCAGGCCAGCCAGGCAATCCCCACCAGCAGCAACACGATCTTGTAACGATGCAGCCGCTTTAACTCGGAAATGAATTTGATGCCGTAAAACTTGGCCATCAGGTACCCGATCATCTGGCTCAGTACCAACAGCGTCTTATATCCCAACCCCCAGTAGGCCATTCCGTCGAAGGTGCAAACCGTAAAAGACTTTCTGAATCCGAAGATCATGGTATAGGTAAGAAAAGCCACTACTGCGGCATAGAGCCCGGTTTGAAAAGTACCCGAGAAGCGATCGACTTTTTTTTCCACGGAGTGAAGCAGTTGGTTTCTACCGATAAATATAAGCCACTCATCCTAAGTATTTGGTAAATGGTCGTTTATTTCAGAAATTACCCCTTCCAAAAACAACCCCTGTTTATGAAAAAAATGCTATTTACCCTTGCGTGTGCTGCAGTGGTTTTTTCCGCTTCTGCACAGCAGGTGGATCTCTCCAGGCACTTTAAAAATCTGAAGCCTCGCAATATCGGACCTGCAGGCATGAGCGGACGTGTTACCGCAATTGATGCCATCTGGACCAATCCCAATGTGATTTACCTGGGTACCGCCAGTGGTGGCGTATGGAAAACGGAGAATGGCGGCGGAAGCTGGACGCCTGTATTTGACGATCAACCTATTCAGAATATCGGATCAATTGCCATTACGCAAAGTAATCCCAGCATTGTTTGGGCAGGTACCGGAGAGGGCAACCCGCGTAACTCCATTAGTTTGGGCGAAGGCATCTACAAAAGCCTGGACGGTGGTAAAACCTGGAAATCCATGGGTTTGCAAAAGACCCGCAATATCCACCGCATCATCATAGACCCCAATAACCCGGATGTAGTGTATGCCGGTGTAATGGGTAATCCATTTGCCGATCATGCGGAAAGAGGTGTATACAAAACAACCGATGGCGGCGAAACATGGAAACTGATCCTGCACACCAACAGTAGTAGTGGCGTGGGTGATATGGTGATGGATCCTTCCAATCCCAACAAGTTGTTTGTAAACATGTACCAGCACAGACGTACTCCATGGAGCCTGAAGGGCGGTGGTCCGGGCAGTGGTTTTTATGTAACCTACGACGGGGGTAAATCCTTTAAAAAATTAGGCAAGTCTGAAGGGCTTCCCGACGGGGAATATGGCCGTATTGGTATCAGTATCAGCAGAACAGATCCTAACAGGGTTTATGCGCTCGTAGAAGCTACCAAAAATGGTTTGTATAAAAGTGATGATGGTGGTTTGAAATGGGAACTCGTAAACAGCGACCCTTCAGTAGTAACCAACCGTGCATTCTATTTTCAGGATATAGCCGTTGATACAAAGAACGAGAACAGAATTTATAATATCAACCAGGTCATCAATGTAAGTGAAGATGCAGGTAAAACCTGGAAACCCGTGATTCCATACAGCGGTATCCACCCCGACCACCATGCATGGTGGATTCATCCCAACGACGCCAACTTTATTATTGATGGTAATGATGGTGGTATCGGCATCTCCCGCGACCGCGGTAAAACCTGGCAGTTCGACGAGAAATTACCACTCGGCCAATTCTATCATATCAATGTAGACAACAAGATCCCTTACAATGTAATGGGTGGATTACAGGATAACGGAAGCTGGCACGGACCTGCCTATGCATGGGTGCAGAGCGGTATCCGTAATGCCTTCTGGCAGGGTGTAAGCGGCGGTGACGGTTTTGATGTATCGCCCGATCCGGAAAATCCTGACTGGGTATATACCATGAGCCAGGGCGGGAACTTGTCTCGCTACAATATTGCTACCGGGGAAAGCTGGAGTATCCGTCCTCCCCGTCCTGATAAAACAACCAGGCAGCGTTTTAACTGGAATGCCGCCTTTGCGCAGGATCCGTTTGATGCCGCTACTATTTATTATGGCAGCCAGTTTTTAAACAAGAGCACTAATAGAGGTGCATCATGGGAACTGGTTTCTCCGGATCTGACCACCAACGATTCAGTAAAAATTGATCAAAGCAGCAACGGAGGTATATCAGTAGATATTACCGGGGCAGAAAACCATTGTACCATTCTGGCTATTGAGCCTTCTTCCAAAGAAAAAGGGGTGATCTGGGTTGGAACAGATGATGGCAATGTGCAACTGACCAGGGATGGCGGTAAAACATGGACCAACTTCCGCGGTAAAATCCCGGGTATGCCAACAGGCGCATGGGTTCCGCAGATCAGGACTTCCAGGCACAATGGCGGAGAGGCTTTTGTGGTGGTGAACGATTACAGAAGAGGCGATATGAAGCCTTATATTTTCCGCACCACCGATTATGGTAAAACCTGGACCAGGCTGGTGGACGAAAAGAAAGTAACAGGATACGCATTAACCGTGATCCAGGATCCTGTGGAACCCAACCTGATTTTTGCAGGAACCGAGCAGGGATTATGGATCAGCCTCGATAACGGCGCCAGTTTCCAGCAATTTAAAAACAATTACCCTTCCGTATCTACTTATGATCTGGCGATTCAGGAAAGAGAGGCCGATCTGGTGATAGCCACGTTCGGAAGGGCATTGTGGATCCTGGATGATATCCGTCCTTTAAGAAAAGCGGCAGCCAATAAAGGCCAGCTCTTTGCAAAAAAACTCACTGCATTTGATGCACCTGCTGCTTACCAGGCTAAAATGAAAAAGGCGGCAGGTATTGAGTACAGTACCTATGGTACCTACGAAGGAGAGAACAAACGTGGCGGCGCTCCGATCAGTTTTTATGTACATAAAACAGAAGCCGACAGTGGTAAGAATAAGATAGCGGATACTGCACAAATCAGGATCATTGATGCCAATGGCGTGGTGGTAAGAAATCTCCGGGCAAAAGCAGATACCGGATTTAACCGTTTCTATTGGGGAATGGAAGGAAAGGGCATTCGTCAATCCGGATTTGGCGGAAGAGGCGGCGGTCGCTTTGGCGGCGGTGGCGGTAATGCAGAACCAGGTGGATTGCCGGTAGATCCCGGTACTTACAAAGTAGTACTGAACCTGGGTAAGGAAATCGCAGACAGCACTACCGTAGTGGTGAACGACGATCCGAATGTACCCATTTCCAAAGCAATCAGGGAGGCTATCCGCAAAGCCAACGCCAGAATGGAAAAATCTATCCTGCGGTTGAATGCGGTAAATGACCGTTTAACCGAAGCAGAAGAAATTATGCGGAAAGTAGAAGCGGGAATGCCGAATATGGACAGGAAAAATGCAGATACGCTGCGTAAAGTGGGTAAGCAGGTAACGGAGGGTGTTAAAGCAATCCGGGAGATGCTGAATGGCAAACCGCAACTGAAGCAGGGCTATGGTAATATTCCTCAGGAAACAGTAAATGGTTTATTAGGTGAAGCCAGGATGTTGCTGATGGGCAAAACCGCCATGCCCGGCGCACAGGAAGATCGTTTAATGTTGTATGCAGAAGAAGCGGTAGATAAAGTAGTGAAGAAAGCCAATGAACTTTTTGACGGAACATGGAAACAGTACAAGTCGCTTGCAGAAGCGGCTCCGGTGAAATTGTTTAAAGAATATAAAACGATAGACTAATCGCTATCGCCAGAAAGCTAAAAAGCCCTCCTGTTGTACAGGGGGGCTTTTTTTAGGACGCTACAGCGGCCTTATTAAGAAGCTTTTCTGGGTGTAACAGAAAAACCACCGCCTTTTTTAGCTGAGGAGAAATTCTTGTTTCCCATAACTCCCGCAGCCTTACCAAATGTGCTGCCCGGACCTGCAGGCTTTGAAACCATACCGGAAGCGGCAGCTGGTTTTTTGGTATTCTTTCTGCTTGATTTTGCTTTTCCCATGGTGATGCTTTTGAATGAAGTTAAAATAGAATTCTTGCAATGTCGTAACTTTGCTGCAAAATTTTTATATGAGTCATTTGAGCCATTTAGCCGAAACATTGATTGGGAGCGAAATAGTTAAGTTGGGGAATGCTATCAATGAACGTATCCGCAATGGCGAAAAAATTTACAATTTTACCATTGGCGATTTCAATTCCAATATTTTTCCGATTCCGGCAGAGCTGGAGGCGTTGATCATTGATTCCTATAAAAAACACCATACCAGTTATCCTGCGGCAGAAGGCGTGCTTGATCTTCGCCAGGCAATCGGGGCATTCATTAAAGAATGGGAAGGGCTGGACTTTACTCCTTCAGAAATTCAGGTGGCATCCGGCGGACGCCCGCTGATTTATTCTTTGTTTAAGGTGATTGTAGACAAAGGCGATAAGGTTATTTACGGCGTTCCCTCCTGGAACAACAATCACTATGTGCATTTGACCGATGGAGAACATTGCCTGATCAACTGTACTCCCGAAAATAATTTCATGCCAACCGTAGAAGATATCCGGGCCAATATTAAAGGGGCTACACTGATTTGTCTTTGTACGCCACAGAACCCTACCGGCACTACCTTGTCTGAAAATTCACTCAAACAGATCTGCGACCTGATTTTGGAAGAAAACAGTTTGCGCGGTCCTGAAGAGAAAAAACTCTACCTGATGTTCGATCAGATGTACTGGACACTAACCTATGGTGAAACCAAACATTATAATCCCATTGCATTGAATCCTGCAATGAAACCATATACCATTTACATTGATGGTATTTCCAAAGTATTTGCAGCAACCGGTGTAAGGGTGGGATGGGCACTGGGTCCGGAGAAAGTGATTGGCAAGATGAAAGCCATTCTGAGTCATATCGGTGCATGGGCGCCAATGGCCGAGCAGCGCGCTGTAGCACAATACCTGCTGATGAACAAAGCGATTGGTGAATACCTGGTTCAGTTTAAATCTGAGATAGCATTCCGCTTACGCAGTATCTATGATGGTTTTATTGCTTTAAAAGCAAAAGGATATGCCGTAGATGCAGTGGCGCCACAGGCGGCCATCTATCTCACCATTCAACTAAATCTCGTAGGAAAGAAAACGGCAGACGGTACCCTGCTGGCCAATCAGTCTGATGTAACATCCTATATACTGGGAGAAGCCAAACTGGCAGTAGTGCCATTCTCTGCATTCGGTGCAGATGCGGTTAATCCCTGGTACAGATTGAGTGTTGGAACCAGCGTTAAAGAAGAAATTCCAGAAATGCTAGCCAAACTGGAAGCGGCCCTGGAAAAATTATCCTGAACTGATTTGGTGTGTAGCATCCAGCCGCTTACGCCGGGCTAATGTTTAGGACATCCGCAATACTTGGTTTTATTCGACTTCCGGAATACGGAGCAGGAACTGGCAACCATAGCGGTCAGCAACAGCAAAAGAATAATTTGAGTTATTTTCAGCTTCATAACAGGTTCTAAAGTAATGAAATTGCGCATTAAACCGGTAAAAAGGCTGTTTTGATAAGTTATAGAAAACATAAAGTGCTGGTAGCGCCACTTGATTGGGGCCTGGGACATGCCACCCGTTGCATTCCAATTATCCGCGGATTGCTGATGAACGGTCATGAAGTGGTGTTGGGGGCCGAAAAGAACCAGGCTACCTTGTTGCGGCAGGAATTTCCTCAACTGAAAATGATCCCGTTGGCGGGATACAACGTAAGATACAGTCGCAGCGGCCCTTTTTTTGCATTGAAACTGATGACCCAGTTACCGCGTATCTATGTGGCCATTCGCTATGAGCACCGCTGGCTGGCTAAAACCATTGTTGCCGAAAAGATTACCTGCGTTATTTCCGATAATCGATTTGGGTTATACCATGCAACTGTTCCCTGTTTTTTTATAACCCATCAGCTAACGATCAAAGCCCCGTTTCAGTGGGCAGAACGGTTGCTGCGTTCCATCAACTACCACTTCATCAATCGTTTCAAAGCCTGTTGGGTGCCTGATAGGGCAGAAGCCCCGGGTATTGCAGGCGTATTATCTCATCCACCGGTAATGCCTGCTGTGCCGGTTTTTTATATCAATTTGCTTTCTCGCTTTGTTGTAGCAACAGTGCCGGTAAAATATGACTTATGTATTTTATTATCAGGTCCTGAACCACAGCGCAGCCTGCTTGAAGAAAAAATACTTGGTCAGATTGGCTCAGTTCGGGCCAGCATTTTATTAGTGAGGGGCCGGCCGGCGGATACCGGGCTGCCAGGTGTGCCAGCGCATGTTAGTATTGTAAATCATATGCCTGGAAAACAACTGGGAGAAGCCATACAGCAGAGTGAGCTGATTGTTAGCAGAAGCGGTTATACCACTGTAATGGAGTTATTAGCCCTGCAGAAAAAAATGATCCTGATCCCAACCCCCGGGCAAACAGAGCAGGAGTACCTGGCTGATTTACTATTGCAGGCAGGTTTGGCAATAATGATTCAACAAAACAGCTTTGAATTAGCAACCGCATTGGCCAAAGCGCAACAGTTTGCGTTTAAGCGGCAAAAGGTTCAACTGTTTGACAACGAAAAAATCACCGGCTTAATTGAAAACTAAAACAATTTATGGGTGTTTTTTCACCTGATGCAAATCCTTTAATTCCGGCGGTTGGTAATCAACTTAAAAAACGCATCCCGGTAGGTATCTGAAATATAGATCGTTGCATTCCCGATCCTGATCTCATCTTTTTCAACAGGTCGCGGATTTCATGATCCCGTTCGGATCAAGGCCATTGGTTGGTTCATCCAGTATTAACAGCGAAGGGTTGTGCAATAATGCAATGGCAATACTCAGGCGCTGTTTCATACCCAGCGAGAATTGCGCTGTTTTTTACGGCCGGTATGTGAAAGCCCCACGATCTCCAGCACTTCTTTGATCCGCAACGGCGAACATTGGTACATCATCTGCTGAATTTTCAGGTTCTCCGCTGCTGAAAGATGTCCATATAAGGAAGGGGACTCAATCAGCGAACCGGTCTTACAAAGAATATCGATCCGGTTTTTTACGAGGTCTTTGTTAAAGATGGAAATACTGCCCTCCTGTTTTTTCAGCAAGCCCGGCAGCAGGCGGAGTGTGGTTGTTTTGCCGGCCCCATTCGGACCGAGAAAACCAAAGATGGATCCGGTGGGAACCTGCAGGTTGATCCGGTTCAATACGGTTTGCCCTTTGGAAAACCGGTAGCTGAGGTCCTGCGTTTCGATACAATACATAGGTATGATTTACCGAACGAAACTACCGGCATTCAGGAAGCTTGCCGGATTTGTTCTGCAAAACAGCGGCGGTTTTCTGCAAAACCGGTAAAACGATCCGCAAGTTGGGTAATGCGCCGCATAAACAAGGTTCAAATGCATACTCATATTGAAGACCTTATAAGCGCCGGATAACCAAACGATTGATAACTTTACACGGCCCTTGATGGGTCGGTACGACCGGAAGGAACAATAGAAAGAATATGTCTAAACTAAAAAGCATCAGGGAAAAACAAAACTTGACCCAGGAAGAATTATCGGAAAGATCAGGTATTTCCGTACGGACAATTCAGCGAATTGAAGCCGGGGCAGATCCCAAAGGGTATACGCTCCGGGTATTATCAGAAAAGCTGGGGGTTCAGGAGATGGCATTACAGGATAAACAGCCGGAGGCGGAAAATGCTGAGGAGGACAGCAAAAATGCAGTACCGGCAGAAGCCTCTGTTCTGGTGAACCATTCAATGGTCAAATTAATCAACCTTTCATCCATACCATTTATTGTTCTCCCGCCGTTGAATGTTCTGGTGCCCCTGATCATCATTTTCGCAACAAAACAAAAGAGTCCCCTGACCCGGCAAATCGTTTCTGTACAAATGATGTGGACCATCCTGGCGCCGATATTATTTCTATTGGTTGTTTTAACAAAGCCGGGGAATGGTATTACCCTGGGCATCATGCTATTGCTGGCCCTTTCAAATGTATGGATTGTACTAAGAAATGCCCTTAATATAGATAGGAAAAACGAATTGTATTATAGATTGAATTTCAATTTAATATAAACGTGTCGGGGATTTGTCGGGTTATTGACGGGTATGTTTTTTGGAGGTTTTAGGCGCAGTTTTAACCTTTGGCAAAAATCTAAATATGCCCAAACGGATCTTCTTATTCGCCCTGTTTTTTATCGTTTTAAGCCTGGCAGGCAAGGCTCAGATTTCCAGCACCAACTCATCCATATTTGATAGTGATACAGAAATTGAAAAGTGGTTGAAAGAAAACAATATACCTACTTTGGGCATTGGCGTGATAAAAGACGGCAGGTTGAATCAGGTAAAAGTTTTTGGGGAATTGCAAAAAGGTGTTCCCGCACCTTACAACACCATATTTAATGTGGCGTCACTTACCAAGCCCATAACTGCAATGGTAACTTTAAAGCTGGTAAGTTTAGGTAAGTGGAATCTGGATGAACCTGTCTATAAGTTTTGGATTGACCCTGATGTTTCAAAGGACAAAATTTTAAAAAAACTAACGACAAGGCATATTTTAACACACCAAACGGGGTTTGCTAATTGGCGGGGGAACAATGCAGATGGAAAATTGCACTTTGAATTTGCCCCGGGAACAAAATATCAATATTCAGGAGAAGGATTTGAGTACCTGCGAAAAGCATTGGAAAAAAAATTTAAAAAGACATTGAACCAATTGGCAGGCGAATTGATCTTTGAACCGCTAAAGATGAAGGATACGAACTTTTTTTGGGATAAAAATACCGACAGTGCCCGGTTTGCAATCGGTTATCATCCTGAAGGGGTTCCGTATAAAACCATTAAAAATAAAACCGCCAATGCGGCCGATGATTTATTGACTACCGTTGAGGATTATGGCACTTTTTTAGCAAGTGTACTGAAAGGAGATGGGCTATCAACCCAGGTCTTTAATGATATGATCACCCATCAGGTTGCCACTAAAAAAGACAAATATTTTGGGCTCGGCTTTGAAATATATGACCTTGGAAATGGAGAATACGCATTGTCTCATGGCGGTTCTGACAAAGGTTGCCAAACGATCGTTTTTCTTCTGCCTCAAACCAGGCAGGGACTGATTCTCTTCACCAATGTAGACGATGGCTATAAAGTTTATGAAAAATCATTATTGCACTACTTAGGAGAATACGGCAGAAGAATTATTGAGATTGAAACAAAATAAAACAACCGCTGATCACTAAACTTCGCATGGGGTGCAGCGCCAACGGATGAGGCTGGGTAGTCCCTATTGATTGATGCCAACCAAAAATGCAGGTATTCAGTGCAGCTTAGGGTAATCAAAAAACCAAAAATCCTTTGCGCAGGTTCTGACCTTTGCCCAATCATCGGTATGCAGCCTGATGCCAAAGATGGCACAGGTTGGCATGTGATCGATACGGGCGGTTTCAGTTTCCAGTACAAAATCGGTGATACCGGGATTATGGGCAAAAATGGCAACGGTGTTCAGCTCATTGGGAAGGTTTTTGATGACCTTATCATATACGCTGGCGGGTGCCAGGTACAGTTCCTCTGCCTGAACAATGGCAGATGTTTTCTGGTGAAAAGCCCTGGCAAAATATTCCGCTGTAGTCAATGCACGCAGTGCCGGACTGGAAATCAGCCGGTCAATTTTGATCCCCTTTTTAACCAGTCGTTTGGCCATCTCTGCTGCATCTTTGTGCCCGCGGTCATTGAGCGGCCGGTCAAAATCATCCTGTCCTGGATTGGCCCAGCTGCTTTTGGCATGCCTGATTACCAATAATTCTTTCATAGCGAAAAGTTACAAAAAATGCCCTGTACATTTGCAGATATGGCTGTAACAAAACTCACAATAGAAGAATTTTTACCATTGGCTCAACAGTTTCCGGTGTTTGATGTAAGGAGTCCGGGTGAGTTTATTCATGCGCATATTCCGGGGGCATTCACCCTTCCTTTGTTCACGGATGAAGAAAGAAAGGTGGTGGGTACCGCTTATAAGCAGGAGAGTAAAGAGCGGGCCGTTAAGATTGGATTGAAATATTTCGGAACAAAGATGGTGAACATGGTGGAGGAAGCAGAGACCATCGTAAACAATTTCAATACATCGGCAGCAGGTGATCCCGGGCTTTCCAGAACCGTACTGGTACATTGCTGGAGAGGGGGCATGCGGAGCGCCGGCGTAGCCTGGTTATTGGACCTGTACGGTTTTAAGGTATATACCCTTGCAGGCGGTTACAAAGCTTACCGCAACTGGGTGTTGAAACAATTTGAAAAAACCTATCCCATCTCCATACTGGGAGGTTATACCGGCAGCGGAAAAACGGAAGTACTGAAAGAAATGGCCGAAAAAGGGGCCGCCGTAATAGACCTGGAAGGGCTGGCGCATCATAAGGGTTCGGCCTTTGGCGCATTGGGGCTGCCGCCGCAACCCAGCCAGGAACAATTTGAAAATTTACTGGTGAAGGAGTTGTGGAACCTGAGTCGCGCCAACAGCGGGGTGATCTGGATGGAAGATGAGAGCCAGCGCATTGGTGATGTAAATATTCCTACCGTATTTTTTAAACAGATGCGCGAGAAGAAAGTTTATTTTCTGGACATTGCGTTTGATGAACGGTTGGATTTCATCATCGCCAACTATGGCAGGTTCGAAAAAGAGAAGCTGGTGAATGCGGTGATCCGGATTAAGAAGAGGCTGGGCGGGCTGGAAACAAAGATTGCGGTGAATGCATTGATAGAAGATGATATAAGACTTTGCTTTGCCGTACTCCTCAAATATTATGACCGATATTACAATAAGGGTTTATTGCGGCGAGAGAACCCGGATGTGCTGGTTTGCACCATTCCCTGTAACACAGTAGATGCCGCAGCCAACGCGGCATCGGTTACGCGCTTAGCCATTTAGCAATGGTCAGGTACCCCATCCAGCTCATTACGGCCACTACTGCCCAACCTGCAACCTGCAGCCATACCGGATGGCGATAAGTTTTAACAAGCCGCGGGTTTTTTGCAGCCAGCAACATTACTGCAAGTGCAACCGGAAGAATTAACCCGTTGAGCGCACCCACCGTAACCAGTATCTGAACAGGATTCCCCATCAGGTTAAACACGATGGTGGAAAAAACAATGAATGCACTGATGATCATTTTTTCATTGCGCTCAATAAGCGGATGAAATGTTTTTAAAAATGATACAGAGGTATAGGCTGCGCCAATTACAGACGTGATGGCAGCACTCCACATCACCACCCCAAAGAAACGATACCCTACTTCTCCGGCAGCCAGTTTAAATACGGAGGCAGGCGGATTGGAAGCATCCAGGGTAAACCCCTTCATGATAATGCCCAGCGCCGCAAGGAATAATAAAAAACGCATGACTGCGGTTACCACAATTCCGGTAACGGCGCTTTGATTGACCTGCGGCAACATGGCTTCTCCCTTGATCCCCGCATCCAGCAGGCGATGACCGCCGGAAAAACTGATATAACCCCCCACGGTTCCTCCCACCAGTGTTACAATGGCCAGTGCAGATATTTTATCCGGTAAAAAACTGTGCGCTATGGCAGATGCAACCGGAGGCTCTGCCTTGAATACAATGTATAATGTTAAGAGGATCATCAACAGACCGAGTATTTTGGTAAAACCATCAATGGCGCTGCCTGCTTCCTTGTTCCAGAAAATCAGCAGGGCAATGATACAACTGATGATGCTTCCGTACAGCGGATCAATCCCTGTGAGTACCTGCAGGCCTAACCCGCACCCGCCTATATTACCAATATTAAAAGCCAGCCCACCGGTCACAATCAGTGCGGCCAGCAGGTATCCAAGTCCGGGAAGAAGATCATTGGCAATCAACTGGGCTCTCTTCTCCGTTACGGCAATGATGCGCCAGATGTTTAACTGCGCGCCGATATCTAACAATACCGAAATCACAATCACAAAACCAAAACTGGCGGCCAGCTGTTGGGTAAACACCGTGGTTTGCGTAAGAAACCCTGGTCCTATGGCAGATGTGGCCATTAAAAAAGCGGCTCCGGCAATGGCAGAGGAATTGGATTTTTTCAAGAACCGAACGTTTTTAGGTGAATATTGTTTTGCCGGAAAGAAGCATGAAGTGCTTTGGCAAATGCAACCGCATGTGCGCCATCTCCATGTAAACAGATGGTGTCTGTTTCCAGCGGAACCACAGATCCATCCACTGCTGTAACCGAACTGGACAGCACCATTTGTAATACCTGTTTCAGGGCAGCTTCGGTATGTTCAATCAATGCGTTGCTTTCAGTTCGGGGGGTGAGTGTTCCGTTGGGCTGATAGGTCCTGTCTGCAAATACCTCTGAAACGGTTTTCAGTTTCAGTTTTTTTGCTTCCATAATCGAATGGCTGTTGCTCAGCCCGTAAAGATAGAGGGAGGCATCAGCTTCCTTAACGGCCGAAGCAATGATATAACTCATGGTAGCATCGGCAGCGGCCATATTGTACAAAGCTCCATGCGGCTTTACATGATGCAGTAATGTTCCGTGTTTTCTGCAGCATTCCTGCATCAGTGCAACCTGCTCAGCAACCAGATCGTACAACTCGCAATCGGATAATTTCATGTTGATTCTTCCGAAATGTTCCTTGTCTTTAAACCCGGGATGTGCGCCAATGGCCACTTCATGGATCAGGCAGCAGTGAATGGTTTGGTGGATGGTGGCTTCGTCGCCTGCATGAAAACCGCAGGCAATATTGGCCGAACTGATATAGGGCATCAGCTGATGGTCGTTGGGGAAACCCTCTCCCAGATCACAATTAATGTCGATGATAGGCATCAAGTTGTAAGATACAGGCATTCTTCAATTGTTGCAAATGTTGCTCCTGTATCACCAGTAAATTTTCTGCTGCTTCCAGATCGGTTTGCACAAAATGCAGGGTCTCCCCGATTCCTTTTTGTGCCAGCCCCGGAAGATCGGCGGTAATAATATGCCCGATTCTTGGATAACCGCCGGTGGTCTGGTGATCGGCCATCAACACAATACACTGGCCGTTGGGCAGCAATTGAACGGTTCCCCTGGTTACTGCAGAGGAAATCATTTCCCCGGCTTCAACCAGTTGCAGTTCGGGTCCCTGTAGCCGGTAACCCATCCGGTCGCTTTGCGGCAGGATGATGAATGCTTCGGTTATAAACAGTTGCCTGGATGCTTCCGATAAAAGACCGAACTCTTTGCCGGGTATAAAACGGAATGGGTTGTTTGTATAAAAGGATTCCGTGTGAGCCTTCCAGGGAAGTACAGAACACTCGGTACTGGAGCGGATGGATTTTGGATGAGTGTTGAGGGTAAGCTCATCGCCTGCACAAAGGGCCCTGCCCTCATAACCTCCGGCCGCCGCTTTCAGATTGGTGCTGTAACTGTTCAGCCATTCAATCAGCTCAACCCCGCCCTGAATAGCCAGGTATCCCAACTGCCCTTTGTTTTTTCCATTGAACTGCAACACACTTCCGGCCGGAATATAAATGGGATGATTAACGGGCAGGTGCGTGCCATTTACACTTGCTTTAAAATCAGCGCCACTCAGTGCAATAAAAGCGCCTGCATTGAACCGGAGCACGGGAGCCGGAAAATAAAATTCCAATACCGCTTCATCGGTTGGGTTCTGCACCAGGGCATTGGCTGTTTGCATGGCCCGCAGGTCCATTGCCCCGCCGGGGTTGATGCCCAGGTGCTGAAAACCGATCCGGCCCGCATCCTGGATGGTGGTTTGTATGCCCGGTTTGATTACAAGGATACTCATACGCTCCGGGAGTTTTTCATTTGATTGAATTGCTGCATCGATATGGAATGGAAGCGTACCCGATCTCCGGGCTCAAGCAGGCAGGGGCTTTCCTGCGATACGTCCAGCAGGGGCAAGGGGGTTTGTCCGATGATCTGCCAGCCGCCGGGGCTGTTGACCGGATAAATACCTGTTTGCTCCCCGGCAATACCCACACTGCCCGCTGCTACCAGTGGCCGGGGCTGCGCCTTACGCGGCATCCGGATGGCCGGGTCTACAGAAGCCATATATGCAAAGCCCGGAAGGAAACCGATCATGTACACCCTGTAAACAGTTGCGGTATGCAGTCTGATCACTTCCGCAACAGGCAGGCCGGCAAAGGCAGCCAGTTCGGCCAGGTCGGGTCCCAGTTCGGAGTCATAGCAAACCGGTATATCAATCAAACGGCTGCTGAAAGCGCCGTCACCCTTTTGCTGTAGCCTATTGGTCAGTTCAGCCTTCATCCAGTCGAAAGCGGACAGGCCAGGATGGGTTTTACGGATGGCAAATGCATGGTAAACAACGGTAATGCTACTGTATGCGGGAATAAGGTCAGAAACAAAAGGAATGGGGTTGTTTTGCAATTGATGAAAAACTTCCATCACCCGCTGGTTGGTCTGTTCTTCAATTTTTTTACCCAGCTCAATGGTCAAAGCCTGATCGCCCAGGGGATAAATAATATAAGGAGCGCTGCCCATCTGTGTAAGTTAGTAAAACTCCGGGAGGAAGGGTTCAACTATTCATCACAAACGCCGGGAACAAAGGCGGTTCTTTATTATCTTTCCAATTCAACGAAAGTATATGAAGAAACTATTTTCAATTGTTACGCTGCTGGGTGTATGCTGTGGACAGTTATCCGCACAGTCGGAGCCCAGGTGGATGCGTTATTCTTCCATCTCTCCCGATGGACAGACCATCGTTTTTACTTTTAAGGGCGATTTATATAAAGTAGCCAGCAGTGGTGGAACTGCAGTGCCGCTTACGATGCACGAAGCCCATGATTTCATGCCGGTATGGAGCCACGACGGCAAGACCATTGCCTTTGCCAGCGACCGTTATGGAAATTTTGATATCTATACAATTCCGGTCAATGGTGGAGAAGCCAAAAGGCTTACCTATCATTCCGCACAGGAATACCCCTATGATTTTTCGGCGGATGATAAAAATGTGGTGTTCGGTTCTTCCCGGCTCGACCTGGCTACCAACCGCCAGTATCCAACCGGTTCCATGCCGGAACTCTACAGCGTGGGCAGAAACGGCGGACGTCCGGTTCAGTTGCTAACCACTCCTGCGGAAGATGTAAAGTACAGCAAGGATGGTACGGTAATGCTTTACCATGATAAAAAGGGTGGAGAGAATGCCTGGCGAAAGCACCATGTTTCTTCCATTGCCAGGGATATCTGGTTGTATGATGCAAAAGCTGCGAAGCATACCCGGATCACTACTTTTAACGGGGAGGATCGCAACCCGGTATTTACAAAGGACCAAAAAGCCATGTACTATCTGAGTGAGGAGAGCGGAAGCTTTAATGTGCATCAACTGAGCTTGTCGGGAGGAAAAAGCGAACAGCTCACCACATTCAAAAAACACCCGGTTCGTTTCTTAAGCAGTTCCGATAAGGGGGTGTTGTGTTTTGGATACGATGGAGAAATATATACCCTGGTGCCGGGAAGCGCAGCCAAAAAACTGGAGGTAACCATACTTGCAGACAATCGGAAAAATGATGAACAGGTGATTCGTGTCAGCAGCGGAAGCGGCGTCAGCGTAGCCTCCAACGGAAAAGAAGTAGCCTTCCTGTTCAGGGGAGATGTATTTGTAACAAGTGTGGAAGGTGGCGTTACCAAGCGGATTACCAATACCCCTTCGCAGGAAACATTTGTCAGCTTTTCTCCGGATGGGAAATCCCTGATTTACACTGCAGAGAGAAATAATAAATGGAGCATTTTTGAATCGAGGGTAGTACGGGCCGATGAGCCTTATTTTTATGCGTCCACACTCATTAAGGAAACGCCTGTGCTGGATAATGCAAACGATAATACCATGCCATTGTATTCTCCTGATGGAAAAGAACTGGCATTTGTGGAGAACAGGCACAATATCCGCATACACAATCTGGCTGCGAAGCAGTCCCGTACCATACTGACCTCCAAACAGATTTTTGCATGGGTGGAGAACGACCAGTATTTTCAGTGGAGCCCGGATGGCAAATGGCTTTTATTTGATTATGCCGTGCCGGGAAGTGGCGTAGGCGAAGTTGGCCTGGCCAGTGCAGACGGAAAGAAAATCATGAATATTACCGAGAGCGGATATAATGATTACCGCCCTAAATGGGTATTGGGAGGCAAAGCCATGTTATGGCAGAGTACCCGGGATGGATTGCGTGCTGCTGCTATGGGTGGAGGGGCGCAAAGCGACGCTTATATGATGTTCTTTACACAGGAAGCATTGGATCGCTATAAACTGAGCAAAGAAGATTATGCGCTCCTGAAAGAAAGCGAAGACCAGAAAGCCAAAGCAGATACCGGAAAAAAGAAAACAACCGTAAAAGACAGTGTGGTGATTGAATGGGAAGGCCTTACACAGCGCAAAGCCAAAGTAACCATTCATTCCTCCAGCATGGGCGATGCCCTGGTTAGTAAGGACGGAGAAACCTTGTATTACCTGGCCCGTTTTGAAAAAGGCATGAACCTCTGGAGTACCAACCTCCGCACCAAAGAAACCAAAATGCTGGTGCCGCTGAATGCGGGCTTTGCGAGTATGGTATGGGACAAAGAACAGAAAAATATTTTCGTCAGCAGCGATGGCGGTATCATTAAACTGGATCCGGTGAGCAGCAAGCAGGACCGGGTGTCTATCAACGGAGAGATGATGGTGGATGCGATGGCAGAGCGCAGGGCAATGTTTGAGCATGTGTGGCGCAGAACCAAGAAAACATTTTACAACAGCAGCTTCCACGGAATTGACTGGGACAGCTATAAACCCGATTATGAACGGTACATCGGTTCTATTGGAAACACTTACGAGTTTACGGAAATGCTCAGTGAATTACTGGGAGAGCTGAATGTGAGCCATAGCGGGGCCGCCTATAATGCATCGGGCCCTACCGCTGATATCACTGCCTCGCTGGGCGCATTTTACGATCCTTCCCATAAAGGGGCCGGTGTACGCATTGAAGAAGTGATTAAAGATGGCCCGCTGTACAAGGCAGGATTGAACATCAGGCCGGGAACCATTATTGAATCCATTGACGGGGAACCGGTTGGAGCAGATAAAGACCTTGCACAATACCTGAACCGGAAAGCAGGCAAGAACGTACTGCTTACGATCGTTGAAGGAGGCGCTAAAAGAGAGGTTGCTGTTAAACCGGTTACTCCCGGCGAAGAAAACAGCCTCCTCTACAAACGGTGGGTGAAGCGCAATGTGGATGAAGTGGACCGGATGAGCGGCGGCACCCTGGGATATGTGCATGTACCCGGTATGAACGATGGCGTTTTCAGAAATACCTATGAAGATATCATGGGCAAATTCTTCGACAAGAAAGGCGTTGTGATCGATACCCGGAACAACAATGGCGGAGACCTGGTAACGGACCTGGCCGTGTTGCTCAGCGGAAAGAAATTTATGGATTACAATACCGCCGGAAGAAGCGTTGGGTTTGAACCCAATTTCCAGTGGACCAAGCCAAGTATCTCCCTGGCCAATGAAGCCAACTACAGCGATGGCCATTGTTATGCATTCATGGTACAGGAACTGAAAGTGAATAAACTGGTGGGTACACAGGTACCGGGTACCTGCAGTTTTGCAGCATGGGAATCCCTGATGGATACAGGGATCCGCTGGGGTGCACCTACAGTTGGGGTAATGACCAATAAAGGCAAATACCTTGAAAACAGTCCGAGCGAACCGGATATCAAAGTGTTTAATGAATATGAAATTGTAAAGAAAGGCGTTGACCAGCAGCTCGAAGCTGCCGTAAAAGAACTGATGAAAGACATTCGGTAATCACAAGCAATACGTAGATCAGATCCGCCGGAAAAACGATCCGGCGGATCTTTTATTTGTAACAAAAGTAACCGTACAAAAAAAAAGCACAAGGCAACTTTGTACTTCAAGAAAAAGTATATGATGGATTTCTTTAAGAATTTATTTGGCGGCGGCCCTTCCGTTGATTACGCGGAGCTGGTAAAGAATGGCGCTCAGATTGTAGATGTTCGTTCCGAAGGTGAATACAGAGGCGGTCATATTAAAGGTTCCGTGAACTTTCCGTTGGATCGTTTGCCCCAGTTGGCTTTGAAGTTGAAAAAAGACAAGCCTGTGATTACCTGTTGTGCTTCCGGTATGCGCAGCGGCTCTGCCAAAAGCTGGTTGCTGGCCAATGGTTTTACGGAGGTGCACAATGGCGGTGGATGGGACAGTTTGCAGCAGGTGCTTAATTGATTCTGCGGATCTCGGCTCCGAGATCTCGCAGCCGTTCATCGATACGTTGATAGCCCCTGTCGATCTGTTCAATATTCTGAATGGTGCTTTTTCCTTCGGCACTCAAAGCCGCAATCAACAGCGCCTGCCCGGCCCTGATATCAGGACTGCTCATGGTAATACCGCGCAGATTGTATTTTCTTCCAAGGCCGATGACTGTAGCACGGTGCGGATCGCATAAAATAATCTGCGCGCCCATATCAATCAGTTTGTCTACAAAGAACAAACGGCTCTCGAACATTTTCTGGTGAACCAGCACACTGCCCACAGCCTGTGTTGCAACAACCAGCACAATGCTCAGCAGGTCGGGTGTGAACCCGGGCCAGGGATGGTCGGAGATGGTAAGAATTCCTCCGTCCAGGTAGGTCTGCACTTCGTAAGCATCCTGTGCAGGTATATGAATATCATCGCCGATGATGTTGAACTGTATGCCCAACTGGCTGAATTTTTCGGGAATGATGCCCAGGTGTTCCACCCCGGCATCCTTTATGGTGATCTCACTCTGCGTCATGGCGGCGAGACCGATAAAACTGCCGATCTCAATCATGTCGGGCAATAACCGGTGTATAGTCCCTTTCAGTTGCGCAACACCCTCAATATGTAAGAGGTTGCTGCCCTCCCCGGTAATTTTTGCCCCCATTCTGTTCAGCATTTTACAGAGCTGTTGTATATAGGGCTCGCAGGCAGCATTATAAATAGTAGTGATTCCCTCAGCAAGTACCGCTGCCATGATAATATTGGCGGTACCGGTAACAGAAGGCTCATCCAGTAACATATAGCAGCCTTTCAGGCGTTCACTTTCGAGGGTGAAGCAGCCAAGTGTTTCATTGTAGGCGTACCTGGCGCCCAGTTTCTGAAAACCGATAATATGTGTATCTAATCTTCTTCTGCCAATTTTATCTCCTCCCGGTTTAGGGATATAGGCTTTCTTAAAACGCGCCAGCATAGGACCTGCCAGCATTACACTGCCCCTGAGCCTGCCGCTTTTTTTACGGAACGCTTCGGATGCCAGGTAACCCGCGTCAATCTGGTCTGCCTGAAATGAATAGGTATCTGAAGCAATGCGCTCCACTTTAACACCCATTTCGGCCAGCAATTCAATCAATAAATTTACATCGAGGATATCAGGTATATTGGAAATAGTAACCCGTTCAGCGGTAAGCACCACTGCTGATAAGATCTGAAGCGCTTCGTTTTTAGCGCCCTGAGGTATAATTTCCCCTTTCAGCCTGTTGCCGCCGGTTACTTCAAAACTGCTCATGATAAATGGATATCAGCAAGAAATCAAATTAGTATCTCTTCTTAAAACCACCTCCGGTGCGGTCATTTCTTCCGCCGCTTCGTTGATCATTATTCCGGGGGCCGCTTGTATTACCGTTCCTGTTGCCGCCCTGGCTTCTTCCGCCTGCATTCCGGTCGTTGCGCTGGCCACCACCGGGCCGGTTGCTTCTTCCCCCGAAATTCTGCTGCCACCTGCCGCTACGTGCAGGCGGATAATCGTCGCTTACAAAATTCTGATTGCGGTGTTTGATATAAGGCGTATTGCTGAATTCCAGCTGGCCGCCGGTAATGCTGTTGAGTTCTGAACGGATGGCATCGTCGTGTACCAGTTCTTTATGCCAGTTGCTGTAAGACAACTTCATATAGTAGGCAATTGCGTTTGCGAAACCTGCTTTTTTCTCCGGGTCCTCTTCTTTCAAAGCCTTGTCGATCACCACTTCCAGGTTCTTGCCCAGGTGCGCATATTTAGGATGGCGTTTGGGGTAGGGAAGCGGGTCTGGTTTTACTTTGTACGTTTCCCTGGTAGGAATGGGGTACGGGCTGTCTACCTCCAGCTTGAAATCGCTGATGAAGAAGAGGTGATCCCATAGCTTATGCCTGAAATCCTCTACGTTCTTCAGGTGCGGGTTCAGAAATCCCATCAACTCAATTACAGCCTGCGTTTGCTGCTGTCTTTTATCTTTGTCCTCGATAGTTAAGAGATATTCGACCATTTTTTGTACGTGACGGCCGTATTCTTTCATACCCAGATAGTTCCTGTCGGTATTATAATCCATGTAAAATTGCTTGGTGCAGCAACAAATATACACATTGTAGAGGGCTCCAAATCATTTTTCAGCCTACGGAATCTACTTTTTATCTTCGCAGTATGGAACAATTGTTGCAACAGATTGAAAAATATAAGCAGGAAATCACTGCTTTTGTAGCTGCGGGAGCAGAAGAAGTAGAGCAATTCCGTATTAAATGGCTTGGAACCAAGGGTTTGGTGAAGTCGATCATGGGCGAGATGAAAAATGTGCCCAATGACCAGAAAAAATCCTTCGGACAGCTATTGAATGAGTTCAAATCTGTTGCGGAAGCCAAGCTGGAAGCGTTGCAGCAATCCCATTCTCCCGTTACCGGCACAAAAGCCCCTGCTGTTGATTATGCGCTTCCCGGAGATCCCGTATCTGTTGGCAGCAGGCACCCGCTTACACTGGTCAGAAATGAAATGGTGACCATCTTCAAAAGGCTGGGTTTTGCTGTAGCGGAAGGCCCGGAAATAGAGGACGACTGGCACAATTTCGGTGCAATGAATTTACCCGAAGACCATCCTGCCCGTGATATGCAGGATACTTTCTATATCCGTAAACCCGAAGACGGGAATGGTCCAACCTGGCTGTTGCGCACACATACCAGCAGTACACAGGCCAGGGTGATGGAAGAGCAAAAACCCCCTATCCGGGTAATTTGTCCGGGTCGTGTATATAGAAATGAAACCATCAGCGCCAGGGCGCATTGCTTCTTTCACCAGGTGGAAGGCTTGTATATTGATGAAAATGTGAGCTTTGCCGATCTGAAGCAGACCCTGTATTTCTTTGTACAGGAGATGTTTGGGAAGGACGTGAAAGTGCGGTTCAGGCCAAGCTACTTCCCGTTTACAGAGCCCAGTGCGGAAATGGATATCAGTTGCCAGATCTGCGGAGGAAGCGGCTGTAATATCTGTAAACACACGGGTTGGGTAGAGATCCTGGGCAGCGGCATGGTGCATCCCAAAGTGCTGGAAAATTTCGGCATTGACTCCAATAAGTACACCGGCTTTGCATTTGGAATGGGTGTAGAGCGGATCACTCAATTGAAATACCAGGTAAATGACCTTCGCCTGTATTCACAGAACGATATTCGGTTCCTGAAGCAGTTTACGGGGGTTGTTTAGTCATTCAAAGTTTATTTAGCCCATATTGTATACAATTGCGGTTATGGCGGGTTATTCACTTACCTTCCGACACCTCAATGATTCAGTAATGCTTGCCATACTCTTGTTTTTTGGAGCCCATTGGTTCCTGTCTTTGTTTTTTCATTCCTTCTTTCTGCATCGTTATGCTTCCCACAAGATGTACCATATAAGCAAAAACTGGGAAAGGGCATTTTATGTAAGCACCTGGCTGGTACAGGGTTCCTCTTTCCTGGTACCCCGCGCCTATGGCGTGATGCACCGCATGCACCATGTATACAGTGATACGGAGAAAGATCCGCATTCCCCCCATTTCTTCCGGGATATTTACCAGATGATGCGGAGTACAATTGTGATTTACAAGGGCTTTTTAACAGGAAAGAATTTGCCGGAGGCGCGGTTTACAGCGGATTATCTGCCTGTGTGGGATAAACTGGATCAACTGGGCCACCATTGGTTCACCAGGTCTTTCTTTGTAGCAGGATATATAATGTTCTATTATTTTTTTGCACCCAATGCATGGTGGTATTTACTATTGCCGGTCCATTTTTTAATGGGCCCCATACAGGGAGCGATTGTAAACTGGTGCGGACACAAATACGGTTACAGCAACTTTAACAATGGGGACCATTCCCGGAACAGCTCCCCCTGGGGAATTATACTGATGGGAGAATTGTTTCAGAACAATCATCACTATGCAAAGGATGATGCCAATTTTGCCAAAAAATGGTTTGAGTTTGACCTGACTTTTTTCATCATGCGCGGGCTGCATGCAACCCGTATCATACAATTGATCCCTGTCGTTTTGCCGGTTCCGTTGCAAAAGGAGCAACCGGTATTGTAATAAGGAACGGAAAATTCTTAAATCCGCCCTACATTTAAGCTATGGTGCATGCTACAAAAGGTGTTGTGTTGCGTACGGTAAAGTATGGAGATACGAGTATCATTACCTCTATCTATACCGAACTGTTTGGCATACAGCAATACATTGTAAAAGGGGTGCGCCAGTCCACTAAAACCTCTTCGGGCAAGGCCAGTTATTTTCAACCGGCGGCTATACTGGAATTAGAAGTGTACCACAATGAATTGAAAGCATTGCAGTTTATTAAAGAATACCGGTGGGCCTATATGTACGAAGAAGTGCTGTTTGATGTGGTGAAAAATACAGTGGCCATGTATGTGATTGAACTCCTGCAGCACAGCCTGAAGCAGCCCGAAGCCAATCCGGAATTGTTCTACCTGATAGAAGATACGCTGAAGCAGCTCGATAAAGGAACCCCAACGCTTACCGGCAATCTGCCTTTGTATTTTACCCTGCACCTGGCAGCGGAGCTGGGTTTTCAATTGCAGGGCGATTACTCCTCCGCAACACCGGTGATTGATTTGCAGGAGGGACAGTTTGTATCAGAAAAACCCAATCATCCATATTATATCGAAGGAAATCTCGCCGAAATCAGTTCCCGGATATCCAATCTCAGTTTTTACAATGAATTGGAAAATATTCAACTGAACCAGCAAACCCGCCGCTATCTGCTGGAAGCCTATCAGTTGTATTTATCCCTGCACATTGCCGGGTTTGGGCAGATGAAGAGTTATGCGATATTGCAGGAAGTGTTGTCGTAAAAGGTTAAATGATCCTGCGGGAAGTGGACTGCGTTGTTAACTGGTCGGCTTCCGGTCCTTCAATCAAAACCAAACCTGGTCGCTTTCCCTTTTCAAAACTCCCCAGTGTTTTATCCATTTGCAGCGCGGTTGCGCCGTTGATGGTGGCCCATTGCAGTAGTTCTTCCAGCGGAACATCGGGGAAGTTTTTAGAGATGGTTTTGAGTTCGTCCAGTATACTGAGGCTGTGATTGCTTGCTAAACTATCCGTACCAACCGTAATGGTGCAGTTGTACCTGCGAAGCAGGTCGATGGGTGGCAGGCTGTTTTCTATATAGAGGTTGGCATTGGGGCAAACACACCAGAATAATTCATTGCCAGCCGAGAGCACCTGCGTATTGGCAAAAACAATATCAGCAGGGTCCGTTAATGTGTTGTGAACGGAAATAATTTTTTTGGCGGAGGCCAGCCTGGGAAAATAAGATTGCAGGCTGCTTTTGCCGGTTGGGGTAAAATGACGCTGGTCGATGTTCAGCGTATTGTACATGCCGATGAAGTCGCCGGTACCTGTTTTAAAAAGTTCGTTCTCTCCCGGAGTTTCCTGGTTGTGTATGGTAATGGTGTTGCCAGCGAAACCGGGTTGTATCCGTTCCCATAATTCATTGGATACCGAGTAGGGCGCATGCGGGGAAACGCTGAAAGGATGTGCTGTTGTGCTGAACTGGTCGCTGATCTGCAATGCCGCATTAAAACGGGGATCGGCAATGGCCGGAACCCATCCGCTCACTTCTATGAAATTATAATAAGCCAGCCTGTTCAATTGTTTTTGCGCCACGGTGAGGGCGTTGTTGGAAATATCCCCTACGGCAACAATGCCGCCGGCCAGCATTTCGGCTTCACCTGCTGCAATGGCATCCAGGATCTCCTCCTCCGGAAAATGCCTTTCCCCGATGATTTTGAGGATAAAGCCCGTGAGGCCGGTATGTTCAGGGATCAATCCCCGCATATGACTCAGTTCCAGGTGACAATGCGCGTTGATAAAGCCGGGGGAAAGAATGCCCCTGAAATGCTGAACATCGTCCCCGGCATCTTCCAGGGAAATAAGGTCCAGTATGGTACCCTTCTGGTCTGTGATCAAGACCGATTGTCCGGTAAGCAGCGATAAACCGGTAAAAATCTGATCGGCTGAAAATTTCTGGTAGTTCAAGTGATCAAAGTTCGGATACTTTCCTGAATCTGTTGCAGGAATCCGTAGCAACATACCGCAGATGCAGCTCAAATAAAAAGAGGGGCGTTGATGGTCATTGCCCGGTGGTTAGGCCCGGAATTGGTCCTTTTTGACCTTTTTTTACCCGGCAATGAAAAATTAATTACCAAATTATTATTGAAAATCAATTAGTTGTAAAGGGGTGTATCAAAATACTTTCCAAAATCCTTGGATTATCCGATGCAGAACCTGACCTTTGCCCTCCCAAAAAATGGGAACATTCTGGCCGGTGGGATAGCGCCGGTTTCATTAAAACAAAAGAATCATGAGTAAACTTCATTTCACCACCAAGCATGCGAATGCGGCTACCGTTCAACACAACTGGTATGTGGTTGATGGTACTAATCAAACCGTGGGACGTATTGCCTCCAAGATTGCCGCTGTATTACGCGGTAAAAACAAAGCATATTACACTCCTCACGTAGACTGTGGAGATTATGTAATTGTAA
This sequence comes from Sphingobacteriia bacterium, assembly GCA_015999745.1. GTDB lineage: Bacteria > Bacteroidota > Bacteroidia > Chitinophagales > Chitinophagaceae > Sediminibacterium. Next base: position 27,272 of record JAECQP010000011.1, on the reverse strand, counting down.
TCAATGCCGAGAAAGTTGCTTTCACCGGTAACAAGTTAGATGACAAGATTTACCTGAATTTTTCCGGTTACCCTGGTGGTAAGAAGGAAGAAGTTGCAGGAGATCTGCTGAAGCGTCGTCCTGAAGTAGTCATGGAAAGAGCTGTAAAAGGTATGTTGCCTAAAAACCGCCTCGGACGCAAGATGATCAAAAAATTATTTGTGTATGCAGGAACCAGCCATCCGCACACTGCACAACAACCAAAAGAACTTAAATTCTAAACCATTGTCTGAAGCGTTAAGCTTCGGGCGTTAAGCATACAAACAAATGGAAAAACAAAAAAACGCAGTTGGTCGTCGTAAAGAAGCTGTTACCCGTGTTTTCATCAGCAAGGGCGATGGTAAGATCACTGTAAACGACAAAGATTACAAAGCTTATTTCCCATTGGTTTACTTACAGAACCAGGTAGAAGCTCCTTTAAAAACAGCAGATGTTATCGGCAAATTTGATGTTGTTATCAATGCTACCGGTGGTGGCCTGAAAGGCCAGGCAGAAGCTGCAAAACTGGGTATTGCCCGTGCATTGCTCGAGGTAAATGCTGAGTTCCGTCCTGTATTGAAAGCTGCAGGTCAACTGAAGCGTGATCCACGTGGTGTTGAGCGTAAGAAATTCGGTCACAAAAAAGCACGTAGAAGCTACCAGTTCAGCAAGCGTTAATCGTTGTACTGAAGACTTTCGTCTGGAAATTAATTTAAAAAAATTATATAATTTATTACAATGGAAAATAACACTTCATTACAACAGCAATTACTGGAGGCCGGCGTTCACTTTGGTCACCTGAAAAAGAAGTGGAATCCTAAGATGTTACCTTACATCTTCGCTGAGAAAAAAGGTATTCATATCATCGATCTGAACAAAACAGTAGATTACTTACAGGAGTCTGCTGCTGCTATCAAGCAGATTGCGAAGAGCGGTAAGAAAATCATGTTTGTTGCTACCAAGAAACAAGCGAAAGAGATCGTTACAGAATGTGCTAAGCGCGTTAACATGCCTTATGCTACCGAGCGTTGGCTGGGTGGTATGCTTACCAACTTCAATACTGTTCGTAAGAGCGTGAAGAAAATGCAGAGCATCGAGAAAATGCTGAACGACGGTAGTGCAGAAAGCCTTACCAAGAAAGAGCGACTGACTTTAAGCCGTGACAAGGATAAAATGGAGAAAGTGTTGGGCGGTATCGCTCAGTTAGGTCGTTTACCGGCTGCACTGTTCCTGGTGGATATTGGTCACGAGCACATTGCTTTATCTGAAGCAAAGCGTCTGGGCATTACTACTTTCGGTATGGTTGATACCAACTGTGATCCTAATAAAGTTGACTTCGCTATTCCTGCGAACGACGATGCTACCAAATCAATTGCCATCATCACCAACTACATCGTAGCTGCTATTGCAGAAGGTCTGGCCGAGCGTCAGGCTTCTAAAGATGAAGATGAGTCTGATGAAAGCGGCAATGAGAATGAAGTACGCGCGCGTCGACTGGAAGCTGAAGCTCAGTCTGAGGCCGGCCGTGGCGGAAGAGGTCGTGGCGCTGCACCTGCAGGTGGTCCTGCCGGTCCTGCAAAACGCCGTGTTCCGGGTCCGGGCAACCGTCGCCCTGCGGGTGGTGGCGGAAGCAGGTAATTAATTCTTAATACTGCCGCTTTTACACAGCATATATCTTTAACAGCAATACAGAATCCGAAAAGGTTCTGTATTGCTTATTAATAACTAATCAATATAAAATATTATGGGAACTGCAACTATTACAGCAGCAGACATCAATAAATTACGTCAGGCAACAGGTGCCGGAATGATGGATTGCAGAAAAGCTTTAACTGAAACCAATGGTGATTTTGAAGCTGCAATTGACTGGTTACGTAAGCAAGGTCAGAAAGTGGCCGCTAAACGCAGCGACAGGGAAGCGAAGGAAGGTGTAATCATTGCTAAAACATCAGCCGATCATAAAGTTGGTTTTGTTGTATGTATCAGCTGTGAAACAGATTTCGTTTCCAAAAACGCGGATTTCGTTGCTTTCGCTACATCTATTGCCGATGCAGCTGTTGCAAACAATGTGAAGAGTGCTGAAGAGCTGAATGAAGTGACTATCAACGGGGCTAAAGTGGCCGACCTGATCAACGATAAACTGGCTGCCATTGGTGAAAAAATCGGTGTAGCCAAGTTTGAAAGAATCGAAGCTCCTTATGTAGCATCTTATATCCACGGTGCAAACCGTATGGGTGTGCTGGTAGGCCTGAACAAAGAGGCTGCTGATGCTGGTAAAGATGTTGCCATGCAGATTGCAGCAATGAACCCGCTGGCAGTAGATGCCAATAGCATTCCTGCTGAAACCATCGAAAGAGAGCGAGCGATTGTTGTAGAAACCATGAAGGCCGATCCTAAGATGGCCGGTAAACCGGATGATATGATCGCTAAAATTGCAGAAGGCAAACTGAACGCCTTCTTCAAAGAGAACACTTTACTGGCGCAGGCCTTTGTAAAAGACGGCGCTGTTACCGTAGAAGCTTACCTGAAACATGCAGGTGATGTTACTGTTACAGAATTCAGAAGGGTTGCCCTGGGATAATTTCCGGCAATCATTGGATCAATAGTTTGGAGAGGCCCCGGTTTACCGGGGTTTTTCTTTTCTGCCCGGCCGCCAATTTTTGAATTTTTTCTATCCGAGTTGGTTTGGATTATATCTTTGCGCAACACTTCACCCTAAATTTATTACATGCTGCCTAGGTTCAAACGTATCCTGCTTAAATTATCCGGAGAAGCGCTGTTGGGCGATCAACGCAATGGAGACCCGTTCAACCCCAAAATCATTGAACAATATGCGCACGACATCAAACGGGTAACCGATCTGGGTGTACAGGTGGCCATTGTGATTGGCGGGGGAAATATCTATCGTGGTATGAATGAAGCCGATAGTGGTATTGAACGTGCGCATGGAGATTATATGGGTATGCTTGCTACCGTGATCAATGCAATGGCCATGCAGGCCATGCTCGAAAAAATAGGGGTGTACACCCGTTTACAGAGCGCCATCAATATGGAACAGGTGGCGGAGCCCTATATCCGCAGAAAGGCCTTGCGTCACCTGGAGAAGGGAAGAGTGGTTATTTTCGGAGCCGGAACCGGCAACCCGTATTTTACCACCGATACCGCAGGTTCCTTAAGAGCTATTGAAATGAAGGCCGATGTTATCCTTAAAGGAACAAGGGTGGATGGTATTTATACAGCAGATCCGGAGAAAGATCCCACTGCAGTGAAGTATGATAAAATCTCTTTCCAGGATTGTATTACAAAAAACCTGAAAGTGATGGATATGACCGCGTTTACCCTCTGCATGGAGAACAAATTACCCATCATTGTATTTGATATGAACAGGCCCGGAAACCTGCTTCAGGTGGTGGAAGGATCCAGTGTAGGTACCCTGGTAAGCTGATTACCCGCTCGTGTAAAAAAAACCCGGATTTAAATGATCCTTGCATAATTTCATGCTACATGATTAAGTATTCTGTTTGTATCCTTTTTTCTGTGCTTATTTCGCTGAGTGGAGCTGCACAGCCTCGTTTAACCTTATCAGATGCTTTGTCAACAGCATTGAAAAACAGCTATAATATCCAGCTTGCAAAAGAGAGCCTGGAGATAGCCAGTATTAATAATAGCTATGGGGTTGCAGGCGGGTTGCCGCTCGTGACCGCCCAGGCCAGTGACAATGAACAGATTACCAGCATCAATCAGAAATTTCCGGATCCTTCCAGGGATGTACAAAGGGATGGCGTAAGCTCCAATAACCTTGCCGCTTCGCTTACCGGTAGTTTTTTGTTGTACAACGGATGGAAGGTAAAAGCCACCAAGAAAAGACTGGAAGAACTGCAGAGCCTGAACCAGGACCTGCTGAATGCACAAATCCAGAATACACTGGCTGCTGTAACCACCCGTTATTACGATATTGTTCGCCAGCAGAATTTCCTGCAAACCATTCAGAAATCCATTGAGGTTTCCAGGAAAAGGGTGGAAGTAATAGAAAGCAGACAGCAGGTGGGCATGTCTAATAACGCAGATCTTTACCAGGCACAACTGGACCTGAATTCCCTGATTCAGTCCGAGCAGGCGCAGAAGCTGGTCATTGACCAGGGTAAAACGGATTTGCTGAACCTGATTTTTGTAAGCCCCGATTCAAACATCGTTATTGCAGATACCATACTGGTAGATAAATCCCTGAAACTGGATCAGATCAGGGCCCTGTTACCCACCAATCCACAACTGATTGCCGCCGATCAGCAGATCAAAGTCAATGAACTGATTGAACGTGAAACAGCCGCATTGAGATACCCAACCCTGCGGGCAACCACCGGTTTAAATATCAGCAAAACCAATAGTGGTGCGGGTTTCATCTTAGTGAACCAGAGCTATGGTCCAACATTTGGCCTTAACCTGTCTGTTCCGCTTTACAACGGATTGATCAGTAAAAAACAGCAGCAGGTAGCTGCGGTGAATACCCGGATCGCCAAAACGCAGAAAGATAATTTATTGCTCACGGTAGAAACCGGTGCAGTGAAAACCTATCAGGCATACAACAGTTCCCTGGAGCAACTGAAAACGGCCCAAACCAATTACGAACTTTCTACCCGACTGCTGGACCTGGTGATGCAGAAATTTCAACTGGGCCAGGCAACCATCATCGATGTAAAGATTGCACAGCAAAGTTTTGAAAACGAATCTTACAGGCTGGTGAACCTTGCTTATACGGCCAAGGTTGCTGAAATTGAATTAAAGCGCCTGTCCAATTCCATTCAGCCGTAATCGCAACAGATACTTTATAAATTACTTACCTTGCCAGAGCGATTAAATGTAAGAACTGTGCAACCCACCATCGTATCCAAACTCCCCAATGTAGGGACTACTATTTTTACGGTAATGAGTCAACTGGCGGCAGAACACGGTGCAGTAAACCTTGGCCAGGGATTTCCTGATTTCCCCATGAGCTCAGCGCTTACGGAGCTTGTTTGCAAAGCCATGCAAAGCGGGCATAATCAGTATGTTCACATGAATGGCCTCCCTGCATTGCGCGGGGCCCTGGCTCAAAAAGCATCCAGCCTGTATGGTGCAACCATCAATCCGGTTACGGATATTACTATTACCCCGGGAGGAACCTATGCTATTTACACAGCATTAACCACGGTACTGCAACCCGGTGATGAAGTCATTGTTTTTGAACCCGCATACGATTGTTATATTCCTACCATAGAACTGAACGGGGCAAAAGCAATCACCATTGCGCTGAAATACCCCGACTATTCCATTCCATGGGAAGCTGTAAAAGCCAGCATTACTCCATGTACCAGGATGATCATGATCAACTCACCGCATAATCCCACCGGGGCGGTATTGAGCAGGGAGGATATGAAAACCTTATCGGCCATTACAGCTAATACCAATATCCTGATCCTGAGCGATGAGGTATATGAACACCTGATCTTCGATGATATTGCCCACCAGAGTATACTCCGGTACCCGGATCTTTTTGCCAGGAGCTTTGTTTGCTTCTCCTTTGGGAAAACCTACCATTGCACCGGCTGGAAACTCGGCTACTGTATCGCTCCCGATCACCTGATGCAGGCGTTCCGGAAAATACACCAGTTCAACTGTTTTACCTGCGATAGTCCCAAGCAGGTGGCCCTGGCTGCATATCTGCAAAATGAAGCGGACTATCTGAACCTGGGAACATTCATGCAGCAGAAAAGAGATTTTTTCAGGGCGCTGATGGAAAAAACCCCATTCAGGTGCGTTCCTTCTCACGGCAGTTATTTTGAATGCTACAGTTATGAAGGGTTCAGCAGAGAAACCGATAAGGAGCTGGCCATAAGGCTCACCAAAGAATATGGCATCGCCACCATACCGGTTTCCTCCTTTTACCGGAACGGAGAAGACAATAAAGTATTGCGGTTCTGTTTTGCCAAGAAAGAGGAAACCCTGGCCAGCGCTGCAGCAAAATTGACCAAACTGAAGTAGGTGGTTCATACGGATTCGCCATGACCCATATTAAAAATAGAAAAGACCCCGGAAACCCGGGGCCTTTTTATAAAAGCCAACTGTAATTAACCAATTACCACCTGCCGTCTCCATCCAGCAGATTGCCGATTCCACCCAAGAGGCTTCCTTCTTCTTTTCTGGTAGTAGTACCGTACTGTAAAATTCTGCCGGCCAGCCTGCTGATCGGAAGGGTTTGAATCCAGACTGTTCCCGGACCGGATAAAGTGGCAAAGAAAAGCCCCTCACCACCAAACAGGGTATTCTTGATACCCCCCACAAACTGGATATCATAATGAATGCCGGAAGTGAAACCAACCACACAACCGGTATCAATTTTCAATACCTCACCAGGTTGCAGATTTTTCTGAAATACATGTCCGCCGGCATGCAGGAACGCCATACCATCGCCTTCCAGTTTTTGCATGATGAATCCTTCGCCACCAAACAAACCGGTTCCCAGTTTGCGTTGAAATTCAATGCCAACATTAACCCCCTTGGCTGCACAGAGGAAGGCGTCTTTCTGACAGATAATCCGGTTGTTCAGCATAGACAGGTCGAGCGGAATGATTTTGCCGGGATAAGGAGAAGCAAAACATACCTTTCTTTTTCCCTGGTTCACATTGGTGAAAGCGGTCATGAAAAGGCTTTCACCGGTGAGTACCCTTTTTCCTGCATTCAGTAACTTTCCGAAAATGCTGTTGTTGTTCTGGTGACTTCCGTCGCCAAATATGGTTTCCATAATAACACCGTCGTCCATCATCATAAAGGCGCCGGGTTCTGCAATGGCAGTTTCGTTGTAGTCTAATTCCACTTCAACATACTGCATCTCCTCTCCAAAAATCCTGTAATCAATTTCGTGATTGCTAATCATGATTGTTTATTTTAATGATGCTTTTGATGGAGCCGGTTTTAAACCCCCCATCCATACTTTTTTACCTTGTAATTTTTTTACGCCGAACATGATCCCAACCAGGATAAAGAAAAATGGTCCGGTGAATCCAAATAGTGCAACAAATTTAGTGCCGTAGAATCTTTCCATTGGTCTTCTCAGTCTTTCAGAAATCAGGTACATACTTGGTACCATGATCAACGTAAGGAAGAAAGAGAAAATCAGTCCAAATATGATGGTCCAGCTCAACGGACCCCAGAATACCACGCTGTCTCCGCCAATAAAGATTTTTGGATCAAGGTGCCGGAACATAGATACGAAGTCGATATTGAAACCGATTGCCAGCGGGAGCAGGCCCATGATTGTAGCGATCGCGGTTAACAATACCGGTATGATCCTGATCTTTCCTGCCTGTATGGCTGCTTCCCTGGTTTTAAATCCTCTTCCCCTCAGTTCATCCGTAAATTCGATCAGCAGGATCCCGTTTTTGATAACGATACCGGCCAGGCCAACAATACCCACACCTACCATGATGGTAGCCATGGTCATACCTGTTACTGCATAACCGATGAATACGCCAATGATAGAGAAGAAGATCTCAGTCAGCACAATGAATGGTTTACTTAAACTGTTGAACTGTAAAACCAGGATCAGGAAAATGATCAGCAACGCGCTCATCATAGACATTCCAAGGAAGGACATGGTCTCTGCCTGTTGCTCACCTTCCCCGGTTTGTTTGATGGTTACATCCGCTGGAATTTCCGTTTTCGATTTAAAATCTTCGATCTTTTTAGCCAGTTCGCTGTTGATAACCGGGGTGAGCGAAGGATCTGTAACGGTAGACTGAATCTGAATGGTGCGTTTCAGGTTCTTTCTTTTGATACCGCCGGTGGTATTGGTGTAATCCACGGTGGCCACACTGTTTACCGGAATCTGCTTGATAGCGCCCGAGTTAAAGTCTCTGAACACGATCCGCATATTCATCAGGTCTGCCACATTGTTCCGTTTCAGGTCCTGGTATCTCAGCTGAATTTTATACTCGTCTTCACCGTCTTTCAGTTTACTTACTTCTTTTCCAAACACGGCCGTTCTTAGTTCCGAACCGATCTGGGCAGTACTTAATCCTTCGGCCAATGCTCTTTCACGATCAATATTAATGGTGATTTCGGGGTTGAGCAGATCCACATCCAGTACCAGGTTCTGCACACCCTCCACCCTGTTGGTATCCAGGTGGTTCTGTAGCTCATAGGCTACTTTGGCAATAGATTCAAAATTGTCTCCTGCAATCTCAATATTCACCGGGGGATCTGTTGGAGGGCCGGCATCTTCCTGGCTTACTTCAATGGAAGCGCCTGCAATTCCGGTCATTGCAGACCGGATGGAATCAAGATAAGGAGCGCTGCTCTTGCCATGTCTTTTTTCAAACTCCACAAAAGATATCTGGATTCTTCCAAGATTGGAACGAACGCTTCTGTTATTGTCTCTTGGGTTGTTGGCGCTTACCGCTACATTGGAGATCACACTCTCTACAATACTTCCTTCCATACCAGGCCGGTTCCCTTCTCCCAGTATATTATATACCCTGCTTTCCAGGATGCGAACTACAGAATCGGTGGTTTTTGCACTGGTACCGATTGGCATTTTGAGATACACAAAACCGATATTAGGATCGCCACTCGGGAAGAATGGTTTGGGATTGTTTCGCAATACCAGGAAGAAAAGTGAAATGGGGAACAGTAAGAACAGTCCTACCATCAACCATCCGGGTCTGTGCTTCACCAGTATCCAGCGCAATAATTTTTCATAGTTATTCATGAAATCTGGCAGCAGGTGCTCCTGGAAATAATGGATGATGTTGCGCAGTACATAGCGCTCAATGATCACAATAATGTCTATGAACAGGAGCAGGTTCCCGAAGCCGTGCCAGCCGGCAAGGTTGAACAGGATACCAAAACCAATGAAAGCCCAGAACCACCATTTTTTGGCGAAGGCATTTCTGGGTTCCTCAAATTCACGTCCTTCTTTCTTCATGAAACTAACGGCAAATACCGGGTTGATCAGGAAGGCCACGATCAGTGAGGCGGTCAGTGTAAGGATCAGCATGGTAGGCAGATAGATCATGAACTTACCAATGAGACCCTTCCAAAGCAATAGCGGGAAAAAAGGGGCCAGTGTGGTAGCTGTACCGGCCAAAACGGGAATGAATACCTCTCCGGCAGCTTCTTTGGCCGAACGGGTGATGGTCACTTTTCCATTGTCGAAGATCCGATGCGTGTTTTCTATTACCACAATGGCATCGTCTACTATGATACCCAACCCAAACAGAAGGGCAAAGAGCACAATGAAGTTCAGTGTGATGGACGAGCCAACAATGAAATCTCCCAGGGGAAGGAACATGAACGCAACGAATACGGAAAGCGGAACGCTCAATGCCACAAAGAAGGCATTGGTAACGCCCATAAAGAACATCAGGATTAATAATACAAGGATGAATCCAATGATGATGGTATTCACGAGCTCATTAAAGGAGGTCTTGGTTTGTTTACTCTGATCTCCGGTAATGATCACTTTAACATCTTTGGGGATTTCCCTGCTTTTCTGCATTTCCTCCACCAGCTTCTTAATACCGTCTGCCGTATTGATCAGGTTTTCGCCGGAACGTTTTACAATATTCAGTGTAATAACGTTTGCGCCGCCTAAACGGGCATAACTTTCTGTTTCCTTAACGGTGTCGATCAGTTCGGCAACGTCTTTCAGGTAAATGGGAGCGCCGGAAATATTCTTAATGATGATGTTACGCATGTCGAAGGCGCTGGTGAATTGTCCCTTCACCTTGATATTGCGCTTCATGGTACCCACATCTACCAGGCCTGCACTGATATCCCTGTTTTCAAGGCTCACCGCATTTTCAATATCCCGGAAAGTCAGCTTGGCTGCTTCCATTTTAACAGGATCAACATTGATCTGTATCTCTCTTTCGGGTGCACCCACAATTTCTGCACGGTTCACCTCTTTCATTTCCTCAAACCGGTCCTGCATTTTGTCTGCAATCTGTTTCAGCTTGACCCCGTCGTAATTGCCGCTGATATTCACAAACATGATCGGGATTTCACTGAAGGCAAATTCCTGCACATTAGGCTGTGAGGTAAGATCTGTAGGCAGATCGGTCTGCGCTTTGTCTACAGCATCTTTTACTTTCTGTTTGGCGATCTCCGTTTTGATATCGGTATCAAACTCCACAACAATCAAACTATAATCCTGTTGAGAGGTACTTTGGATCTTATTCACTTTAGCGCCGCTGATCCCCTTTAATTGTTTTTCAATCGGACGGGTAACCAGGTTCTCAATATCTTTCGGTGAATTACCAAAATAAACGGTAGTTACGGAAATAGTGGGTACCACAATGTCCGGAAACTGTTCTTTCGGAAGGGTGTTGAATTTATTCAAACCGTACAGAGAGATCAGGATGGTGATAATATAGACGGCCGTTTTATTGTCTACCGCCCAACTGGTCGGTTTAAACTCCTTAAATTTTTTGGCAACGCCTTGTATGAAATGCTTCATATAATTGGCTTGAATGATTTTATTTTCCTAATACTTTCAATGACTGGCCATCGTAGATACCTTGATATCCCTGGGTAATGAGCTGATCAGCTTTGCTTAATCCGCTCTTCACTTCTATCAATTGTCCGTATAATTCGCCTACCTGGATAAGCTTTTTACGGGCAACCAGTTTCTTACCTTCCTGTACAGCTATAAAAACATATTTGCTTTTTTCATCGGACTGAACCGTATTCACCGGAATGGCAATGGCATTTGACGCCTCATAATCCTGGAACTTCAGCTGGGCCAGCTGGTTAGGGCGGATAGCCGGATCGTAACTGATCTTCACTTCCGCATCAAAACTTCTGTTGTTGGTGTTGATGGCCCGGCTGGTAGTGGCTACTGTTCCGGTATATGACTTATTGATATCGGGGAAGTTGATCAGCACTTTTGATCCTGCTTTGATCTTGCCGCTGTAAGTTTCCGGAACCTGCGTAATTACTTTCAGTCCGGCTGTACTTACGAGCCTGATCTGGGGATTAGCGCCAGCCAGACCCGCGAAGATTTCACCCACTCTTACATTCAGATCGTCTACTACCCCGGTTACATCTGCATAAATATTGGTTGCCTTCAGTTGCTCTTCCGCCACTTTTACCTGTTCTTCGCTGGCAGATAATTGTTTTTCCAGCGATTGAACATTGTTCCTGGCAGAGATGTACTGAATTTCGGTACCAATACCATCCTTCCATAAATTGCCCTGGCGCTGATAAATATCTTTGGCAAAATTTAATTGAGTTCTTAATGTTTCCAGGCTTTTCTGCGCTGCCACTACTGATTGCCTGATCACAGCATCATCCAGCTTCAGTAACAACTGGCCTTTTTTTACAGCATCGCCCTTTTTTACAAAAATGGCTTTTACCTGACCGGCACCCATCCTGGGAGCTACATAGGATACGTTATCGGAGGTAATACTTCCCTGAAGATCTATATAATGCGAAAAAGTTTGCGTGGTAACAGGTGTCAATGTAACCAGTTTTGCAGTAATGTCAACGCCGGAGCTGTCGAGCTGTGCAATTTCCATCTGCAGGGCAGACATCTGATCGGCAATGGCGTTGTGTTCCTTGGTCAGTTTTTCCAGGGCCGCTTTTTTCCCGGCCAGGGAATCCCCTTTTTCATTGTTGCCACCGCAACTCATCAGCAGGGCCGAAGCAGCAGTAACAGTCAGTAATTGTTTTATTGTAAACATATTGTTTGTTTTTTGATGGTTAGAGTTTTCCTGTTGCGCTTAAGAAATCAATCCTCGCAATGATGGCGGCATACATTGCATTGGTATAATTGGTCTGGGCTGTTTTCAGATCAACATCTGCCGCATTGATTTCTGTATTGGACCCCGTACCTATTTCATATTTCTTTTTGGTTTGTGCGTACACTTTTTCTGCCAACTCCATGTTTTTCTTCTGGAATTCCATAGTGGCGATGGCTGTTTTGTAATTCAGTTTAGCCTGCTCCACCGCATTGTCGATGCTGAGTTTCAGATTCTCCAGTTGATTTTCGGTTGTCTGCAGTTCAATTTTTGCTTTTTTCACACGGGCTTCTTTGGCAAAACCGCTGAAAATAGGGATTGACATGTTCAATCCCAACGAAGAAGAACTAAACCAATCTCCTTTATTGAAAAAGTTGAACTGGTTCCGCTGCGCCATTTTGCTGTAAGAAGCGCCAAAAGCCAGCGTAGGTAAATAGCTGAGTTGGTAACGCTTTACATTGTACTCGTTCAGTTTTTTGGCAGAACTCAGGTAAAGAAAATCTTTCCGGTCGGTGTACTGAAATTCCTCTACTTCTGTTTGTTCCGGTTTGATATTGTACTGATCCAGTTTATCGGTAAGAATCAGGGTGTCCTGAACCGGCATTCCCATGAGGGTCTTTAATCCCATATAACCGACTTCGATGGAGTTCAGTGTTTTGATTTTCTCGGTATTCAGGTTGGTTAGCTGAACGGAGATCTTATCAATATCAATTCTTTCCGCAAACCCGTTTTTGAACAAAGCGCGGGTATCACTGTCCAGTTTTTGTAAACGGGCAATATTGGCATCCAGCAGTTCAATCACTGTTTTACTTACTACCAGCTGGTAATAAATTTTATACAGATTGGTTTTGATGCTTTCTTCCGTAACAGCAGCGGCATTCGTTTGAAATTCGAGCGAAGTGCGGCGTGCCTGGAGTCCTACAAAAACCTGGCCGTCGAACAGCAACTGCTGCAGACTTACTCCGGCGCTTGCGGTGTACTTTGTACCGAACTGGGCCTGTACATAACCAAAATCCCCGGGCATTTTAATCGGGTTACCGTTTCCGTCTTTCACACCTTCGTCGATCAAAACCTGGTAGGTTGCCGGGGAGATGAAGTTGGGTAAAGTTTGAACTGCCACATTGGGAAAGTGATTGGTTCCGATGCTACCACCGATGGCAGGTAATGCAGCAGCGGTGATTTCTCTGTTGGTCTGAATCTGCGACTGGATATTCAGCAAGGCATTCTTCACCTGTACATTGTTCTTTTTAGCATAAGCTACCGCCTGTTCAACACTGAACTCATAACGATTGTACTTATTACCATTTTGTGCAAGAATGGTGTTAGTAAAGAATACCAAACAGAGCAGTCCGCTTATTTTTCTGTTCATGCTCATAAATGGGTGTTTTGTCGTTGCTTTTTATATTTCATAATCTGTTTGTGTGCCTTTGTTGTGGCAATGCCGTACAGGAAGTTTTCCATGATCGCCAGTTCTACCTGTAACAAACTGTACTTGTCGGGAGCAAAAAGATCCGTGTTCAGTGCCAGGAAAACACCTTCGATTCTGAACTTCGACAGAATATCTGCATTCACATCCGGCCTGTACAGGCCCTCTTCCTGGCCTCTTTCGATATTTTGCCTGATAACGGCATACAAAAACTTGCTTTTGTGCTCGCTGAACTTCCTGAATGCCTCCGGATGGTATTTCTGCATGTCAAAAAACAGGGAGGGATTAACCGCTGTAAGCATTTCCTGCATCATATCCATTGCCAGGAACATCCCATGAACAGCGTTCTCGCATTGTTCATCGTGCAAGTTGCATTCACTGGCGCTGAGGTTAATCTGATGTTGTACTACGGCATTCACCAGACTGTTTTTATTGTCATAGTACTGGTAAATGGTTTTCTTACTAATGCCAAGTGCAGCGGCAATATCATCCATTGTAACGCTTTTCAGGCCGTACCTGAAAAAGAGTTCCTTGGCTTTTAGGGTGATTCTGTTCTCCATACATGGTATACTAATTGGGGTTTCAAAACTATGGAAACTATTTTCGTTACCATAGTTTCTTGCATAATATTTTAATTAAATTTGAACCAACGCTGTAAAACTGGGATGAGCGGTTTTGGATCAGGATGAACTTTTCAGGTTTAAACAGGAGCCACTGGCCCGATCCTGTTTCAGATATTTATACCATCTTGCAGGTTGAACCAACCGCTTAACCAGCTATTCTATGAGTTTCCGATCCTTTTTAAAACGGTTATTGCAGTTTTTCTTTCAGGGATTGATTGTGCTGGCGCCAATAGGTATTACTACCTATGTTGTCGTCAGCCTGTTCAACCTGGTAGACGATATCCTGCCCAATATTATTCGTGTATTTGCGCCTACATTAATTAAAAAAGACGCTGAGGGTAACCTGATCAAGATCCCCGGCCTGGGTTTCCTGGTGGTCATTGGCGTTGTATTGAGTGTGGGTTGGCTTTCCAGCCTTTTTGCCGTTAGCAGGCTGGTTGGTTTATTCGATTCATTACTGGAGAAAACGCCCGGCGTCAAGTTCATCTACTCCTCTGTAAAGGATTTTCTGGAAGCCTTCGCCGGCAACAAAAAGAAATTTGATAAGCCGGTGCTGGTTAATGTGGATTCAGCCGACATTTGGCGGATAGGGTTTATTACCCAGAAAAGCAGCAAACATTTTGGCCTGGCTGAGCATGTAACCGTTTATGTGCCGCATTCCTATGCTATTTCGGGGATTACCTATTTTGTTCCCAAAGACCGGGTAAGGCAGCTGGATCAGGTAAGCGCAGCCGATGCAATGAAGTACGTTGTTTCCGGCGGGGTTACAGATGTACATGATTAAACAGCCACAGGTTAACTTTGTGCCATGGTTATTGCAGTCAATGCTGTTTTTTTACAAAAAGAAGTGCTGGAGGGATACGGCCATTATGCCTGTGAAATCCTCCGGCGTATTGTGCTGGCTCACCCGGAACATGAATTCATTTTTGTATTTGACCGACCCTTCAGTAAGGATTTCCGCTTTGCCCCAAATGTAAAAGCCATACAGGTAGGCCCGGCAGCCCGGCATGTTCCCGCATTCCTTTACTGGTATAATATCAGCGCCCCGGCGGCACTCAGGAAATACAAACCTGCTGTGTGGATCCAGCCTTATGGATTCTGCAGCCTGACCACGGGAATTCCCCAACTGCTGGTGGTGCACGACCTGGCTTTCCGGCATTTTCCGGAGCAGGTCAGCTGGCATCAACGCTGGCATTATCAGCGGTTCACTCCTAAATTTCTACGCAAAGCCACCCATATTGTAACGGTTTCCGATTTTTCCCGGACAGATATAGAGCAGCAATACCCATTTACCCTGGATCGTATAAAAGTGATTCCCGGAGCGGCCCGTGAAGGATTCAGGCCGATTGAATGGGAGCAGAAACAGGGTGTTAAGCAACGCTTTACGGCAGGTTGTGAATACTTTCTTTGTGTGGGAGGCATTAGCCCGCGGAAGAATATGATGACGGTACTGAAAGCCTTCTCCCTCTTTAAGAAATGGCATAAAAGCAATATGAAACTGGTATTTGCCGGCAGGCTCGCCTGGCAATACGAAGACTTTCTGGCTAAACTGAAGTCATACAAATACCGCGATGATGTGGTTTTGACCGGCTATCTGCCCGAAGAAGACCTGGAGCAGGTTACCGCTTCTGCGTACGCAGCTGTTTATGTTTCTGATTTTGAAGGATTTGGACTGCCCATTGTAGAAGCGATGCAATGCGGTATCCCGGTAATTGCCGGCAATAATTCCAGTATGCCCGAATTGGGAGGCAATGCTGCACTCTATGCCGATTCGCAAAACCCGCAACAGATTGCTGAGTTTATGCAATTGCTGTACCGTGATGAAAAATACAGGCAGGTATACGTAGACAGAGGGCTGGAAAGAGCCCGATTATTCAACTGGGACCAGGCTGCTGCCGCTTTCTGGAAGGAAATTCTGGCAACAGTTCCGGTTTCGTCCTAATTTTGCAGCCTTAAAACAGTTTTGAATGAAACAATCCAGCATTACGGTAGATATTACTTTAGATGAGCATAAAGTTCCCCAAAATATTCATTGGTCGGCCAGTGACAGCACTGCAGATATGAAGCAGCAGGCCAAGGCCATGATGCTGGCTTTCTGGGATGGTGCCGATAAAAGCGCCCTTCGCATAGACCTGTGGACCAAGGAAATGATGGTGGATGAAATGGCAGATTTCTTTTACCAGACCCTGATGGGTATGGCCGATACCTATCTGCGGGCTACGCAAAACCAGGAACTGACTTCCGAAATGAAGGAATATGCAAAGGAGTTTTACAAAAAATTCCGGGCCACCCAATTAAAAGACGCTAAATAAATCATTATGAGTTTAGAGGAAAAAGTCATGTCTCTGATGAAAGAGGCCATGAAAGCAAAGGATGAAGCCCAGTTGAGAGGTGTAAGGGCCATCAAGGCAGAAATCATTAAAGCAAAAACCGAACCCGGAGCCAATGGCGCCATTACGGAAGACGGCGAAATGAAACTCCTGCAAAAACTGGTTAAACAAAGAAAGGATTCACTGGAAATATACCAGCAGCAAAACCGGGCAGATCTGGCACAGAAAGAAATGGAAGAAATTGCGGTGATTGAAAAATTCCTGCCTGCCCAGTTGTCGGAAGACGAGTTACACAAGGAAATTGCAGCCATCATTGTAGCGGTGGGCGCCTCTTCTCCGCAGGATATGGGAAAAGTAATGGGTGTGGCCAGCAAACAACTGGCTGGCAAAACCGAGGGTAAGGCAATTGCCGCAGCGGTTAAAGCGTTATTGGGTAAATAACCGTTTCCATGTTCATTGATCTCTGTTTGCTGGCGATACTGGTATGGGCTGTTTTCAAAGGCCTGACACAGGGCCTGGTAATGGCAGTCTGTTCTTTTTTAGCCATCATCATTGGCCTGGCAGCAGCCGTCAAAATGAGTTCACTGGTGGCCCGCTGGTTGTCGGGCGCCATGGATGTACAGGCGGCCTGGCTTCCCTTCCTGGCATTTGTACTGGTGATGGTAGGGGTGATGCTGCTGGCCCGTATGGCCGCCAGGCTGGTAGAAACCACCCTGCACCTGACCATGCTGGGCTGGGCGAACAGGCTGGGCGGAATATTATTATTTGGTTGTATTTATGTGACCCTGTTCAGTGTGGTATTGTTTTACCTGGAACGGCTGCAGATACTGAAGCCCGAAATGATCGCCGCTTCAAAAACCTACACCTATATCTACTTCTGGGGGCCCGAGGCCTTACAGTTTTTCGGAAAACTACTCCCTGTTTTCAAAGGAATGTTCAATGAACTCAGCCAATTCTTTGGCAGTTTGGGCAGGAACCCGGCTTAGGACCATGTCAGGAGCTTTATTGCTGCATCTATATCCCGTATTTTCAGTACTTTAGCAGGAATTGCATAACTGCATAATATAGCATGATATACGAGATTAAACAAGATGATAAGTTCAAATTTGTAGAGGAAGGAGAAGGAGAAACCTTGCTGTTATTACATGGTTTGTTTGGTGCTATGAGCAATTTTGAGTGCCTGGTTGATTATTTCAGTAAGAAGTATAAGGTGGTTGTACCAATTCTGCCTTTGTTTGACCTGGATATTTTTCATACATCCGTAGGCGGACTGGAGAAATATGTACAAAAATTCATAGAAGCAAGAGGATATTCCAATATTCATTTACTGGGAAATTCACTGGGGGGCCATGTGGCGCTGGTGCATGTGCTGAAACACCCTGAAAGGATCAAATCCCTGATCCTTACCGGGAGCAGTGGCCTTTTCGAGAATGGAATGGGCGACAGTTATCCGAAAAGGGGCGACTACGAATACATTAAGAAGAAGACGCAGCTCACTTTTTTTGATCCGGCAATAGCCACCAAGGAACTGGTGGATGAAGTGTTTGAAATCACCAATAACCGCATTAAGGTCATCAAGATTATAGCGCTGGCTAAAAGCGCCATCCGCAGTAACCTGGGAGAAGAGCTGAACCAGATCCAACAACCTACTTTACTGATCTGGGGCAACAATGATATTATCACACCTCCCTTTGTTGGAAAGGAATTTAATAAACTGATCCCTAACAGCGAATTGCATTTTATTGATAAATGCGGTCATGCGCCAATGATGGAAGTGCCCGATGAGTTCAACCAGATTCTGGACGGGTTTCTTCAAAAGCAGACTGCACATATTTAGATCCGGCTTATGCTCGTATCTCAATTATTAAATACCAGCTTCCCCTCACTGAACATCACAGACAAGGCAGTATTTGCCCTGCAACTGATGGATGATTATGATGTGCTGCACTTGCCTGTACTGAGCGAAGAGAAATTTGTAGGCCTGGTGGCAAAGGATGATCTGATTGACGCGGCGGAAAGTGAGACCCATCTGTCTTCTCCGGAGTTATTACAGAAGTTTTTTGTTAAAAGCGAGGAACATTTTCTGGCAGCCCTTAAACTGATTTCCAATCACGATCTCTCCCTGCTTCCGGTGGTAAACGATCAGATGGAACTGACCGGAGTGGTGCTAGCAAAGGAGCTGATCAAAGCGGTTTCATTGTTCCTTGGGATAGAAGAAAGAGGGGCAGTCATTGTACTGGAAACCGATAAACGCAATTTTTCTTTTGGCGAACTAAGCAGGCTTGTCGAAACCAACGACTCCTATATAACACAGCTCAATACTTATACGGAAGCCGGTACGGGCCTGGTGATTGTAACGATCAGGATCAACAAGAGCGAGGTTTCCGATATTGTGGCCACTTTTCAGCGGTACGATTATGTAGTCCGTTATTATTTTGGAGAAGAAGAATATGCCAACGAGTTAAAAGAGAACTATCAGCACCTGATTTCTTATCTTAATATGTAATGCCATCCTTGGGCAGGCTCAACGTATATTTGCTTAAATAATCGATTATGAAGGTAGCCATCTACAGTCGTGGTTTGGATATAGAGCAGGAGAATCCTTTATTGATCTTACTGGAAGAACTGGGAAGGTACGACACGGATATATTGCTGTACAATACCCTGATGGAACAGTTTCATATTCCACAGCACCTTACCAAAAAACTGATTTCATTTGGTGGTTCAGATGATCTCGACGAAACCATTAACTGCCTGATCAGCCTGGGCGGAGACGGAACCATGCTGGATGCGGTAACCCTCGTAAAGGAAAAAAATATTCCGTTGCTGGGGATCAATTTTGGCCGCCTCGGGTTCCTGGCCAGCATCAGCCGCGAAGAATTGTCGCTTGCAGTTGAGTCGCTGGTAAATCACACGTTCATAATTGATAAGCGGACCCTGATTCACCTGGATGCCAATATGCCCTTGTTTGCAGATGCACCTTTTGCACTCAATGAGTTTGCTATTTATAAAAGGGATATTTCGCCGATGATCAAGATTCATACTTATATGAACGGGGAGTTCCTGAATACTTATTGGGCCGATGGTTTGATTGTGGCCACCCCCACCGGATCAACGGGATATAACCTGAGTTGCAATGGTCCCATCCTGTTCCCGGATTCATCCAGCCTGGTGATTACGCCAGTGGCACCGCATAACCTGAATGTCCGTTCCATTGTGGTACCGGATAACAACGTGATTTCATTTGAGGTGGAAGGAAGGGCCGATCAGTTTATTTGCGCAATGGATGCAAGAAGAGAAATTGTACCCAAAACGATTCAGTTGGCTATTCGTAAGGAAAACTTTGGTGTTAACCTGATCCGTTTGAATGAGAATACTTTTCTCTCCACGCTGCGTTCCAAGCTAACTTGGGGTCTTGATAAGAGAAATTAACTTTTCTTGTAATGAATTTTGATGCTATTTTACAAATAGTTACCCAGTATCTTATACTATGTTGAAGCGAGCAGGATTTATATTTTTGATGATTTGCTCATGGTCTGTAACGAAAGCCCAGTTGATGGAAAGCTTTGTACATACCGGTGAGTTTGGTGTGGGAATTGGTCTTGGCCATTATTTTGGGGACCTGAACCCCGATGCACAGCTCAACAGTCCCAAACTGGCTTTTGGCATTTTTTACAGGAAACAACTGACCAATTATGTGGGGGTACGCGTTTCAGGCGAATATGCTTTGTTGGGTTATTCCGACCGGTACAGCGATAATTCCGTACAACGCAGGAGGAACCTGAGTTTTAACAGCAATGTTTATGAATTCAGTGTTTCGGGAGATTTTAATTTCTTCCGGTTTCAGCCCGGTTTTGAGGGCTATAATTTCACCCCCTATATTGGCCTGGGGGTTGGTGTTTTTTCCTACGATCCCTATGCATACCTGAATGGACAAAAATACCTGCTGCGTCCGCTGGGAACGGAGGGGCAGGGAAGCGCGCTCTATCCAAACCTCAATCCTTACGGCAATACTGCCATTGCCATCCCGTTTACCCTGGGAATCAAATATGCCCTGAATCCGAGAATGAATTTCTTTGCAGAACTGGTTTACCGGGTAACCAATACCGATTACCTCGACGATGTAAGCGGCCAGTATGCCCCGGATGCTTTTGCCCCCCTGCCGGATGGTTCGGCTTCGCCGGCTTTTTTGCTGCAGGACAGGAGCTACGAAACCGGAACCTCCATTGGTGTAAAGGGCCGCCAGCGCGGGAACAGCCTGAAAGCCGATGCCTTTGCCACACTGAAAGTGGGCCTGTCTTTCAATCTGCAGACCTACCGTTGCCCCACCAATTAAGTAAACCCGGCTATTAATTGTATTTAAATCCTCAGGAACCGTTGATTTTGTTAATTTTGCACCCTAAATTGAGTGCATGCTTAATAAGGAAACCCTTTTAGCTAAAATAAATAAGGACCGTCTGCCCAGCCATATTGCCATCATTATGGATGGAAACGGGCGTTGGGCCGAGGAAAAGGGGCAGGATCGTTTATATGGCCATTTCCACGGTGTGGAAAGTGTCCGCGATATTGTAGAAGGGGCTGCGGAACTGGGTATTCAATACCTGACGCTTTATGCATTCAGTACAGAAAACTGGGATCGCCCGCAACAGGAAGTAGAAGGCCTGATGGCGCTGTTGGTAGACACCATTCATAAGGAAGTACCCATCCTGAACAAGAATAATATCCGGCTCCATGTAATCGGCGACATTAGAATGCTGCCCGAAAATGCTTATAAGGAACTGCAGGAAGCATTGCAGATGACGGAGAAGAACACAGGGCTGAATCTTATAATGGCATTGAGTTACAGCAGCAGGTGGGAACTGGTGAATGCCGTAAAAAATATTGCCAGGGATGTAAAATCCGGCAAAGTAGATCCCGAAGGGATCAATGCCGATACTTTGCAGAACTACCTTTCAACCAGTGAATTTCCTGATCCGGAGCTGATGATCAGAACCAGTGGAGAGTACCGGATCAGTAATTTTTTACTGTACCAGCTTGCCTATGCGGAATTGTATTTTACCAATACACGCTGGCCCGATTTCAGAAAGGAGAACCTGTACGAAGCCATTATTGATTTTCAATGCAGGGAGCGCAGGTTCGGCAAAACCGGGCAACAAATACAGGAGGAAACGGAATTAGCATAGGCTTTTTAACACAAAACCATTACTGGCTGGCGATTTAACAAACAGTTTTCATTATTCGGGTTAATTTGCCCAGCCTAAATAAACCAAATTAATTGCTGCGTGCACGGAGCTAATCAACCGGCAACAGAACAAACAGAAACGGGATGCAGAAAGTGTTTAAATTATCATTGTTCGCTTTAGTTGTTTTATTGTTTTCTCAATCAGCTTTTGCACAACAGACATCCGGCTCCGATACGACTATTACCTCTATTGAGGTGGATCTGATCAATTTATTCAATCAGAAGACCCCCAAAAAATACAAGGTAGCAGCCATTAAAGTAACCGGTAACCGCTTTTTCGACGAAAACCTCCTGATTTCCTTTGCGAATATCAGTGTGGGAGATGAAATTGCCATCCCAGGCGGCGATCAGTTTGCCAAGGCGATCAACAAATTATGGGGACAGAATTTCTTCAGCAACGTGGAGATCTTTGTTACCCGTGTTGCAGGAAAGGAAATAGACATTGAAATTGCAGTTACCGAAAGGCCCCGCCTATCCAATTTTTATTTTAAGGGAATTCCCAAAGGACAGCAGGATGATCTGCGCGGTAAAACAGGACTGGTACCCAACAGGGTGGTAACAGAGAACATGAAGATTACCGCTTCTGAAGTCATCAAAAAATTCTTTGCAGAAAAAGGCTACCGCGAAACAAGCATTAAAGTGGTGGAACGCAAGGATTCTTCCATGAATAACACACTGGCGCTGGATTTCATCATCGATAAAGGCGCCAAGATAAAGATCAACAATATCAATTTTGGCGATAATTCACTGGATGCTGCCAAACTGAAAAAACAACTGAAAGGGTCCAAGGAAAAATCAAGACTGACCCTGTACCCCCTTCAGGACAGCGGAAGAATTGTAACACCGGATAATTATACATTTGAGGAATACCTGAGCGAAAAAGGATTCCTTACTTTCAGTAAAACCAGGCGGGTACTGAATCCTTATGTACGGATCAAGCTTTCCTCCGCCAAATTCGATGAAAAGAAATACCTGGAAGATAAAGAGAGCCTGCTGGATTACTACAATACCCTCGGTTTCAGAGATGCGGTGATTGAAAAAGATACCATCTACAGTGTTGGGAGTGGTCTTCTCAACATTGATATCAAAATGAATGAGGGCCGCAAATATTATTTCGGCAACATCACCTGGAGGGGTAATACCAAGTATTCCGATTCTGTTTTAACCACCATCCTGGCGATCAGAAAAGGAGACATCTACAACCAGGAAGTGCTGAATAAAAAACTGGGAAAATCCTCTTCACCCGATGGAGGAGATATCAGCGGCCTGTACCAGGACGACGGTTACCTGTTCTTCAACGCAGTGCCCATTGAAACTGCCGTATACAACGATACCATCGATTTTGAAATCAGGTTGATCGAAGGCCCGCAGGCTACCATCAAGAATGTGCGGATTACCGGAAACGACCGTACCAAGGAATATGTCATCCGCAGGGAGATCAGAACCATCCCCGGTGAAAAATTCAGCCGGCAGTTGCTGATCCGTTCTATCCGTGAACTGGCGCAGCTAAACTATTTTAACCAGGAAAAAATTACGCCGAACCCGGTACCCAACCAGGAAGATGGTACGGTGGATATTAATTATAATGTGGAAGAAAAATCCAGCGACCAGTTGGAGCTGAGTGCCGGATGGGGCGGCCTGATTGGTTTAACCGGTACATTGGGGGTTTCATTCAATAACTTCTCCGCCAAGAACCTGTTCCGCAAAGCTGCCTGGGATCCGTTGCCAATGGGAGACGGCCAGAAGCTGAGTCTGCGTGTTCAGAGTAACGGTAAAGCATTCCGTTCCTATAACTTCTCTTTCACCGAACCATGGTTGGGTGGTAAGAAAAGAAATGCACTGACAGTTAGTATATTCAATACCAAATACGGTCAAACCTATGACCCGGTTACAGGATATTATGATCCTTCCGTAGCCAACAGCCGCTATATTTCCACCACAGGTGTTACCGCCAGCATTGCCAAGCAATTGAAGTGGCCGGATGACTATTTCTCCCTGTCGATGGGCGTCAACTATACCCGTTACAAGCTGAGCAATTATGCAATTGATCCGACCAACCTGCCCGGATTTGACAATGGCCTAGTAAATAACCTGAACTTAAGAATCGCCCTGCAGCGTTCCTCCATCGACCAGCCGATGTTCCCCAGAACCGGTTCTAACTTTATGGCCAGCCTGCAGATTACCCCGCCCTATTCTTTAATCAATAGCAATATCAACCCTGCAGACAATCCGTATAAATGGATTGAGTACCATAAATGGCGTTTCAATGGTGAGTGGTTTGTGCCTTTGGGCAAACCGCATGGCGAAGACAGGAATAAGCAGTTTGTACTGCGTTTTGCGGCCAAATACGGTTTTGTGGGCAGGTTCAATACTGCGCTGAAAGTATCGCCGTTTGAACGTTTCCAGGTGGGTGATGCGGGATTAACCAACCAGTTTGCCCTGCTCGGTTTCGATATTGTAGCGCACAGAGGATACCCTGTATATGAAACCTCTGACCCAAGGGTGAACCCCGATCAGCAGCGAGCCAGCCAGTACTTTACCATATTCAATAAGTACACCATGGAGATGCGCTACCCGCTCAGCCTCAACCCAAGCAGCACTATTTTTGCGCTCGGATTCTTTGAAGCCGCCAACGGATGGTATAGCTTTAAGGATTACAATCCATTCCAGTTGCGGAGGTCCGTGGGTTTAGGCATGCGTTTTTATCTGCCGATGTTTGGTCTGCTTGGATTTGATTATGGCATAGGATTGGATAGGTTTACAGGAACCAACTCCATGAAGGATGCGGCCCGCTTTACCTTTATGTTAGGATTCGAGCCTGAATAATTTAAAACCGGTTATATGCAGAAAGTATTTCTACTGTTGTTTACCCTTGTTTGCCTGTCTGTTGGCGTAAATGCCCAGCAGCGTTATGCCATCATCGATACCAGGTATATCCTGAGCAAGGTCCCTGAATACAAAGCGGCGGAAGCCAAACTTCAGCAGTTGGGGGAGCAGTGGCAGAAAGAGATCGATGAAAAGCAGGTGATACTGGACAAAATGTATAAAAACTACGAGGCTGAGCAGATTATGCTTACCGAGGAGTTGAAGAAGAAAAGAGAAGATGAACTTTTTGTTAAAGAAAAGGAAGCCCGGGAACTGCAGAAGAAACGCTTTGGTTATGAGGGTGATTTGTTTAAAGAGCGCCAGAAGCTGGTAAAGCCCATCCAGGATAAGGTGTACAATGCCATCCAAAAAATTGCCATTGCCCGTTTTTATGATTTTGTGCTCGATAAAAGTGAAGGAATTACCGTTATATTTGCCGACCCTAAGCTGGATAAAAGCGATGAGGTGCTGAGAGAAATGGGTATTAAATTTTAGTCAATCAACAACAAACAATAAATTTCATTACAATGAAAAAATTCCTTTTAGTGTGTGCGGTTTTTGCGGCGGGTTTTCTGTTTAGCAATAGTGCAAAGGCACAGGCACCAAAGATCGGGTACTTTGATGAGCAGTCTGCTTTGGTATTATTCCCGGGTATTAATAAAATCGATACCCTGATCAACAGCTATCGGCTGGATTCCTTACAGGAAGAATACAAGTATACTGTTGCGGATTTCCAGCGCAGAGACAGCATCTTTAAAAAAGATTCTGCTACCATGCCTGCAAAAGCAAGGGAAATGGCTACCAGGGAAATCATGCAACTGCGGTATAAACTGGTGAACTGGCAGCAGTACCAGCAGCAGATGGAAGAAGCGAAGTATGAGCAGTTATTGCAACCATACAAACAAAAAATCTATGAAGCTGTACAAGCTGTTGCGGCAGAGCAGAAGTATACTTTGCTTTTAAAAGCTGAAAGTATTTCTCCTTATTTGCAGCCACCATTATTGGATAACGTAACCATTCGTGTTGCCATGAAACTGAAATTGCCGTTACCAAAAGAATACGAAGATGCATGGAAAGCAGCCGGTGGTACAATCGGAGGTGCAGCTCCTGCAAAACCAGCAGCAAAACCTAAAGGATAAATTCATCTCAGCATATTACAAAAAGGACCTGTCTGTAAAGGCGGGTCTTTTTTTGGGTGTATCTTTAATCTATGTCAGCAAAACAGGCACCGATTGGTGTATTCGACAGCGGGTATGGCGGCCTGACCATCTTAAAAGAACTGGTGGCGGCACTGCCCCAATATGATTATATCTACCTGGGCGATAATGCCCGGGCGCCTTATGGTCCCCGTTCTTTTGAAACCGTTTACCAGTATACCTGGGAAGCGGTGCAATGGTTTTTTGAACAGGGATGCGAACTGGTGGTATTGGCCTGTAATACGGCATCGGCCAAGGCGCTGCGCAATATTCAGCAAAAGAACCTGCCGGTGTATGCGCCGCATAAACGGGTGCTGGGGGTGATACGGCCAACCGCCGAAGTAATCGGGAACTATTCTGCCACCAATCATATTGGGGTACTGGCTACTACCGGTACGGTGCAGAGCGAGAGCTACCTGTTGGAGATCCACCATTTTTTTCCGGAGGCCAAAGTGTACCAGGAAGCCTGCCCGATGTGGGTGCCGATTGTGGAGAATGGCGAATACGACGGCCCGGGCGCCGATTATTTTGTGAAAAAGCACATTGACCACCTGCTGGCAAAAGACAGCCGGATCGATACCCTTTTACTGGCCTGTACCCATTATCCTTTGCTGATCCCCAGGATCAGCGCTGCTGTACCGGCACATATACAGGTGGTGCCGCAGGGAAAAATCGTGGCATCCAGCCTGGCCGATTACCTGCAACGGCACCCTGAAATAGCGGAAAAATGTTCCACCAACGGGCAGATCCGGTTCTGTACAACCGATTCAACAGCCGATTTTGATCAAAACGGGGCAATTTTCTTCGGTAAACCGCTTAAATCGGCCCATATTCTGTTGGGTCATTAGAAATTATTACCTAATTTTGCCGTCCTTTCACAAGCGGCAGTATGGTGACTGAAGCAATGAAATGAAACCAAATTTTAGGGTTAGTAAAACAAGTTATCAATGAAACGTACATTCCAACCACACAAGCGTCGTCGTAAAACCGTACACGGTTTCCGTAAACGTATGGAATCTGCTAATGGCCGTAAAGTATTGGCAAGCCGCAGAGCGAAAGGTCGTAAGAAACTGACTGTTTCCAGCGAAAAAGGATTAAAATAAACCGTAGCCCGGCCACAGGCCCGGGCTGAACGAAAAATATAAGCTCCGTCTTTGTGACGGGGCTTTTTTAGTTTTGCAGTATATGAACAAAACCAACAGTTATTCCAGCCCCGAGAAACTCAAGAGCCGTAAGGCCCTGGAATCCCTGTTTACCAGCGGTCAATCCTTCTCTGTATTTCCGGTCAAAGTGTTTTATACCCTGGATCCCGTAGCGGCAGATGAGCCCCGGGAAACACCGGTGAATGCCGGGGTGGGCGTGAGTTCAAAAAATTTCCGGAAAGCAGTTCAGCGCAACCGGATCAAGCGGCTGCTGCGCGAAGCCTACCGGACGCAGAAGCAGACCCTGCTGGCCGCCGTAAAGGAACAACAACATGTATCGGTGTTTTTTCTGTACATCGGAAAGGAACTGCCCGAATTCGCGCTGCTGAATCAGTCGATGGGCAAGGCATTGGAGAAATTCATTGAAAAACTCAACAAAGCATAACCATGTGCGCCAACTGCAATATACCTCAACGGCATTCGGCATCGTTCTCCATAACGAAGCTGCTAGGTTATGTGCTGATCCCCTTCATTAAGGTATACCAGTACATTATTTCCCCTGTAATGGGTCCTAAATGCCGCTTTGTTCCTACCTGTTCGCCATACGGGGAGGAAGCCCTGAAAAAATATGGACTCTTTAAGGGGGGGTGGCTGCT
>JAECQP010000052.1 GCA_015999745.1 Sphingobacteriia bacterium | reverse complement strand
AATGTAAATGCCGGGCTGCTCACCTACCCGGTGCTCATGGCGGCCGATGTGATCATACAAAGGGCCGTAAAAGTGCCGGTGGGCAAGGACCAGGAGCAGCACCTGGAAATGGCCAGGAACTTTGTGGATCGCTTTAACCACCGCTATGGAGATGTATTGCCGCTTCCCTATGCATTCAACTATGGATCAGAACTGATCCGGATCATGAGCCTCGACGGAAACGGCAAGATGAGCAAAAGCGAAAACCAGATGGCCACCATCTATCTGGCAGACGACAACGACAGCATCCGCAAAAAGATTATGAAAGCCAAGACCGACCAGGGTCCTGCAGAACCGGATTCCGTAAAACCGGATTATATCCAGAACCTGTTTACCCTGATGCAACAGGTAAGCAGCGAAGACACTTACACAAAATTTGATGCGGATTTTAACGCAAGCAGTGCCGGAAACTGCATCATCCGGTACGGAGACATGAAGAAACAACTGGCGGAAGATATGGTCCGGTTCATCCACCCCATCCGCGAAAAAGCAGCGGCCATCCAGGCAGATAAAGAGCAGTTGCATCAACTAATCAGACAGGGTGCGGAAAAAGCCAGGGCAAGGGCATCTGAAACCCTGAAAATGGTGAGAGAAGCCGTGGGATTGAATTATTAGACATATTTACCGGAAATCAGATTAGATTCCTTAAGTTGCAAGCTTTAAAATCAGCATAACAGAGAGATGGCAAAACCTAAAAAACCAAAACACGTAGCGATCGCCGGCAATATTGGCGCAGGTAAAACAACCCTCACAGAAATGCTGAGCAAGCATTATCGCTGGATCCCCCAGTTCGAGAATGTTGATACCAATCCCTATTTGATGGATTTTTATGAAGATATGCCCCGCTGGAGCTTTAACCTCCAGATCTATTTCCTGAACAGCAGGCTGAACCAGTTGCTCGATATTCAGCACGGAACAGAAACCGTTATTCAGGATCGCACCATTTATGAAGATGCCAACATCTTTGCACCCAATCTGCACGAAATGGGGCTGATGAGCAAGCGCGATTTCGACAACTACTACCAGTTCTTCCAAACCCTGAAATCGATGGTTCAGCCACCGGACCTGCTGATTTATCTGAAAGCCTCCGTACCAACCCTGGTATCGCAGATACAGAAAAGAGGAAGGGAATACGAAGAAAATATCCGGCTCGACTATTTGAAGAAGCTCAATGAGTATTACAACAAATGGATCGACGGTTACAAGGAAGGCCAGTTGCTGGTCATCGACTGCGATAAAAACAAATTTGCCGAAAACGAAGAACACTTTGGAGACATCATCAACAAGGTGGATGGCATGTTGTTCGGTCTGTTTTAATATCCCCCTAATTAATAAATATCATGGATTATAAAGAACTGGTGCAGCATCACTCGGGAGAGTTAATTGAAAAACTGATTACCTATATAGTGAGCAAGGATCCTGTGGAAGTGTTGTTCAATTTTGAGGACAACGACCAGTGGTCAATTATATCCATGCACCAGTATGAGGAAGACCTGGAGATTTCCCTGCGCCTCCATTCCACCGGAATATACGATCTGTATCTGGGCTATTACGATGATGAAGATGAATTCTTTGAAATCGTACACGTACTTACAGCAATAGAAATTGAACAGCTTCCCGAGGGGCTGAAGAAGATCATGAAGAAAGTGGTGGAAGATGAAAAAGGAATGCGATTATCCGGCAATTTCCTTGCTAAGTAATTCAGCATTTTTCCCGGCATCCTGCGAGTAAAATGCCCCCGGTTTCCCGGAGGCATTCATGTCAGGCAATCGAACATTTTCTCTTGTTCTTAAACGATCGGAGCAGCATCCAGAATTTCGAGGGTAACCCCGGCTGCATATTTTTCAAAATTTTTGATAAACTCTTTGGCCAGCTTCAAAACAGTAGCATCGTAGGCCGCTGTGTCTTTCCAAGTATTGCGCGGATTTAAGATTTCAGCAGGAACACCAGGGCAGGAAGCAGGCATCATCATGCCAAACACCGGATGTTGTTCATAAGCTACCTCGTTGAGCGCTCCGTTTAAAGCCGCCGTAATCATGGACCTGGTATACCCCAGCTTCATCCTGCTTCCGGTACCATAGGAGCCGCCGCTCCAGCCTGTGTTGATCATCCAGACATTCACATTAAACTGCTTCATTTTATCGCCCAGCATCTCTGCATATTTTCCGGGATGCAGTGGCAGGAAGGGTGCTCCAAAGCAGGCGCTGAAGGTAGACTTGGGTTCTGTAACCCCGGCTTCTGTTCCGGCAACTTTTGCCGTATAGCCACTGATGAACTGGTACATGGCCTGCCCGGGAGTCAGTTTACTGATCGGAGGCAAAACGCCATAAGCATCACAGGTAAGGAAGAATAAATTCTTAGGTAAGCCGCCAATGCTGGGTTCCATCGCATTGGAAATATAATGCAGCGGGTAACTTACACGGGTGTTTTCGGTAATACCTTTAAAACTAAAATCAATCTGGTTAGAACCTTCGTAGAAGCCAATGTTTTCAACAAGGGCGCCCGGGCGGATGGCACGGAAAATTTCCGGTTCTTTTTCTTCGCTCAGGTCAATGGTTTTTGCATAGCAACCGCCTTCAAAATTAAACACGGTTTCATCGGTCCAGCCATGCTCATCGTCCCCTATCAGTTTACGGTTAGGATCGGCGCTTAAAGTGGTTTTGCCGGTACCGCTCAGGCCAAAGAACACAGCAACATCTCCCTCCTTACCGATATTGGCGCTGCAGTGCATGCTCAATACATTTTTTTCCTGTGGCAGTATATAATTAAGAATGGAGAAAATACCCTTCTTGATTTCACCGGTATATCCGGAACCGCCGATCAGGATGGTTTTGTGTTTGAAGGAAATAATGGAAAAATTATGCTGCCTGGTTCCGTCTACAGCAGGATCTGCTTTAAAGCCGGGAGCCTGTATGATCTGCCAGTCGGGTTCAAAATTATCCAGTTCTGATTCGTCTGGTCTGAGGAACATATTGTAAGCAAAAAGATTGCTCCACGGGTTTTCATTCACCACACGGATATTGAGGCGGTAAGCAGGATCTGCGCAGGCATAGGCATCTCTCACCCAAACCTCCGGCTGCTGCCCCAGGTAATTCAGCACCTTCTCTTTCAATTGCAGAAAATAGGCTTCTGCAATAGGAATATTGAAATTGTTCCAGTGAACGGTATTCTCGGTAATGGAGTCCTTTACGGTAAATTTATCCTGCGGGCTCCTACCCGTGAACTCGCCGGTATTGATACAAAGGGCGCCCGTATTATTCAAAACACCCAACCCTTTGAAGACAGCCTGCTCAACAAGGTCTTCGGGTAAAAGCTGGTAATGCACAATGGTTGACTCCGGAAAATGAAATGTCAAAAGATTTTTTGATTTGGTCTGAGAATGGATAGATGACATACACGAACATTCGTTAGTTAATTGTACAAAAGTAAGGGGAATGATATTTTTCACCCAGTAATCGTGTACCGCTTACACTTTACTTTACTCAATTCTACAGGCAGTTCTGCAGATATTTCAACCATTTAACAGTATCTATATTTCCCTGCTTAAAATATACTGAAATGATTGAAGATTTTGTAAAAAAAACCGGTGAATCATGATTTTTCTGCAGTTTCTGCAGGCAAGCAAGT
The DNA here is from genome assembly GCA_015999745.1 of Sphingobacteriia bacterium. Classification (GTDB taxonomy): domain Bacteria; phylum Bacteroidota; class Bacteroidia; order Chitinophagales; family Chitinophagaceae; genus Sediminibacterium. The sequence continues at coordinate 16,649 of JAECQP010000052.1, read as the reverse complement.
ATTTTTACCAAAATTATGGATATGTCCGGCGCTACTGAAAAGGGGGTAATTTCTATAGAGCATTTTGAAAAATTTAAACAGATCGTTGGCGAGTCGTTTGTGCTGGCCGATAAAGAGAGCCTGCAATATTACGGGCACGATGAAACAGAACACCTGCAGTATTATCCCGAAGTAGTTTTAAAACCGGCCAACACCCGGGAGGTTGCAGCCATTATGCAACACTGCAACGAACACCGCATACCGGTAACGCCCAGGGGAGCGGGCACCGGGCTGAGCGGAGGCGCTTTACCCACACTGGGCGGTGTACTTTTATCTACAGAACGGCTCAATAAAATCATTGAAATAGATGAACGCAATCTGCAGGTAACTACAGAACCGGGTGTAATTACCGAAGTGCTGCAGAATGCAGTGAAAGAAAAGGGATTGTTCTACCCGCCCGATCCCAGCAGTAGGGGAAGTTGTTTTATCGGAGGAAATATTGCCGAAAACAGCGGCGGCCCCAAAGCAGTGAAATATGGCGTGGTAAAAGATTATGTATTGAACCTGGAGCTGGTACTGCCATCCGGAGAAGTGATCTGGACCGGGGCCAATGTACTGAAGAACTCAACCGGATACAATCTGACACAGTTGCTGGTGGGCAGTGAAGGCACGCTTGGTATTGTCACCAAAATTGTACTGAGGCTGATCCCCCACCCCAAACACGATCTATTGATGCTGGTACCTTTTGCATCACTTGAAAATGCAAGCGCTGCTGTGAGTGCAATATTCAGGGCGGGGTTTGTACCAAGTGCACTGGAGCTGGTGGAAATTGATGCGCTGAAAATTGTAAGCGCCATGGTAGACAGTTCCGCAGTACCGGTAAACGATTCCATTGCTGCGCACCTGATTATAGAAGTGGACGGCAACAATATGGATGTACTGATGGGCGAAATGGAAGCCATCGCAGAATTGCTTACGCAGTTTGAAGCAGGAGAAATCTTCTTTGCAGATGATGCGCAACAGAAAGCGGAACTCTGGAAGCTGCGCAGACGTGCGGCAGAAGCGGTAAAGGCCGGCGGATATACCATCGAAGAAGATACCGTGGTACCAAGGGCCGAGCTGCCGGTGTTGATCAGGGGTGTGAAGGAACTCGGCAACAAATACGGATTCAAGGCAGTATGTTATGGCCATGCAGGCGACGGAAATCTTCATATCCGCATCAACCATCCCACTATTAAAAACAGTTATGGCAGCCCGGAAATGACCGCTGCATTAACGGCGTTGTTTGAACTGGTGCATAGCCTGGGCGGAACCATCAGCGGAGAACATGGTATCGGGCTCATTCAGAAACCATACATGAGTACCATGTTCAAGGAAGTCACCATTCAACTGATGCGCGACATTAAGAAAGCATTTGACCCCAACAACATATTAAATGCAGGGAAAATTTTTGATCTGAAAAATTAGTCCGTATCTTAACCACCATAAAGATGAAAAAAATATTGTTTGCACTTTCCGGAATAATTTGTTTCGCTACAACTGCGCTGGCGCAGGAAGAAGAGACCGCTGCCAAAAAAGGATTTGATCCAAACAGGGTATTTATCGGAAGCAGTCTGAACATTGGATTGTCGAACAGATTCTTTAACCTGGGTCTTAACCCCGAAGCGGGTTACAGTTTCAATAACTGGCTGGATGCCGGCGCATTGCTGAATATCAATTATTTTTCGCAAAACGGAACCGTGTACAAAGACAAAAATTTCAATTATGGCGGAGGCGCTTTTCTGCGGATATGGCCGGTGAATTTCCTGCACCTGCAGATACAACCCGAATACAACTGGATCAGTTCTACCAGAACCTACAGCGATAATTCCGGCACCTTCAAATACAAAACCGGTGCAGCCAGTCTGCTGGCGGGCATCGGCTACGGTTCAAGGGAAATCGGCAGCCGATTTTCACATTTCACCATTATGATCGACCTGTTACAGGAAATGAACTCTCCTTACCGGGATAATTATACCGGCGATCCGCAACCCGTGTTCCGTGGAGGGTTCGGCATTTACCTTAATTCAAGAAGGAGATAATTTCTCTGGTAGAATTGCATACAATCAACCTCTCCCTCCAGGCTTCGTAGAGAAACCCTTCTTTGTACATGTTTTCCATATGTGCAACCAGGTGATCGTAATAGTGGTTACAATTCAGTAAAAAGATTTTCTTGCTGTGGATTTTCAGGGTATTCCAGGTAAGCATTTCGAACAATTCATCCAGCGTTCCGTTTCCGCCGGGCAATACCACTGCTGCATCACAAAGCTCGTAGAGCAGCTTCTTGCGGGTGTGCATATCCGCAACAACCCGCAAATCTGTAATGCCCTGGTGGGCATGTTCCCATTCCAGTAAGATCTCCGGGATCACCCCAATCACTTTTCCGCCGCCGTTCATCACGGCGTCTGCAATACAACCCATCAATCCCTTGTTTCCGCCTCCGTATACCAGCGTAATAGCATGAGCAGCCAGGTAGTTGCCAAGGGCCATTGTTTCGGCGGAGAACAAAGGATCATTGCCCGATTTGGAGCCACAAAAAACAGCCAGATTTTTTACTTGCATAAAACCGCATTAGGGAACAAATTACCTGAATTATTTTTACTACTTTGCAAAATTGTTTTAATACAGTAATAATACCGCCATATGTCTCCTGTTCTACTTTTTTCAGTCGTAATCGGTTACTTCCTTATTCTGCTGGCAGTGGCCTGGTATACCGGAAAGAACAGCGATAACCATTCTTTTTTTATCGGTAATAAAAACAGTAACTGGATGCTGGTGGCATTCGGCATGGTAGGAACCTCCCTGAGTGGCGTAACCTTTGTAAGCGTACCCGGAGCCGTGGCCAAAGAATCCTTTGCATATCTCCAGATTACCATTGGGTACCTGATCGGCTACCTGATGATTGCCTATGTATTGCTGCCGCTCTATTACCGGCTCAACCTCACTTCTATTTACAATTACCTCAGCAAAAGACTGGGGCATCGTTCCTATAAAACAGGCTCCTCCTTTTTTATTCTCTCCAGGGTGCTGGGAGCCACCGCACGTTTGTACCTGGTCGTGAACATCCTGCAGGAAGCCATACTGAATAGCTTTAACATTCCTTTCTGGGCTACTACCCTTATTATCCTGGTGATGATATTGCTTTACACATTTGAGGGAGGTGTTAAAACCATTGTATATACCGATACCCTGCAAACCACCTGCATGCTGGCGGGCCTGGTGATCTGTGTATTTTATATCCTGAATCAAATGAATATGGGATTGGGGGAAAGCCTGCAGGTAATGAGCGGGAAAGGCTATTCAAAAATATTTTTTAGCGACCCCAACAGCCGCTTCTTCTTTCTGAAACAGATCATTGCCGGTGCATTCATCACGGTTACCATGACCGGTATGGACCAGGAAATGATGCAGAAAAATATTTCCGTTAAAACCCTGAAAGACTCTCAGAAAAACGTGGTATCCATGGCCATCGTTCTGTCTGCGGTCATCATCATATTCCTGTTCCTGGGTGGCCTGCTGTACCTGTATGCAGATACCCTGAATGTAACGGTAACAGGCGACAAAATCTTCCCTACCCTTGCGCTGGAACATATGCCGCCTTATGTGTCCATTATCTTTATCATAGCGTTGATTTCTGCCTTGTTCCCCTCCGCAGACGGAGCCATCACCGCACTTACATCCACTTTCTGTATAGATATACTGGGCATACAACGCAGAACAGACCTCAGCCAGGCAGCGCAGAAAAAGATCAGGCAAAAAGTACACCTTTCTTTTGCAGCCATCTTCCTGTTGTTTGTACTCGTGTTTAAGTGGATAGACGATCCAAGCATGATTGGCCTGATTCTGAAAATAGCGGCCTATACCTATGGCCCGCTGCTGGGTCTATTTACCTTTGGGATCCTTACCAAAAAGGCGGTAAAAGACCAGTGGGTGCCTTATGTATGTATTGCGGCGCCTGCCATCTGTTTCTTTTTGGATAAGTACCAGAAAATGATTTTCGGCTCTTTCGAAATCGGGCTGGAGCTGCTGATCATCAATGGCGCTTTAACATTTACAGGGCTATTGCTGATTGCGGAGAAAAAGCCGGCCACGGCAGAAGCGCTCGCATAAACCAATATACGCATTATGGAATTTTTACACCAGCTGGCGGAAGCATACGCAGATCAGTTCACTTCGCCGGAGTCTGACCTGTTGGCAGAGGTCAATAAGCAAACCCTGTTGCAACACCCTAAGGCGCATATGCTTAGCGGAAAGGTACAGGGGCAGTTCCTCCGCTTTATCAGCTACCTGCAACGCCCCAGGTATATCCTCGAAATAGGCACATTTACGGGTTACAGCGCCCTCTGCCTGGCCGAAGGGCTACCCTCCGATGGCATACTCCATACCATCGAAATCAGGGAAGCAGATGCCCGTACGGCCGGGGCAAATTTTAGCAAATTCAATCAAAATAAGCAGGTAACTTTGCATCGCGGAAATGCGCTGGAAATCATCGATTCCCTGCCCTTTCAATGGGACCTGGTTTTCATAGATGCCGATAAAACCGGCTATATCAACTACTATGAAAAACTCGTACCCCGTTTATCCGAAAGGGGCATTATACTGGCAGACAATGTGCTGTTTCACGGACAGGTGCTGGAGGAGCCGGTCAGCGGAAAAAATGCCCTGGCGATCCATGCGTTTAACGAACATGTAAAAAACGATCCGAGAACAGAGCAGGTCATATTAACGATAAGAGATGGTATCTCATTTATAAAAAGAAAGTAGTATGATGAAATTTCTTTCCTTGCTCCCCCTGGTATTTGCGTTGAACGTAAATGCGCAGAAAGAAAAGACAGAACAATACATTCAGCAATACAGCGAACTGGCAGTGCAGGAAATGATCCGCACGGGCGTTCCGGCCGCCATCAAACTGGCACAGGGTATTCTTGAGTCGCAATCTGGGGAGAGCGACCTGGTAAAGCGATCCAACAACCATTTTGGCATCAAATGCAAAACAGAATGGACCGGAGATAAAACCTATCACGACGACGATGAAAAGGGGGAATGTTTCCGCGTATACCCGGATGCAGCGGCTTCCTATAAGGACCATTCCGATTTTTTAAAAACCCGGCCGCATTATCATTTTTTATTCAAACTGGATCCTGCCAATTACGAAGCCTGGGCCAACGGTCTCAGGAAAGCCGGTTACGCCACTTCACCAACCTATCCCAAAAGCCTGATCAAGGTTATCAGAGACTATCAGTTGGATCGTTTCAATCAGATAGCGCTGGAACGCAGTACTGCACTTGCCGGAAACAGCGGCCCGGTTGCCCGGTCGTATACACAGCCCAACAACCTTGCTGCAAACAAACCGGCCGTAACCATTACCAATGTGACGGAGGAAGAAACCATCACGGATGATCCGGAGGAAGAAGAAACAACTACACAGGCAGCTGCCACGCCTGCACCACAGCAACCGGCTCCGGCCAGGAAAATATCCGGCTATCCCGAAGGCGTTTTCAACATCAATCAGTGCAGGGTAATTTATGCATCTGAAGGAACCTCCTTACTGGCATTGGCGCAACAATACGATATTACATTAAGCAGGTTACTCGATTACAACGAAATGGGCAATATAGAAATCCTGGAGAAAGACCAGCTCATTTTCCTGGAAAAGAAACAAAAAAAAGGAAGCAGCGATTATCATGTGGTGAAAGCAGGTGAAAATTTTTACAGCATTGCACAAACAGAAGGTGTAAGACTCGAAAATATTTTACAGTATAACAATACCAGTAAGGAAATCACCCCGTTACCCGGTAATAAAATTTACCTGAAAGCCATACTCACCGCTAAAGCCTCACCCAACAAAAAATAACATGTCATTAGTAACCCTCTTCGATAAAACATTTGAACCGTATTTACCCGAAGCGCTGATCCAGGAAAAAGTAAAGGAAATGGCTGTGGTGATCAACCAGGATTACGCAGGCAGGAAACCGTTGTTTATTGCTATCCTGAACGGATCGTTCATGTTTGCAGCCGACCTTTTCAAGTCCATAGAACTGGAAGCAGAAATCTGTTTTATCAAACTGGCGTCTTACAAGGGCGCCAAATCTACCGGCAATGTGGTTACTGCCATTGGCCTGGATGCAGATATCAAGGGCAGGGATGTGATCATCATCGAAGATATTATCGATACGGGCAAAACCCTCAATGAGTTCATACCACAACTCCTCAACCAGCAACCCGCCTCACTCAGGATTGCGGTATTATTGCATAAGCCGGAGGCCACCAGGTACCCGGTAAATATCGACTATTGCTGTTTTTCCATCCCCGACAGATTCGTGCTCGGTTATGGCCTGGACTATGATGGATATGGCAGAAACCTGAAGGAAATCTACCAGTTGAGTGGCGCAGAATAAGCCAGGCTCCCCCTTTTGTACAACAAAACAGGCCATTTCAGCGTTCGATGCTAAAGCATTGCGAACCAATGAAAGGGGTCATTTGGCTATACCTGTTGCTATTTACGGCCCAGGCTGTAAGTGGTCAGTACTATCTCCGGGGAGAGATCAGGGATCAATCAGGCCGTCCGTTAAGCTCCGTAAAAATCAAGCTGAAATCGAAGGGAAGCATTCCTTATGCCAGCGGGCATGATGGTAGCTTTGGCATCATGGTGGCTGCTCCCGCAGACAGCATCAGCCTGTTTCTGCCCGGTTATGACACGCTTTCTGCGTCCATTGATACCCGGAAGTACCAGGTACTTCAGCTCAAAATGCTTCCTTCTACTGCACAAAAATACAACCGGAAACCCGCCTCGGTGATCCCGCATGCAAAACGCGAAAATGAGTTGCAGCGATCGGTTTTGGGAGAACGTTACAGCACCCTTCGGGAGAATGATTTTATCAATGTCCGCCAATATCCGGAAACAGGCTATTCCCTCAATGTAGACAAGGCTTCCTACAGCAATACAAGAAGATTCCTGCACCATGAAATGTATGTTCCATCTGATGCCATTCGAATTGAAGAAATGTTGAACTACTTCGATTTTAAACAGCCGGAAGACTCGTTGCTGCGTGGTACATTTCATTGCAGAACGGCAGTAACCAACAGCCCCTGGAACAACCGCAACCAACTCTTATTCATCAACCTCACCGCACCCCGGCTGAACCTGGACAGTATACCGGCATCCAACCTCGTGTTTCTGATTGATGTTTCCGGTTCCATGGATCAACCCAATCGTTTACCCCTGCTGCAATCTGCCTTTAAACTACTGGTAGATAACCTGAGGGCAAAAGATACCATCAGTATGGTCACATACGGAGGTAATGTAGTGATAGCATTGACGCCCACATCCGGCGCCGAAAAACAGCGGATCAATGAAGCTATAGACTCCTTATCGGCCTATGGAGATACCCCCGGAGAAAATGCTATACGCGTAGCCTATTCCATTGCAAAAGAACAATTCATTCCCAAAGGAAACAACCGGGTGATCCTGGCTACCGATGGCGATTTTAATGTGGGGCAGGCTTCTGAAAAAGAACTGGAAGAACTGATCAGCGCATACCGGCAAACAGGTATTTATCTCACCTGTTTGGGAGTGGGTATGGGCAACTACAAAGACAGTAAACTGGAATCCCTTTCAAAAAAAGGAAATGGAAATTTTGCCTATATCGACCAACTTCGGGAAGCAGAAAAAGTAATGGTCAAAGAGTTTACCCAAACCATGTTTGCCGTGGCGGATAATGCTTTTGTGCAGGTAAACTTCAATAGTAAGCTCATTCAATCATACCGGTTAATCGGCTTCGACAACAAGAAAGATGCGGAAGCCGACAGTATCAGTCAGCTGGAGGGCGGAGAAGTGGGCAGCGGACATGGAACCATGGCTGTATTTGAACTGGCGCCCCGGTTTGCGGGTGATACTATAACAGACCGCATACTAGCCGCTATCCGGCTTCAGTACAAAAAGCCGGGCGACCCCAATAGCTGGCAGCAAAATTTTACCGTTCATTACACACCGCAGTTACTGGACAGCGCAGAAAGCAGCTATCGCTTTGCCGCATCCATCGTTGCATTTGGTCAGTTGTTGAAACAGTCGTTGCATATTGGAAAATACGACTACGATCAGGTACTGCAACTGGCAGAGGGTGCCGTAAATAAAACGGATCAACTACAGAATGAATTTCTGTTGCTGATCCGCAAGGCCATTAAAGTATACAGGCCCGAAAAAGAAAAAAGAAATTAACTGAACGCTTCTTTTACACGATCAAAAAAGCTCTTCTCCCCTTTTGCAGGATGTGGTTTAAAATTATCGCTCTCTGCCATTTTCTCCAGCGCGGCTTTCTCCTCCGAACTAACCAACTGAGGCGTCCATACATTTACATGAATCAACTGATCGCCCCTGCTATAGCCCTGCACTTCAGGGAAGCCTTTTCCTTTTAAGCGGAAGATCTTTCCGCTTTGGGTGCCGGCTGGTATTTTAATCTTTGCTCTGCCATCAATGGTGGGCACTTCCACATGCGTACCAAATACAGCATCGGGGATCGATAGGTACAAATCGTACGCTACGTTCAGTCCGTCGCGATGCAACTCGCTATGTGGTTCTTCCTCAATCTGAATAATCAGATCGCCGGGGGCGCCGCCTCTTGCACCTGCATTGCCCTTGCCACTCATGCTCAGTTGCATTCCTTCCTGAACACCTGCAGGTATTTCAATGCTGATGGTTTCTTCTCCATATACCCTTCCATCGCCTTTACATGCATTACATTTGGCCGTAATGGTGGTACCCTCACCGTTACAGGTAGGGCAGGTAGAAACGGTCTGCATCTGTCCGAGGAAGGTACTGGTAACTTTACGTACCTGGCCGCTTCCTCCGCAGGTAGCACAGTTCTGAACACTGTTTTTATCTTTAGCACCGCTTCCTCCGCAGGTAGCGCAGGGAACATGCTTTTTCACTTTTACATTCTTAGTAACCCCTTTTGCAATTTCTTCGTAAGTAAGCTTCAGTTTAATGCGAAGGTTGCTTCCACGCTGGCCCCTGGCTCTTGTGCCGCCACGGCTTCTTCCGCCGCCACCGCCGCCAAAGAAACTGCCGAACACATCTTCCCCGAAAATATCTCCGAACTGGCTGAAAATATCATCCATGTTCATATTGGCACCGTGATGAGCGCCGCCGCCGGTTCCCGGGCCAAAAGCCGCATGACCGTAACGGTCGTATTTGGCTCTCTTATCAGCATCGCTCAAAACTTCATACGCTTCTGCCGCTTCCTTAAACTTCTCTTCAGCTGCCGCGTCTCCGGGGTTACGATCCGGGTGATATTGCATGGCAGTTTTGCGGTATGCTTTTTTAATTTCATCCGCAGTAGCAGACTTGCCTACACCCAGTATCTCGTAAAAATCTTTCTTAGCCATAATAATATTGATTGCGGATTATTTGCCTACTACCACTTTAGCAAAGCGGATGAGCTTATCGTTCAGGTAATAACCCTTGATAACTTCGTCAATTACTTTTCCTTTCATCTCATCTGCCGGGGCCTGGATTTCTGTGATGGCTTCATGCTTCTCCACATCAAAATCGGATGCCACGGATTCCATTGCTTTCAGCCCTTTTTGCTGCAAGGTGGATCTCAGCTTATTAAATACCAGCTGGATGCCCTCTTTCTGCAGGGAAATATCATCGGAACTACCAAGCTGTTTTTCAGCCCTGTCGCAATCGTCCAGTACATCCAGTAAAGACTGAATTACGTCTTTTCCGGCAGTTTGGATCAATTCAAGGCGCTCTTTGGCGGTTCTTCTCCTGAAATTGTCAAATTCGGCCATCAAACGGAGATATTTGTCTTTTTGCTCCTGTAATTCAGCTTCCAGCTTTTCCACAACTGACGCTTCGGCCACCGGCTCGTTCAAATGTGTGGTTCCGGCTGCATTTTCGTCAGCATTAATATTCACATCGTCCATTTTAGCAGTAGATTCTGTGCTATTCGTCATTTCTTGTTCTTCCATGGCGTTAATTAATTGATTCTCTAAGGGGGCAAAAATTTTGCCATGCAAAGAAAAGGGAAAAATTGACAGTCGGCGTCTTCTTATATTTGCCGGATGATCAAGGTTTACCTTAAAAAGAAGATCGCTCCCAGGATAGCCAACGGACACCCCTGGATTTACGGAAACGAAGTAGACCGGGTAGCTGGGGAGCCCGCAGCGGGGGACCTGGTGGAGGTACGGTATTCCGATGGCAAATTTGCCGGGATCGGCTATATCAACCCCAAATCCCAGATCCTGATCCGCCTGTTGACCCGCAGACCCGAAACGGTAGACGAAAACTTCTTTCTGAGAAGGATCCAGGCCGCATGGAACTACCGGAAAAAGATCGGGTATACCGAAAACTGCCGCCTGGTGTTTGGAGAAGCCGATGAACTGCCCGCACTGATCATCGACAAGTTCAACGATTATTTTGTACTCCAAACCCTGTCGTTGGGCATGGACAAATGGAAGCCGGCCATTGTGAACGCCCTGAATGAGATTTTTGCCCCCCGGGGCATTTATGAGCGCAATGATGTACCGGTCCGGACACTGGAGGGGCTGGAACAACAGAAAGGCTTTTTATCCGCCCCATTCGATACCAATATCATCATCCGGGAAAACGGATTACAGTTTCATGTAGACCTGGAGAACGGGCAGAAAACCGGTTATTTCTTAGACCAGCAAGACAACCGGAGAGCCATACAGCATATCGTAAAGGATGCGGAAGTCCTGGGCGCCTTTACGTATACAGGTACTTTTGAAATACATGCGGCGCATTACGGCGCAAAATCAGTGCTCGGCATTGATATTTCGGAGCAGGCAGTGGAGCAGGCCAATAAAAATGCGGCCCTGAACGGGCTGGAAAAAATTGTTCACTTCGAAGCCATGAATGCATTTGATGTGCTGAAGGATTGGGGAAAAGAAGGAAGGCAATATGATGTGGTGATGCTGGACCCGCCTGCATTTACCAAGAGCCGCGACAGCATTGGTAAAGCAGTGACCGGTTATAAGGAAATCAATTTAAGGGGAATGAAACTGCTGCGGAATGGCGGTTTCCTCGTTACATCCAGTTGTACCAACCTGGTACCTCCCGATCTGTTCCTGGAAACCATTCATGTGGCGGCAAAGGATGCGCGCAAAAAAATCCGGCAGGTTACCTTCAATGCACAAGCCGCCGATCACCCGGTTATCTGGGGAATGGACAATACCAATTATCTGAAGTTTCTGATTATAGAAGTAACCGATAAATAACCGGGAAGCAAAGCTGCGTTATTAACGCACTACCTGGAATTTTCCGGATTCAATAATTCTTCCGGACCGGTCGCGCAATTGAAAAATATAGAGGCCGCGGTAGTAGTTGTCGTTGAAGTAAATGGTGATGCGGGGAGTATTTACTATCGACGCCGCCATCTTACGCCCGATGAAATTATAGATTTCCAGCGTAAAGGATTTATCGATGGATTTGTCAAATTCAAAATGAATAAACTGGGTAGCAGGGTTGGGATAAAACCGCTGAACCTTCGAAGCCGTTTCGGTTCCGGGCATACTGTTATAGGCTGGATCCGTTGCTGCGGTAAAACTACCACAGAACAACAGGATGGTTAATAACAGGATAGCGTAGATCTTGGGCATGCGGTCAATTCTGCCATGAAAGTAGATAAATAGGCCATACCTGCCAAAAAAAGCCAGGCGCAGCCCTCCGGGATACGGAAGAACAGCGCCTGTATATTGCAGTTGAAGCCTCTGATTAGCTCAGTTGGGCCAGGGTAGCCTGGATAGCGGCGAAATCAGGGAGATCACCCGGAGTAGCGCAAATTTCAGCGTACTGAATTACGCCCTCCTTATCCACTATAAATGCAGCCCTTTTGCTTACACCCATCATATCAAAAGCAGGGAAGGTTTCGTATAAAACACCATAGGCGGTAGCAGCCTGCTTATTGAAATCGCTCAATAAAGGGAAGTTCAGGTTCTGTTCAGTTTTAAACTTGTCCAGTACAAAAAGGGAATCAACAGAGATACCAAATACCTGTGCATTGGCATTGTTGTAAACGGCAATATTATCACGCACATTACAAAGTTCTGTTGTACAAACGCCTGTAAATGCCAGCGGAAAAAACAGGATCACTACATTCTTACCTTCCTGCCCGGAAAGGGTTACTTTTTGTTTTTCTGTATTGAACAAAGAAAAATCAGGTGCTTGTTGTCCTTTTTGGATGCTCATTGTTTAATTTATTTTAAAGATTTGATTTCAGGGAGTAAAAATAGAACAGAATACCGCACAAAAAGTTCTGTCAGATTACCATTTCCGGAACAAAATCCGGAACCACCAGTTTACCCGCAGTTTTGGAGATGATCTCTTCCACGGAAACACCGGGCGCTCTTTCCCGCAGCAGGAATCCATCGGGCGTAATGTCCAGTGCAGCCAGTTCGGTAACTACCTTTTTAACGCAGCCAATACCTGTTAAAGGCAAACTGCAGGCAGGCAGCAACTTACTCTCCCCCTTGGGGTTGGTATGCATCATGGCAACAATGATATTCCTGGCGCTGGCAACCAGATCCATGGCGCCGCCCATACCCTTCACCATTTTTCCGGGGATCTTCCAGTTGGCGATATCCCCATTCTCACTTACTTCCATGGCGCCCAGTACCGTAAGATCAATTTTACCTGCGCGAATCATACCAAAGCTTTCCGCACTGTCAAAAAAAGCGCCGCCGGGAATCACCGTAACGGTTTCCTTTCCTGCGTTGATCAGGTCCGCATCTATGGCGGCTTCTTCCGGATAGGGTCCCATACCCAGTATACCGTTCTCGCTCTGAAAAACAACCGTCATCCCCTGCGGGATATAATTGGATACCAGTGTAGGAATTCCGATACCCAGGTTCACATACATACCATCCTTGAGTTCCTGCGCAATGCGTTTGGCAATTCCATATTTATCGAGCATCGTTTATAGTTTTACGGTTTTACGTTCAATTCTTTTTTCATAAGGGCCGCCCTGGAAAATCCGGTGAACATATACACCGGCAACATGCACATCGTCCGGGTCAATCTGTCCGGGCTCCAGCAGTTCCTCCACTTCGGCAATGGTGATGTTCCCGGCCTTGGCCATGGAAGTGGAAAAGTTACGGGTGGTTTTCCTGAACACCAGGTTACCGGCGGTATCTCCCTTCCATGCTTTCACAATGGCAAAATCAGCGTGCAGGGCTTTTTCCATCAAATACATTTTGCCATTGAATTCACGCACTTCCTTGCCGGCGGCAATTTCGGTGCCATAGCCTGCCGGTGTAAAATAAGCGGGGATGCCCATTCCGGCCATTTGTATGCTGGTGGCCAGGGTGCCTTGCGGCACAAGGTCAACTTCCAGCTCACCACTCAACAGTTGCCGTTCAAACTCGGCATTCTCGCCCACATAACTGCTGATCATTTTTTTAATCTGCCTGGTCTTTAATAACAGGCCCAGCCCAAAATCATCCACACCTGCATTGTTGGAAATACAGGTTAAGCCGCTGATACCGTTTTGTACCAGTGCGCTGATGGAGTTTTCCGGAATTCCGTTCAAACCAAAACCACCCAGCATGATGGTGGCGCCATTGGGAATATCCGCTATTGCTTCGGTTGCCGATTTAAAAACTTTATTCATACACTATTGGGGTTGGGGTGTTTGAGGGCTTTTGTTGAGCTGATCCCGTTGCCTTCTGGAAACTGCGTCTACAGAATCGATCAGTACTTTAAAAGCATCGGGATGAGCCGCATAATATTTATAGCTGGAATAGAACTTTTCTTTGGTGGTGTTATAAGCCCGGAAAATCTGATCATACAGCCGGAGGTTTTCGTACTGGTACCGGTTGGCGGTATCATTGGCCACAAGCCGGTTGTAATATTCATCGGCCTTCATGATATCCCAAAGCATCAGCTTCATTTTGCTGATGGGTATTACGTTTTTATCCACTTTCTTTTCGCCACTGTTACCACAGGCAACAGCAAAAAAAGTCAGGCATATGATAAGGTATTTACTCACTGTAATTCCTGTTTGTATTGGTTTGCATTCACCACGTCAAGCACGTTGAGCAACGCAATGGCTTTCTCTTTTTCCAAAGGGCTTCCTTTCTTAAAAATGCCAATCAACTCCTGAACTTTACCCTGCATAAAAAATTGCAGGATCATGGTGTTGGGGTTTTCTTTATTAAAGCTTTGCAGCTTTTCCAGCGCCTGGAGCATATTAATCCTTGCTTCTGCTTCATTTTCAACCAGTTTATCCAGCCCGGAACGGTAATAGGTATAAACAACGTCATGAATCACATTGTACCTGCTGTTGGTGAGGTTCTCATTGAGCCAGTAACGGTTCCTGAGCCCGTCGAATACTTTCCAGCCGCTTACGTTCCTGCCTTCAGGTGCATTGTTCACTATATGCTGGGCTTTCCGGAAATAAACATCCCCGCTTTTGGGAGAAAAGGAATCATAGTCCAGCCCAATCAGCATATACGCATAATAGGCAAATACAGCGGTTAAATTAGCGGCTCCGGCCTCTGTACCCTGCACCCGGTTTTCGTTGAATTCCACCGGCTGAAATTCAATGTACCGGAAGGTAACTTCGGGATCAATATAATTCACCAGCGCTGCCTGGTAGGAGGCATTGTAAACAGGCCTGGCAGCCTGAATGGTCAGAGAGGCTTTGTACAAATTGGTTTCGACAATGCTCTCTATATTCAGAATAAAACTGCATTCAATTTTTTCCTGCTGGCCAAAAGCATCGCTGGTCCACTTCCGGTTGTTCATGAGGTTATTCAGCTGAGACTGAAGCGTGGTGAAGATTTTCTTGTCTACTGTAGAGTTTACACGGTCCGCCAGTACAGTTACCTTGGCTTTTAATTCCTGTGCAGACACGGAAATGCCCAGAGCCGTGAACAGGAAAAAAAATATGAACTGTTTTTTGCGCATCGTTAAATGGACTGAAAAGCCGTTGGTAGTTCAAAGTAACAAAAAACGACAGTAAAATACTGTCGTTTTCAATGATTTCGGAAAGATTTAGCTTATCTGAATAAGTCGGTATCGTTGTTCCTTCTGTGGTATACTTTTCCTTCCATGAATTCCTGTGTAGCCAGGATAGCCGGGTTAGGCATTTTCTCATACGCTCTGGAAATTTCGATCTGCTCTTTATTCTCATGAATTTCTTCCAGGCTGTCTGTATGGCTTGCAAATTCTTCCAGCTTATTGTGCAATTCCTCGCGGATGGAAATATTAATCTGGTTGGCCCTTCTTGCTATGATCGCAATAGACTCATACAAATTCCCTGTTTTTTCTTTTATAGAAATCAGGCTTTTGGTTTCTACCACACTGGCAGTGTTGGCGCTCATTTGCCTTCTTAATTTGCTCATTTTTTGCCGGTTTTAAGTATGTTAAGGGTTTGTGTTTTGTATTTGTTAACCTCTCCGAGGTATTTACTGTCGTTGAAACGGTCGCTAAATTCTCCGCACTCGGCCAGCACTTTTTCATAGCGCTCTTTCTGTTTCTCTTCGTAGCTCATCTCTGCGTATTTAAAATACGATTTGATCATGAGCAGTTTGTATTCATCCGATTTTTTTGAATCCGGAAAATTGTCCGACACATTTCCGAAAGCAATGGCTGCCGCTTTATAAAATCCGAGATTATAATAAAGCTGAGCGCTTTTAAAGTCTTTCAGCTCCAGTTTTTCTCTGCACAGATCAATCAGTTCTGAAGCATCTTTTACCCTGGGAGAAGTGGGGTGTGTGCTGATGAAAGCCTGCATCAGCCCCATTGTTTTATTGGTATTGGTCTGATCCAGTTCCACTTTCGGCGACTGTTTATAAAAGCAGTAGGCGCGCATGTATTCACACTCTTCACTTTTAGTACTTGCAGGAAAGTTCTCCACAAAGGTTTTGAACATGTTCTCCGCATTCAGGTAATCCCTGTTGTAATAGTAAGAATACGCATATTTAAAATACATATCCTCATAACGGGTGGTCCCTTTCAGGTACGGAAAAACGTCTTCAAAGAGCTTTTGTGATTCCTGGAACTGCTTATTGGCGTAGTACTGCTCCGCCATTTTGTATTTGTACTCGTAATCCTTACTCTTCATAATCTTCGACAGCTTACTGGAACAGGAAGACAGCAGAAGAGAAAACAATAAAGAAAATATTAGAATCCTACCCATAAAGTTGGCGAAATTACGTATAAAATGGCAATTTATAAAGGAGAATCGTCAAAATTACCCCTGCCCTAGTTAATTAATAGCTAAAAAGGCCATCCTGCAGTAAGCAGGACAGCCTTTATATTACAACTTCAGGTGACAATTATTTATTATCACCCTCTCCTTCCTGCAATTTAGCTTTAATCTCCGCCAAAGCGCCTAAATCACCCAAAGTGGCTTTTTCAACCTTGTTCTGGATATTTTTAACGGCTTTCTTGGTATTATCAGATTCAGCTTTTGCTTCTTTCTTCGCAGCTTCCTTCTCTTCTGCAATATGCTGTTCCCAAATACGGGCGTGACTTAAAACGATGCGTTTTTCATTGCGGTCGAACTCGATCACTACAAACTGAGCGGTTTCGTCGGCTTTAACCTGGGTACCATCTTCCTTGTTCAGGTGACGGTTAGGTGCAAAACCTTCTAAACCATACTGCA
>JAECQP010000051.1 GCA_015999745.1 Sphingobacteriia bacterium | reverse complement strand
TGCCCCTGGTACGGAAACATTCAGCGCCGTGCTGGATGTGCCGCTTACTTATCAGCGTAAAGCCAATATGAACACCGGCTTTGGCGTGAATAAGAACACCAACTACATAGATCCGAACGGAACCATTGCAGCAGCTACCTTATGCCAGGGTTCATGGCATCCCTGGGCCAGGAACTTTACGGAATTAACAGTTACCGGCAATGCAGGTACGGCCATCTATCCGCAACCCATGTTCACTACAATTGAGTTTGATCCTGCCGACGGTTCCATGATTATAGGAATCTCCGACAGGACAGGCCATCAGACCGGCAATAAAAATCTCAGCCCTTCCGGTGCAACCCTCTATACAGGAAATGCCGCCGGTGATATTCTCAAGGCCGCTAACAATGGCTCCTACACTACTTTTACCCTGGAGAGCAATGGTACATCAGGCGCTCATACCACTTCCGGTGCAGGCAATAACGAAGGACCCGGCGGCGGTGAATTCTATTACACCGACCGGTATCAGAACGGCGGCGTAAGTGATCCGATGGGTATCGGCAATACAGCCAATGGCGCCAATGCCAATGTATCTCACGAAGAAACCAGCACAGGCAGCCTGGCTCTTTTTCCCGGAAAGGAATTGATTGCTACGGCATTTGACCCGATTGACAACTGGTACACCGGTGGCGTAAGATATTATTCCAATACAAATGGAATTGCTCAAAACGGTAAAGCCCTGTACATGGGTAATGATGTAAGCCTCTTTGGTAAAGCCAATGGCCTCGGCGACCTGGAAATCATCTCCGCTCCTGCGCCGATTGAAATCGGTAACCGCGTTTGGTTCGACACCAATGGCGATGGCAAACAGGATGCAGATGAAGCGCCTATCTCCGGTGTTAGCGTTCAACTGGTTCAGGGAGGTATTGTGGTAGCCACTGCAGTTACCGACGTTGAAGGAAATTATTATTTCTCAAGCGATGCCAACAGAACCCCAACTGCTTCAGCCAAATATGGTTTAATACAGCTTCAGCCAAATTCAGATTATATTATCCGTATACCTAATGCAAAAGGCGCCAATGTACAAACCCCATTAACAGGTTTTGATTTAACCGTAGCCAACAATGGCGGAGTAGATGCCAATGCAGATGAGCGCGACAGCGACGGATTACTGAATGCAGATGATGCTGAAATTGCGGTTACCACCAGTGTAGCAGGAAGCAATAACCACAGTTACGACTTTGGATTTGTTACCTCCGGCCCTGTAGGCGGCGGTGGCGGTGGCGGTGTGGAAAGCAAGAGCCTCGGCGATGCGATTGCCATGCGCGTGATCAACAGAGCGCTGAACAATGAACAGGGAGCGATTGATTACAACAAACTGGCAAGAGCGGAAAAAGCTTCCACTGCCCGCATCAATAATGTGGGTACACAGCTGAAGCTGGCGGATATCCTGCCCAATAAACTGAGTAATAATTCTTACAAGTCTTATATCAGCACACCAAAGGACATCATTTCGATCACCAATGCAAAAGATATTCTCTCCATCGACTTTGTGAAGGAAAACATTTCTAAAGCCGTTGCATTTGGTACACAGACTGCAGGTGAAGTATATGATCACACCAAGGCCATTTGCGACCGTTTAAAAGGGTATGAATTAACGGCCATGCAGCAAACACAGGTGAAGGGGGTAAATATGGTTCAATACAACCTGAAGAACAACAACGGTGATATTGAATATGCCATGAGTTTCATTATTGGCGCAAAGAACGGCAGAAACAGTTACACCATACAGTCTAACTGGCTGAACAGAGATTACACCATCGATGAAGTGATGTATAATATCCAGTTATGGGGAGGATCTCCAAGCCTGGTACTGGAAATGGCAGGCGATATCATCTCCCGCCTGCAGGCAGGTATGCCGGTTCAGGAGATCAGGAGCAATGTTGGTTTACCAAAAACATATATCACCAGCGGTAAACGTGCAGATGAGAATCTCAGCTTAACCATCAACAATACGCTGAGCGCTACCAACGGCTATTTTGAAATCAAAGACAGGGCCAACGAACAAACCACCGGCACCGTAACACGTACCGTACCGATCACCCTTACGCCCAATGGCACCAGCACAGTAAGTATTCCAAGCGGCGACCTGTTTGAATCTACCATCAGCCTCTATATCAACGGCATGATCCAGGACGAAGTGTTTATGGCAGATGGCGCCTGGGGAGTGAACTACAATACAGCTACCACCAGTATTAAGCAATTTGCGGTAACCAATAGCAAGGAACCGCTTCCGCAGGATGCATTCCCTGTATTCAGGAACGCAACCGTAAGCGGCAGCACTCCGGATTATATTACCATATACAAACTGTTAAGAGGCGGTGGTGCCCCGCAGGATTTAAGCGCTTACAAATCATTGAAATTTACGGCTTCGGGCAATTCAACCATTACCATTACACTGGTAAAAGAATCCGTTGCAGAATGGAAGAATCAGTATACGTTGCAGCTTCCGGTAAGTTCAACTCCGCAGAACTATGCGCTGGCGCTGAGCGATTTTAAATCTACAGGCATCAATAGCGATATTGATCCTTCAGATATCACTTCCATTGTAGTGGCCATGAGTGCTGCTTCTCCCGGAAAAAACACAGCGGTGGAGCTTTCTTTGAGCAATGTTTCCTTTAGTAAAGAAGATATTGCCTACCTGAGAACCCTGCTGGCAAGGGATGTAACGCCTTATCCGAATCCTTCCACCGGGTTATTCTATTGTAAGTTTAAAGCCGACAAAGACTATACGCTTACCCTGAATATCACCGAAGCGGCTACCGGCAAACTGGTCATGACCAAAACAGTGAATGCAACCAAAGGAGAGAACAGCATCCCGGTAGAACTGAAAAACAACAGTGGACAGAAACTGTATATCATCAGCCTGAATGGCAACAATGTAAATTATAAGACAACAAGGATCGTTTTAGGAAAGAACTAACCGATCAGAAATAATTGATTGATATGCAAAATACCCCCGGTTTTCCGGGGGTATTAATGTACTTTTTATAACAGCAGGGTGCCGATAGCTTTTGCCTTTAAACGCCTTTGTAAGTTTTTGAAGAAAGAACGGTTGAACCATCTATGCCCCTATAACCAACACAAACCAAAATACCGGCTCCATAGGTTTTTGGCTTAAAGATTTCACCACAAATATGGGCAATTGCAAGCGTCTTGAACCAGGAGCGGTATAATTTTCCGCACAGCAATTTGCCCTTCGTATACAGCAAAAGTGCGCCCATCAATCTGAATGGCCCCCACTCGTTTGAGAGATTGGGCCAGCATGCTTTGCGAAAAAACATAGTTCGAAAACACTGCCAACAGGGGGGAGTAATATAACTTCATAGATCTGATCGTTTTAGCATTCAAAAGGTTTTCTTCAGCTTAACTTCCACCTTGTCTCCGTCTTTCTTTATTGATACTACTTTTTGGATATTTGCTGTGGCATTAGAAGAATATACAAATACGCTGGTATATACATGGTCTCCCTGATATGTTCCGTTTACGATCACTGCGGCCCGGCCCGTTTCTTCTGTTTGACGGGAGGTATGGGTATAGCCAAATCCTGTAACCAGTAAATATTCTCCGGGCTTTAAATTGGCAAATTCAAAGTTGCCGTTGTCATCATAAACAGTGGTTGTTTTGAAACAGTCGTAGGCATCTTTAGGCAGTGGGACCGGCTTGGCATTTTTAATTTTTCTTTGCTTTTCATTCATCGCTATCCACTCTTTGTAATAAGAGGTATAGGGAATTAAAACAATATTGGTTCCTTTAAAAGCATATTGCTTTTTATTGATGTTTAACACAGCCAACCCTTTCAATGTCCCTTCATTTTCGTTATCCCGGGCAAACGCCACTCCTTTAATTACCGAATTTCCATCGTTAATCATTGTCAGCGTTGCTTCCTTATCGAACTTATTTTTGAAAGGGTTGAAATCTGTCTCTTTATCGTTCATTACAATTTTATCTCCCTTAGCAGAAACAATGCTTATTTTCCAAACCCTGCGTGTGGACTTATCAATATAATACTCGAACCTGTGACCGGTGTTTTCTTCCAGCACATCAACTTTCCAAACTATATGATTTCCAGTGAGGTCGGATAAGTAGATGCCGGTTTTCACTTCTTTAATGAAGACATTATACGTTTTGGTATTATCCTTCGCTTCATAATCAAATACAGGGATCGTTGCTCTGTACCCTACATCCAAAGGAAGTAACTGCAGGATATAAGGATAAACGGACACATCAAAGCAATCATCTTTAAGCGTCTGTTTGATGGATTTCTTTTTTTGAGATTTTTTTTCAATGTACTCACCGGAAATATTGCTGTTGAAGAACAGTGATAATGTTCTTTCGTCCCTATCTGAGTAACTGCTCACCGGTTTAAAATTACTGGCATCTGCCACAAAATTATCTGTCCATTTAGCGCTAGCGTTTATAAATGAAAGAGAGGTGTTAACTTTCAGATATTTATTATCCACTTCAACTTCTGTTTGATATGTGCCAATCTCTACCCATTTTCCGTTGTAGTTAACGGTGTATGCCATTGAATACGCGCCGGGTTTTAAGAGTGATGTGTTAATGGATGCATCTCCGGGAAAAATTTTTCCCTGGCCAAAGCATATTACCTGAGCAACAGTCAATAGAAAAAGCAATATTTTTCTCATTTTTATTATAGATTTTTGTGAGGTACTCCTGCTTTTTGCGTATCAGCTTTGTCTTTAAAAACAACAGTATATATTCGCATTTTTTGAAACAACTTTTTTGAAATTTTGAGATCAAAATGGCAATTTAGAAAGGAGCGGACCTTCGACTCGTTAACTTAAGGTAATAAATAAATGATTATGTGCAGCCGCTATCTCGCTGAAAGGATATATGCTATCAATAATAGCGTTGGTTAAAACTTTACGCCGACATGAAGTCCCGGTTCTCCAAAAAAGAATTTTGCCCGCTTGTCATCAGGCTTCTTATTCCTGCTTTTTGTTTCGAAGGCCCCATAAACAAATTATATAAAATCATATACAATTTTTTTACCTATTTTTTTGCACAAAAAAGTCCTTTTATGCACTTTTAAGCAAAACTTAAGTCCAAAATGTGTTATTTTGGGCCTGAAAAAATTAAAAATTTATGTCTTTAAGATTTAATGCTATCAGCAACATATCGAAAGAAACTGATGCAGTAGTGTCCAAACCCAGCACCAAAATCACCGGGATTTTTGGCGAAAGTGTATTTACACTAAAAACTGCACGTGAATTTTTATCTGATGAAGCATACAAAAGCCTGGTTACCAGTATCCGCGGAGGTAAGAAAATTGATCGCAGCGTAGCCAGTCAGATTGCCAATGGTATCAGGGCCTGGGCAGAAAGTAAAGGAGTTACTCACTTTACACACTGGTTCCAGCCATTGACCGGAACAACTGCTGAAAAACACGATTCATTCTTTACCTTAAAAAGCGATGGTACCGCCATTGAAGAATTTGATGCTGCTGCATTGATTCAGCAGGAACCGGATGCTTCTTCCTTCCCAAGCGGTGGATTGCGGGCTACTTTTGAGGCTCGCGGTTACACAGCATGGGATCCCTCCTCTCCCGCCTTTATCATCGAAACCGGAGATGGAAAAACCTTGTGTATCCCTACTATTTTCGTTGCCTATACAGGTGAATCCCTCGACTATAAAGCACCGTTGCTGAAATCTGTGGAAGCCCTGAATAAGGCTGCAGTGGATGTTTGTAATTATTTTGATAAAAATGTTTCCAAGGTAACCGTAACACTGGGTTGGGAACAGGAGTACTTTGTAATTGACGAATCCCTGGCTAATGCACGACCCGACCTGGTTCAGTGCGGCAGAACTGTATTTGGTGCAGCCCCCGCTAAAGGTCAGCAGCTGGAAGACCATTACTTTGGTTCTATCCCCGAAAGAGTGTATGCTTTCATGCGCGACTATGAGCAGGAAGCGTACAAGCTGGGTATTCCATTGCGCACCCGCCACAACGAAGTGGCTCCTGCACAATTTGAATGTGCACCAATCTTTGAAGAAGTGAACATTGCAGTTGATCACAATACCTTATTAATGGATGTGATGAGCCGTGTTGCCAAGCGCCACAAGCTGGTTGTACTGCTGCACGAAAAACCGTTTGCCGGCATCAACGGTAGTGGTAAGCATAACAACTGGAGTATGTCTACCGATACCGGCGTTAACCTGCTGGCTCCCGGTAAAACGCCAAAGACCAACCTGATGTTCCTGACCTTCTTTGTGAATACCATCAAAGCAGTTCATGACTATGCAGACGTCATGCGTGCTGCCATCGCTTCCGCCCCCAACGATTTCCGTTTGGGCGCCAACGAAGCGCCTCCTGCCATCATTTCCGTTTTCATTGGCCAATACCTGAGCAAGGTACTTGCTGATGTAGAGTTGAGGGTAGGCACCAAATTTGATGAACAGGACGAAGCCATCCTGAAACTGGACCTGCACCGCAGCATCCCCGAACTGATGCTGGACAATACCGACCGTAACAGAACCTCTCCTTTCGCCTTTACCGGTAATAAGTTTGAATTCCGTGCAGTGGGCTCTTCTGCCAACTGCGGTATTTCCATGACAGTACTTAATACCATGGTGGCAGATACCCTGAAGAAATTCAAAACAGATGTAGATGTAATGATTGAAAAAGGCGATAAAAAAGAAATTGCCATCATGCACATAATTCAGAAATACATTGTTGAAAGCAAGAAAGTTTTGTTTGAAGGAGATGGGTACAGCGAAGAATGGCATCATGAAGCTGAACGCAGAGGACTCCCTAACATGAAAACAACACCCGTTGCCTTAGACGCAATGCTGACAGAAAAATCAAAAACCCTGTTTGCCTCCAACGGCGTATACACCCATTCAGAGCTGGAAGCCAGGCATGAAATTGAACTGGAAAAATACATTAAGAAAGTACAGATCGAAGCCAGGATCATGGGCGATCTGGCCATTAATCATATTCTTCCTGCAGCCATTAAATACCAGAATGAACTGCTGAAAAATATCAACGGATTAAAGTCTGCCGGCATACCGGAATCTGCTTACAAGAGCCAGCTGACCATTCTGACAGAAATCAGCAATCATATTCAGATCATTCACACCAAAGTGCACGAGATGGTAGAAGCACGTAAGATTGTCAACAACATCGAAAACAGTCGCACCAAAGCGATTGCGTACGAAAGCCAGGTTAAGTCTGCTTTCTTCGATGAGATCCGCTATCATGTAGACAAACTTGAACACCTGGTAGACGACGAGTTCTGGACATTACCTAAATACAGAGAACTGTTGTTCTTAAGATAATACCTGCTTAACAACTCAACACATGGCCCTGCTCCGATCAAGAGCAGGGCTTTTTATTTCCGATTGTTAAAAAGGCCTTAATATGCGCATTTGCGGCCGATTGGGGCTTACCATCCACCGAATTCCTGTTCTGTGACGAAGAAAAATCAATAGTTTACTTTGTATAAATTTAAAAATATAGCACTATGAAAAAAGTAATTATTTGTTTAGCTTTTGTACTCGGTTGCTCTATGAGCTCCCTGATGGCACAACCACCGGGAGGTGGCCAGCAAATGAGCCCGGAACAAAGAGCAGCGATGATGAAGGAAAGACTGAAGCCACTGGCCCTGACCGATGTTCAGGCAGATTCAGTTGTTGCTGTTTTCTCCGACCGTTCCCTGATGGGTAACATGAGGGATATGACTCCGGAAGAAAGACAGGCAAAAATGAAAGAGGCCGGTGAAGCAAGACAGAAAAGACTGGAGAAAACACTGGGTGCAGACCTCACCAAAAAAGTGATGGAACTGATGTCTCAGCGTCCGGGTGGAGGGCCAAGAGGCGGGGGCAGATAAATCTATAAAAACAAAAACCTCATCAATAACTGATGAGGTTTTTTTATGCTTATTAATCCGTTATGATTATTTCATCTTAAAGTTCTCGAGGAACTTCGTGGTAAAGTTTCCTTTTCTGAAATCCTCATTCTGCATCAGTTGCAGGTGAAAAGGGATCGTTGTTTTGATTCCCTCAATCACATACTCACTTAATGCACGGTACATGGTATCGATGGCTTCTTCTCTTGTTTGTGCAACAGTGATCAGCTTACCGATCATAGAATCATAATAAGGAGGAATTACATATCCGGCATACACATGGCTGTCTACACGAACGCCGTGTCCGCCAGGTGTAAACAGGGTAGTGATTTTCCCGGGAGATGGTCTGAAATCGTTGTACGGGTCTTCTGCATTGATCCGGCATTCGATCGCATGCATGGTGGGTTCATAATTTTTACCCGAAATTTTTTCACCCATGGCTATCTTGATCTGTTCCTTGATCAGGTCAAAACTAACCACTTCCTCCGTTACACAGTGTTCAACCTGTATACGGGTGTTCATTTCCATGAAATAGAAATTACGGTGCTTATCTACCAGGAACTCGATCGTTCCCACGCTTTCGTAGTTAATGGCGGAGGCTGCCTTGATGGCGGCTTCACCCATCCGCTTACGCAGATCCGGGGTCATGAACGGAGAAGGCGATTCTTCTACCAGCTTCTGGTGACGGCGCTGAATGGAGCAATCCCGTTCACTTAAGTGGCATACATTGCCGTACTGGTCTCCTGCTATCTGAATTTCTATATGGCGTGGTTCTTCCACAAATTTCTCCATATAGATACCATCGTTCTTGAAAGAAGCCGCAGCTTCCATCTTGGCCGTGGTATAGGCTTTTTCAATTTCACTTTCATCCCAAACCACGCGCATTCCCTTTCCGCCTCCGCCAGCTGTGGCTTTGAGGATTACAGGGTATCCCACTTCTTTGGCCAGTGTAATGGTCTGCTCAACACTCTCAAGCAAACCTTGACCACCAGGTACTACCGGTACGCCGGCTTTGATCATAGTTTCCTTTGCGGTGATCTTATCCCCCATTTTATTGATCATATCGGGGGTTGGTCCGATGAATTTGATTCCGTGATCGGCGCAGATTTGGGAGAACTTGGCATTCTCTGCTAAAAAACCGTAGCCCGGATGGATGGCGTCTGCATTGGTAATCTCTGCAGCAGCCATGATATTGGCAATATTGAGATAGGAGTCGGCGCTTTGGGGCTTTCCGATACAAACAGCTTCATCCGCAAATTTCACGTGTAAACTTTCCCGGTCGGCCGTGGAATATACTGCAACCGTTTTGATCCCCATTTCTCTGCAGGTCCGGATGACACGCAGCGCTATTTCGCCTCTGTTGGCAACTAATACTTTTTTGAACATTGATCTGTTTTAGGGTTATGCAGGTTCTACCAGGAATAAAGGCTGATCGTATTCAACAGGGCTGGCGTCTTCTACCAGTACTTTCACGATCGTACCGCTTATTTCACTTTCAATTTCATTGAAGAGTTTCATTGCTTCAATGATACATACCACTTTGCCCGGAGCAATTTCGGTACCTACTTCGGCCAGAACCGGTTTGTCCGGAGCCGATCTGCGATAGAATGTTCCGATCATAGGACTCTTGATGGTAATCAGGTTATCGGCTTTAGGGGCGGCGGGGGCCTGGGCTGCAGGGGTGACGGCAGGAGGAGGAGTTGCCTGAGTAGTATAAACCTGGTGTGCCGGTGCTGCTACTGTGATGGGGGCTTCTTCTTTTTGCTTGATGGTTACCTTACCATCCTTATCCTCGATGCTGATTTCACCAATGTTACTTTTGTTGATGATTTTAATTAATTCGTGGATTTGCTTTAAGTCCATAAATGGCAATTTTAGGGGTAAAATCAGTTAGTTTTGGTCGAATTGGAGGGCAAATTAGCCTTTTTTTGGTAAAAATGGCCTGTTTTTGATTATTTAAAAAAAATTGACCTGATGTTTTGTGCACCAGGTCAAATACCTTATTTATTCCGTCAATAATTAGTCTTTTACTCTTTCTACGTAATCACCGGTTTTGGTGTTAACGCGGATAGTTTCACCCTGATCAACAAACAAAGGCACCATAACGGTAGCGCCGTTTTCGATGGTAGCGGCTTTGAGTGCGCGGGTAGCGGTATCCCCTCTCAGACCCGGTTCGCAATAGGTGATTTTTACTACGATCTTTTCAGGAAGCTCCGCACCGATCGGCTGTTCGGTTTCTGTGTTGATGAATACAAATACTTCGGAGCCGTCCATCAGGAACTGTGGTGCATCGATCATTTCTTCCGGCAGTGCAATCTGCTCAAAAGTTTCATTGTTCATCAGGTTGTAACCGCTTTCGTCTTTGTAGAGAAACTGAAAGGTTTTCTTTTCTACACGAACAGGGTAAATGGTTTCACCGCTGTTCCAGGTTTTTTCTATGGAACGCTTATTGTCTACGCCCTTTAATTTAGCCCATACCTTGGCTGCAGCCCTGGCGGTTTTGTTTTCGCCAAACTCTACTACTGAGTATAAGTTGTTATCCAGTTTCAATATCATGCCGCGGCTGATATCTGATGTAGTTGCCATATTTGTTATTTTTAATATATATTCCCGGAGGATTGCCGCAAAAGTAGCGATTGAACGGCAAAAAAAATAAAAAACGGATGTAACCCGGCTATTCTTTCCCGAAAAGGTGCTCATAGCGCCGGATCAGCTTAAAATTGATCAGTACATGCGCAATGGCCATCAGGCTCACAAAGAACATGATCCCGGAAATAACCCTGAAGATCTTTACAAAATAATCCAGGGAGATTTTGCCGGAAACATCGGGTTGCTGCTCAATCATTTCACCCAGCATCTGCCGCAGATTCACATCATTAATAAAGAAAGCTGCGGCGGAATTCATCAGGAACATCACCGAAATAAACAGCGTGCCATAGGCATTCACTTTAATCCAGTCTTTCAGAGAGGCGTTCAGTTGCCGTTCATTCCCGATCCCCTGCAACAGGAACCTTACGGATGTAAACACATAGATCACAAAGCAGGCCATGGCAAAAACAATCAGCAGCATGGCCGGGTTGGCAGACAACGCCAGCAGCAGCATGAACAGATCCAGTATGCCAAAAAGTATTGCTACGGGAACAAGAATAAACGTGAGTATTCTGAAAACGGTCAGTTGGTTCATGTGAGTTTATTTCAGATCCAGTTTAATCTGTAATTCATCAAATTGTTTGGCATCAATGGAAGCAGGCGCATCCAGCATCACATCCCTTCCGCTGTTGTTCTTAGGGAATGCAATGAAGTCGCGGATACTTTCACTTCCGCCCAGAATAGAACAAAGCCTGTCGAAACCGAAGGCAATACCACCATGCGGAGGGGCGCCGTATTCAAAAGCCCCCAGCAGGAATCCGAACTTATGCAGGGCTTCTTCTTCGCTCATACCCAACGCTGCAAACATCTTTTCCTGCAACGGGCGCTGGAAGATCCGGATAGAGCCTCCGCCTATTTCATTTCCGTTCAATACCATATCGTATGCATTGGCCTTGATTTCGGAATAAGGATGTTCCAGGTATTTTTCTGCATTTTCAATGACCGGGTTATTGTTGATCATTACGTTTATATGATCCGGTTTGGGAGAAGTGAACGGATGGTGACGGGCTACCCAGCGGTTCTCTTCTTCTGCATATTCGAACAACGGGAAATCCATCACCCACAATAATTTAAACTCGTCTTCCTTACGCATGCCCAAACGTTTGCCCATTTCGAGGCGAAGCTCGCTGGTTGCCTTACGGGTGCGCTCTTCTCTTCCTGCCAGTATCAGCACAAGGTCGCCTGCTTTGGCGCCGGCGGCATCTGCAATGGCTTTGAGCTTTTCTTCCGGATAGAATTTATCTACACTGCTCTTATAAGTACCGTCTGCATTACATTTGATGTACACCAATCCCTGCATGCCGATCTGCGGGCGCTTGACCCACTCGGTTAATTCATCTGTTTGTTTGCGGGTATACTCAGAACAACCCGGCGCAGCAATCGCCAACACGGTTTCTGCATTGTCAAATACACCAAAGCCTGCTCCATTAATCAATGCTCCGGTAGCCGCAATCTTTCCTCCCGTCAGGAATGCCGACTTTAAATTAGCCAGCTTCATTCCAAAACGGATATCGGGTTTATCATTACCATACTGCCACATGGCATCTTCCCAGGTCATGCGTTCTACCTGCTCCGTATAGTCAATATTTTTTACGTCTTTGAATATGCGCTTGATCAATCCTTCGAACATATTCAGGATATCTTCCTGTTCTACAAAAGACATTTCACAGTCGATCTGTGTAAACTCGGGCTGGCGGTCTGCACGCAGATCCTCATCACGAAAACATTTTACAATCTGGTAGTAACGGTCGTATCCGCTTACCATCAGCAACTGCTTGAATGTTTGCGGAGACTGTGGCAATGCGTAGAACTGCCCTGCATTCATCCTGGACGGAACCACAAAGTCCCTGGCGCCTTCCGGAGTGGAACGGATCAGGAATGGGGTTTCGATATCCATGAAATTATTTTCATGCAGATAATTCCTGGCGGAACGTCCTACTGCATAACGCAGTTCCAGGTTCTTCTTCACTGCATTGCGACGGAGATCGAGGAAACGGTATTTCATGCGCAGGTCATCTCCGCCATCGGTATCATCCTGAATGGTGAACGGGGGTACTGCAGATTTATTCAGGATCTTAAATGAGTTTACAATGATCTCAATATCGCCTGTTGCGATATTGGCGTTTTTATTGCTTCGCTCCTGCACTTTTCCGGATACCTGCAATACATATTCTCTTCCCAGCGGATTGGCATCCAAAGTGGCGTTCAGGTCTTCCCCAAACAAGAGCTGGGTAATGCCATAACGGTCTCTCAGATCCACAAATGTGATGGCTCCGAATTTTCTGATGGTCTGAACCCAGCCGGCCAGCGTTACCGGTTCATTTACTTGGTTGATACTCAATTCTCCACAGGTATGCGTACGATACATAAAACGATTGCTATTTGGACGGCAAATATAACCTAAAAGCGGAAAGTAGGCAGATTCAGGTATTTTTGCCAGGCAGAACCTACAACTGTATTCCATGACGCAAAAAGCACTCAGTCCCAAAACCTACCGTTTGGCCGTGGCCTGTTTCTTTTTTATAGCAGGCATTTGCTTTGCCAGCTGGGCAAGCCGCATACCCGATGTCAAAAACAGCCTGCGGCTGAGCGATGCCGCACTGGGTGGATTGCTGTTTGCCTTACCGGTGGGCTCCATGGTTAGCCTGCCCATTTCCGGCTGGCTGGTGGCCCACTGGGGCAGTAAGAAAGCCATGCTGCTGGGGGCCATTGCATACCCGTTTGTGCTGTTCCTGATTGGTTACAGCGCTACTGTTCCGCAGCTGGTGGCGCTGTTGTTCTGTTTCGGGCTGTTTGGCAACCTGATGAATATTTCGGTGAACACGCAGGCCATTGGTGTGGAAACACTTTACGGAAGATCCATTATGGCTTCCTTTCATGGCGTATGGAGCGCTGCCGGTTTTACAGGGGCAGCTGTTGGCGCCTTCATGGTGTCAAAACAGATTGATCCCTTTTATCATTTCTGTTTCATCAGCAGCTGCATGATACTGCTGGGTATGCTGATGCAGCGTTTTACATTAACCGAAGATGCGCGCAGCAGCGATCAGCCGCTATTTGCCAAACCGGATGCATTTTTACTGAAACTTGGATTAATTGCATTCAGCTGTATGGCCTGTGAGGGAACCATGTTCGACTGGAGCGGTGTATATTTTCAGAAAGTGGTACAGGCCCCCAAAGAAATGACTACCCTGGGTTATGCCGCATTTATGAGTACCATGGCAGGTGGTCGTTTCATCGGTGACCGGCTGGTGATTAAGCTGGGTAACCAAAAAATGTTGGAGTTCAGCGGTATTGTGATCTGCGCAGGATTGCTGCTTGCCGTATTTTTTCCGAATATTGTTATGGCAACCACCGGGTTCCTGCTGGTTGGTATGGGTGTGTCTTCTGTGGTACCACTGGTGTACGGCCAGGCCGGAAAACAGAAGACCATGTCTGCCGGAGTTGCCCTCGCTGCAGTATCCACCATCGGTTTCCTGGGTTTCCTGCTGGGTCCGCCGTTGATTGGTTTTATTGCAGAAGCATTTGGGCTGCAATGGTCCTTTACCCTGATTGCTGTATTGGGTTTGGGCACTACCTTGCTGGCCGGATTTACTCGTTTTATTGAGTAACAAAAAATAAAAGATGAACAATACTCCTTTAGCAGAAAGAATGAGACCCACCACACTCGATGAAGTGGTGGGTCAGGAGCATATTACCGGAAAGGGAAGTATTCTGCGTAATGCCATTGAACAGGGACAGGTTCCTTCCATGATTCTGTGGGGGCCTCCGGGTGTGGGCAAGACCACGCTCGCCAATGTTATTACACAAACTTTAAACGTTCCTTATTTTCAGCTCAGCGCCATCAGCAGCGGTGTAAAAGAAGTGCGGGAGGTGATAGAACAGGCCAGGTCCCTTTCAGGCGCCGTACTGTTCATAGACGAGATCCACCGTTTCAACAAGAGCCAGCAGGATGCTTTGCTTGGCGCAGTGGAAAAAGGCATTATACGCCTTATTGGCGCTACTACCGAGAACCCCTCTTTTGAAGTTAACAGCGCCTTGCTGAGCAGGTGCCAGGTATATGTGTTGAAGGCATTGGAAAAAGAGCAACTGATCCGTTTACTGAACGATGCAATCCGGAAAGACGAGGTCCTGAAGGCAAAAGATATTACACTGAAAGAAACCGAAGCCCTGATCAATATCAGCGGAGGCGACGGAAGAAAATTGCTGAACCTGCTGGATCTGGTGGTGCAAACAGGACAAACCGTTATCACCGACGAACTGGTGATGAAGGTGGCGCAGCAAAAAATTGCATTATACGATAAGAGCGGAGAACAACATTACGATGTGGTGTCTGCATTTATCAAGAGCATGCGCGGAAGCGATCCCAACGGCGCTGTATACTGGCTGGCCAGAATGATCGAAGGTGGTGAAGATGTAAAATTCATTGCAAGAAGGATGCTGATATTTGCCAGTGAAGACATTGGCAATGCCAATCCAAATGCATTACTGCTGGCCAATTCCACTTTTGATGCGGTCAGCAAAATCGGTTATCCCGAAAGCAGGATTATTCTTTCGCAGTGCGCTACCTACCTGGCATCTTCTGCCAAAAGCAATGCTGCTTATGAAGCGATTGCAAAGGCGCAGCAGGCGGTGCAGCAGCATGGAGACTTACCGGTTCCTCTTCACCTTCGCAACGCTCCTACCAAACTTATGAAGAGCATGGATTATGGTAAAAACTACCAGTATTCTCATTTGGGGGAGGGTAATTTTATTGACCAGGAATACCTGCCGGATCAGTTGAAGAACACCCCGTTCTATGTTCCCGGAAACAATGCCCGCGAAAATGAGATCCGTAAGTTTCTAAAGGAAAGATGGAAGAACAAATATGGATACTAACGGAGGTAGTTAATTCATACCTTCGCTTTTATTTTACTATAAAAACAGTTACATGAAAGTTGATACTATGCGGAAAATAGACAAATGGGCAGGTGTTCCATTGTGTTCCATATTGAGTATAGTATCCGTCATCACCGATCTGTTCCGCGGTAAATCCGGCAGGCCTTCCGTTGAGCGTACCCTGTTCATTGAGTTATCCGAAATGGGGAGCGCCATCATTGCCGATCCTTCCATGCGCAAGCTCAAAGCAGAAGGCAATGCTGAATTGTTCTTTGTTATTTTCAGGGACAATGTAAAAAGCCTGGAGATTTTAAAAACAGTGCCTGCTGAAAATATATTTACCATGCGTCCCGACAGCCTGTTACACCTGACCGGCGACCTGATCCGTTTTATCATCTGGTGCAGGCAAAAGCAGATTACCTGCAGCATAGACCTGGAATTATTTTCGCGCTTCACCGCCATCCTCAGTTTTTTCAGTTTTGCCAAAGACAGGGTAGGCTACAGCAGCTTTCATGATGAGGGAATGTTCCGGGGCTGGCTCATCAACCGGCCTGTCCGCTACAACCCGCATGTACATATGGGCGTAAATTTTATTTCACTGACCAATCATGCACTGGGCTTCTACAATAATCCCTACCCTACCAGCCTGGTGCCACAAAAAGAACTGGAACTGGCCAGGGCAGCAGTGAGTGAGGAATCCAAAGACAAAGTGCGTGAAAAAATCAGCGGGCTCTACCCTACCTGGAAAAATGAACGCGTTGTTTTGTTTAATGTAAACGCTTCCGACCTGTTACCACAGCGCAGGTGGTTACCGGCCAACTTTGCCATCGTTGCGCAAAACCTGCTGGCGCAGTTTCCGGATATCCTGATTGTATTCACGGGCTCCCCTGCAGAACACGGCTATGTGCAGAACGTAATTGATATGACCATCGGAGGAGAGCGCTGTGTGAATTCTGCCGGTGTATTTTCATTCAATGAACTGGTACCGCTTTACAGCGTAAGTACATTCATGATCACCAACGATTCGGGCCCTGCGCATTTTGCTTCTGTGACCGACCTGAAAGTATTTGTACTGTTTGGGCCTGAAACACCACATCTTTACCTGCCATTGGGAGGCAATGCAGAACCTTTCTACCTGGGACTGGCCTGCTCCCCCTGCGTTAGCGCTGCCAATCACCGCAAAACGAGTTGTACGGAGCGGCCCTGCATCACCGGTATCAGTACCCTGCAGGTTGAAGAAAGATTGGGGCGATTTTTATCGGCAGGCGTTTAATGAATTATTTTCCCCGTCTTCACCAGGTACATTGGCGTAAGTGTGGAATCCCTGGTGGCTTTGTTCAGGAATTCTCCTGTAAGCATGGTTATATGAAAGTCGGCAAACCGGTGAACCTGTTTGCGGGGAATCTGCAATGAGTCGATCAGTTCCAAACCATGCTGGGTAGTGTATACATATTTATCCTGTAATTCATCTGCTTTTACTTTATCTACCCACAAAGGAGGCACTACGGTATTGAGTTTGAAACTGGTACTGAACGACGTTACATCCAGGCTAACCATACGGTCTGCGGGCAACTGCTGTTGCAGGTAATAATCTGCCACAGCGGATTCTGACTGGTAGTTGGTAAGCCTTGGATAAAACTCCCTGTTCAGGTAATAGTTGATGCTTAAGGTAAACAGCACCGGAACAAAAATCAGTTTGGCAAATACCACTTTGCTTTTAGTAAAGTAAACAACCGCCGCCAGCAGCATTCCGGCAATCAGTACCAGCAGGGTATCTGTATGCAACAGGCTGTCCTGGAAAAAACGCATCAGCATGCCAAGGGCAATCAGCAATAATACGATCGTTACTACCTGCATCACCGTAAGCACGCGAAGGGCTTTCTGTGTTGCATTCATGAGGGCCGCAGCAGCCATCACCGCCAGTAAAGGAAATACCGGGTTCAGGTAATGCGCCAGTTGAAATTTGGAAGCCGAAAAAATCAGGAACATCACCAGGAACCCAAAATAAGTATAGGTTTCGGTGGCATGATTTCGCTGAAACAGCGCCTTTGTTTTTTGAATCAATGCATAATAAGCCAGCCATGCCCATGGCAAAAACGCCCATAACAGGGTATGTACAAAAAAGAAAGGGTCGCCGCTGCCTTTGATGGGGCCGCTGTTGGCAAACCTGCCCCATTGGCTGTCTATCAGGAAAAAACGAATACCCGAAACATGCTGCCTGCCAAACACCCATTTCTCCGGATGCAAATCAAACTGCTGATAGTATCCGTACAAGGTAGGGAACATAAAAACCAGGGTGAGTACAGCAGTTAATAACCATTGCCAGTGCAGGATCTCTTTCCATCGCTTTTGATACAACAACGTACAACCAACGCCGGCGGCAACGGGAATAATGGTGAACAGCCCCTTGGTCATCATTAATGCTGCCAATGCCACACTGCAATAGACCAACTGCATTGTTTTTTTAGCGTTGAGGTACTCCGCAATATGATACAGGGCCATAATGGTGAATAAGGTCATGTACGGTTCTGCGCGGACATCCATATTGGAGGTGATGGTATGTTGAGCCGTCATTAAGATCAGGGCAGCAACAATACCATGTTTTTCTGAATAATGTTTTTTTGCAAACAGGTAGGTATACCAGGCAGCCAGCAAAACACTCAGTACGGCCGGCAATTTATAGGCGACAATATTTAATCCAAACAGGCTGTAAGACCAGGCTGTAACCCAGAATTGCAGGTGGGGTTTGTCCAGCCAGTCGGCCCCCATCAGGAAAATATCCAGCCACCTGCCCGATACAAACATTTCACGGGATACTTCTGCATATACGGCTGCATCCGGTTCCAGCACTTCCACAAACAAACCGGCAGCATACACCAGTAATGCAAGCAGGAAGACGATCTTCCATAAATAAGTTTCACCGATGCCGATCTTTTTCATAAATACCCGGAGTTCTTGTTAAGGATGGTAGCAGGTTGCAATACTACAAAAATATGGTCATCTGCCGCCCGGCATATTATTCCTTGCAGGGCCTGTTCTATTTTAAATGCTAATTTTGTATTCTGAAAAATAAAACCGGCAGCTATGTCATCAGCCATTCAATGGGTTATAAAAGCTTTTGAGGAGTTAACGCCCCATGAACTCTATAGTATTATCCGCCTTCGCAACGAAGTGTTTGTAGTGGAACAACAATGCATTTTTCAGGATGCCGATAACAAAGACCAGGAAAGTTATCACCTGATGTATTGCCAGGATGATCAGTTAATTGCTTATTGCCGTTTGCTGCCACCGGGGCTGGCTTATAATGAAATGAGTATCGGCAGGGTGGTAAGCTCCCCTGCTGCAAGAAGAACCGGTGCAGGAAGAGAATTGATTTCGATGGCAATAGAACAATGCTACAAATATTTTGGAAGAGGTCCGATCCGGATCGGTGCGCAGTTATACCTCAAAAAGTTTTATGCTTCCTTTGGCTTTGTGGAAACCGGTGAGGTCTATTTGGAGGACGGTATTGAGCACGTGGAGATGGTTCTCTAAAGGTCAGGGTTATACAAGCGGCAGGCGAACAAAAAAAGAACTACCCTGCCCTTCTTTGCTTTCTACCAGGATTTTTCCCTTATGAACTTCGATGATCTGTTTACAGATAGACAGTCCCAGGCCAAAGCTCTGTTCGCCTGATGTGCCCTTTCTTTTGGCTTCTGTGAATGTATCAAATACCCTGTCTTTTTTATCTTCGGGTATTCCTATCCCATGGTCTTTTACGGCTATCACCGCTTCATCTTTTTCTCTTGACAGGCTGATATTAATGACTGAATTGGGGTTGCTGAATTTTATGGCATTATTCACCAGGTTGGTGACCACACGATCAATCTTATCCGGGTCTATTAACGCAACCAGGTGCTCATTGAGCATTTCTGTTTGAAGCTGTATTTTTTTATCATGGGCATTGAACTCCAGCAAACGAACCGATTGATGCAGCACTTCATTCAGATCAGTTTCTACAAACTTGTAAGATTGAACCTCTTTCAGATTCGTCTGTAACAGGTCATTGATGAGCCCTATAGTATTGGCAGAAGAATGCTCGGCCAGCTGCAGTAATTCTCTCTGCTCTGCCGTAAGATTATCATCCATTAAAATCAGCTTGGTGATGCCCGAGATACTGCTGATCGGGCTCCTTAGGTCATGAGCTACCGCGTTGAGGATTCTTTCTTTTTGTTCTTTGGCAGCAGCCAGTTCCAGGAATGCTTTTTCCAGTTTCAACTGATAATTCAGGTATCCATGCTTCAGATAAAAAAGGCAAAGAATAAAGATCAGCATAGGCAATAGTATTTTGATCATTTGCATCACTATGTCTGTTGTAGACATGGTGGAAAGCGCCATATCATTCAGGCGGATGAATGCAAATACTAAAGCCACCAATACGGCAAATAGCAGGTATTGCCATAGTTTATCGAAGAGTACCACTGCGGCTATGACCATGATCAGCATCCGGTATTCATTACCGGATCTAAAGAAATAAGCGGCAAGCAGGCCAATAAAAGCCAGCGTTATCAGCATTGCAGAACGCAGATACAGGTATTTCTGCGTATAAGAAATCCAGAATCCAAAACAAAAAATGGAAAACTGCAAAAAGCTTACCGATGCCAGTATGTATTGCTGATTATACAGGTTGAAGAGGAAAACGAAGAAAACAAGCGGGGCGGCTATTACGAGAAACAGATTGAACATATAGCTCTTCTGTATTTCTACAAAGTGCATCTCGCTGTTTATTCCCAGTGTAAGGATTTTATTAAAAAAGGATCTTATTGGGTTGGCCATTGGTCTTTTATAAAAATCGATACAATTGCAAAATACAGTAAAAAATTAGTAATCAGCAAGTTAATGCTATTAGAGAGTTGTATAAAACAAAAAAGCCTCATTCCGGATTA
>JAECQP010000010.1 GCA_015999745.1 Sphingobacteriia bacterium | reverse complement strand
TTGGCAAAGACATTAAACCCGTTGAAGTAATGTGCTGGGCCGATACCCAGGTGAAGCCCATCGATGCCGAAGACCATGCCATCGGGCTGGTAAAATACGAGAACGGCGCCATCGGCCAGTTTGAAGTGAGCTGGACCTTCCGCGGAGGCCTCGACCTGCGCGATGAAGTGATGGGCTCTGAGGGTACCATCTGGATCAACAGTTTCCTGCGTACCGGTTTTGATATGTTCACCACCGGTAAAGGCGCCGACTATGTGGCAGAGAAAGCGGAAAGCAATACGGGTTGGTTATTCCCTGTAGGCGATGAACTGAATGAACTGGGCTACAACCATATGTTCATGGACATGTTCAATGCCCTGGAAAAAGGCGTTGCCCCCAAAGAAACTTTTTACGACGGCTATGTGGTGAACGCCATCCTGGATGCGGCCTATAAGTCGGCTAAATCCAAACTCTGGGAACCCGTTCAACTGGATATCTGGAGAGGTAAAACCGGCCTGACCAAAGAGAGCCACCTGGTGTCTTACGACAATGATCATTTCCTGGTGAAAGAGGAAATGACACATTATGGCGCTAAAAAACTGATCCTTAAAAACAAGGCCACCGGAAAAATTACCGAACAAATCATTGATTAAGTTACCGGCAGTTCTTTACTGCCCGATTTTTTCTTTTGCCCATTGAAGAGCAGTTGCCAACTGCTCTTCTTTTGTCAGGTTACTATTGTCGAGCACTATGGCGTCTTCGGCCTTCCGGAGCGGGCTGAACTCGCGGTTGCTGTCCATATAATCGCGCATCTCCAGGTTATGGGTCACTTCTTCAATGGTGATATTGGGGTTGCGTTCGTACATTTCCTTAAATCTTCTTTCTACCCTTACTGCAGGATCTGCCGTTACAAAAATTTTCAGTTCCGCATGCGGGAACACGGTAGTGCCGATATCCCTTCCGTCCATCACGATGCCTTTCTTCTGACCCAGCTTCTGCTGTTGAGCTACGCCAAAATCGCGCACATAACGGTTGGCTGCCACTTCGCTTACATGCTCGCTTACCAGCATGTCGCGGATCATGGCTTCCACATTTTCATCGTTCAATAAAATATCACTGGCGCCGCTGGCATCATTGTATTCAAAATCGAGGTTGATTTCCGTTAATGCCTGCTTTACTTCCGCATCATTGCCCAGGTCTACATGGTTGCGGAGAAAATACAGGGTGATGGCCCGGTACATGGCGCCACTGTCTACAAATATATAATTGAGCTCGCGGGCCAGTTGCCTGGCCAGGGTACTCTTTCCACAGGAAGAATAACCGTCGAGGGTAATGATGATCTTTTTCATGGCCGATGGTTTCAGAACATAAAGGTACGCAAAGTAGCCCCAGCTTGTGCCGGATTAAAGCCCTGCAAATAAGTTGGGGTAATCGGAGATGATCCCATCCACGCCCATTTGCTTCAGCTTCCGGATGGAGGGCTGGTCGTTTACCGTCCAGGGCACAATTCTCAGCTTGTTGTCCCTGCAGGCTTTCACCAGGGCCGGTGTTACCAGCGAATAATGCGGGCTGTAAATGGTTGGAACAAATCCCAGCTCGTTCAACTGATCGGCCAATGGCCTGGTATCAAAGTCTTCTATCAGCAGGGCGGTTTGTATACCCGGGTACCGCTGGTGCAGGTATTGCAAAGTGCGGATATCGAAAGACTGAATGGTTACCCGGTCTTCCACTTTTTTGGAACGGATCACCCCTACCAGCAATTCTACAAATGCCGCGGGCGCAGGATGATAGAGTCCGTCTGTTTCTGCGGCCGATTTGGTTTCAATATTATAGTGTACGGGTTGTTTCTTTTGTGCTGCACAATATTGTTCGGCTGCATCGATCATGTCTGCCAGCAAAGGCTTTACTGCCGCCAGTTTTTGCTGTTGCGGAAACCGGGGATGCGGTTGCATACCCACATCATATCGCTTCACTTCGGCATAACCCATCTGGTATATGTTCAGGGATTTCTCCTCGCCGGCGCTTACTTTCCGGCCATCCGGGTGAGCGCTGATTTCATGATTGAAAAAAGGTTCATGACTCAATACCACCTGTTTATCTTTGGTGATTACAGCATCTGTTTCCAGGGTGGTTACGCCCAGGTCAATGGCTTTGAGCATGGCGGGGATGGTATTCTCCGGCATCAGCCCCCGGCATCCCCTGTGTCCCTGTTGATCAAATGCAATAGCTGGCATATTGGTACTGGCTTTTTGAATGCCTGCATTGCAGGCGATGAACAACAAACAAGTGAACAAGCTGTATTTAAACATACAAATTATTTTGGTTGAACAGTTTGCTGCATCACCCGCTTCATATCTGCGGCAACGGCCTGCTCATCGCTGTTTCCCTGCTCCAGGTGCTTCACAATATGTTCCTGTGTTTCCCCCGGTTTATTCTGGCTCAGTTTAAAAGCATGTTCCAGTTGAGTGACTTCTATTTCAAATGCAATGATGGCTTTCATGTTGGAACGGATATAGGCTTCATCCATCTTGTCCATACTGGCCGGGGTATGCGGGCCGCCCTCAAAATGACTCGTCATATTTTTGAGTACCGCATACAATCCATCATCATCCATCAACCGGAGTGTACCGGTTGCGTGTACGGCGGAGTAGTTCCAGGTACTGGCTACATTCTGTGGCTCATACAACTGTGCACTGATATAACAATGCGCCCCCTGAAATACTGCCAGTACATTGGCATTCTGCTCAAAGGCGAGCGTATGCTGTTGCTTACGCATGGTATGCGCCTGTAGAAAAATATGGCCTCCCCTTTCTGCAATTAATACCGGGATATGGGTTGCAACGGGCTTGCCGTCTGCACCGATTCCACATAAAAGCACAAAAGGATGTGCTTTCATGAAATCAAGCACTTCCTTTTGGTTGTCTGTTGTAAATTTTGTGTTTTTATACATGTCTATTCTGCTATTTCTATCACTTGCGTGGTAGGCAGATTGGCATTTCTGAGTGCAATATTCCGAACAGCCATTGCGGTGAAATTCCGGAATGCCTGTTGGCTGACCTCATCTTTACCAACCATTGCTGGTACGCCTTCATCCCCACCCTCACGGATGGATTGAACAAGCGGGATCTGTCCCAAAAACGGCAGATCATATTCCTCTGCAAGGTTCTTGCCCCCTTCTTTGCCAAAAAGGAAATACTTGTTCTGCGGCAATTCGTCCGGTGTAAAATAAGCCATGTTTTCTACCAGGCCAATGATGGGCACATTGATCTGCGCCTGCCCGAACATCGCAATCGCCTTCTTGGCATCTGCCAAAGCTACATTTTGCGGTGTTGTTACAATTACCGCTCCTGTAACTGGTACGGTTTGCATGAGGGTCAGGTGAATATCTCCGGTTCCCGGAGGCATATCGATGATCAGGTAATCGAGATTGCCCCAGTCTACATCGGTCACAAACTGGCGGATGGCGCTGCTGGCCATGGGGCCTCTCCATACTACTGCATTTTTTTCGTCTACGAGCAATCCGATGCTCATCAGCTTAATACCATATTTCTCGAGCGGAATAATCATACCCTTTCCGTTCACATCCTTCATCATGGGGCGCTCACCGCGTACCCCAAACATGATGGGCACGCTGGGTCCGTAAATATCGGCATCCATCAGTCCTACAGCTGCTCCGCCTTCCGCCAGCGCCAGCGCCAGGTTTCCGGAAACCGTGCTTTTTCCTACGCCGCCTTTGCCGCTCACCACCACAATGATGTTTTTTACCCCTGTCAGCACCTGCTGATCATCTTTACGGTTGGTAGAGGTATTGGAGGTGAAGTTGACAGTTACATTGGCCTCCTTGTTCACCAGTAATTTCACGGCATTTTCACTGGCCCGCTGCATCATATCTTTCATTGGGCAGGCCGGGGTTGTCAGCACAATGGTGAAACTTACATGGTCGCCATCTATTACAATGTCTTTTACCATATTCAGGGTTACCAGATCCTTGCCCAGATCGGGTTCCTGCACATTGCTGAGGGCTTTTAAAATATCATCGATTGTCATCAGGAAAGTTTTTGTTAAAAAAGAAAAGAGAGCGCAAAGTTAACATCCAACCACCTTACTTTGTTGGAAATTCCTTACAATAACTCCGAACGTCTGCAAATTTGTACATTTGCCAGAGATAGCCGCTGAACCCCGTATGAATAGAAAAATACTCTTTTACTCATTGCTTGCCCTTTGTTGCTTAAATGCCCGTTCGCTAAAGGCGCAGGAAAAGGAAAATCCTTACAGGGACTCCATTGTACAGCTTTTTGGGGTGGTGATGACCGCCGACAGCCTCAGGGGGGTTCCTGCCGCCAGTGTAATTGTGGAGGGCAAGGGAAGAGGTACCA
The DNA here is from genome assembly GCA_015999745.1 of Sphingobacteriia bacterium. Classification (GTDB taxonomy): domain Bacteria; phylum Bacteroidota; class Bacteroidia; order Chitinophagales; family Chitinophagaceae; genus Sediminibacterium. Next base: position 75,475 of record JAECQP010000010.1, on the reverse strand, counting down.
TTACCACCGCAGACGGAGTATTTTCCATTGCGGTGATGAAGGGCGACAAAATCACTTTTTCAAGTATTGGATATAAGAATAATACAATCAGGATTCCGGTCAATCTTGCCGGCAACCAGTACAGCGTAATTCAGTTGCTGATCAGCGATACCACCTACCTGCCGGCCACCATTCTAAGGCCAAGGCCTACCAGGGAACAGTTTGAAAGGGATTTCCTCAACAACCGGATGCCCGATGACGCCTATGAAATTGCCCGTAAAAACACGGATGAAGCACAGCGAAGGATTCTGCTGAACAGCCTGCCTGCTGATGGCAGGGAAGCCGTGAACTTTCAGTTAAAACAACAGACCAATAAATACTACTATGCCGGCCAGGTACCTCCGATGAATATCATGAACCCTGCCGCATGGGCCGACTTTATCAGCGCCTGGAAACGGGGCGATTTTAAACGCAAAAAATAATATTCCTTATAAATTCAGCAGCTATGACTTTACAGCACGTAACGGTAATTGGAGCAGGTACCATGGGAAATGGAATTGCGCATGTGTTTGCGCAAACCGGTTTTAAAGTAACCCTGGTAGATGTGCAACAGGCACAACTGGATAAAGCGCTTCAAACCATCAGCAAAAACCTCGACAGGCAGGTGAGTAAGGGAACGATTACAGAAGCCGATAAAACAGCCACCCTGTCTAATTTAACTACGGCTACCAGTATTGCTTCCGGGGTATCTGCTGCAGACCTTGTAGTGGAAGCCGCCACGGAAAACGTAGACCTTAAATTGAAAATCTTCAGCGAGATCGATGCATCTGCTCCTGCAGGCGCCATTCTTGCTACCAATACTTCTTCCATTTCCATCACTAAAATTGCGGCGGCTACCAAACGCCCGGATAAAGTGATTGGCATGCACTTCATGAACCCGGTTCCTGTAATGAAACTGGTGGAGATCATCAATGGATATGCAACCGATGCTGCCGTTACCGATACGATTGTGGAGCTCACCAAACAACTGGGCAAGGTTCCCTGCGTAGTGAACGACTACCCCGGCTTTATTGCCAACAAGGTATTGATGCCCATGATCAATGAAGCCATCTACAGCTTATACGAAGGCATTGCCGATGTGGAGGCCATTGACACCATCATGAAGCTGGGCATGGCGCATCCGATGGGTCCGTTGCAACTGGCCGATTTCATTGGGTTGGATGTTTGCCTGAGCATCATGAATGTACTGTACCATGGTTATGGCAATCCAAAATATGCTCCTTGTCCCTTACTGGTCAACATGGTGACCGCGGGGAAACTGGGTGTAAAATCCGGAGAAGGTTTTTATGTACACACACCCGGCAGCAAAGAACTGGTACCCGCAAAACAGCAGCCACAAAACTGAACCGTTAAATCGGCGTCGTTAGAACCGATTACCGAATGCAATCAGGTAAATAGCAATCACCGAGAGTGCAATGCCCCAGCGGTTGATGACAGATAATTTTTCCCTGAACAATACGGCAGCAGCCAATGTGCTGAAGAGCACGATACCCATATTGTTCATCGGGATGCTGGCACTGCTCTCCCAGGGGCTGGCTTTTAAGAACCGGATCAGGCACCAGATGGAAAAATAATTGGGTACACCAATCAGTATGCCCGCAAGGATATGCCTGGCTTCAAATTTTCTTTTACCGGAAAGATATTGATACAGCAACAGGGTGGAGCCAATGGTAGCTGCAGAAAGGAACCCGCTGATCAGGTAAGCATTGCTGTTTTCGTTGGTCACATAGGTTTGCTGCACATGATTGATGAGCGCATCCAGCAGCCCGCTCCCCAGGAACAACGCCAGCGGCAGAACCAACTGCAGGTTTTTGGCAGCCGGCGCAGGATGCTCCCCTTTTTTTGCTGCAGGATAACAGGTGAGCGCTACCGCAGCCAGGGCAAGAAGCACGCCCACCAGTTTAAAGCCCGCCACGGTTTCATGATACAGGTATACCGACAGGATCACCGGAATGATCAGGGATAATTTATTGGCCACGGATGCTACGGCTACCCCATTCTTTTGGGTCGTGATCCCGATTAAATTAAAAATGGACACAAACAATACCCCCATTACACAAGCCCATTGAAACCAAGGTGTGCTCATGGCAGATGCATTCACCGGAAAGGATCCGTTCACTACGGAACCCGTAATTACGCAGGTGATATAATTGAATACAATGGCCGGGAATACCGGGATCTTAAAACGTTCACAGGCTTTGAACGCCAGTGTCAGGTAACTGGTTAATACAATACTTCCAACTAAATAGATCATTCGGGGTTAGTTACTGGTTCCGGTAAAAATATTGAATCCTGTTATCCAGGAGTTGTTCTTCCTGGTACAATGTGGTTGCGGTGGCAACCGGGGCTGCCAGCCCTTCTCCGATCTGCAATGCAGTGTTGGTGATCACGCGTATTTCATCGTACCATTCTTCGTTGATCAACGACTGCAACAAGGCCGCACCGCCCTCTACCAGTATGCTCTGTACCTGGTTGTGATAACAGTAGTCCAGTACCTGTGGAAGCAGGGCCTGGTCTGCTGCAATTTTTTGAAAGGATATAGCACCTTCCTGTGCTGCTTTCTGCGCGTTGAACACCACCACCGGAAGGCCGTCTGTAAAGAGTTTGAGGGAAGCGGGCAATCGCAGGTTTACATCTATCACCATCCGTAGTGGCGATGGACCGGTCCATAACCGGTTGTTCAGCGATGGATCATCCAGCAGGGCTGTATTGGTGCCCACCAGTATGGCGGCTTCCTCGCTTCTCCAGCGATGCACCAGTGTATTGGCATAGGCATTACTGATCAGCAATCGTTCGGTTGAAGCGGCTGCGATTTTTCCATCGGCTGTTTGCGCCCACTTCAAAATAATATACGGACGTTTTTTTTGATGAAATGTGAAGAATCTTTTATTAAGGTTCAGGCAGGCTGTTTCCAACACTCCTTCCACCACTTCAATTCCCGCATTCCGCAACCGTTCAATGCCCTTTCCGTTAACGGCTTCAAAAGGATCCCGGCATCCGATCACCACTTTCTTCACGCCTTTCCGAACAATCAGGTCGGCACAGGGCGGCGTTTTTCCAAAATGCGCGCAGGGCTCAAGCGAAACATAGATCACCGATTCGCTTACCAGCGCCTCATCAGCTTCGGCCACTGCGTTAAAGCAATGCACTTCCGCATGCGGCCCTCCGTATTGTTGATGATAGCCTTCTCCAATTACACGGCTCTCATGCACCAGTACCGCGCCCACCATTGGATTGGGCGCAACCGTACCTGCTCCCTTCAAAGCTAGTTCAATGCACCTGGCCATATATTGTTCGTGGTTACTCATTGCCGCGGAATGTACAAAAATAGCCAAATGATGGGTACATTGCAGCATGACAATCCGCGAAGGGAAACAATTGATCAAAGAAGCCATCCTTGCGCTGTACGATGACCGTGAAGCGGGCAATATTGCCAGCCTCCTGATGGAATGGATCAGTGGGAAAAGCCGCATGGAGCAACTGATGGATAAAGACAGGACGCTGACGAACAACCAGGCTGATCAACTCAAGAGGGCCACTGCAAAACTCAGCGCCGGCGAACCGGTTCAATACATTATCGGGGAAGCGTGGTTCATGGAACAGCCCTTCATTGTTACCCCAGACACCCTGATTCCAAGACCTGAAACGGAGGAACTGGTAGAATGGATGATCAAAGATCTTGCGCAACAGGCCACAACCCCGCTGCGTGTGCTGGAAGTGGGCAGTGGTACGGGCTGCATCCCCATCAGCCTGAAGAAAAAATTTCCGGAGCTGCAGGTAGTGTCTGTAGACATTAGCAAAGGGGCCATCCAAACGGCCCGGGAAAATGCTGCCCGGCTGCATGCTGCGGTTGATTTCATTGAAATGGATTTTCTCAATCCGGCCAACCGGGAACAACTGGAGCAAACCGATCTGATTGTAAGCAACCCTCCTTATATCAAAGCATCTGAACGCGATTCCATGCACCCGAATGTAGTGGACTTTGAACCGGCCACAGCTTTGTTTGTGCCCGATCAGGATGCATTGATTTTTTACAAAGCAATCCGCAATTTCAGTGAAACGCATTTAAGCCCTAACGGAAAAATTTACCTGGAGATCAACCAGCAACTGGGCAGGGATGTGCTGCAACTCTTTAACAACGGCCATTTTAGCGCGGTGCTGCAAAAAGACTTACAGGGCAATGACCGGATGATCCGCGCGGTTAAGCTGGCTTCCTGAAAAAAAGGATGGAGGAAAATTATTGGATGCCACTGTTGTCTACTGCCATCACCGGCGTAGCACCCAGTTTTTTAATCACCTGCATCACTTTAATGGCGGTACCCAGGTGAGCCGTACTGTCTCCGTTGATCACCACAGAGGGCTTTTCCGTTTCCTTATCCAGGAACAATTTCAGTTTGGATTCCAGGTCTTGCAATGCAACAGGCTCAGAGCCAATATACAGTTGCTGGGATTTATCAACGGTAATCACCACCGTTTGCTTGGCCTTGGTATCGGCCTTTGCTTTTGGATTGGATACCTTGATCACATTGGGATTGGCCAGCGTAGATACGATCAGGAAGAACAACAGCAATATGAACAATATATCATTTAATGCACCGGTGTGCATTTCGGGATGGTTTCTGAGTCGTTTGCGGATATTCATGGCTATCGGGTTGGCTCCTGCAATACATCAATAAAATCTGCACTGGCAGCTTCCATCTTGTTGGCGGTTTTGTCGATCTGTGTACTCAGGAAATTATAACCCACATAGGCAATCATACCAATCATCAAACCGGTTGCGGAGGTGATCATCTTGGTATAGATCCCGCCTGCAATGGTGTTCAGCGTGTACTCGCCGGTGGAAGCAATGCCGTAGAACAACTGCACCATACCAATGATGGTTCCCAGGAATCCGAACATGGGCGCAATACCGGCAATCAGCGACAGTATGGAAAGGTTTCTTTCCATACTGTACATTTCGAGCTTGCCAACATTCTCCATGCTCTTTTCAATGGCATCAATGGGCTTGCCAATTCTTTGTATACCCTTATCGATCATCCTGGCAACCGGGCTGTCTGTGTTTTTAGACACGCTTCTGGCTGCCTGTACATTACCGGTAAGAATATGGTCGCGGATAATACCCATGAAATTGGGATCGATCCTGGATGCCTTGCGGATGGCGATCAACCGTTCTATGAAAACGAAAATGGCGGCTATCAGCAAGAGGTAAAGCGGATACATGATCCAGCCGCCCTTATCGAGTAGGCTCCATAAAGATATTTTCTCTGCAGTGGTGGCTATACCAGCCGCTGCTTTTTGTAAACTGTCTGCCTGCAATAAATAAAACATGGGGGTAATTATTTAAATAGCCCTTGATATTGTTACAAAAGAACGCATCCCCAACCAATAAAGTGCCGGATACGTCATTATTTAAGAAAGCTTTTACAGATTAGTCTCTTTTTTGCTGATCTTTCATCTGCATCATGGCCATGATCTGGCGCATATTGTTCTGCATTCCGTCCGGGCTACCGTCGAGGAAGATAATATTGCCCTTTCCGAATTCTGCAAAGTTCTTGACCGCTTCGGTCCACATACTGAACAGGATCACATTGGTATCTAGATTGGCCTGCTTCATTTGCTCTGCCGCCTGGCTCATACCCTTGGCCACTTCCTCCCGGAACAACGCCACACCCTGGCCGCGCAGCCTGGCCGCTTCTCTCTCTGCCTCGGCTGCAATCTTGATGGCATTACCTTCCGCTTCTGCCCCCTTGGTTTTGGTAATCAGCAATGCCTGTCCTTCATTTTCTGCGGCGGCTTTTAAGTTATTGCTGGCCACCACCCTGCTCATGCTCTCCATGATCTGCTGATCGAACGTGATATCATTGATCTGAAGATCCTGCAAATGGTATCCCCATTCTTCCAGGGAATGATCGATCTGTTCCTTTACAAACTCCACAATCTCCCTGCGGAGCAATAAGATTTCCGCCTGCTTCTTGGTGGCAACGAATGCACGGATAGATCCTTCCACCGTGCGGATCAGCGCCTGCATCAGGTCTTTATCGCTGATGAATTTGAAAGCAACATTTTTAATGGTTTCTTCTTCCTGGTTAATAACGGAATACAGCAACATGCTCTTGAAATAGACATTGGCCTGGTCTACCGTTACAGCCTGGAACTCCAGCTCCACCGATCTGTTCTGGATACTGACGGTTTTATATACCTGTTCAATTACAGGGATTTTAAAATTCAAACCCGGACGAAGTATACGGCGATACTTTCCAAAAAGGGTAATGACTGCAATTGTTCCCTGGTTCACGGTTACCAGGCCGGTAAACAGGAGCAGGAGCAACAACAGGAGCCACCAGAATTGAGCTAGGAATGCCATACTATTTTATTTTATGTTTTAAAGATACAATCTATTACAAGCCCTCAATATTTTTCTTCCCACACCTGCACCAGGTGCACCAATGCTTCTACGGCACGCTCCATATCGCTCACGCCCACCCATTCGTGTTTGCTGTGTATGGCATGCATGCCGGTAAAAATATTCGGACAGGGTAATCCCATGAAACTCAGCCTGCTGCCATCGGTTCCTCCGCGGATCGGTTCCGTAATAAACGGCAATCCTGCACGCCGGTAGGCTTCTGCAGCATAAGCGGTTGTAAACGGATGTTGCTGCAATACCGCTTTCATGTTCCGGTATTGTTCCAGCACAACAAAATGACAGGTAGCGCCGGGATAAGCTGCAACCACCTGATCGGTGATCTCCCGCAAAATGGTTTCATGGGCCTGAAGGTTGGCTGTTTCAAAATCCCTGATCAAAAATTCCAGGGTGGCTTTTTCGGCCAGCCCATCTATCCGAAGCGGATGAATAAAACCAGCCCGCCCTTCCGTACTTTCCGGGGTTAAATACTCCCGGGGCAAGCCCGCTATGATTTCACCGGCTATTTTCAATGCATTCACCATTTTCCCCTTCGCATAACCGGGATGCGCAATCACGCCATTGATCTGTATGGTTACGGCATCTGCACTGAAGGTTTCATCTTCAAAACTGCCCAGCTTTCCCCCATCAAGTGTGTACGCATAATCAGCTCCCAGTTTCACCAGGTCCAGTTTTTCGGTTCCCCTTCCCACTTCTTCATCGGGCGTGAACAAAATTTTAATGGCGCCATGCTTCAACTGTGGGTGGTGAACCAGGTACTGTGCAAAATCCATGATGATGGACACGCCTGCCTTATCATCTGCTCCCAGTAAGGTTTTTCCGCTGGCAGTGATGATATCCTTACCAATATGTTCCTTCAGATAAGGATATTTTTCCGGAGAGATCACCTGCGCCGGATCATCGGGCAGCACAATAGCACTGCCATCATAGTTTTGATGCAGGATAGGCTTTACATCCGTTCCGCTGCAATCAGGCGCCGTATCTACATGGCTGCAAAAACAAAGCACCGGAATTTTTTTGGCAGTGGTCGCCGGAATAGTTGCGTAAACATATCCATATGCATCCATTTCCGCATCGGTAATACCCATCGCCTGCAACTCCTGCACCAGCAACCGGGACAGGTCTTTTTGCTTTCCGGTACTGGGATACGTTTGTGCCTGCGGATCACTCTGTGTATCTATCTGCACATACCGCATCAGCCTTGATGCAACCGCAGGCCTGTAATGTTGAAGCATGACTGTTTTTGCACAAGGTAATATTAGTTGGGGAACCCTATTGCAAGTATGGTAAATAAACAATATATTGGAGAAACAAAATCAACCTCAATGAAAAAAACTATCATCGGTTCGATCGTAGGTGCGCTCATTCTGTTCATGTGGCAGTTCCTGTCGTGGACTACACTGGACCTGCACCGCCCCATGCAGGAGTATACACCTAAACAGGACAGCATCCTGGCATTCCTCAGCGCCAATCTGGATAAAGAGGGTGGTTACTATATGCCGGGGGTACCCAAGGGTACTTCCTTTGAAGAAATGGAAAAATTGACCGCTGCCAGTGTAGGAAAACCCTGGGTATCCATTCAGTACCACCATGCGCTGGAATACAACATGGGTCTTAGCATGACCAGGGGCTTTTTGGTAGATGTCCTGCTCGTGTGGATGCTCATCTGGATTCTGGGCAAATTTGCCAAAAACGATTTCACCACCAGCTTTTTTGCTTCCCTGATCCTGGGCATTTTTGCCTATCTCAGCAGCAATTATACGCTGCATATCTGGTATCCGCTGTTCGATATCCGGGCCTACCTGATTGATGCAGTGGTTGCCTGGGGCCTTACAGGCATCTGGCTGGGATGGTGGCTCAACCGAAAGAAAGCCTGAGTTGAACCAGGATCAATAGCCAATAAAAAAGAACAGGGTTTATAGCAGTTGAACGATTATTCCGAACAACACACTATAAACCCTGTTTGCTTTACGTTACTACCCAATAGCTTATGGGGTAATGATCAGGGAAGCAGGACCTTCAATGGCTACCAGCTCCAGATCAAATACCAGTTCCTCCCCTGCCAGTGGATGATTTGCATCCAATACAACTATGGCATCTTTCACTTCCGCAATGATTACCGGAAAATTCTGACCAGAGCCATTGCTCATATTCAATTGCATACCAACCTCAGGTACCATATCTGCAGGAAAACGATCTTTCGGAAACTCCATGATCATCTCTTCCTGTTTTGGACCGTACGCCTGGTCGGCCGGGATATTGATTGTTTTTTTCTCACCAATGACCATTCCGGTTACGCCTTCGTCAAATCCGGCGATGACCATTCCGCCACCGATCTCAAACTCCAGTGGTTCTCTTCCTTCGGAAGAATCGAATGTATTTCCGTTGGTTAACTTTCCATGATAATGTACTTTTACCTTATCACCTTTTTTTGCTTGTTGCATGTTATTTGTGTTTACAGCCAGCTGAATGAATGGCCTAAACTACAAAAGTACAATCCTCCAGGTAAAAGCCGAAGTATTTTTGTCTAACTTACCGTTAAGAATTGAACACATGAAGAAATTGTTACTTATTTGTGCTCCTCTTTGATATTCAGGATGTTGCCGTTCGCAGTACATTTGCAGCAAATGAACACTGGTATGACTTCGGATCTGCGGATTGTTTTTATGGGTACCCCCGATTTTGCAGTTGCCTCGCTGGATGCGCTGGTGGCTGCCGGTTATCGGATAGTTGGCGTAGTTACCGCGCCCGATAAACCGGCCGGCAGGGGAATGAAGCTAACACAGAGTGCTGTTAAAAAATATGCAGTGGATAAAAACCTTCCGGTGCTGCAACCCGAAAAATTAAAGGACCCCGCTTTCATTGAAGCGCTGCGCAATTTAAACGCCGACTTGCAGGTAGTGGTTGCTTTCAGGATGCTTCCCGAAATAGTCTGGGACATGCCCCCGATGGGCACCATCAATGTGCATGGTTCCCTGTTGCCCGATTACCGGGGCGCTGCACCTATTAACCGGGCCGTGATCAATGGTGAAAAAGAAACCGGGGTTACCACATTTAAATTAAAACACGAGATTGATACCGGTGATATCCTGTTGCAGGACCACATGGAGATTGGCGAACATGAAACTGCCACAGAAGTACACGACAGAATGAAAATCATCGGCGCCAACCTGCTGGTAAAAACCATCCGGGGGCTGGAAGCCGGTACCATCACCGAACAGCCGCAGGAACAAAAAGCCGAAGTCAAACATGCGCCCAAGCTCTTTACCAAAGATTGTGAGATCAACTGGAACAGGCCGGTGACCGCCATCCATAACCAGGTCAGGGGGCTCTCCGTTTTTCCGGGAGCTTTGACCAAACTGGATGGAAAGATTTTAAAAATTTACAGAAGCCTTCCTGAAATCCATCAACACCAGGATGCACCCGGCACGGTTGTATCCGATGGTAAATCCTTTCTCAAATTTGCCTGCACCGATGGATACCTGCTGGTAAAAGACTTACAGTTGGAAGGAAAGAAAAGAATGCTTACAGAAGATTTTCTGAGAGGCTACCGGCTTGGCAATCTGCAATAAAAAAAGGAATGCTTTCGCTATTTAGTAATAGCGGCCTTCAGTTCTTCGAGGCCAACGATCCCCTGCCTGCGCCAGGTTTCCTTACCATCTTTGAACACTATGAATGTTGGAAGCGATTCAAACCTGAGCGCCTTCATTACCGTCAGGTCATTACCGCCATCTACTTTAATAAGACTGTAGACATTAGGTAAATCCTTTTGTAATTGCTGCAATACCGGCTCCATTTTTACACAGGGCGGGCACCATTCTGCACCGATGTCTACCAGGGCTACTTTTGTGCCTTTCACCATCGATTCAAAAGCGGCGAGCGACAATTCTGCAACAGCCGCCTGCGCAATCAATGGCTTGCTGTCCATTTTCCAAAGTGCAATGCCGCCTTTTAAATTATACAGTTCAGTAAATCCTTTTTGCGCCAGTTCTTCCATGGCCTGCGCACTCCTGATACCGGATGCACAATACAATAATACAGGCCGGTTCTTATCGAGGTATTGCGTTCTGTCTACAAATTGCGCCTTATCCATCCAGTTGGCCTGCAGGGCATTTTTCATATGCGCATTTTTATATTCTGCGGCTGTACGTACATCGAGAATCTGCACATTAGGGTCCTTCAGTTTTTGCTCAAACTCCGCTACACCAAGGGTTCCGGTTTTTGCCTGCCCGGTGGCGGCTTCCTTGGTTTGACTGTTACTGTTGCAAGCCAGCGTAAATAATCCGGCAAATAAGAGGGATAAGTATTTCATGTTATTGGTAATAAGTAATGTTGATGGTAAAGGTTGCAGCGCTCATGCCAAGGGCCTGTGCTGCGGCATTGCTCATGCGGAGTAAAAGCCCATCTGCTCCCTTTGTATCGGGCAATGCACCCAATACCCTGGCACAGATGGTTCTCTTATTGGGAGTGGTAATCCGCACAATGGTGCCCGGAAGCACATGGCTCATGAGCACATAAAATTTACGGTCGGTTAATCCGCTCAGGGTTTTAAAGACACCCGCTTCTCCCTTACCCGCATACGGTGTACCGCTTTGCGTGGAGCCTGCATAGTATGCACCAAAAAATCCTTCGTCGGAAGCCTTGGGTGTGTAAGCAATATCTTCTTCGGAAATACGGACTTCATCGGTAGGCGCCTGTACCGGGTTACCGGTTGAAATGTTTTTTGCATTGGCGGCCGCTTCTGCTTCTTTCTTCGCTTTTTCCTGTGCTGCCGCCAGTAACAGCAGTTCATTCTCCGACAATGGTTTCATTTCTCCCTTCAGTTCCCTGGCCCCATCCACCAGCGCATCCATTACATTCGGATTTTTCAGCGGAACAACAACGGAATCTGCCGCAGGCCTGGCGGTGGGTAGCGGTAAGGGTTGTGCCGCCTGCACCTTAGCCGTATTGGCGGGTAGTGGCTTTACAACGGGGAAGGACTCCCTGGTTACAGCGCGCTGTGCAGAGGATTGTGCCGTTCCGTTTACATAACCAATGATAATGGCCTGTCCGTCTTTTACGATATCCGTTTTAAGGTCGTTCCAGGAACGCATGGATGCAACCGGCACTTTAAAATATTGCTGGCTGAGCCGGAACAGGTTATCTCCCTTACGGGCAATATGATATACGGGAATACTGTTGTCGTCTTCAGGGCCGTGACCCAGGTTTTCCGCAGTGAGCTGGATCTTCAACTGGCCGCCCAATTGCAACCCTGCATTGGCATTCAGCCCATTGTACTGCGCCAGTTGACGGGGGCTAAACCCATATAACCTGCCGATGCCCGATAAGGACTCCTTTTCCATGATCTTATGGATCACATAATAATTACCGGCACTACCCATCACCACCAGTTTGTCCTGGGCTTGCAGCAGGTTAATCCCGCAAAACAGTATCAAAAAGAGTATTTTTTTCACAACCATGTATCAGCGAATATGCGTAAAGTTAATCTTTTAATATTCTCCATTCGGCCGGATAATAATTATTGATCCTGTTCGGCAAAACTTTTACCCAGCCTAAACATACACCTCCGTATTGCAGCAAACACCAGCCCACCGGCGCTTCCAGCCGCAGTTCTTTTCTGCGGAGATATTGCAGGGCCTGATCCTTATCCACGGTCACCACCCGTAAACCGGACTTATCCAGTATAGATACGGCCAGTTCGTGGGAGGGTATCAGGTCCTTTCCCTTGATGCTACCAATTTCAATGCCAGCTTTTTTTATATAGAGCGCCGATGCCAGTTGCCGGAGGGCATTCATATAGGAAGCAGGGAATAACCGGATAGCTTCCTGCTGCTTAAATGTAGCATACCCTTCCGGTATGGGATAAAAAGCCTGCAGCAGTGCTGCCTCGGAACGGGTTGGGCTGACCAGTTGCAATTCCTTGTACCTGGGAGCCGTAGTGGCTGTTTTTTTCCGGAAGGCCGCCACAAAGAAACCCTCCCCTTTTACCCGGTTGGGATAAAAACGAAACCCCGTTGCGCCGGTTTGTTCCGCCTCCGTTTGCACAATATTCCACTCTGCGGGAACCGTAACCGGCAAGGATTCCATGTCTTTTTCCAACACCAGCCAGTCCGCTATCCGTTCATCTTCTTCCACCGAATAGGAACAGGTGGAATAGATCAGTAACCCGTCCTCTTTCAGTGCCGGCAGGATGGATGCAAGGATTCTTTCCTGCCGCTGGCTGCAATGCTGCACGTTCTGCTCACTCCATTCTTCAATGGCGGCGGGATCTTTTCTGAACAACCCGCTGCCGCTGCAGGGGGCATCCACCACAATCACATCAAAGAAACCTTCCAGTTTGCTAAAATGATCCGGATCATTGTTGGTAACCACCACATTGGGCTGCCCCCACTTGGTCAAATTTTCCACCAGTATGGCAGAGCGGGATTTGATCACCTCATTGGATACCACCAGTCCATCTGCAAAATAGGTGGAGAGCAAAGTGCTTTTACCACCCGGCGCCGCACAGAGATCCAACACATTTTTTCCGGCGGTTGCCGTACCCGTGAGTTGTTGCAGCAGGTACCATAAAAACATACTGCTGGCCTCCTGTACATAATAAGCGCCGCCATGAAATACCGGATCAAAAGTAAAAAAAGGCCGCTCCTTCAGATACCATGCATAACTGCACCAGGGCAGGGGCGATTTATACAGGTCTTTCAGGGATTCCGATGGCTTGAACGGATTTAAACGAATGGAAGTTACCTGCTCACCCGATTGGTGAACGGTTTCAAAGGCTGAACGGTCAAATCCTTTTACATGGCTTAATGCCGCCAGTAATTCAACAGGTAATTGCAAACTCAATTATTTTAACAGGCTACAGATTCTTGATTTCCGCTACCAGCTTTTGCAATGCAGCTTTTGCATCGCCAAAAAGCATGGAGGTTTTTGGCTGGAAGAACAGGGCATTTTCAATACCGGCATATCCGGGCTTCATGCTTCGCTTGTTGACGATGACTGTTTTGGCCTGCTCCACTTCCAGGATCGGCATACCATAAATAGGTGATGCAGGATCTGTTTTGGCAGCAGGGTTCACTACATCATTTGCACCCAGTATCAATACCACATCTGTGGATTTGAATTCATCATTGGCCTGCTCCATCTCCATGAGCTTATCGTAGTCCACATCGGCCTCTGCCAGCAATACATTCATATGTCCGGGCATTCTTCCTGCAACAGGATGTATGGCATAACTTACTTCCACTCCTTTTTCTTCCAGCAGTTTTTCCAATTCATGGCAAACGTGCTGCGCCTGCGCAACCGCCAGGCCATATCCCGGAACAATCATCACCTTATGTGCATAGCTCATGCATACAGCGGCATCACTCAGGGAAATTTCCTTGTAATTACCGGTAACCGCTTGTTGTGCGCCTGTTGCAGTTGCGCCGAAGGAACCGATCAGTACATTCAGCAGGCTTCTGTTCATGGCCTTGCACATGAGTATGGTCAGTAAGGTACCGGCAGCGCCCACCAGAATACCTCCGGTCAGCATCACCTGGTTGCTGTACAGGAATCCGGCACAGGCCGCAGCCACACCGGTAAAGGAGTTCAGCAAAGAAATCACTACCGGCATATCGGCGCCCCCGATCGGCAACACAAATAAAACGCCGTACACCAATGCACCCAGCAATACAAGATAGAACAGGCTTTGGTTGGCGGGTGTAAGGTTCAGTATCATATACCCGGATAAGGCAATCACTCCTATAAACAACAGGATATTGAATACCTGCTGGCCTTTGAAGGAAAAATCCTTTACCCTTCCATTGAGCTTGCCCCAGGCAATCATACTACCCGCAAATGATACCGTACCGATCACCAGGCCTGCAAAAATGCTGAGGTAGGTGGCGTATGGAACCTCCGCTTCTGCATGAACTACAGCGGTAATATGTTTAAATTCAATGATGGAGATCAACGCTGCACAGGCGCCCCCCATTCCATTGAACAAACTCACCAGTTCGGGCATGGAAGTCATTTTCACTTTCTTTGCCGCAAGGGTTCCGATAATGGTTCCGATGATCAGCGCCGCAAAAATCCATTCGTAGTTGTGCAGCTTTTCTCCGTTTTCCTGGTACAGGAAAATGGTTCCGAATATTGAAATCCCCATACCGGCAGCAGCAATCAGGTTGCCTTTGCGGGCAGTTTCCGGATGCGAGAGCATTTTTAATCCTATAATGAACGTGATCGAACCGACCAGGTAACAAAGGGTAAGCAGATTTATTTCCATTGTTATTTTTTCTTCTTAAACATTTCGAGCATTCTGTCTGTCACCACAAATCCTCCCACCACATTCAGTGTTCCCAGCACCACAGCAAGGAATCCAATGATCAGCGCTGCATAGTTACCGGCTTCCACCCTGCCCATTACAATGATGGCGCCGATAATCACCACGCCATGTATGGCATTGGCTCCGCTCATCAGTGGCGTATGCAATACACTGGGCACTCTTCCAATCACTTCTATTCCCAGGAAAATGGAGAGTACAACAATGTAAATAATATTGATGTGCTGGTGTATATAACTTAAAACGGTTTCCATATCAACAACGGGTTTGTCTATTTAATTAATTCGCTGATGCGTGTATTCACTACAGCTCCATCGTGTGTAATGCAACATCCTTTTACAATATCATCCTCAAAATTCAGGTTCAGCCGACACTCCTTATTGATGATCAGTTGCAGAAAGTTCAACACATTTTTACCATACATTTTACTGGCATCCC
Organism: Sphingobacteriia bacterium; assembly: GCA_015999745.1. Taxonomy (GTDB): domain Bacteria; phylum Bacteroidota; class Bacteroidia; order Chitinophagales; family Chitinophagaceae; genus Sediminibacterium. The sequence goes on along the minus strand of JAECQP010000010.1, from coordinate 60,257 downwards.
ATGGCATATCACTTGCCAGTTGGCTATTACCCACCAGGGTTACGCCATGCAGCTGTGTGGTTTCATTGTTCTTAACGCCAAACACGTTTCCTCCGGTGGAGGCAGCCAGGTCAATCACCACGGAACCGGGCTTCATCTGCTTCAACATTTCTTCTGTTACCAGCAATGGCGCCGGTTTTCCCTGCAACTGTGCGGTGGCAATAATGATATCGGCCTTGGCTACAGCTTCGGCTATCCGCTGTTTTTGTTTTTGCCTGTATTCTTCAGACTGTTCAACCGCATAGCCTCCTGCCTTTGATGCATCCGCAGCGCCATCTACTTCAATAAATTTGGCGCCCAGGCTCATCACTTCTTCCTTTACGGCGGGCCTGGTATCCGATACTTCCACCACAGCTCCCAGCCTGCGTGCAGTAGCCACAGCCTGTAATCCCGCAACTCCGGCACCCAGTATCAGTACCTTTGCAGGAGCAATACTTCCTGCTGCCGTCATGAACATGGGAAAATAGCGGGGGAATAAATTGGCCGCCAGTAACACGGCTTTATACCCCGCAATATTGGCCTGGCTGCTCAGCACATCCATGGATTGCGCACGGGTAGTACGGGGAATCATATCCAAACTGAAACAGGTCAGTTTTTGTTCGGACCAGCTTCGCATTAAATTAAATTGAAACAGGGGTTGATAAACACCGATCAATATTGCGCCCGGCCTGATGGTTCCTTCCGCTGCTTCGGGCGGCGCCCAGTAACTCAGGAGCACATCAGCTTCCTTCCGTATTTTTTCTCTGGATTCAATGGAAACGTTTTTAGCAGTATACGCTGCATCGGCTGCAAAAGCCGCTTCGCCCGCGCCGGACTCCAGCCAAACTGTATTTCCGTTTTTGATGAGCACTTCCGCTTGTTCGGGAAGGATGGATACTCTTTGTTCTCCGTTCTGTTCTTTGAGAATTCCAATTATCATCTTTAAAATTAAGCCATTTTTTGCATTACTGCGTAGAAGTTGGCTAAACAAAAAAATTGTTCACCGATATTTTCCGGAACTACTAAAAACGGATAATAAAGTCTTCTTTTTCCTGCTGTTCGCTGCGCAAAAAAACCAGCCCGATATAGAACAGATCAATGGTCAGCCGGATCCGGGAATCACCCTTAACTTCCTCCCAGGCCTGCTCCATTTCGCGGCTCCAGTGAATATCATCAAGAATGATCAGCGTATTGGCATGCGCCTTCTCCATCACCTGGTTAAAATACCGCATAGTGGGTTCATATCGGTGATTGCCATCGAGAAAGGCTACATCAATTTGATGGAGCCCCGCAAGCAGGGGGCCGAGTGTTTCATCAAAATTTCCGGTTACCAGTTTAATATTCTTCAGGCCCAGTTTATTGAAATTGGACCGGGCTATCTCTGCCACCGCAGCGGATCCTTCCATAGTTATGACATGCGCATTGGAATTGGCCGATGCCAGGTAAGCAGTGGTGATCCCCAGGGAGGTCCCCAACTCCAGGATGGTAGCAGGCGAAAAATAATTCACCAGCCTGAACAACAGTTGTCCGAATTTCCGGGGCTTCAGCGATGAGGCAGCGATGGCGGAGATTTTCCGCACCGGCGATTTTTTAACCCTGGAACCCGCTCCAAAATCTTCGATGGTAATTTCAGTTGTCCAGGTCAGCAATTCTTCCCGCAGGTTTTCTATCGGCTGATACATATAAAAATCCCGGTCATCGTTCAGTACCCGGGTAATCAGTTCAAAAACAAAGGGGGAATGCACCCCATGCCCCTTTCCATTGGAAGCGGTGCAGTAATACCGGATATACCGTAAAGCCAGTTGCACAGGTGTATACATCAGCGAATACTTTTTTGAGAAGGATGCTTTTTCAGCAGCCAAAGTAAAGCATAAGTTGTGGTAAACATACTGACACTGTACGCAATGTCGGAAAACAAAGCCGGCCATCCGTTGAAACTAAACGTGCTGCTCCATAGCAGGAACAACATCATTGCTCCCGAATACCACCAGCTGTTCCGCAGCGCGGGGATCAGTATCAAAAACGGAAGCGCTACCCTGCCGGCCTGTATTAGTACAAACTCATCGGTCCAACTGATCAGGGGCATTTCGAGGCTTTCTCCTCCGCGGATGGACCGGATCAACTGTATCAAACCAATTAACCGCCTGATATTGTACAATGCATAAAACCAAAGCAGGAAATTAATGCTACCCAATACATTGATCAGGTATGGCGTTGGGCAAGGAGTAACCAGCCGGCCGGCCAACAGCAACAGGATAAAAACAATGATATATATATGCGGGAGCAGATCCATTCAGGAAACTGATTTCTCCCAAATTTGAAAGCGGTAAGGGTACGCATGTTTGGCATCCGCCGGATGATAGTCGTTGTGTACCAGCTTCCAGGCTTCGCTGTCCCATTCCGGAAAAAAAGTATCGGCTTCCAGCGCTGCTTCCACTCTTGTTAAATAAATCTTTTGTGCAATCGGCAATGCCTCCCTGTATATTTCACCGCCGCCTATTACAAAGAGTTCCTTGTAATCTTTTTCTTTGGCAGTGGAAATGGCCTGTTCCAGGGAATTCACGACCACCACACCATCGGCAGTCCAGTTGTTCTGACGCGTGATAACAATATTCAGCCTTCCGTTCAAAGGCTTACCCGCCATAGATTCAAAGGTCTTTCTTCCCATCACCACGGGCATGGCCCAGGTACTCATTTTAAAAAACTTCATATCGTTGGGCAAATGCCAGAGCAACTGATTATTCTTACCAATGGCATTATTGGAGGATACTGCAACGATCAGGGAAATAATCATGTAATTCAATTAAAGATGAATACTAAACGGCTACAGGCGCTTTAATGGCAGGATGACACTGATAATTTTCCAGCGTAAAATCTTCGAATGTAAAATTAAAAAGATCCTTCACTTCCTGATTCAGTTTCATCACCGGCAATGGATAAGGCTCCCTGCTCAACTGCAGTTTTACCTGCTCCATATGGTTATTGTAAATATGCACATCGCCAAAACTGTGTACAAAATCGCCATACTGCAATCCGCATACCTGCGCCATCATCATGGTCAGCAATGCATAGGAAGCAATATTGAAAGGAACGCCCAGGAATACATCTGCGCTGCGCTGGTACAGCTGACAACTCAGTTTTCCATTTGCCACATAAAACTGGAACAGGCTGTGGCAGGGCATCAATGCCATCTGCGGCAGCTCCGCCACATTCCATGCGCTTACGATCATTCTTCTGCTGTCGGGATTGTTTTTCAGTTGATGCAATACATCTTTGACCTGATCATATGTTTTTCCGTCCGCACCTCCCCAACTGCGCCACTGCTTGCCATAAACAGGACCAAGGTTGCCGTTTTCATCGGCCCATTCATTCCAGATATTTACGCCATGTTCTTTGAGGTACCCGATATTGGTATCCCCTTTCAGGAACCAGAGCAGTTCGTGGATAATACTTTTGAGATGAAGTTTTTTGGTGGTCACCAACGGGAATCCCTCTGCCAGATTAAAACGCATCTGGTAGCCGAAACAGCTAACGGTTCCCGTACCTGTACGGTCGGTTTTAACGCTCCCGTTTGCGAGTATATGTTTTAATAAATCCTGGTACTGCTGCATAACAATGCAAATTACACCCTCTGAACCGAGAAATCATCGCTCCTTTTCGGGGATGGGGAGAATTGGTGGATTTTAAGCCTTCCGTCTTTGCAGTTCCTTTTTAATCAGGGAAAGCTCTCTGCCTGTTTGGCCACTCACGCTGCTGTTTTCCTTGGCTCTGCGCATCAGGTAAGGGATCACATCTTTAATTGGACCAAACGGAAGATACTTGCTTACGTTAAGGCCTTCCTTGGCCAGGTTAAATGTGATGTTATCGCTCATACCATACAATTGGGAAAAATGGACGTGGTGGTGCTTATGGCTGATGCCCTTTTCTTCCAGCAATTGTGCTGCAAAGAGATTGCTGTCTTCGTTATGAGAAGCAATGATCACAGAGATATCATTGATGTTTTCGATGCAGTAACGCACGGATTCATCATAGTCATGGTCGGTGGATTCCTTGTCTCTCTGGATGGGTGAAGCCACGCCTTTGTCGAGCGCCCTTTCTCTTTCTTTTTCCATGTAGGCGCCGCGCACCAGTTTCATGCCCAGCTTAAAGCCCTGCTGGCGGGCAATTTTATGGGATAGCTTCAGGAAGCTCAGCCGGTCGTGACGATACAACTGAATGGTATTGTATACAATTACTTTTTCCTTGTTAAACGCTTCCATCATTTCCATGGTCAGCCGGTCTATGGGGTCCTGGATCCAGCTTTCTTCTGCATCAATCAGCACCCCGATGTTTTTTTCCGCAGCCACTTCGCAGATGCTGTACATCCTGTCGCGTACACGGTCCCATTCAGCAATCTCTTCTTCGTGATCGTGGATACCGCTCCGCAGGCGGGGCGCTTCGTTCAGGATCTGCAGCAACTCAAAACGGGCAAGCCCGGTTACCTTAATGCTGATGAAAGGAATATTGGTTTGCGTAGCAGCATAATTGATAACGCGGATAAACTCTTCCGTAGCATGATCAAAGCTGGCTTCCCCTTCTTTTCCTTCCACACCATAGTCCAGTATTACCTGGATGCCGTATTTACCAAGCGTATTGCCTACAGAAGCGGTTTCCTCCAGCGTTTCACCGCCCACAAACTGTTTGAAAATGGTTTTGCGGATGATGTTGTGTACCGCAGGCATACCGGTTTTCATGATATAGGGAGTGAGCCGGGTCCCTATCTGAACAAACCAGGGAAACCCCATGGAATTGAATAAGAAACGGGCGCTTTTCAGCTCCTTATCGGTTTTATATGCAAAGGCATTTTCTGTATTATCAAAGGATATATTCATGCTAACGGATGTTCGTACTGCGAATATCGGAACATATAAAATAGTATGATCAGCTTTTATTGAAAATCTGAAAATATTTTGTAAAAACCTATATCGGCCGGGATTATACAGGGGACGGGCCCTTTCAGAATATGAATCAGGTAAAATCAAAAAAAAACCGGCAGCATTACGTGGAAAAATAGACATTTGCGCATGCAAATTACCCATACAGAAATTTACAAGTATTCCATACCAATGGTGCCTTTTACCATTGCAACGGGAACTATGCATTTTGCCCAGAATACCTTTATCCGCATTCATACCGATGCGGGCATTACCGGTGTGGGCGAATGCTCTGCATTCCCCATGATTGTTGGTGAAACCCAGGCTACCTGTTTTGAAATGGCAAAAGAGTTTGCCGCACTCTGGAAAGGAAAGGACCCGCTGGATATCACCGCCCGCCTGCAGGAACTGGACCTGTTCACCGCCCGCAACTACACTGCAAAAAGCGCCTTTGACCTGGCCTTGTACGATATTGCCGCCAAAAACGCCGGTCTCCCCCTCTACCGTTTTTTAGGCGGGGAAAAGAAAGAGATTGAAAGCGATCTGACCATCGGAATTGATACCCCCGAATCCATGGCCGCCCAGGCGGTGGAGTTTGTTGAAAAAGGGGTTACAGTCATTAAGGTAAAACTGGGCAAGGACCCTGCAACCGATATTGAAAGGATCAGTAGCATCCGTGCCGCCATCGGAAACGCCGCCAAACTCAGGATTGATGCCAACCAGGGATGGAGCTACGAAGGCGCCGTGGAAGCGCTGACGGGACTGGGCAAATACGATATCCAGTTTTGTGAGCAGCCCATGCGCACCTGGAACGATGAACTTTTACCCGAACTCTGTGTTAAGTCTCCCATTCCGGTGATGGCAGATGAGTCTGTGTATACGCACCATGATGCCGAAAGAATGATCAGGAACAAAGCCTGCACCTATATCAATATCAAATTCGCCAAAAGCGGCGGTATCCACGAAGCCATCAAAATTAACCAGGTGGCGGAACAGGGCGGAATCCCCTGTATGATGGGCGGTATGCTGGAAAGCAGGGTGGCTTTATCTGCCAAAGTGCATTTTGCCACTGCATTCGGCAATGTACAGTTCTACGACCTGGATACCTGCTTGATTGGTCATACGGAAGATCCGGTAACCGGAGGTGTTATTTACGAAGGAATGCATCTTCACCTTCCGGATGCACCGGGCATTGGAGCGGATGTGCAGGATGATTATTTGAAAAAACTGGTTTCGGTAACCATATAAAACGAGGGAATAATGGAAGCAAAAAAAATGAGCGAAAGCAGAACAGTGATGACAGAACTGGTACTCCCCAACGATACCAATACGTTTGGCAATTTAATGGGAGGCCGGTTGATGTACTGGATGGATATTGCCGCAGGGATTGCTGCCGGAAGGCATTCCAATATTCCCGGCATGACCGCTTCCGTGGATAATTTAAGTTTTAAGACGCCCATCAAACTGGGCAATGTGGTTCGGATAGAAGCGAAGGTCTGCAGGGCGTTCAACACTTCCATGGAAATTTATATCAAGGTATGGGGAGAGGACCTGCTACACCAGTATAAATATGAGAGCAATGAAGCCTTCTTCACATTTGTTGCACTGGCCCCCGACGGAAAACCAACCCCTGTACCTAAAGTAATTCCGGAAACCGAAGACGAGATCCGGCTCTACGAAGGCGCCATGAGAAGAAGACAGTTAAGGCTTGTGCTGGCCGGAAAGATGAAGCCGCACGATGCCAACGAACTGAAGGCCCTGTTTGATGCGGGAGAACAAGCCTAGGCAGTGTATTGCAACAGGATTATTTGTCGAGCAGGTTCATAAAGTGATGCTTGCTCCTGTGCATGTAGTTCTTACTTTGCTCAATGGCTTCCATCACCTGGTCCAGAATTTCTTCCACCGGTCGGGTATAATCGATCACCATCGGCTCCTTAAATCGGATGGATAATTTGGATCCTTTCTTTTTAAAACTAAGGCCCGTTTTATTGAAGGCTCTCCAGAATCCGTTGATCACCACAGGCACAACCACCGGCTGATTGTTCTTAATGATATGCGCCGTTCCTTTTCTGCCCGGGGCAAAGGGTTTGGTGGTACCCTGCGGGAAAGTAATGACCCAGCTCCTGTTGAGGGCTTCGTCAATTTTCTGTGTATCGGACTCCTCCCTGTTGCGTTTAATGTCTTTACCCTCTGCACGCCAGGTTCTTTTAACCGTAAGGGCGCCGGCCATTTTAAACAACCGGCTGATCAGGCTGCCATTCATGGTTTCCTCCGCAGCCACAAAGTATAAATTGGTAAAGGGATTCAGCAGGTAATAGGGCAGGCCCAGCTTGTTTTCCTTGCGCCACTTCACCGCACAGAAGATATGGATGAATGTGATTACATCAGCAAAGTATGTTTGGTGATTGCTCACAAACAATACATTATGACGGGGCAGATTGCGCAAATGCTCTGTGCCTTCAATGTTGATTTTATTAACCATTGCCAGACCCGGATAAGTTGCCACTCCAACCACACTGTACACCAGCGAACGAACCAGCCTGATATGTTTAAATTTCTCCGTTAAATTCATTTCAGCGTATTAGCAATCGGTGCAAAATAAGGAATGTATCCAGAAAGCGGGGCTTTTATTTCAAAAAAAATAGCACCTCGCCGGCGGGCAATCTATGAACTGGTATCGATAAATTTGCATGTATTAAAAAAAACGCCATGCCTCTTACTACAGTAATTTTTGATATTGACGGACTCCTGATAGACAGTGAACCATTATGGCAGGAAGCGGCTTATGAAGTATTTCAGCAATACGGCGTTAAAATGACCTGTGAACAATACAACAGCAGTGTTGGCCTGCGAACCAAAGAGTTTGTACACTGGTGGTTTACGATTTACCAGATCCCTATGAGCGAAGCCCCGGCTGTTGAAGCCAAAATTGTGAAACGGGTATTGCAGAAAATAGAAGAGAAGGCCAAAATTCTTCCCGGGGTAGCGCATGCATTTGAATTTTTCTCCAATAAAAATTTCAAGATCGGGCTGGCTACCTCTTCCCCACCGGCATTGATAGACCTGGTGGTGAGCATGACCGGCATTGGCCCATTTTTACAGGCCACGGCTTCCGCTGAAGAACTTCCGTATGGAAAACCCCATCCCCAGGTATACCTGAACTGCGCAGCGGAAATGAACAGCCATCCCCTGGAATGCATCTGTTTTGAAGACTCTTTTAATGGAATGATTGCTGCAAAAGCTGCCAGGATGAAATGTGTGGTGATCCCGCACAATGCAGTTAGCAAGGAAGATCGATGGGCGGCGGCAGATCTTAAATTATCCTCCCTGCAGAATTTTGGAGAACTGCATTTCAATATGTTGAACAACTAAGGATCCCATTCAACGCATAAAAAAGCCCCTTCTGATTATTCAGGAGGGGCTTTCTCTTTATGAAAGAGCCAATTTAATTAGTTCTTACCTTTTAAGTTTGGGTGTGGAGCAGGTACGGAGTTCGGACCTTCTTCAGTAGTACCTTGTAAGTCTACTGTTCTTGCATCTCCATCCTGAGCGTAAACAAACAGTAATCTGCTTTCAGCAATACCCTGCCTTTCAACCAGGTATTTGATTACAGCATTCACGCGATCCCAGCTCTGCTGTTGTGCAGATTTACTGGATGCACCGTAACCGATCACTTTTACATTACAAGTTGGGTTAGCTTTCAGTGTAGCAGCTGCAGCAGCCAGTACAGACTGTGCATCCTTGCTCAATTTAGCGCCGCTCTTGAAATGTACGCTTGGTAAAGCGCCAATGTTACAATCTTTCTTAGCAGGCTGCCAGTTAGCCATCATGTCTTTGATTTCTTTGCAACATGCAGGCTCTGGGCAATTACCGATACCATCGTTGTTTACAGGGAAACATTTTTGAGCAGTCAGCAATTCTTTATCTCTGTAATCAGGAACACCATCTCCATCGGTATCTTTAGATACACCATGAGAATCAACAGGCGCTCCTTTTGGCGTGTTTGGTTCCATATCGAACTGGTCAGTTACACCATCACCATCTGTATCGGGCAGAACCACTTTAGGCATTTTCATGTGCTTAGGTGAATTCAACTCGTTGTACACAAAATTGTTTGGATTGATCCAGTACAGTGGCTGAACTTTCTTGGAAGCGTTGCCAATATTGATATTCAGTCTTGCAGTGGTTGTGCTGAAATAGTCATTGCTGTTTCCGGCTTTCCATGCATCCAGGTAATCATATCCGGAAGCAGTGAAAATGAATTTTTGTTCAATACCGATATTTACTTTATCGCTCACTTTGAAAGCGATACCGGCACCCACATTCAGACCATTCATTAAAGACCATGCTTTTCTACCGTTCACGGTGGAAGAACCTACAGTAGAGATCAGCCCCTGCTGGGTATTCTCCATGCCAGGACGCTGACCGTAGAAAGTGTTGTATCCACCACCGCCCTGAACGCCACCTGCCTGCTGATACAGCACACGGCTGGCGATAAAGCTATAACCTGCTAAAACATACAGATTCGTTTTAGGGTTACCTCTGTAATGGCTGGCAGTATTCAGTGATGCAATCAGATCAGCACCCAGGATATACGCCTGGTTTTTGTAAGCAACCTGTCCTACCGCTACACCATAATTACTTGGAGTACCAGAGTTCAGTAAACCGTTCAAAGATCCTCTGAAAGAGAATACATGACCCAGCGCTTTCCTTAAGGAAATATTACCAGTGAAACCCAGTTTACCTTTAACATCGCCTACAATGGATGAAGTACCCGCTCCAAAACCAAGTTCCCACTGATTACGTGGTTTTGCAGGGTAAGGATACTGGTTGTTCAGAAATTCATTGTACTGTGGCAGGTCTTTCACAGCAATTTTGGAAGAATCCTTCCAATCCCAACCCCAATCAGATTGGGCAAACAACGAACACTGTGCGAACACAGCAAACGCCGCGAGTAAAAACATCTTCTTGCTTGTCATAAAATAGATATTTGATTTAAATAAATAAATTGGTGTGATTATCGCTGCAAAAATACATCATATCATAAAAGAAACCAATTTTACAGCAGACCGGGAGGTTCTACACTCAAAATAGAGTACAAATATAGGTGAAACGCTGCTCATAATTACCGTTTTTGTGCAGATCAGCCATATATTGCAGGATAATTATAACATGGATTTAGCAAAAAGAGTCATCAGCAGTGAATTAGTCCAATTTGAATCACATTTCAGAGAGGCCGTAAAGAGCAGGGTTGCTTTGTTGGATCGCATCATGCAGTACATCGTGAAGCGGAAGGGAAAGCAGATGCGCCCAATGTTTGTTCTGCTCAGCGCTAAGTTGGGGGGTGAAATCACAGAGAGTACTTATCGCGCAGCATCGCTGGTAGAACTGCTGCACACGGCCACCCTGGTGCATGATGATGTGGTAGACGAATCGATGGAACGAAGAGGCATGTTTTCGATCAATGCTTTATGGAAGAACAAAATTGCAGTGCTTGTAGGTGATTACCTACTTTCCAAGGGTCTTTTACTCTCCCTCAACAATAAAGATCACGAAGTACTTCGGATTCTTTCCGAAGCGGTAAGACAAATGAGCGAAGGAGAATTGCTCCAGATAGAAAAATCCAGGAACCTGAACCTCAGTGAACCCGTTTACTACGAAATCATTAACGGGAAAACCGCATCGTTGCTGTCTTCTTCCTGTGCTGCCGGGGCATCCACCACATTTGAGAACCCGGAAGATGTAGAGAAAATGCGGATTTTCGGACAAAAAGTGGGAATGGCTTTTCAGATTAAAGACGACCTGTTCGATTACAGCAGTATGGATGTGGGTAAACCTACGGGGAACGACATCAAAGAAAAAAAGCTGACCCTCCCGCTGATCTATACCCTCAACAACTGCCCGGCAGACATCAGGCGTAAGATCATTTATATTGTAAAGAACGAGAACACCCAAAAAGATAAGGTTGCCTTTATTATAGAGGCTGTTGAAAAATACGGAGGTATCCAATATGCCACGGACAAAATGAATGAGTTCAGAGACGATGCACTTACATTGTTGCACCAGTTTCCTGCATCTGATGTTAGAGCGGCCCTGGAAGAACTGGTACGTTATACAACCGATAGAAAATATTAATGCAGAAGAGATGGAACATATTATCTGCCGATGAAAAGAAAATAGCTGTTCTGCACGACTCCCTGAAAATTAACAGCACCCTCTGCCAGCTATTGGTTCAAAGGGGGATAGATGACTACGAAAAAGCCCGGCATTTTTTTCGCCCTTCCCTGGAAGACCTGCACAGCCCCTGGCTGATGAAGGATATGCAAAAAGCCGTGGACAGGATCCAGACTGCCTTCAGTAAAAATGAACCCATTTTGGTATACGGCGATTATGACGTGGACGGAACTACTTCCGTGGCTTCCATGTACCAGTTCCTGGCAGCCCTGCACGAGCCGATCGATTTCTATATCCCGCACCGTTACCGCGAAGGGTATGGTATATCAAAGGCCGGAATCGATTTTGCAAAAGAAAACGGGTACACCCTGATCATTTCGCTGGACTGCGGCATTAAATCGGCCGACCTGATTGCCTATGCCCAGGCGCTGGGGATCGACTTTATTGTTTGCGACCACCATTTACCCGACAAGATCCTCCCCCCGGCTGTGGCCATTTTAAATCCGAAGCAGGCCGACTGCGGGTATCCTTATAAAGAACTTTGCGGGTGCGGCGTAGGTTTTAAACTCATGATGGCCCTGAGCGAAGCATGCAAACTGCCGGCAGAGGCCTACCTGAAATACATCGACCTGGCAGCCATTGCCATAGCCGCGGATATTGTTCCCGTTACCGGAGAAAACCGAACCCTGGCTTTCTTTGGAATCGAAAAAGTAAACAACAACCCTTCTACCGGTATCAGGGCCCTGATAGAACTCGCCGCTGTAAAGAAAAGAATGAGCCTCACCAGCCTGGTGTTTGTGATAGCCCCCAGAGTGAACGCTGCCGGAAGAATGGACGATGCCAGAAAAGCCGTGCAACTGTTCATTGAGCAGGACGCTGCAAAAGCCATGGAGTTTGCCCAAATGCTGCACAACGATAATACCGACCGGAGAGAAGCCGACAGCAATATTACCGAAGAAGCCCTGGCCTTGCTGGAATCCACCCCAAACAACCAGCTCAGAAAAACCACCGTCATTTACCAGGAACACTGGCACAAAGGTGTGGTGGGAATTGTGGCCAGCCGTTTAACTGAAACCTATTACCGGCCAACCATTGTACTTACCCGTAGTGGCGAGTACGCAGCAGGAAGCGCCCGCAGCGTAGTTGGATTTAACCTGTACGAAGCAGTACATGCCTGCAGGGAACACCTGTTGGGCTACGGGGGGCACTTTGCCGCAGCGGGCATGACCCTTGAAATTGCCAATGTTGAAGCTTTTGCCGAAGCCTTTGAGCGGGAAGTAAGCGCCAGGATTACGGAGGAGCAACTGGTTCCCGAACTAGTGATAGATGCCCCCATCCGGTTCAATGAAATTACCCCCGGTTTCTATAAGATACTTTGCCAGATGGAACCATTCGGACCCGATAATATGCGTCCGGTTTTTATCGCCCGGAATGTAAGCGACACAGGCTTCTCTAAAATTGTGAAAGAACAGCACCTGAAATTTGTGGTAAAACAAAACAATATTACTTTCAATGGAATCGGGTTTAACCTGGCCCATAAATTTTCGTTGCTGCAAAGCAGGCAGCCCTTCGATCTGGCATTTACCATTGATGAAAATGAATTTCAGGGAAACACTTCCCTTCAAATCAAAGTGATTGATATCAGAAGTTCGCAGGTATAAAAAAGGCTGCCTCTTGGGCAGCCCGTTCTCTTGTTTAATCAGCGGATTATTTCGGTTGCATCATTTCCACAGACCTGTTAATGAAATTGGTCAGCTCTGCACCTTTCAGCAGCCCCTGAGACAATAAAGCCAGGTCTGCCAGGTTGCGTACCTGCCTGGTTTTTACTGCTTCATCAGACTCTTTCAGTAAGGTCTGATAAATTGGGTGATTACCATTTACGGTCAGCGTTACCTCATCCGGCATCTGTGCATAGAATGCAGTCATACCACCTCCTGCAGCACCCATATCTTTCATCCTGCGCATGAACTCAGGACGGGTTGCAACCACTGGCGCGGAATCCACGCTTAAGCCTTTCACTTCTGTGGTAACATGCAGTTCAGGAATCTGGAGGGTGAAGAGCTCCTTCAACTTCTCCGCTTCTTCCTTGCTTAATACGGTATCGTTGGTTTCCTGTTTGTCGATCAGGTTGTCTACGATATCCGCATCCACCCGAACGAAGGTTACGTTATCCCACTTCATTTCCATGGTATTCAGGAAGGCAGCGTCTACGAGGGTTTCCATTTTTACCACCGTATATCCTTTTGCGGTACATGCCTGGATATAGGCATCCTGCTGAACCGGGTTGGTAGTATACAAAATCACGTGCTTGCCATCCTTGTTTTTCTGGTTGGCTTCCGTAGCAGTTTTATACTCTTCGAGGGTATAGAACTTCTTGTTCACATCTTCCATGACCAGGAACTTATTGGCTTTCTCCAGGAACTTGTCGTCGGTCATCATACCGTACTTTACAAACAGTCCCAGGCTCTCCCACTTCTCTTCAAAAGAAGCCCTTTCATTTTTAAAGATCTCTTCCAGCTTATCGGCCACTTTCTTGGTGATATGCGCATTGATCTTTCTTACATTCGGATCGCCCTGCAGGTAGCTTCTACTCACGTTCAGCGGAATATCCGGACTGTCGATCACACCATGCAACAACATCAGGAATTCCGGAACAATGTCTTTTACCTCATCCGTCACAAAAACCTGGTTGCAGTACAACTGGATCTTGTCTTTCTGAATTTCGTAGCTCTGTTTGATTTTAGGAAAATACAATACACCGGTCAGGTTGAACGGATAGTCTACATTCAGGTGAATCCAGAACAAAGGCGTTTCTCCAAACGGATAGAGTTCCCGGTAGAATTTCTCGTAGTCTTCCTTCGTCAGTTCGCTTGGTTTCTTTACCCAGATCGGGTTGGTATTGTTGATGGATTTTTCTTCCTCCTCTTCCTTGCGCGGTTCTGCAGCAAGATCGTTAAAATAAATCGGGATCGGCAGGAACTTACAGAACTTCTCCAGGATCCCTTTCAGCTTACCGGCTTCCAGGAATTCATTGCTTTCTTCGTTTACATGCAGGATAATTTTAGTGCCCCGTTGTTTTTTCTCTACCTCGTATAATTCAAATTCAGGGCTACCGTCGCAGCTCCAGTAAACCGTGGCTGCATCATCCTGATAACTCTGTGTTAGTACTTCTACTTTTTCAGCGACCATGAAGGCGCTGTAGAAACCCAGGCCAAAATGGCCAATAATGCTCGCATCCTTGTACTTGGTCAGGAACTCTTCCGCACCGCTGAACGCAACCTGGTTCAGGTACTTATCTACTTCTTCCTTCGTCATACCCACTCCACGGTCTTCGATGGTGATGGTTTTTTCTTTGGCATCGAGGGTAACATCTATCCGAAGGTTCCCCAGTTCACCTTTGGCCTCGCCAATGGAAGAGAGGGTTTTGATTTTTTGGGTGGCGTCTGTAGCATTGCTCACCAATTCACGTAGGAAAATTTCGTGGTCACTGTAAAGGAACTTCTTGATAATCGGAAAAATGTTTTCCGTCTGTACACGGATCTGTCCTTTTTGCATATGCAATTAATTTTCCCTTAGGTTGTCAAAGAAAGTACCAGTTTCTGATTTGCTGACATGATGACAAATACAGGCCCTTCCGGTGTATTTTTCCGTTTTTTTTGACAGGGAAGCCGGTTTTAGAAGGCTATTTTTTCGGCAGGGCCGGGATGTAGAAATTCACTCCCCGGGGGCCATTCATTCCAAAATGAACATCATCAGTAGCCGTATAGCCGTTCATGGTGGCCCAGCTTCTGTTGATTTCCTTGTACCCTTTTTTAATGAGCTCATCAATAATCTGGCTTTTTACCGTTTCCATTTCAGCATCCAGTACGCCAAAATGCACAAACCGGATGTTGATGGAACGATCGGGATACTGAAGCACGAACTCATTCATTTCCGATTGAGAAAATTTCCGGGAGAAAGAGCCTGCGGACTCAATTTCATTGGCCGCTGCCGCCGGAGCCGGTTTTGGCGGAGCATAATTGGATGGCGCAGGGCCTGGAGAAGCTGTGTTGGTATTAGCCGTTGCTTTGAAAGTTCTACTATTATAGGGTGTCTGATAAACAACCGGCGTCGGTTCATTGGAAGCCCTGGTGACTGGTGACGGGGAAGCTGCTTCTTTGGTTCTGGGCTTTATCTGGTCGGCAGGATTTTTAACCCTATAACTGCTTTGCGCCGCCTCATAGCCTGATTTCGAAGCTTCCACCTGACGGATGGAGTTCACCACATTACGCATAGAATCCTCCAATGCAGCTCTTGTTCTGCCCGGTAGTTGTTCCTGAGCTGCCAGATTGGTTGCAGGGGCTGCAACAGGGGCAGACAGGCTATCGGGCACTGCAGGCACCGGCTGGGTAATCGTGGTGCTGGTTTGTTCAGAATGATTGTCGGGATTGGACGTGGCAGCAGTCCTGGCTGCAACAGGTGCATCAGCAGATAAACTGTTCAACCAACCCTGTACCGTTTCGGTATTGGCGGCTTCGTATACAATTACGATCAGCAATAGAATAATAGCGGAACCAAATATCCAATTGACCAGTTTCATAGGAAAATATTTGCTCCTGTACTCCCCGGGCCGGGTTCGTAACAGGGGATCTCCTTAGCAATTTACGCATTCTGCGGCAGTTATAGGCTTTAGTTGCAGGAAAATCCACAGTTGACCGATGGACTGCCCGCAACGACTTGCTATAAACACCGCGGCCCATGCATCATGACATCAGAAGTGTCTCTGATCACCAGTTGTTTCTGCGAACCAAACACCGTAAAAATCCCCCTGATCCTGCCGTTTCCTCCCGGCGTTTTAGCGGTCGCGAAACTGGCAAAACCACTGGTACGCAAATACACCGATCCCCCGCTACAACACCTGATCCGGTGGCTTACCGTAGCTTTATTTACTGCATCTGCAAAGGGTTTGGCCGTATCGGAAACTACCAGCTCGGCGGAGTCCAGTTCCACCAGGCGGCTTTGCATAAAATTGTTGAGTTCATTGTAACGGACCCTTACCGGGGAGGGAACCGGTTCTGTATTTGCCGTAATGATCGCTTTAGAAAACAACGGCGCGGGGATGGCCAGTAATTCCGGATAAGCAGGATCAGACAGGTCTGCTGAACCACCCAGTTGCAACATACCTCCATACTCGCCCATCCATAATCCATTCAGCCGTACAAAAATTCTTTTCCCGAGCGGATAATCCGCTGCGAGGCCAAAGCCGTCCATCCGGATGCTAATGGCGGCAGTGCTATCCTGTATCACAATTGTTTTGTAAAAATTATCGGTTGCATCATTGGCCGTAACAATGCCGGTGATCACCTGATCATCGATCATTTTTTCCATATTGCCGGGCAGATGCGATTGACGCAAACGGGCAATACTCATGGTTGCCTGCAGATGGGTTCCGGTATAGAGAGGTGGCTGATCAAAATTTCCGGTACAGCTCATGCACAGGGTAAACAGTAATAACACGGCTCCGCCTGATTGCCTCCATAAACGCATCATTTTCATGTGTTGGTTTTACAGTTTGTAACGAAGAATCAACAGGTAGTTGATCCCTGCCGAATAGTAATACTTTGAAGGAAATTTTCCGGTATTGGCGTTGGCCAGATCAAACCTCAATTGCTCGTATCCCCCGCTGATCATGGGTTGGTTCAACAAATTGCCCATGCTCAGGAACCATTGCAGATACCGGTATTTACCCGCCCTGCTCCTGTTGATCATAACCGACCAGGCTGCAGAAAGATCCGCAACAAAAACATCCGGCAGTTGCTCGGGACGGGTGATAAAACCCGGATCACTGTTTGGAGGAAGGCCATGCATGGCATCATAGGTTCTTCGAATCGGATTAAATGAAACATAGTAAGCAGCCAGGTAATTGCCGGTGATAGTCAGCGAAAGCCGGTCCTGCAACTGCATGGTACAACCTGCACTGAAAGCCCGCTGTGGCGTGCCCGGAACAGGAAAATTCTTCCAGTAAACAATTCCCTGTTCTGTTGCGTAATCTTCGTTGTCGATGGATACACTGTAAAAAGGCCGGTTGGTATATACATATCTGCCAACAGCCAGGGCCATGTTGATCCGCATGCGCAAAGACAATGGAAATTCTGCGGCTGTTTCGATTCCCGCATGCAACTGATGAATATTCCACAATGCATAATTCACCAGGTTCCGGTAGCCATCGTGGTAAAAGCTCATCCGGTTCATTCCGTTTTTGATACAGGCCATGTATGCTGTGGCCCGAATCTTTAATTGGGGTGCATTGAGTATGTACCCCAACTCCATCCCTGCAAACTGTTCCATTTGTATTTCCTGAACACGGCTTTCCCTGGTTTGCGGAGATATATAATAATCGTCTACAAAAGGTGGGCGCCGCTTCCATCCAAGATTTAAAAAAATATATTTTCTTCCGTTGATCTTATAAGTAACACCCGCCTTCACAGACCCTGTACTGAAGCGGTCTGTAGTGGAACGGCCAAAAGAGTTCAGGGGAAATACACCATTGCGTATATAGCCTGTTCTGAACTGCGCAGATTCTGCCAGTTCTATTCCTCCGAACAGATCCAGCCTGTTGCCTGTATAGCCAAACTGTACTACAGCGCTATACTGTAGCAGGTTCATGGCATAATCGTACCCGTATGCATCTCCGGTTTTAAGAATCCGGTTGGGCCTGTCCAGGTCATTCTGCAATGCGGCTGCATTGATCAGTTGGTCTTCTGCAAACTGGTTCCAATCCACAAAAAAATCTCCCCCCAGCAAATCTTTTACCCTTTTAAAATAACGCAATCGCTGCCACTGAAAAATAGCAGCCGCCGTCATTGTAAGCCGGCTGGTTAGCGGTTGATTCAATCTGCTGCCAAACACCAGGCTTTTACTTTGTACCACCCGATCCTGCAGGATATAGCGTGAACGAAGCCCTGCTGCCAGTTTGCCCGAAACGCCATCTGCATCCCGGATGATCTCCGGATTGTTCCGGTTCACTTCATATAAACGATTCCAGTTGATCTGCATCTGCAATGGATCTTCCGCATACCATTCGCGCACCCGGACCTGCAACAGGCTATCTTGTTGAAAACCGGGCCAGTAGCGATAATAATCCGGACGCGGATCTGCCGCTTTGTACCAGTCCAGGCCGGATACCCTTCTTTCTCCGGAACTATAGGCCAGCGTGGTGGAAATATGTGTTGCATCCATTGCTGTAAACGCATGCGACAACAACAACAATGGCGTATGCATTTGCTGCGTATTGGCATTTCTCTTAATGCCGTTCTGGTATCCCCATCCCGGATTGTATTGCGTTGACCCGGATATGGCAACCGCTTCTTTTGTTACTGCAACCGTTCTGCTGCTGTTGAGCATTGCTCCCAGGATGGTTATGGAAAAAAGATGTCCGCCCATTTTTTTATCGACCGACAGAAAATAAGCGGGTGTATGCATAAATGTTCCGGGTGCCGACATATCGGTACCGGTTCTGTAAGCGATGGAAAATGCATAAGCCCATCCCCCGGAATTACTGGGAGCCACCTTCGTAAATGCAAGGCGGTAGCGATAAGTTCTGTTGGAGAAGCTGGCTGCCAGTGTAGTTTGCGGCCTCAGGCGAGAAGCCCTCAAATCAAAACTGGTAAGGCTTCCCGGGCCTCCGAACCCATATTCATTTTGCTGCCATCCGATGATGGTTGTATTGTTGGTCATTACCTCGTTCAGGCCACCCCAACTGCTCCAAACGGCGAGACCGTTGTGCAACTGATTCATGGGCACGCCATTCATTTGTACCTGGAACCAGTGAGGATCCAGTCCTTTAATGCGGAACCTTCTTGTATTGAAATGAAAAGATGCCGTTGCAGCAAACAGGTCTTTACCCGAATGTAATACAGAGGGAATCAACTGGCTGGCTGCGCCACCCTCTTCCGCGCCAGCGCCTGGCTCGGCAAAATCAATATCCACTCCCGACCGCAGCAATTGGATCAGTGTGGCACTGTCTGCAAACTGATTCTTGACCTGTTTGGCTACTGCAGGAGATTGCGCATGGATCATCAGCAGGCTGCGCAGTAAAAAATGCAGCAGCAATAAAATATTTCGCATCATAAATAATGTATGCGGAATTACAAACACCGCTAAAATAACAACTGTTTCTGCTCCATCATTCACCAAAAGGGTATCTGCGGATAGTTCATTCAAAATTCCGTGAAAGCCGCAGGGATCAATGCGGCAAACACCTGTTCTAAAGCCCTTTGCAAGCGTATTTTCAGAAAAAAAAATCATGCGACCTCTTTTCGTTTTAACAGTGTTGTTCCATGTCTTCTTCCTGCAATCACATCAATCATTCCGCACTGACACACCACAAAACATGCCTGCTGAAACAGGGCTTCGGCAACAACTGGTCGTTGCCTTCTACAACCTGGAGAACCTGTATGATACGGTGAACAATCCGATGGTGAATGACGATGAGTTTATTCCCGAAGGAGCCAAAAAATACACGGGTGAAATTTACCGGAACAAACTCTTTCAACTGGCTACCGTTTTAAAAGATATCGGGAAAACGCATTCCCGGCATGGCGCTGCACTGATTGGCGTTGCTGAAATTGAAAACGATACCGTACTCTACGATTTAACCAGGCATTTTTTATTGCGTGCACATCGCCTGAAATTCATTCATTTTGATTCCAGGGACGCCCGTGGAGTGGATGTGGCTTTGTTCTACCGTCCCGATCTGTTTATTCCGCTGACTGCCCGGCCGCTGCAGGTGGTATTGCCCGGCGGAAGCAAAGAAGCCGCCGCCACCAGGGATATCCTGTATGTGAAAGGGTACCTTGCCGGGGAACTGTTCCATATTTATGTAAACCACTGGCCCAGCAGAAGAGGTGGAGAGGTCAGGAGTGCCCCGGCCCGTGCTGCAGCCGCCAGGGTATGCAGGCAGCATATAGATTCCATCCAGGCCGGACAGCCTGCCGCCAGGATCATCCTGATGGGCGACCTGAACGACAATCCTACCGACCCAAGCATCTGCCAAACACTGAAGGCCTCGGGTTCCGTTCAGGCGCTTGCGAAAGATCAGCTCTTTAATCCATGGGTAAAGCATTATCTGCAGGGCTTCGGCACATTGGCCAACAGGGATGTATGGGGTCTGTTCGACCAGATCCTAGTTTCAAAATCGCTTACCGACTCCGGCACAAACGGCCTGCATTTTAGCCAGTCACTTATTTATTACCGGAGTTTTATGGCTGAATCTTCCGGCCCGTTCAAAGGCTACCCAATGCGTACCTGGGAGGGGAACAATTACCGGGGCGGGTTCAGCGATCATTTTCCTACCTATATAGTTTTGTTGAAACAGGGCTCCGCAAAACAGTCCGGCACCCTTTATCTAAAAGAATAGCAATTTGGTAGGGTTTGGCTTTCCATATAGTTCCATATTTAATATATTTAATTATATTAAATCGCCAACTATGCACATGAAACCTATCCTCGTTGTTCTTGCTTTGCTTTTTTGGATTGAAAGCAATTCGCAGAGATTTTCCTTCACCCCGGCCCAACCAAAAGCCGGAGACAAAGTCAGTTTCACCTACAACAAAGCCGGTTCCACTTTACCCGGCAGGGAGCCGCTGAGTTTTTCACTCTATCATTTCAATTCAATCACTAAAAAGCAGGGGGTTATTGGCCTCACTCCTTCTCAAAAAGGCAATCTGTACAGCGGGTCGTTCATTGTTCCGGAAACCGCCCTCATGCTTGGAGTAAGCGTCACCGAAGGCGAAGAGAAAGATGACAATAACAGCAATGGATTTATCATACCCGTATATGATGCCAGCGGAAACAGGCCTGCCGGCAGTAAAGCAACTGAAGCTACTTTATTAGCTGGCCCGGGAAACTATTATCTGGGTGTGGCCCCTAATCCGGAGAAAGCCCTGGAACTGGTAAAAGCAGAATGGAACAGTAATATCGCTGCCCGTTCCAAATTATTGCCGCAATATGCGGCGGCTTTATATCGCTTTAACAAAGTGGAAGCCAATCCGCAGATAGAGCAGATCACAGACGAGTTACTGGCCCGGCCTCAGGCAACCGAACAGGATTTAACGGTTGCCA
This sequence comes from Sphingobacteriia bacterium, assembly GCA_015999745.1. Lineage (GTDB taxonomy): Bacteria > Bacteroidota > Bacteroidia > Chitinophagales > Chitinophagaceae > Sediminibacterium. The sequence goes on along the minus strand of JAECQP010000010.1, from coordinate 39,051 downwards.
TCCAGTATGCACAGGCTGCTAAAAAAACCGAACGATGGAAGGCTTTGACAGCCGATTTGAAAAGTAAATTTCCCAACGGCAGTTGGAAGCGGAACGAGGAAAGGAACAAAATTGCGCTTATAACAGATCCGGATGAAAGGCTGAAAGCCATTGATGCTTTTGTTGCCAACAATCCGGCCGACAATGACCAGGAAAAAATGGCCAACACAAATATGCATTATCAACAGATAGCTGCCTACACAAAAGGAAAGGATAAGATTGATCTTAATAAGCTCCAACTTTATGCGGCCGGAATTACACCTGAAGAAAGGTATAGTTTATACAACGATCAGGCATGGACATGGACCTTTACAAAGGACACGATGTATTCTCAGGCTGAAGAACTTTCACGCCTGGCCACCGATTGGGCAAGAAAGGAATTAAACCACCCATCTGCGCAAAAGCCGGAAATGAGTACCACTGAAATATGGAAGAAATCCCGCGAATACAGGTATGCAATGTACCTCGATACCTATGCTTACACATTGTTTAAGCTGAAGGACTACAAAAGCGCCTTGAAATATACCAGGGAAAGTTGCGTATTGAGTAACTGGAAAAACACGGAATACAACGACCGCTATGCACAGATAGCCGAATTTGCGCTTCCCCTTGAAACAAGAATTGCCGATTTAACTGCAATGCTTGTTAATAACACGGCCGGCCCCATCACTAAAGAGGTACTTAAAAGAGCCCTGGTTCAGCAAACCGGCTCCGAGGGGGAAGCATTGAAAGCACTCGCCTCCCTTGGCGAATCTGCAAAACTAAAGGCGAGGGAAGCTTTAAGTAAAAAAATGCTCAACATGAATGCTGCTGATTTCACCCTCCTGAATCTGGAGGGTAAAGAGGTTCAATTATCTCAGCTCAGGGGCAAAGTGGTAGTGCTAGACTTCTGGGCCACCTGGTGCGGCCCTTGCAAAGTCTCCTTCCCTGGCATGCAAAAAACCATTAATAAGTATAAAAACAATCCTGATGTGGCATTTCTCTTCATAAATACCTGGGAAAACCAGGAAACATTAGAAAAAAGGAAGAAGGAAGTGTCCGGTTTCATTACACAGAATAAATACAGCTTCAATGTGCTTTATGACGAAAAAAATACATACGATGCCTATAAAGTGGTCTCCAATTTTAAAGTGGATGGAATCCCGACCAAATTCATCATCGACAAACAGGGGAAAATCCGGTTTAAAAGCGTGGGTGGAGACGCCAATGCCGATCAATTAGTGTCTGATCTAAGCGAAATGATTGAGATGGTGGCCAACTAATTTGGATAAGAATTGCAGAATACCTACTTTTGCAGCCCCAAATCTGTGTTTGGCAGATTTTCCTGCTTGCAGGAATCCACTGGGAAAAAACCAATTTTTAACCAAAAAAATTCAAGTAATGAACAATTACGAATTGATGGTGATCTTCACTCCGGTTCTTTCTGAAGAAGACTTCAAAGCTTCTCAGAAGAAATACCAGGACCTGATTGCCGAACTGGGCGGTGCTTCCGTTCACAGCAATCCATGGGGATTGAAATCACTCGCTTACCCGATCCAGAAAAAAACCACTGGTATTTACTGGGTACTGGAATTCACTTTACCTGCTGAAGGTATTGAAAAGCTGAAAATCCAGCTGTTACGTGACGAACAGGTAATGCGTCACATGGTAACCCGTCTCGATAAATACGCCGTCGAGTACAACTACACCAAGAGAAATGGCGGATTTGCTAAACAAGATAAAGCGGAGGCATAATCATGGCAAAGAACGAAATCAAATACCTGACAGCCATCAAACAGGAGAAGCCAAAGAAAAAATTCTGCCGCTTCAAGAAATATGGTATCAAATACGTTGACTACAAAGACATCGAGTTCCTGAAGAAATTCGTAAACGAGCAGGGCAAACTGTTACCTCGCCGTTTAAGCGGTAACTCCCTGAAGTACCAGCGTAAAGTAACTGAGGCTGTTAAGAAAGCCCGTCAGATGTCCCTGATGCCTTATGTAACAGACTTATACAAATAGAATAATTAGTTAACCATCCCTAACCCCGGCAACGGGAGGACAGTCAAATCAACCATCATTGATTGGGCGCTGGGACTAAAAAAACAAACATGCAAGTAATTTTAATTCAAGACGTAGACAACCTGGGTGGCAGAAATGAACTGGTTACCGTTAAGAACGGTTATGCCCGTAACTACCTGATCCCTCAGAAATACGCGGTGGAAGCCAATCCTTCTAACCTGAAGCAACTGGAAGAAAAACTGAAGGTTAAAGCCAAGAAAGAAGCGGCTATGCTGGCTGAGATCAACAAAGTGATCGATGTGCTGAAAGCTTCTCCTGTTAAAATTGGCGCTAAAACCGGTACCAGCGGTAAAATCTTTGGTGCAGTTACTGCCCTGCAGATTACCCGCGCGATCCGCGACCAGAAAGGTTATGAGATCGACCGTAAGCGGATTTCCATCAACGACGATGTAAAAGAACTGGGTTTATACAAAGCTACCATCGACTTCGGTAACGGTAACAATACCGAAATTGAGTTTGAAGTAGTAGGTGAATAAATAACCCGTTTTCAACAATTTTCAAAAAACCTGCCTAAAAAGGCAGGTTTTTTTGGTTTTTACCGAAAACCCCTATCTTTAATGTTCCAAATGCAGAAGTTCCAGTTCTCAGAACGTTTTTACGTAAATGGTTCAGGGTTTTTGGTTAACTGATTTCGCTTTGGTTTTTGATCACTTAATTTTCTAAAAAATGAACATTTACGTTGGAAATCTGAACTGGAATATGACCAGTGAAGACCTGCAGAATCTGTTTACTCCATTCGGTGAAGTAAGCAGTGCAAAAATCGTTACCGACAAATTTAACAACGACCGCAGCAAAGGCTTTGGCTTCGTTGAAATGCCTGATGATGAAGCAGCTCGTGCTGCAATCGCAGCGCTCCATGACACTGATGTTATGGATCGTAAAATTGTTGTGAACGAATCCACTCCACGCCCTGAAGGCGAAAGAGGCGGCTTTAAGAAGAAGCCTTATGGTGGCGGCGGCGGCGGAAGCCGTGGCGGTTACGGTGGTGGAAATCGCGGCGGCGGTGGATACGGTAGCGGTAATCGCGACCGTGGAAACAGTGGTGGCGGTGGATACAATAGGTATTAATCTATTCAACCAGCTAATTCATAAGTCCGTTCCGATTTTCGGGACGGACTTTTTTACTTGTATATTCCGAGGATAAAATGAAATGAACCAGATGAAATCCAAACAAATCAGTTCTCCGGTAGCCGGCTGCATGAGATGGGGCAAATGGGGCGCTAACTTTGATACTGCTGCCTACAGGGCTATGATTGAACAGTGTATCAGCATGGATATCCATAGCTTTGACCATGCCGACATTTACGGAGACTATACCACCGAAGCCGAATTTGGGGAGGCCCTGAAGGAAGACAAAACCCTTCGTTCCAGGATCAAGCTGATTACCAAATGTGGTATTCAGATGGTAACGGAGAACCGGCCCCTGCACAATATCAAATCGTACAATACGGGGAAAAAGCATATCCTGCAATCGGCCGAACAGTCGCTTCAGCATTTCGGAACAGATTACCTCGATGTATTGCTCATCCACCGGCCAGACCCGCTGATGGATCCGGAAGAAATAGCAGAAGCCGTTCAGCTTTTGCAGCAACAGGGAAAGGTATTGGAATTTGGCGTATCTAATTTTTTACCCCACCAGGTAAATATGCTGAAACAATATGTTCCTATCAGTTATAACCAGGTAGAGGTTTCGGTTATCCACCTCTCTCCTTTTACCAATGGCATACTGGATAACTGTATTGAACATAAAATCAGGCCCATGGCCTGGGCCCCGCTGGGTGGCGGATTGCTGACAGACGACCTGCACCCTCATTTCAGGAGTATTACCCACACTGCCGCTGTACTGGCGGAAAAATATGCTACGGGTATGAACGAAATCCTGCTGGCCTTTCTGCACAGGCATCCTTCGGAGATCATCACCGTTATTGGTACCACCAAACCGGAAAGACTGGAACAGGCCAAAAAAGCCAGTGCCATCCGCCTCACCCGGGAAGACTGGTTCCTGCTACTGAAAGCCGCCAACGGCGAGGAAGATATAGCTTAATCAGTGCAATTATTCATTGATCGCAGCAATACCCGGTAATACCTTGCCTTCGAAGTATTCCAGCATAGCACCGCCACCTGTACTTACATAGCTTACCTGGTCCGCAAAACCGAACTGGTTTACAGCGGCAACACTGTCACCACCGCCAACCAGGCTGAATGCCCCGTTTGCAGTAGCTTCTGCAACAGCAATAGCAATGGTTTTGGTGCCGGTCTGGAATTTTTCCATTTCAAACACCCCCATGGGTCCGTTCCACAGAATGGTTTTGGAACGTTTGATCGCTGCAGCAAACTGCTCACAGGCTTTCGGCCCAACATCCAGCCCCATCCAGCCGTCGGGGATCGCATTGGAAGATGCTACATCGGTATTGGCATCGGCTGCAAAATTATCGGCAATAATGCTGTCTTCAGGGAGATGAATGGTAACGCCCTTTTCAGCGGCTTTTGTCAGGATCTCCAGAGCGGTACCCAAACGGTCGTCTTCGCAAAGGCTCTTACCAATCTGTCCGCCCTTTGCTTTCATGAACGTATACGCCATACCACCGCCAATGATAATATCCGTAGCCCGTTGTAACAGGTTTTCTATGATCAGGATTTTATCGCTCACTTTAGCGCCACCAATGATAGCAGTGAAGGGTTTTTCTGCTTTGTGCAATACCAGTTCAGCAGCTTTCACTTCTCCTTCCATCAGCAGGCCAAACATTTTTTTCCCTTTGGGGAAGAACTGTGCAATTACTGCAGTGGAAGCATGCGCACGGTGTGCAGTACCAAATGCGTCATTTACATAAACATCTCCGAGCTTGCTCAGTTTCTCTGCAAAGCCAACATCGCCTTTCTCTTCTTCTTTATAGAACCGGAGGTTCTCCAGCAACAAGACCTCTCCCGGTCTTAATGCCGCGGATTTTTCAAAAGCCTCATCCCCCATACAATCATTGGCAAACTGAACAAATACATCTGTTCCCATGGCTTTTGTAACCAGCTCCTGCAAATGACCTACGATATGAATCAGAGAGCTTTTGGTTTCAGGACCCTCTTTCGGACGACCCAGGTGACTCATCAGGATCACGCTTCCCCCGTCTTTGAGAATCTTCACAATAGTAGGAATAGCAGCACGCATCCGGTTGTCGTCTCCAATAGCAAAAGTTTGTTTATCGAGCGGCACGTTAAAGTCTACACGGATCAGGGCTTTCTGGCCGGAAAAGTTGTGTTGGGAAAAAAGGCTCATAAATGAAGATTTGAATGGATGGGCAATTTATTGAAAATTGAGAACAAAAATGCCGGCAACTTGGCCGGCATTGAGATATTAATCAATATTAAATTGAATTACTTGCTGATCAGACCTGCAAAATAATGCACTGTTCTTACCAACTGGCTTACATAACTCATTTCGTTATCATACCAGCTCACGGTTTTAACCAGTTGAGCGTCTCCAACGGTTATCACTTTTGTTTGTGTTGCATCAAACAAAGAACCGAAGTGGATACCAATGATATCGCTGCTTACAATTTCATCTTCGTTGTAACCGAAGCTTTCATTGCTGGCGGCTTTCATAGCTGCATTGATTTCTTCAGCAGTTACTTTTTTATTCAGGATAGTAGTCAGTTCTGTGAGTGAACCGGTAATGGTCGGAACACGCTGTGCGCTGCCATCCAGTTTGCCTTTCAGTTCCGGTAATACCAGGCCAATTGCTTTTGCAGCACCGGTGCTGTTCGGAACAATATTGGCGGCTGCCGCTCTTGCCCTTCTCAGGTCTCCTTTCGGATGCGGGGCATCTAAAGTATTCTGGTCGTTGGTATACGCATGAACAGTAGTCATGATACCTGTCTGAATACCAAACTGGTCATTCAGCACTTTAGCCATTGGCGCCAGGCAGTTGGTGGTGCAGGATGCGCAGGAAATAATGGTTTCAGAGCCATCCAGGATGGCGTGGTTCACATTAAATACCACTGTTTTCAGGTCACCTGTGGCTGGTGCAGAAATAACCACACGCTTAGCGCCTGCTTTCAGGTGCGCTTCCGCCTTATCTTTATCTGCAAAGAATCCGGTTGATTCAATCACCACGTCTACACCATGGTTTCCCCATGGAATTTGAGCAGGATCTTTTTGTGCATAGATCTTAACCGTTTCGCCATTTACCACAATGGAATCTTCTGTAGCGGTAACGGTAGCATCAAAACGGCCCTGTGCGCTGTCATATTTTAATAAATGAGCCAATACCTTTGGACTGGTCAGGTCATTGATCGCGACAACGTCAATCCCTTTCATGTTGTAAATCTGGCGAAAAACCAGTCTCCCGATTCTACCAAAGCCATTGATGGCAACTTTTACTGTACTCATTTGATTGCTTTTTTATTGATGTAAATTGCTATTAGCGGGGCAAATTTAATGCTAATCCATAGATATTTAAAATTATCTGGAATAAACAGGTAAAAAAGTTTGGCTGAATTGTTCTACCCCCCTATTTTTGCATCCCGATTGACACAAAAGTCTTTTAAACAAGATGGCCGGTTCGTCTATCGGCTAGGACAGCCCCCTTTCACGGGGCAAAGACGGGTTCGACTCCCGTACCGGCTACAAACGCCTTTTCAACGAAGTTGAAGAGGCGTTCTTCATTTGGAAACGACCCAAGCTTGCTTGAGGGAGTGGACAAATGGAGGACGCCTGCAACAGCGAAGCTGGTGCAAAGGCTTTGGCTAAGGCCACATAAAAGGGAAGACAGCTGAACGAAGTGAAGCTGGCAATCCCGTACCGGCTACAAACCCGCTCTCTGAGTGGGTTTTTGTTTTTTCTTAAGCAACCAGTAACATGGATAGATTTGAAAAAGCAGACTGCTCTGCAGAACAATAAGGATAGTGCCGAATTGAACCCACCATCATTTGCTGAAACAACTCAACACATCAGTTTTAAAATAGGGTTCCTGATTTGACCAAAACATATAATTTATCTTTAGGAAGTCTTTGGCGAAGTCATGCAAAAGCGGAACAATATTTACATGTGACTTTTTCTTTGTATCCTCAACTGCGTCGCCTGTCTCGCCAATATAATTACCGTCTTGTACCGCAATACCAAGAGGCACTGTATAATGTCCTTCATGCATCATGGCAAGGGCATGATTCAGTTGAGCTCTTTTTGTCACCATCAAATCCGGCCCGCCCAGTCCTACACCAATTTCTTCGCCGTATTGATATATACCACGCAGATAACCTTTGTCATCCCACGGCAACCATTCACCGGGAATGAAATTCGCGTATATCATAGTGGTTGATGTGGGGAATCCCTTTTTTAGGGAAAGCATATTTTCTTTTAGTCCTGCTAAATAAGATACTTGAGAAAAACCTGCATCTTTGATTCCGATTGAGGTTTCCTGGAGATTAACACCTTCCAGTTTGCCATCGAATTCTTTTCCCAACGCTTTAAGAAGTAGTGCAAATCTTTCCCTCACTTTTTGATTCCAGCGTTTGGCTACCCATCCACCTTCGCTGCCATCATCGTTGTATTGCATTACTGCGCCACCATCATATTCGGCAGTCATTAAATAATCGGGTACAGCTTTGTATTTTGGATTAAAGGTTACATCCTGTAACTGCAGAAATAGTTTTTTATGATACTTTTTAAGGTATTCGTAGTCCTGTTTTAAAATAGAAAAATCGTATTTCCCTTTTTCAGGCTCAAAGTCGCGCCATGCATACATGATCTGCGCACCCTTGAACATTGAATTTGATAGTAAAGGATGACCTTTTATTAACTCCCGGTCTTTGGAAAAATATACGAAGTGCTGAATACTGTCTTTTTCAACAGGACATGCAGCAGTTACATATTTTTTATATGCATCGTCGTATCTTTCATTCCTATTTTTTTTCTGTGCTTGTACAGATGTACTGACAAGGAAAAGAATTAATACTGTACTGAAAATCCTACTGGGGTCATTCTCTTTTAATTTGAAATACATATTTGTCGTTCTAAAAGCAATAGGTTCGATAATGGTTCTTGATGCATTTATAAATAAAGTTGGGGAAAATTATAGAAAATGCCTGCTTAAAATTTGAGCAGGCATTTGCGGTGAGCTAAAAATATCGCTCTCAGAAACAAATGTCGTATAACAAGTTGTTTTTCAATTCATGGCCGGAAAAATCGGAGTATGTAAGTTGGCTAATAATCTCAAATGTGCAACGAATTCTTGGGACAACGGTTGCGTTTCGGCTACCAGACAGGAAAAATGATTATACCAATCGTTTTTCCTGTTTTTATTTTGGGATAATCCGTTGTTTATCTGAAAGCTGTAATGATTTCAATCAAAGTCTATTTCGAAATATTGAAGAATTGCCTTATAACTGTCTTGAGCAGCAAGACAAGTGTCCAATAGATATTCTTTTACGTGAGTCCATTCCTGTAGCCCTCTGTAATAAAAAAGCTTTAGGTCTTCATCTATGATAAACGGTACAATATTATTGGCGAGGCATTCTTTAAACATAATCAATCGACCCACCCGGCCATTACCGTCTTCAAAAGGATGAATAATTTCAAACTGATAATGAAAGTCGATAATAGCCTCAAAAGTTTTCTTTTTAATACCGTGATAGTAAGAAAGTAATTCTTTCATTTTTGCAGCCACCTCTTTAGGCGGATAAGTTTCATTACCGCCAACTTCGTTTGGAAGCTTTTTGTATTCACCAACATTAAACCAATCTTTTCGACTGTCGGAAGTACCTGATTTTAAAAGAAAATGTAACTCTTTAATGAAAGATTCAGTTAGTTTGGCTTTTGCTTTATCAATGATTAAATCAATACAACGAAAGTGATTGGTTGTTTCTATGATGTCATCTACATTCACACTTTCCCTGGAAGCTCCGATGGTATTGGCTTCGAAAATATAACGGGTTTGATCGTGGGTTAGTTTACTTCCTTCTATACAATTTGAATTATAAGTAAGGTCAATCTGCGTGCGATGGTAAATACCACCTTTGAGCTTCATATCCTTTTGCTCTTTGAGATGATTGAGTAAGGAGTTGTTACTGAATTTTTTCTTATTCCCTTTTTCGGGTAAGGTGGCCTCCTCTGGAATATTCCATGTTTTACCAGTTAGGAAAGCTCCTTTAAATTTCCCCGTAGCACAGTAATTCCGTGCAGTTCTTTCCGGAATACTCCATTTTTTTGCAAACTCGCTTACAGAGATATAGTTCATAACTTCTCTTATTAATTGCCATTATCGGCAAATATAAGAGAAATAAAATCTCTTTTCCGCCTTTAGTATGCCGATAACGGCAATAATGAAGGATTTTATTTCCGATGCGAAAGGCGGTTCGCTGACGTCAAAAGCGAATAGCATGGAACGATCAGTAGGGTGCACGGCTTGTCTGACTTTATGATTTCAGAACAGGACGCTGATACTTTCCCACTTTTTCTTCCGCAGTCATATCGCCTTCACTCCGAATCTGCAACTGCACATTGGTAATCCATTCGTGGCACTTCTTTGCGTACAGATGCTCATTCACTTCGTTCACCACTTTCATTACCTGTTCATAAGTGCCTTCCAACTCTGTGGAAAAAGGGCGTACCTCATATTGAATTCCGGCAGCCTGAATAATATGAATTGCTTCATCCACCCATTCATAAGGATGTTTGTCCTGTACAATTGGAATAACCTGGATGGTTGCGTTAACGATAAACTGGTGCATAAAAATCAGTAAGGTTAAATTATTAAATGGTAAATACAGGGGAGACCGCATCACGCATGCCGCTCTCCCGTCACTACATCAAATACATGCAGGATGGAAGGGAACAATGCATCCAGGTATTCTTTGGAACCCGAGGTGGAACCGGGCAGGGTTAACACCAGGGTTTGGTTGATCAATCCCGCCACACTTCTGGATAACATGGCATAAGGCATTCGTTCCTGCCCATAGCGTCTTGCCGCTTCCATAACACCCTCCAGTTCGCGTTGCAATAATGGCCGCACGGTATCGGGTGTGATATCCCTGGGTGATACGCCTGTGCCTCCCACCAACAAAAGTAACTGCACCTGTTGGTTGGTATTGGCTTCCACCTGTTGCACAATGGCGGCGGCTTCATCCGGTATCACTTTATAATGGACGGTTTCAATGCCGTATCTGTCAAGTTGCTCCACTACAGCAAGGCCGGCTTTGTCTGTTGCTTTTTCTGCGAACACGGTATCCGAACAAACCACCACGGCTGCCTGAATGCGCCGGCCTTCTTTCAACGGATAAGAACTCTTTCCACCTTTCTTTTGAATCAGGCGAATATGTTGTATTTCAATATGCGAGTCAATCGGCTTCAACATATCATATAAGGTAAGTGCAGCAACAGATGCTCCATGCATGGCTTCCACTTCCACCCCTGTTTTATAAATGGTATGCACTTCTACTTCAATTTCAATCTGAAGGCCATTGATGCTGAAACGCACATCGGTGTACTCTACCGGCAAAGGATGGCAATCGGGAATCACATCACTGGTTTTCTTTACGGCAAACAGGGCAGCCACTTTGGCAAAGGAAAATACATCTCCCTTGGGAACCTGTTTCTGTTCAATTGCTTCAATGGTTTTTTGGGAAGAAGCCACCACCACTGCACCGGCAATGGCTTTCCGCAATGTGTTGGATTTATGGGTGATATTGACCATGATCTTGATTGATATGCTTTATTGATTTTCTTTCCAGTAACCCACCTCTCCACTCACGATTTCCTTTCCCCAGATGGGCAGTTCCTGTTTAATCTGTTCCACCAGTTCTTCGCAGGCATCAATAGCTGCCTTGCGGTGCATGGAAGAAACAAATACAAACAGGCAGATTTCACCCACCGCTACTGTTCCCAAGCTATGGTACACATGCATGCAGGTGAGTGGGTATTTTGCAAAAAGGTTTTCTCGGATAATATCCATTTTAGCCAACGCCATTTCTGTATAAGCCGTGTATTCAATAGCGGTTACGGCTCCGCCCTCCTTTGCATCAGCCCGCACCTGCCCCAGGAATATACTGTGTGCACCGATGCCTGTTCTGCCGGAATGCTTCTGTACATCATCCGCGATCTTCTGTGCCGGTATCGGACCTTCTATAAATATATTATGCAGCTTTTTTTCTTTCATCAGGATTCCTTTTTAAAGTATGCGGTCAGCCCGCCCTTCAGACTGTACACGGTTAAATTTCTTCTTGCCCGGATCAACTGTGCGGCATACACACTTCTGATACCCTGGTGGCAAATTACGCAAATGCTTTTGTCGGGTAACGCCGCCATCCCTGTTTGCAATTCCGACATGGGAATCTGCGCATCGGCAAAATCAATTGCCGGATACTCATGTTTCTCCCGCACATCCAGCACAAACACATCCGGATCTGCCCGTAACTGCATAAAGGTATCCACATTTATTTCTTCAATATCATGCATGTCCGGATCTTCTTCGGGCTGTCCGCAAAAGGGATCGTAGTTCATCGCTTCAAAAAATGCCTGGTCAATTTTTACCGGGTCCTCCCGCTTTACAATCGCTATCTCGTAACTACGGGCCTGCAACAGATCATAGTTGTACAAACGGCCGTACAGTGGCAGGCCCAGGCCGGTGATGATTTTAATGGCTTCCGCCGCCTGCATGGTTCCGATGATTCCAGGCAACACCCCTATTACACCTGCTTCTTCGCAGGTGGCTATTTCATGCGGTGCGGGTGATACGGGAAACAGGTCGCGGTAATTGATGGGCTGCAGTTGATCCGAAGCAACGCCCTCCCTCCAATTGAATACCGATAACTGCCCCTGGTATTGCGAAACCGCTCCATAAATCCAGGGCTTGTTCAGCAATACGCAGACATCATTGATCAGGTACTTGGCCATAAAATTATCGGTGGCATCTATTACCAGGTCGTAATCTGCAACCACCTCCGCAGCATTGCTAACCGTTAATGCATAGGGATAAGCCTGTACCAGGATGGAGGAATCCTGTTCCTTCATTTTTTCTGCCGCCAGTTTCACTTTGGGCTGCCCCAGTTCGCCTGCATGGAACAACAACTGTCGATGCAGGTTGCTCATACTCACCGTATCGCCATCCATGATGCCGATGGTTCCCACACCCGCTGCTACCAGGTACTGCAATACAGGACAACCCAGCCCGCCCATGCCCACGATCAGCACTTTGGCCGCGAGCAGTTTTTCCTGCGCATCCATCCCAAATCCGGGAAGGATCACTTGTCGTATATACCGATCGTTCATGGCCATATTATCCTCCCGAGAAAGGCGGCATCAAAGCCACCACATCCCCTGTTTTAAGCGTGGTGTTTTTATTGATCATTTGCCGGTTCACCGCAATAAAATATTTGGCGGTACGCAGCGCCGGATATTGCTGATGCAGGAGTTCCTGCAACGCAGCCGTATCGCTTGCTGTCACCTCATTTAACGCTGCAACGGCAGTTGCATCTGTTAACGATCCAAAAAACAACACTTTGATTTCCATGTTCACTATTTTACAAAAAAGAGTTTGCCGGCAGCCAGTATCAACACGGTTGCCAGTATAAATTTCATGTTTTTTGGCGGTAATCGCTGCGCCCCCAGGTAGGCGCCGATGAATCCACCTGCCAGTACAAAAGCGATGATGGCCCAGATCTGCGGCCCGGGGGTGAATCCAACTTTTAACTGGCCCAACAAACCGGAGGCTGAGTTCAGAAAAATAAAAATAGCGCTGATCGCTGCGGTCTGTTTTTGAGTGGTCCATCCCATCAGCAACAAAACAGGGGATAGCAGGATGCCTCCTCCCATTCCAATCATTCCCGACAACAATCCGATAGCAGCCCCAATTGCACTGAGCACATACCATTTTGGAGCCGGCTGCAAAGGACGTTCTGCACTGTTCCAAAGCAGGCGCAATACGGAGATCAGCAACACGGCTCCCAGTATTTTTTTATAGAGTATTTCCGAAACCGGCATCACACTGCCGATATAGGCAAAGGGAATGGATGCGGCTATCAATGGCCAAAGTAATTCCTTCCGGAAATGTTTGGCCCGGTAAAAAGAAATAAATGCAATCAGGGAAACCAGTACGTTCAGCAACAATGCCGTAGGCTTCATGACGGATACACTGAATCCGAACAATGCCATCAGGGCCAGGTAACCGCTGGCGCCACCATGCCCTACGGAAGCATATAAAAATGCCACCGTAAAAAAACAAAGTCCGTATAGTATCAGTTCCTGCATATTCGTTCCTGCTATTTGTTTAAAACAAATGAACCGGCACCTGCTGTGATGCGGCAAAAAAAGAGATGGTTTCATCCAGTTCTATCCAGCAATTGGCCGTTGTAAAAGCGCTGAGTTGAAAAGATGCCTGGGCGGGCAAAACGGTCACCATTCCGTTTTCATAATATCCTTTCAGGAAAACAGTCAATACCCCTTTCTTTTCATAGGCATGCAACAGCTTTGCCATTTGTGGCGCGGGCATTTTCCTTCCCGTCATTTGATGCAGCGCAGGCAATACATATTGCTGATAGCAACTCAATACGGATGCCGGGTTTCCGGGAAGCCCAAACACCAGTTGCTGCCCCTTTCTTCCAAAGAACAGGGGCTTGCCCGGTCTTTGCTTTACGCCATGAAACAGCAGCTCCACACCCTGGTTTAAACAGGCCTGTACTACATAATCATATTCACCCACACTGACCCCTCCTGTCAGCAACAATACATCTGCCCCCTTCAATGCCGCAGCAATAGCCTGTTCGGTTGCGGCCAGCTCATCTTTCGCCCGCCATTGCTGTACCTGGTCTACACCGGCCTGCTGCAATGCGGCGGTTAATCCAAAGGAATTGGATTCGTATACCTGCCCGTATTCCAGGGGATTCCCCGGCTGCACCAGTTCATTTCCGGTGATCACAAGCGAAACGACCGGCCGGCGATATACTGCAACAGTTGTTGCCCCTACTCCGGCCAGGTAAGATACCAGGTATGGATGAACCAGGGTTCCTTCCGGAATAACCTGATCGCCCGCCTGAATGTCTGCGCCCGGCATCCGGATATTGGCTCCTGCTTCTACCCGCTCCGGCTCCTGTATCCGGATCCCCGATGCTGTCAGGGTTACCCATTCTTTCTGCACGACCGTATCTGCACCTTCCGGTACAGGGCCCCCGGTAAACACCCGGATGGCCTGTTCTGCCTTCAATTGCAATTGCCGGGAACTTCCGGCGGGTAATTCGTCCTGCACCGGCAACAGGGCTCCGCTATCCTGAACACGCAGTGCGTATCCGTCCATGGAAGATTGCGGAAAGCCCGGTACAGATACCTTGCTGTAAACAGCAGCGGACAATACATACCCTGCTGCTGTTGCAACAGGCTGTTCTATACTGTTTAACAAACAGGTATTCCCCTGTACAATATGTTTTGCTGCTGAAACCGTTTTCATAACTATACTTAACCACCAATGGCAATCATGCTGCGGTTGTGCAGGTCATTGGTATTGATCAGTTCAAAATTTTTGGAGAACTGGCCTCCCAGCTCCCTGTGTTTGGCCTGTATGGATTGTTCAATCAGTTCCTGTACATTTTTTCCGTTGCGCAGGGCCTGCAGTAAATCCGTTTCTTCTTCAGAGAACAAACAGTTCTTGATCTTTCCATCCGCCGTTAACCGGATCCTGTTGCAGGTGCTGCAGAACGGCGCACTCATGGTGCTGATTACTGCAAAGCTTCCTGCATGACCCTGTATGTTGAACTGCTTACTGGTATCGTGCGGAGCATTTTCGGCGGCGGTAATATCATACTTTAACGCGATCCTTTCAATCATTTCCTGAAGCGTTACCAGCTTATCGCTTTTCCATTGATTGCCATCGAATGGCATAAACTCTATAAAACGCACATGAATCGGCAGTTCCTTTGTCCATTCAATAAAATCAAGTATTTCTCCATTGTTCAGGCCTTTCACCACCACCACATTTACTTTCACATTGAACTGGTGCTTTAGTAATAAATGAATGTTGTCCATGACCGTACCAAACTGGTCCCGCCGGGTAATCAGTTGAAATTTCTCCGGTTGCAGGGTGTCCAGGCTAATATTGACAGAGTGGATACCGGCTGCCTTAAAGTCGTCTATAAAATGATGCACCCTGGTAGCATTGGTGGTAATGGTCAGCGTTACGCCCAATTGGCCCAGCGAACGGATAATTTCGGATGCATCTTTACGCACCAATGGTTCTCCGCCGGTAAGCCTGATCTTATTCACCCCATTGGCTATAAAGATTTTTGCCAGGGCCACAATCTCCTCCTGCTGCATCAGTTGCTGAGATGGCATGAATGCATAATTCTCTTCGGGCATACAATAAAAGCAACGAAGATTGCAGTTATCCGTCAGCGATATCCGGAGATAATCATGAACCCTGTTGTATTGATCTTTCAGCATCTTATTGGTTTAGTTGTCGGAGGAAGCGTTCATAATCCTCCGGGGTATCGATATCCAGTTCGCCCTCCGGAAATGCCACGGTGGCGATATCCTCCGGATGTTCCTGCAATATAACCCGCGCGCCCTTATCGCCTGATAATTTTTGCAGTGCGTTAAAATAACCGGCGCCGAACAATACCGGCGTTCCTTTCACACCATTGTATTGCGCCGCCACAATGCCCTTTTGGGTTTGTTGCTGCCGGTGCAGCATTTCCTGTAATACGCTTCGGTGAAGGAAGGGTTGATCTCCCACCACAATCCATACCAGGTCCAGATCGGGGCATTGTTGTAGCAGGGCCTTCATGCCTGTTTGAACAGAACCTCCCATCCCCTGGTTCCATTGTTCATTGTACACCAGGGTGATGGCCTGATCGTTGATGGTTTGGCTAATTGCTTCGTGGTATTTTCCGGTTACCAGGCAGATGGCCTGCGGCTGCAATGCTTTCAGTTCGGCTATAATATGCTCCAGTATGCTCTGCCCATTACAGGGCAATAACATTTTTGCCTTCCCCATGCGGGATGCGGCACCGGCAGCCAATATCATTACGCCGATTTTCATACCTGCCGGTGGATGGGTTCGGACTTCTGTTTAAGGTGTACCGGATCCCGCTGTTGCAGAACAGCCATGATTTCGGAACATATGGACAATGCAATTTCTGCAGCCGTTTCTGCACCCAGGTCTAACCCGGTGGGGCCATAGATCCGGTTCAATTGATCTTCCGTAAAATGAATGTCTTTTTCGGAGAGTTCCTGCAGCATCCGGTCTCTTTTGGCAGCCGGACCCAACAGGCCTATATAATGGATGGAATATGCTTTCAGCAGCCCCAGCAATTCCAGGTCATAATTGTAATTATGGGTCATCAGCACAATGGCTGTTCTTTGATCAAAGCTGAGTTGTGTAATAATTTCTCCCGGCTTTCCTACCTGTAACCGGGCTACATCCGCAAACCGTTGCCGGTTGGCATGCGTGGGTCTACCATCCACCACGGTTACAACCCAGCCCAGTAAATGCGCCATATCCACCAGTGGAATGGCATCATTGCCGGCGCCAACAACAATCAATGCTACCGGGGGCATACAAAATTCTACAAAAAGTTGCTGCAGATCGTTCCCGATTATTATCCTGCAATGAGCGGAGATTCCTGCGTTCATTGTTTTTGCCGCTTCATCCCTCATTTCCTGTTGCGCTTCTCCTTTCCATTGAAAAGGATCAATTGTTCCGAGGTGCGTTTTGTTATCGGGTGAATAGCCGGTGATGATTACGCCGGCTGTTCGCTGTGCGATAGCCTGTCTTAAAATGTTGATGGGTTCTGCACTGCGGGCATCAACCGGTTCAAATAATATGCTAACAATACCATTGCAGCCCAGTTGTATCCCCAGCCGGGCATCCTCCTCATCGGTAGTGTCGTAAATAACCAGCTTTTTTTTATCCTGCGTAATCGCCAACACGGCTTTGCGCAAAGCATCTCCCTCCAGGCAGCCTCCGCTGATAGCACCTGTCAGTTTTCCGTCTTCGGTTACCAGCATTCGGGCGCCCGGTCTTCTGTATGAAGAACCGGCTACATGAACAACAGTAGCCAGTGCAGCTTTCTTTCCGGATTTTACCGCTTCATCAAATGCCCGTACAATGTCTTTGATTTCTTTCATAGGGGGCCGACCACCTATGGCCGTAGCGTTTTAACCTGTGCAGGTGTTATGGCTTTGGGATTTTTATTACCCCAGCTGTTATTGACATAATTCAGTATGTCCGCTATTTCGGTATCTGTTAAGTAATCCTGTGCAGGCATAACGCCATTGTAAAGCACACCGTTTACTTTCACTTCGCCCGACTGCCCTTTCAGAACGGTTTCTATAATATCCTTTGCAGGCCTCTTTAAAAAATCTGCCTTTGCCAACGGCGGATATACCCCTTCCATTCCCTTACCATCTTCCATATGACAATTCATACAGTTGGTAACATACAACGCTTTACCACGCGCGATACTTTTGGGCAGCTCATAGCTCTGTACAAAAGCGCTTGCTGTAAACAACAGCACCAATAAACCACTCACCAACTTTACACTACGCATTTTTGCTACTTATTTTTCCTTAAACAATTTTATTGATATCAAATGGAAGTCTCCTGATTCGCTTTCCGGTGGCTGCATAAATTGCATTACACAGGGCCGGTGCAAACGGAGGAAGACCGGGCTCTCCTACGCCCTTAATGGTTGGTCCGCCATTGGCCAGTATATGCACTTCTACCTTCGGCATTTCATTGATCCGTACCAACGGATTATTGTGGTAATTGGATTGAACGGTTTTCCCTTTATCAAAACTGATTCCCCCTTTGATGGCAGCGGTCAGCGCCATTACTGCCGCGCCTTCCACCTGTGCCCTGGTATTATCCGGATTCACCACCGTACCCAGATCTATGACTGCATATACTTTTTGTATTTTAACACCAGTGCCTTTCTTCGATACTTCCACTACAAAGCCTCCCAGGCCCGCAAAGAATTCATATTGCGCCACACCCCTGCCCCATCCTGCAGGAAGCGGCTTATCCCAGTTAGACACTTCCTTCAGTTTATTCAACAGATTTTTAGTATCACTGTCTTTGGTCAGCATGCCCAGCCGGAACGCCATCGGATCCTTTTTGGCAGTAACTGCCATCTCATCTATAAAACACTCATGCGAAAATGCCAGTGTAGTACTGGTTACAGCCCTCCAGGCAGCCAATGGCAGATGAACATAATGATGCACATAAAGGTTCTTCATGTGCTCAATTTCATATTTCTGCTCACTGATCCCTTCGGTCATCGTGCCGTTGGTCTTTGTTTTGTCGTAGTTTTTCTGCATATCCAGCGTTGGTGCTATCACCTTATGCTGAAATGCAATTGCCTTCCCGTTTGCATCCAACCCTGCCTTTAATGCAGAATAGGTTACCGGGCGGAATGGTCCCTGCTGGGTATCATCTTCCCTCGTCCAGATGCTTTTCACCGGCCTGCCCACTTTCTTAGACAGTTGTACCGCTTCGTGCACATAATCGGGATAGAGTCTTCTTCCGAATCCGCCTCCATTGAAAAACATATTCACTTTTACATTCTCCGCCGGAACGCCATAGGTAGAAGAGATATCACCGATCACTCTTCCGGGCACCTGGGTAGAAGTCCAGATCTCTACCTTGTTCCCTTCCTGCCAACTGGCCAGGCAGTTCATGGGTTCAATCGGAGAATGCGATACCATGGGTGTTTCGTAGAAAGCCTCCACTTTAACCGGGGCGTCTGTAAATGCTTTGTCGAAATTTCCCTGCTGGTGGTCTATAGCGCCCTCTTCTTTGGCTGCAGCGCGTAAACTTTGTTCGTATTCCTTTGAGTTGAACTGATCAAAACCCTGATGGTCCCATTTCACCGCCAGCGCCTTTCTTCCCTGCAGGGCCGCCCAATAATTTTCTGCAATCACGGCAACGCCTTCTGTTTTATACACCCCATGAATTCTTTCGCAGGTTTCAACCGCAATCACGCCCTTCACTTTTTTAGCGGCGGTGGCGTCAAAGCTCACCAGCCTGCTGCCTAAAACCGGGCAGCGTTCAATGGAAGCATACACCATTCCTGGAACGGATGCATCAATTCCAAATTTGGCGGTACCATCTGTTTTGGAGGGTATATCCGGTCTTGGGGTTGGTTTACCCAATATTTTAAAATCTTTAGGATCTTTCAGGGTCGGGTTCTTCGGTGCTTCGATTTTGGAAGCGGCCTCGGCCAATGCGCCATAGGAAAGGCTTTTACCGGAAGGACGATGAAAAACGGAAGCATCTGCAGCATAACATTCTTCTACCGGTACATTCCACTGCTGCGCCGCTGCTTTGATGAGCATTTCACGGGCGGCCGCGCCTACTTTGCGCAGGTTCATATAACTGGTACGAACGGACGCGCTTCCGCCGGCTGATTGCCCCGGGCCAAATTTCTTTTCGCCGCCGGTTTGTTTGATGGTAACCTTATCCAGCGACACTTCCAGTTCCTCTGCAATCAATGCAGGGATAGACTGAAATGTACCCTGTCCTATTTCGGGTTTGGAATTATAAATGGTAATTAATCCGCTTTTTTCGATCACCACCAACGGATGCAGTTCAAAAGACTCCAATACATTGGTGAGGTTTTCTACCATTTCAACGCCGTTTGCCCTGGAGGAAAGCCCCATGACCAACCCTGCGCCGGTAATACCGGTGAGGCGAAGAAAATTACGTCGGTTTATCTGAGTGGTTGATTGATTCATTGGTTGGTTTTTTAGTGGTTTCACTTGATCATTTCTGCAGCACGGTGTATGGCGCTGCGTATGCGCTGGTAAGTTCCACAACGGCAGAGGTTTCCCTGCATGGCAGTATCGATGTCTGCATCTGTGGGATTGGGTTTTGTTTTAAGCAGGGCTGTTGCACTCATAATCTGCCCCGACTGGCAGTATCCGCATTGAGGCACTTGTAATTCCACCCAGGCTTTTTGCACCGCTTCCGCAATCCGTTCATTCAACCCTTCAATAGTGGTGATTTTTTTACCGGCTGCAGCGGCTACAGGAAAACTGCACGACCGGACCGGACGCCCGTCCACATGTACCGTACAGGCCCCGCATTGGGCAATGCCACAACCAAACTTGGTTCCGGTTAATCCAACCATATCCCTGATAGCCCATAGCAGGGGCATCTCCGGACTGGCATCCACTTCGTAAGATTTGTTATTAATGTTCAAGGTAATCATGACAGTTTTTTTAATGTTGATACCGCTGAAACAGGCATCAACATTAAAATTAGGGCTTTTTGTCCAAAAAAAAAGTCCGGCTGATATTAGCCGGACTTATATGGTGTTTCACAGATTCAGAAGGTACAATCCCCCGATATGCCCCCCTGATATTGATGTAGAATCCACCAATGATTTGTAGGTTCTCTACGACAGAAGAACAAGCCAAAGGTAGCGGAGATTGATCCGCCGGAAAGACGCTAGTAGACCATTGGTCATTATTAATAGATGAATGGCGCTATCCGGTAGATGTCTCCAGTTTTTTTATTGAAAATTTGCAGTTAATCGAGCCGGAAACTTTCGTGCATGTCCGGAATAATGACTTCCTTATAATTTTTTCGACGCAAGCGTACTGCAAAATCCTGCTGTACATCGTATTCGCCATGTACCAGGAACAATTGTTTTACCCACTCCGGGTTCTGACAGGATAAAAACTGGCAAAGGTCTTCGTAATCACCATGGGCGCTCATACTACGGATCTCCCCCACTTCCGCCTTCACCTTATAGAACTCTCCAAATATTTTCACTTCCCCTTCTCCCCTTACCAGTCTGCCGCCCAACGAATGGGGTTCGCAATAACCCACCATGAGAATGGTATTTTTAGCGTCCCCGATATTATTCATAATATGGTGTTTCACCCTTCCTGCATCGGCCATACCGCTTGCTGAAATGATCACACAGGGCTGTGGCAGTTCATTCAGGTACTTACTTTCGTCTACGGTTTTAATAAATTTCAGCCCCTTAAAGTCGAATGGATCCTTATCACTTTCCATTACTTTTTGAATCCGCTTGTTAAAATAACTGGGATAATTCTTGAGCACTGTTGTTGCTTCCCTGCTCAACGGGCTATCTACATAATAAGGAACTGCAGGTAACCGGTTTTCCTGTTCCAGCTGATTCATTGCATAGAGAATTTCCTGGGTACGGCCCACACTGAATGCAGGTATGATCAGTTTCCCTTTCTTCTCAATACAGGTATGGGTAATCCATTTTTCAATAGCATCTACCGTTCCAAAAACTTCGTTGTGCAGTTTATTGCCGTAAGTGCTTTCCAGGATAATATAATCGGCCTGGTCAAAAACAGCCGGTGAACGGAGGATGGCATCGTTGTAACGGCCCACATCGCCACTGAAAGTAACCCTGGTAGTTTTACCCATTTCACTGATCCGGAGATGTACGGCTGCACTGCCAATAATATGACCCGCATCCGTAAACTGAACTTCCAACCCCTTTTCTATGGCAACCCATTCGTCGTAAGGAACGGTTTTAAACAGTTCCATCGCTTCTGCCGCATGTTCCAGATCATACAGGGGCTCATAGGGAGGAAGCCCCATTTTCTTTCTTCGCTTATTAATGAAACGGGTATCATCTCTTTGAATTTCTGCGGAATCCTCCAGCAGAATCCAGCTCAGCTCTTTGGTGGCAGGAGTTGAAAAAATGACACCCCTGAATCCTTCTTTATACAATTTGGGGATCAGACCCGAATGGTCTATATGTGCATGCGACAGGATCAGGTAATCGATTGTTTGCGGATCAAACCCGAATGTGGCATTCAATGTAACCGTATCCTTACCCATTCCCTGAAACAGTCCGCAATCCAGGAGGACATTCTTTCCGTTCTCTAAATTGATCACATGTTTTGAACCGGTCACTGTTCTTGCAGCGCCATGAAATGTTATGTTCATACTTTCTTTGCTTTAAAACTCCAGGTAATGACAAATTCCGAAACCACTTCACCCTGTTCGTTCGTTCCAATAGACCGGCACTGCAATGTTCTGCCTTCCCCATCCGCAATGCAGGCCTCGATGGTCTGGTCTACCAGCGCTCCGTCTTTACAGGTGAAGGCGATCGTACCTGTTGCTTTCCTGAAAAATTTTCCTTCTATGTTTACCACCAGCATACTTACGGATGGATTTCTTTGATAGGTTTGCCCCACTGCAAACAGGCCGGTGCTCATTTCTGCAGCCATCGCCTGCACGGCAAAATACATGGAGCGAAAAGGATTCTGGTTCAGCCATCCATGCTTTACCAATATCACGGCCTCTGCTGCATTGAGTTTTTCTACCCGTAATCCGGCCACAAAACTGGCAGGCAATTTTACCAGTTTAAAGAGTGCAAAACGAAAGGGATTGGTAACCAGTTGCTCAAACCGGGGGAACTGTGGATTCATACTGTAAGTTAACCAATTATCCGCTTACAGCAACAATGCCGCAAGCAGATAATCTGCAACAAGTATCAATATACAACTAACCACTACTGCACTTGTACTGGCGCGGCCAATTTCGAGCGCGCCTCCTTTTACATTATACCCGAAATAAGCGGAAATACTGCTGATGATAAAGGCAAATGTGTAGGCTTTGTAAAAAGCAAAATTGATATTGTAGTAATTAAGGTTCTGGCGAAGGCCCATATCAAAAATATCGGTTGCCAGTATTCCTGCCATATCTCCCGCAGTACGTCCGCCCCAGATGCCCAGTATTGCAGAGATCGTGATCAAACAGGGGATCACTACCAATGCACCCAGGATTTTGGGCATGATCAGGTAATTGCGGGTATTGATGCCCATGATTTCCAACGCATCAATCTGTTCGCTGATGCGCATATTTCCCAGCTCACTGGCTATTTTGCTGCCTACCACACCGGCCAGCACAATACTGACTACCGTAGGCGATAATTCCAGGATAATACTGTCGCGAACGATCTGTGCAATAGTGGTTTGCGGCACCAGCGGGCTTACCATCTGGTAAGCGGTTTGTACGGTGGTCACCGCCCCGAGGAACAGGGAAACCACCACTACAATCGGCAATGCGCCCACCCCTATTTCCACACACTGGTGCATGAACTCTTTCCAGTACATACGCCAGTTCTCCGGCTTGGTAAACATGCCTTTCAGCATCAGCAGATAAGTACCCAGGTGAGTCAGAAATGTCATTGTCGTTAATTATTAAACCAAAAATAATCGCTTGTTTTTACCCTTTGTTCACCTTCTTCCGGCGCTTCCACCAACTGCTGCGTTGCACTTCTTCCCTCGTGTCGGTTCTGCATTTCAACTGCGCATCTACCACCGCAATCAGCGCCATATTAATGATACTTCTGACCGTACTGCCCAGTTGCAATACATGCACCGGTTTTTTTAGTCCCAACAAAATTGGCCCGATCGCATCGGCTCCGCCTACCTCTTTCAACAGGTTATAGGTTACGTTGCCGGATGTAAGGTTCGGGAACATCAGTACATTTACATCTTCGTCTACCAGTTCACTGAACGGATAATTGTCTTTCAGGATTTCTTTATTGAATGCCAGGCTTCCCTGCATTTCGCCATCTACAATCAATGATGGGTTGCGCTGTTTGAGAATTTTAGTAGCCTGTGCAACCAGTTTTGCTTCGGGGGAATCACTGCTTCCAAAGTTGCTGTAACTCAGCATGGCAATTCTTGGCGTCAGGTTGAAATTCCGGACCTCCTTGGCAACCATCATGGTGATATCCGCCAGTTCTTCCGCCGTTGGGTTAAAGTTTACAGTGGTATCTGCCAGGAACAGCGGCCCCTTTTTGGTGAGCAACAGGTACATACCGGCAATTTTTTTCACTCCTTCATCCGTACCTACAATCTGCAGTGCGGGGCGAATGGCTTCTGCATAGTTCTTGGTTAATCCCGATAACATGGCATCCGCATCTCCGGTTTCCACCATCATACAACCAAAATGATTGCGATCTTTCATAACCTTGATGCTTTCATAATGGTTCATTCCCTTGCGGCAACGCTTCTGGAAAAACAGTTGCCCGTAAAACTCCCGTTTGTCTTCCATCTCATCACTGCGCGGATCAATGATGGGGATATCCGCCAGGTCTATATTGTTCTGTTCTGCTATGCGGTTTATCTTGGCCGGATCGCCCAGTAAAATAGGGTAAGCAATTCCATCATCGTAAATAATGCTGGCTGCCTTCAGAATTTTCAGGTTATCCGCTTCAGCAAATACCAATCGTTTCGGATCCTTCCTGGCCTTATTCCCAATTACGCGGATCAATTGGTTATCCAGGCCCAGGCGCTTGTTCAGCTCCAGTGCATACGCCTCCCAATTGGTAATATGTTTCTGCGCTACGCCACTATCAATGGCAGCTTTGGCAACTGCCGGTGCAATGGTGCAAAGCAATCTTGGATCGAGCGGTTTGGGAATAATGTATTCCGGACCAAAACTCATATTACTTTGGTTATATGCCATATTCACAATATCCGGAACAGCGGTTCTGGTTAATTCCGCAATAGCTCTTACTGCCGCCAGTTTCATGGCTTCATTAATCTGCGTTGCGCGAACATCCAGCGCTCCCCGGAAAATATACGGGAAGCCCAATACATTGTTTACCTGGTTGGGATAATCCGAGCGGCCGGTGGCCATGATGATATCCTTGCGCACGCTGGTGGCTTCTTCGTAACTGATTTCCGGATCGGGATTGGCCATGGCAAACACGATCGGATTCCTGGCCATGCTTTTAACCATGGCCCCGGTAAGCACATTGCCCACACTCAACCCCAGGAAACAATCTGCATCCTTCATGGCTTTTTCCAGTGTCCAGTCGCTTCGCTTAACGGCAAACTTTTTACGGATGGGCCCCAGATCGGTTCTGCCCTCGTGCAGTACACCGTCTTTATCAAATACAATAAAGTTATCGTATCTGGCGCCAAGTGCTACATATAGCTGAATACAAGCCATAGCGGCGGCACCTGCACCGTTAATTACAAAACGGGCTTTATCTATTTTTTTCTTCTGCAGTTCCAGTGCATTCAGCATGGCTGCGCTGCTGATGATGGCGGTTCCATGCTGATCGTCGTGCATCACCGGAATCTTCATCTGTTCTTTCAACTGCTGCTCAATATAAAAACATTCCGGTGCCTTGATATCTTCCAGGTTGATACCCCCGAATGTCGGTTCCAGCGATTTTACAATCTGTACAAACTTTTCCGGATCCTTTTCATTGATCTCTATATCGAACACATCGATGTCGGCAAATATCTTAAACAACACCGCCTTTCCTTCCATCACCGGCTTACTGGCTTCGGGACCTATATCGCCCAATCCCAGTACTGCCGTACCATTGGTAATCACACCCACCAGGTTTCCCTTGGCGGTATACTTATATATATCTTCCGGATTTTCCTTAATTTCTTTACAGGGTTCTGCAACACCCGGGCTGTAGGCGAGTGAGAGGTCTCTCTGTGTTTTGGCTTCCTTGGTGGGAATCACTTCAATTTTTCCCGGACGACCATGGGAATGATATTCCAGCGCCTGCTCTTTCCGTAAATTCTTCTGTTTACTCATATACTTTTTTTGTTGCCAGATTGACGCCCATATAGGCCATCATACCAACGCCCGTTTCAATGGCATTTTCATCGATATCGAATTTGGGCGTGTGCACCTGGTGAATAATTCCTTTTGCTTCATTGCGCACACCCAACCGGTAAAAACAACCGGGTATTACCTGTGTATAATATCCAAAATCTTCTGCGCCCATTCTCAGTTCCGTTTCCTCCACATGTTCCTTACCCATGAATTCGTCGGCCAGTTTCCAGGCCATCTCTGTAAAAGCAGGATCATTGTCTACGGTCGGATAGCCCACATCTATGTGCAGGTCTAATTCGGCGCCCATACTTTCCACCACACCTGTGGCCACTTTCCTTATCAGCTCATGCGCCTTGTACCTCCACGCTTCATCCATTGCCCTGAAAGTGCCCATCAGCTTCACTTCGCTGGGGATCACATTGGTAGTACTTCCTCCCTGGATAGAGCAGATCGATAGTACGGATGGTGAAATGGGGTTATTGTTCCGTGAAATGATTTGTTGCAGGCTTACAATCAGCTGTGATGCAATCAGGATGGTATCGGCCGTGAGATGCGGAGCTGCAGCATGACCACCCTTGCTTCTGATGGTGATATAAATTTCATCTGCACTGGCCATTACACGCCCTTTTCTAAAACTCAGCTGACCAATATTTAATCCGGGATGTACATGTAGCCCAACAATACCGGCTGGCTTTGGATTTTCCAATGCACCTTCCTGTATCATGAAACTGGCACCGCCCGGATTTCTTTCTTCACCGGGTTGAAACAGGAGTTTAACGGTGCCCTCCCATTCGTGCTTCAGTTCGTTCAGGATCTTTGCAGCCCCCAGCAAAATGGTGGTATGTACATCATGCCCACAGGCATGCATCACGCCCTTGTTAACGGATTTGTAGGACACGTCGTTTTCTTCCACAATCGGCAGGGCATCCATATCTGCACGCAGCGCTATTACGCGGCTGCCGGGGTTCTTTCCTTTGATCATACCCAACACGCCGGTAGTGGCAATGGTTTCGAAAGAAATGCCCATTTCTGTTAAACGGGCTTTCACATATTCTGCAGTTTTAAATTCCTGGTAACTCAACTCAGGATTGGCATGCAGGTGTCTTCTCACGCTGATCAGTTCAGGCGCATACTGCTTTGCCAGTTGTTTTATTTTTTCGTTCAGCATGTAAATGAATTCATTCAAAAAAATCTTCTTCCTTCGGCACATATTCAATCGCGTCTTCCACCACATATCCTCCCTGCGGGTATACCTTATTCAACTGCTTCCGAAATTTTTCGGCATCCTCTTTTTTCAGGAAATTTCCCACCCGCACCTTAAAATTGGGCGATTGAAAAAGCAGGTAAGATTTCTGATCCGGAAACCGGTTCATCATTTCTGTTTTTACCTCCTGCGCCCGGCTCCTGCTGCTGGTACTCACCACCTGTATCCGGTATCCTTTGTACTGGCCGGAACTGGTCATCATAGAACTGCGCTTATTCACCTGTGCCTGTTTAATGGTTAGCAGGTCCATCCGCACATCTTTTACCACAATGACCGTGTCATTTGCATGCACCTGTGTTGCCACCAGGACAACAACAAAGGGCAACCAATATCGAACGAGTTTCATCATGGTCTTTTTTAAAGATATCAAATGGACGGTAAAGGTACAAAAACCCTTGTTGAGCCGGAACAGAACTATCAGTATCCGGTAGTTTCCCCTGCCGGAGCCCCGTTTACTATGGCCACACCCGCACTGCAACCCAACCGGGTGGCTCCCGCTTCTACCAGTTCCCTGGCAAATGCATAATCGCGGATCCCGCCCGATGCCTTGATCTGTACATGGGCAGGCAGGTGCTTTCTGAACAGCTTCACAGCTTCCACCGAAGCGCCTTTTTCGGCATAGCCGGTGGAGGTTTTCAGGTAATCAATACCCGCCACACCATATAACTCACAACATTTAATGATCTCCTCATTGGTCAGCACCCCGCTTTCAATGATTACTTTAATTACTTTCCCCTTTCCCTTAATCACCGGCATCAGGTGATTGATTTCATTGGCCAGGTACTGCCAGTCGCTGTTTTTGATGGCGCTGATATTGGCTACCACATCCAGCTCATCGGCCCCGTCTACGATTGCCAGCAAAACTTCGGCCAGTTTTGCTTCCACGGCCGAATAACCAAACGGAAAACCAATAACGGTGGCCACTTTTACCGGCGTTCCGGCCAGCAGTTCTTTTGCTTTTTTAACAAAATTCGGGGGCACACAAACTGCGGCAAATCCATAATCCGCCGCTTCTTTGCACAGTTTCTCAATATCCGCCACCAGGGCGGTTGGCTTCAGAATGGTATGATCAATATAGCGGGCTATCTGCATAATCAAATTTTAATGGAGCAAAGATAATCAAAGCATTTCACCCGCCCTTCATCCTGAATACCGTGCGAAGGGTATAGGATAAGCGCCTGAAAAATTTTGCTTTGCTGAAAAATCATTCATCATGAAAAGACATTTCCCCATCTTCCTTACCCTGCTTTGCCTTTGCTGCATGGAGGCCAACGCACAAAGAAAGGTTGAAAACCCGGATGGTAACCGGCTGGACTTCTCAATTGGTTTTGCCAATCCTACCGCCCAGCAAACCTTCGGACAGTATTACAAGTCTAAAGGGCTGCAACCGAGGATCACCCTGGAATACGGTTTGGTGAACCTCAATTACAGCAAGGCGCTGAACGCCAGGGTTGCGGCCATTGCCGGCCTGGAGCCACAGAGTTTCAATAATAAAACCACGTACGCCTCTATCGTAAAAATGACCCAGAAGCCTATCGGGGGAAGGTTCTATCCACTGGTGCTGCGGAAAGGGCTTGAATCTGTAAAGATCAAAGACGGAGGAGTTCCATTTCTGGACCTGTTTCAATATGCCGGGCTGTGGCTGCTGAAAGGATTTTACCTGGAAGGCGGTGTTTCTCCGGGCGTAAAAATGACGGAAGAAGGTTATCCGGATGTTACCCGCTCTCCCACATTCTTTGGATGGGGTGTTTCCGTATATGACCTCGAAGAGGATGCCAGGCTTCGGTTCAAGTTCAACTTTGGCACCAGGAAATACACCTGGACCAATGCCAGCTCCACCACTTCGCAGATCAAATCTTTTTGTATGGAAGTAGGCCTGAGTTATAAATTATAAAACAGCAATCGCATGAAAAAAAATATACTGATCCTGTTGATCGCGGCGGCTGTGAGCCAACCGGTTTCCGCGCAAAAAATCAGGCTTTTGCCCGATCAGGCACCGGTTGCTTTTGCCACAGAACTGAACAGGTTACTGGCAGACGCGCGTTATGACTTTAAAAATACCATCGACAATATCAAGCCCGGCACCAGGGATGATTTGCTCTTTGCCTATTATTCAAAAGTACAGTTGCCGCTGGCCGACAGCAGTTACATGGAAGATGCATTGGACGACTTCCTGGAGGAGTATCACCAGTTCTATGCGGTGTTTGGCAACTATCCTACCAAAGAGAGCGCCAGGGCTAATTTCAATAAACTCATTGCTTATATAGACAAAGGCAAATATAATGAAGGGGGATTGCAAAAAAAGCCTTCCATAGAAAACGATAAATCCGTTCAGCAGGTATGGACGCTCAGAGACAATAAGACCGGCGATTTCGAAACAGCCGTTCAACTGCTCCTGAAAGAGATAAAAATATGGCCGGCCAATTCCGTAAAATCCGAACTGGTTTGGACGATTGAACTGAGTGTGTCGGAGTTGGGGGACTTCTGATCCACTGCATCAAAAAACCCCGGGTTTCCGGGGTTTTTCATTTATAAATCTTTGCCGTGACAGGCCTTGTATTTCTTGCCGCTTCCACAAGGGCAGGGATCGTTTCTCCCGATCTTGGGTCCCACCTTAATGGGTTCCTGTTTTACAGGAGTGGGGTCGTAGTAATCATTTTCATTAGCTGCATATTCCTGGCCTGCCGCGTCTATCTGTTCTTTGTTGGCGCTTAACCGGCTCAGGTCTGTTTTTTCCTGATGTCCTTCTTTCAGATCATCTCCTTCTGCCAATGGAATACCTGCATGGCACAAGAACTGTACAATATCCTTATTCACTTCACCATCCATTTTCTTGAACAGGTCAAAAGCTTCCATTTTATAAATTACCAATGGATCCTTCTGCTCGTAAGTGGCCGTTTGCACGCTCTGCTTCAGGTCGTCCATAGCCCGAAGGTGTTCTTTCCAGGCGTCGTCTATAAAGCCCAGTGTTACAGACCGTTCCAGCGCATTGGCCAGCTCGGCCCCGTTGGTATCCAGGGTTTTATTCATGTTGGCCAGCACCTGCATCTGCCTTCTTCCGTCGGTAAACGGAACAATCACATTGTCTACATGCGAACCCTGTTGCTGTTTGATATTTCTGAATACAGGTACAGCCTGAGTCATCAGGTCCTGCTTCCTTCTTTCATAATTGGTAACTGCTTCTGTGTACAGTTTTTCCGCCAGTTGATTTTCGTTGGATTTGTACAGTTCATCTGCCGTAATGGAGGTATCAATACCAAAATTGACAATGGCTGCCAAACGGAATCCTTCGTGATCATTCTGTTCTTTAAAGGCATTCACCAATCCTTCTGCAACCGCATATATAGCATTGTCCAGATCAAGCGCCAGGCGTTCTCCAAACAATGCGTGGTTACGCTTGGTATAGATTACGGTGCGCTGCTTGTTCATTACGTCATCGTATTCCAGCAAACGCTTACGGATACCAAAGTTATTTTCCTCCACCTTGCGCTGTGCACGTTCAATGGATTTGGTAATCATGCTGTGCTGGATCACTTCGCCCTCTTTGTATCCGGCAAAGTCCATCACTTTGGCAATACGCTCGCTTCCGAACATACGCATCAGATCATCTTCCAGCGATACAAAGAACAGGGATGAACCCGGATCGCCCTGGCGGCCTGCACGACCACGCAACTGGCGGTCTACCCTGCGGGATTCATGGCGCTCCGTACCCAGGATAGCCAGACCACCGGCTTCTTTTACGCCCGGTCCGAGTTTGATATCTGTACCACGGCCGGCCATATTGGTAGCAATGGTAACAGCACCGGCCAACCCTGCTTCAGCAACAACCTGTGCCTCACGGGCATGCTGTTTGGCGTTCAATACATTGTGCGGGATCTGCTTTTGCCGCAACATACGGCTCAGTAATTCACTCACTTCCACCGAAGTGGTACCAACCAGTACAGGCCGGCCCGCCTCGCGCATTTTCACAATCTCATCGATCACTGCGCCAAATTTTTCGCGCTTGGTTTTGAATACGAGATCCTGGTCATCTTTACGAATGGCCACCACATTGGTCGGAATGCTGACTACATCCAGTTTATAGATGTCCCATAATTCAGCTGCTTCGGTTTCTGCCGTACCGGTCATACCGGCCAGCTTATGGTACATCCTGAAATAATTCTGTAAGGTTACGGTTGCATAGGTCTGCGTAGCTGCTTCAATCTTCACATTTTCCTTTGCCTCAATCGCCTGGTGCAATCCATCGGAATAACGGCGTCCGTCGAGGATACGCCCGGTTTGTTCATCCACAATCTTAACACCACCATCCATCACCACATATTCTACATCCTTATCAAAAAGGGTGTAGGCTTTCAGCAACTGCTGTGCGGTGTGAATCCGGTCTGCTTTAACGGCATACTCATTAATAATGGCTTCCTTTCTGTGTAATTTTTCTTCCGGGCTCAGCGATGCATCCTGATCCACTCCCGCCAGGGATAAACTGATATCCGGTAGAATAAAGAAGGTGGGGTCTTCCCCCGAACCGGTGATCAGCTGAATACCCTTATCGGTTAATTCTACCGAGTTATTCTTTTCATCGATATAGAAATACAGTTCCGCATCAGCCTTCGGCATTTCACGCTGCTGATCGGCCAGGTAATGGTTCTCCGTTTTCTGGAGTTTTACGCGCATGCCCGGTTCACTCAGGTATTTGATCAGGGCGCTGTTCTTAGGCAACCCCCTGTGGGCACGGAACAAGGCCAGGCCACCGTCTTTGGGATCATCGTTGCCTTCTGCAATTTTTTTCTTGGCTTCGGTCAGGAATTGCTGGGTGGCTCTTTTCTGCGCTTCCACCAGTTTTTCAACCCTTGGTTTCAGTTCAAAGAACTGCTGCTCGCCGGTCTGGTACCCGATAGGACCTGAAATGATCAGCGGGGTCCTGGCATCATCGATCAATACGGAATCCACCTCATCCACCATGGCAAAATGGTGTTTGCGTTGCACCATTTCTTCCGGGCTATGTACCATATTATCTCTCAGGTAATCAAAACCAAATTCATTATTGGTACCATAGGTGATATCGGCCAGGTAGGCTTTTCTTCTGGCTTCGCTGTTGGGTTCGTGTTTGTCGATACAATCTACGGTAAGCCCAAGCCATTCAAAGATGGTTCCGTTCCACTCACTATCCCTTTTGGCCAGGTAGTCGTTCACGGTTACAATATGTACGCCCTCTCCTGCCAATGCATTGAGGTAGGCAGGAAGCGTGGATACCAGTGTTTTACCCTCACCGGTGGCCATTTCCGCAATCTTGCCCTGGTGCAGTACACTACCGCCGATCAACTGTACATCGTAGTGGACCATATTCCAGGTTACGGCACCACCACCGGCTGTCCAGGTATTTTTAAACTCGGACTGATCTCCTTTGATGGTGATGTATTCTTTTCGAACACTCAGTTCGCGATCCAGCGGAGTTGCTGTAGCGGTGAGCGCCGGATTCTCTTTAAAACGGCATGCGGTTTCTTTTATGACGGCAAAAGCTTCGGGCTGAATGTCGGCCAGGGCTTCCTCTATCTTTTTATCACGGTCTTTCTTCAGTTTATCGATCTGCTGATAAATCGCATCCTTTCCGTGAATATCCGTTTCGGGTAAAGCATCGGCTTCCGCTTTTTTGACGGCGATCTCCGCATCTATTGCGGTGAGATGCTGTTGAATACGGTCTTTGAACTCCGTGGTTTTTGCCCTTAACTGGTCGTTGGAAAGCGACTTGTATTGTTCGAAGAACTGGTTGGTCTTTTGAATAATGGGCATCAATTGCTGCACATCCTTCTCACTTTTACTGCCACCAAATAACTTAGAAATAAACTTCAACATATAATTATAGCTCTGGTATGAAAAATTTTAACAGTCAAACAGCGTGCGAAAGATAAATTTTAGTCAATTTGGCACTCCGCCTGAAGGCGGACAAATGTAAGCTTTTGATTTTAGACCAGGATGAGCCGAAATACGATTCTAACATCTCTTTTAGTTTTAGGTACCATTTTATGCCGAACCGCAAACGGGCAGGAGCATTCCGGCGAATATCCCCCTGCAGACAGCGCCCGTGAAACGGCCGGAGCAGCCCCGTTTTCCGACACTGCCAAACTGCGGTTAAGCGATTCGCTGGCGGCAGACCGGCTGAACAGGCACAAGACCAACCTGACCATCCTGGCCGCCTGGGCCGGGGTGAACATCATCCAGGGGAGTATTTCAGCCAACAATGCCCGGGGCAGTGACCGGCATTTCTTTAACATGAACGTTTACTGGAATGTGATTAACATGGGGATTGCCACCTACGGGCTGATTAAAATAAAGAAGGACCTTGCCCAAAAATACAGTTACAGCCGGAACCTGCTGGAACAGCAGAAACTGGAAAAAATACTGCTCCTGAACAGCGGGCTGGACCTGGCGTATATAGCTACAGGGCTTTATCTGAAGGAACGGGGAGCCCGGCTGAACCGGGAACAACCCGCCGGGTTTGGCAACAGCCTCATTCTGCAGGGCGCTTTTTTACTGGTTTTTGACCTGGTTCAGTATGGAAATCACCGCCGGAATGGCAAAATACTGGAACAACAAATGGGAAACCTGCAGTTTGGCCCTACCGGCAATGGGATTGGCCTGGCCTACCACTTTAAATAAGCCAACTCCAAATTGGAATTTATGCACCTTTCAGCTACTTTTGCACCCCAAAACACTTCTACAATATGGCCGGTCAATTAAAAGAGGTTAGAAACAGAATTAAAAGCGTACAAAGTACCCAGCAGATTACCAAAGCAATGAAAATGGTAAGTGCGGCAAAACTCCGTCGCGCACAGGATTCTATTACACAGATGCGCCCATATGCACAGAAATTGCAGGAGATGCTGAGCAATATTGTAAGCAATATTGAAGGTGGAGCAACCCTGGCGCTGGCAGAAGAAAGACCGGTTGAGAAAGTATTGCTGATTGTAGTAACCAGCGACAGGGGGTTGTGCGGAGGTTACAATGCCAACCTGATCAAACTGGCCAAAAGTACTATTGCAGAAAAATACGAAGCCCAGCATAAAAAAGGAAATATCGCCATCTGGAATATCGGAAAGAAAGGCTACGAAGGATTGAGCAAGGCCGGATTTAACACTGATGCTACTTATAAAGACATTTACCTCAGTCTGAACTTCGAAGCCGTACAAGCTGCTGCTCAGGCGGCCATGAAAGCTTTTGAGAACAAGGAGTTTGATGCGGTGGAAATTATCTACAGCGAGTTCAAAAACGCCGCTACACAGGTATTTACTGCCGAGCAGTTCCTCCCTATTCCTAAAGTAAACAAGTCTGCGGGCAAGAAAAAATCCGACTTTATATTTGAGCCGGCAAAAGAACAACTGATTGCCGAACTGATGCCTAAAATTCTGAATACCCAGTTGTTCAAAGCCGTATTGGATGGCAATGCCAGCGAACACGGTGCAAGGATGACCGCAATGGATAAGGCCAGTGAAAATGCCAATGAGCTGCTCAAATCACTCAAAATCAGTTACAACCGTGCACGTCAGGCGGCCATTACAACCGAGTTGACCGAGATTGTGAGTGGCGCTGCTGCTTTGCAGGGATAAAGGGTTCCCCGGAATTTCTAAAAAGGATCCGGAGTATTTTTTATCTTCAACAATTACTAATTATCCTAAGCATGGAATTAAGCGAAATCATCCCTCATATAGAGGTCCTCATTTTTGCCAGTGAGAAACCATTGACATCATTAGATATTGTTGAACTGATCAACAATAGTTTTGGATTTCTGGAAGAGCGTATTTCCTTAGACCAGGTTGAAACTGCCGTGGAAGGAATCAGGGAGAAATACAATTCCGAATTCTATCCTTTTGAAGTACGTGAGAGCGGCGGTGGATGGCAGTTCCTTACCAAAAAAGATTACCACAAAACCATTGCACAACTGAATGGCGACAAGTTCCTGAAGCGTTTATCCAACGCTGCACTGGAAACCCTGGCCATCATTGCTTATAAACAGCCCATCACCAAGGGAGAGATCGAAGCCATCAGGGGCGTTAACAGCGACTACAGTATTCAGAAATTACTGGAGAAAGAACTGATCCTGATCAGCGGAAGGAATGAGCAGTTACCCGGCAAACCGCTGGTATATGCCACTTCCAAAACCTTCATGGATTATTTTGGCCTCAACAGTACGTCAGACCTTCCTAAAATCAGGGAAGTGCTTGCAGATCAACTGGTGGAAGGTACCATCATCCGCCCTGAAGACTTTACCGACCAGCCGGTTGCAGAGATGACGGGAGAAGAGGCGGAAGACGTATCTGCACTTAAGGTGAACGAAGAGGGTGAACTCATCATCCTGCCGGAAGAAGCCGCAACAGATAACGAAGCGGCGCCGGAAGCAGGTGCTGACGAATCATCCGACAAATCATCCGATGCGCCGTTAGAAGAAAATAATCCGGAATAATTCTGGATGTTATCTTTGTGCAATGTCTACCTCCCTCAGCAACAATCAACTGGCTGCACTGGCAGCCAGATACGGAACACCGCTTTATGTATACAATGCAGACAGAATCAGTTTGCAGTACGAGTACTTACAGGAAGCTTTTAAGGGTGTTAATGCCCGTTTCTTCTATGCCTGCAAGGCCCTGACCAATATCAGTATCCTGAAACATATCCGTTCTCTCGGATGCAATATCGACTGCAGCTCTGTAAATGAAGCCCACCTGGCCCTACGCGCCGGCTTTGATCCTGGAAACATTTTATACACCAGTAATGGCATTGCCTTCGAAGAAATTGAAGAAGCGGCCGGGTCGGGCATCAATATCAATATCGACAGCTTATCCAACCTGGAAAAGTTTGGGAAGAAATTCGGGCACAGTTACCCGGTGGGCATCCGCCTTCGCCCGAATATTATGGCAGGCGGCAACCTGAAGATCTCCACCGGTCATGAAAAAAGTAAATTCGGCATTCCGATTGAGCAGCTCGATGAGATTGTATTGCTGGTTAAGCAATACAATCTCCATATTGCCGGTTTGCATATACACACCGGAAGTGAAATCAAGGATGTAGCCGTATTCATGAAAGTGGCCGGGCTCTTCTTTGACCTGGTGCCTCATTTTCCGGAGCTGCGCTTCCTGGACCTGGGGGGCGGCTTTAAAGTGCCTTACAGGGATGATGAAACCGGTACCGATATCCAATTGCTGGCCACCAGCGTAAACGAAGTACTCCTGAAGCTGCAAACCACTTACGGCAAAACTTTTCAGGCCTGGTTCGAGCCCGGTAAATTCCTGGTAAGCGAGTCGGGGACTTTCATTACAAAAGTGAATGTGATCAAGGAAAATAAAACCACCACTTTTGCAGGGGTGAACAGTGGCTTTAATCACCTGATCAGGCCTATGTTTTATGAAGCCTATCACAAGATCCGCAATATCAGCAACCCCGGAGGGCCATTGAAAAAATACACTGTTACCGGCAATATCTGCGAAACAGACACATTTGCCGGGGACAGGGAGCTGAACGAAGTGAGAGAAGGCGATTTACTGGTATTTGACAATGCCGGGGCTTATGGTTTTGAAATGGGCAGCAATTATAATTCCCGGTACCTGCCGGCACAAGTGATGGTACGTGGCGGTGAGGACCATTTGATCCGGAAAAGAGATGTTTTTGAGGATTTGTTAAGAAACCAGATAGAGCTGGATTGATCACTAATCAGTAGCTTGCATTTACATGATCGAAATAAAGGATATCAGCAAAAGTTTTGAGGGCAGAGTCATTCTGGATGGTATCAGCGCCGTGATGGATACCGGTAAATGCAACCTCATTATTGGCGCCAGCGGAAGCGGTAAAACCGTACTGACCAAGTGCATGGTGGGATTGTTCAAACCCGAAACCGGGCTGATTTCCTACGACGGCAACGACATGGTAACGATGGATAAGAAGGAACGGAAAAACCTGCGCCAGAAAATCGGTATGCTGTTCCAGGGAAGCGCCTTATTCGACTCCATGACTGTGGAAGAGAATGTACTCTTTCCGTTGCATATGTTTACCAATCTCACGCTGGCAGAAAAAAAGAAACGCGCTGCAGAAGTACTGGAAAGGGTGAACCTGCAGGAAGCCCATAAGCGCTACCCTGCAGAAATCAGCGGGGGGATGAAGAAGCGGGTGGGGATTGCCCGCGCCATTGTACTGAATCCCCAATACCTTTTTTGCGACGAGCCCAATTCGGGGCTGGATCCGCAAACCTCACTGGTGATAGACAAACTGATAAAAGAAATCACAGTTGAATTCAATATCACCACCATTGTGGTAACACACGATATGAACAGTGTGATGGAAATCGGCGACCATATTGTTTACCTGCACCAGGGAAGGAAACAATGGGAAGGAACCAACAAAGACATCATCTTCAGCAAAGACGAATTACTCAATAATTTTATTTTCGCCTCCGAATTCCTGCATGATGCCAAGCAACTGCGCATGATGGAAGCGGAAGGAAAAACCGGCAGATAGTTCACCGCTTCTGCACAAATCATCCAATATGGGATATAAATTATTACTGGCTTCCCTGTTCAGCACACTTGTTCTCTTTGGATCGGCGCAGTCTGCCATCGACAACCGCCCCCCTTACGAAAAGAACCCGGCACTTCCTGAGTTCAGGATACTCCAGACAGACAGTACCTGGTTTTCGCAGAAGGACCTGCCGGCAAGCAAATACACTGCAATTATTTATTTCAGTCCCGAATGCGGCCATTGCCAGCATGAGGCGGAGGAGATTGCCAAACATATCGACAGCCTGCAACAGGTCTTCTTTGTTTGGGCCAGCTACCGCGACCTGACCGATATCCGGAATTTTTACCAGCATTATCAATTCAATAAATTTCCTAATATCAGGATGGGACGCGATCCCCAATATTTTCTTCCTTCCTTCTTCCAGGCCAGGTACACACCATTTGTGGCATTGTACAACAAAGACCGGCAATTTATAAAGGCCTGGGAAATGGGTGTGGAAATATCCGAATTACAGGAATTTATTCGCTAAAAGTAACGGCATGGCCGTACCTTTGCAGCACAAAAATTTAATCACTTAAAATATTGCATCTATGAAAGTTACCGTAGTAGGCGCTGGTGCCGTTGGAGCAACCTGTGCTGATAATATTGCCCGTAAAGAACTGTGTACTGAGCTTGTTCTGCTGGATATTAAAGAAGGTTTGGCAGAAGGTAAAGCGCAGGACATGATGCAGACCGCTGCTTTACTGGGTTTCGACACCAAAGTAACAGGCAGCACCAACGACTACGCCAAAACTGCAGGTAGCAGCGTAGTGGTCATTACTTCCGGTATTCCACGTAAACCGGGAATGACCAGGGAAGAACTGATCGGTACCAATGCCGGTATTGTAAAAGGCGTAGCGGAAAATATTTTAAAATACTCACCGGATGCGATCATTATCGTGATCAGTAATCCAATGGATACCATGACATACCTGGCGTTGAAAGCAACAGGCCTGCCAAAGAACAGAATCATTGGTATGGGCGGTACCTTAGACAGCAGCCGTTTCAAATATCAGCTGAGCCAGCATCTCGGTTGCAGCCCTGCTGACCTGAATGCAGTGGTGGTTGGCGGACACGGAGATACGACCATGATTCCTTTGATCCGTTACGCTACCTGGAACAGCGCTCCTGTTACCGACTTCCTGAATACAGAACAGCAGCAGCAGGTTATCAACGATACCATGGTTGGCGGCGCTACTTTAACCAAATTAATAGGTACATCCGCATGGTATGCTCCAGGCGCTGCCGGAGCTGCATTGGTAGAAAGCATTGTACGCGACCAGAAAAAATTATTTACCTGCTGCGTGAACCTTGATGGCGAATACGGTCAGAAGGATATCTGCTTAGGCGTTCCTGTTACCATTGGTAAAAATGGCTGGGAAATAATCATCGACTTCAAACTCAATGCAGAAGAGCAGGCTGCCTTCAACAAAAGCGCAGATGCAGTACGCAATATGAACGAAGTGCTGAACACATTATAATTTAAAGGAGTTCACTCCAGTATAACATTTCAACAAAAAAGCTCCCGGTTAACCGGGAGCTTTTTTGTTGAATATCCGAATCTTTATTGCTGCATCATCTCTGATCCGGCC